>DATMNI010000377.1:0-72841 GCA_035570275.1 Candidatus Acidiferrales bacterium | reverse complement strand
AACGGGCCAGAAGCGATGAAGCGGCCGACGCCGGGGCGAACCGGAATCGGTGGTGGAGCAGAACGGCGGACCGGGCAGTGCCAGTTTGCAGCGAGGCAACGAAGTAGCAGGTCAGGACCATCGACCCTGGAATGGGGCTCGTGAAAGCGGGAGCCGTTGTGGGCGAGGGAAAGGCCGTTACGAGTTGCCGGTCCCGGTCGGGAGAAGAGGCTGCGACGAGCCAGGAAGCATTGATCCTGAGGCGAGGGAAACCGAGCTTGAGGGGAGCAGAGAGGCGAACGTCCGGCGCTTCCGATTGCAGTGCTCAGTACCGTGCATGCCGGTGGTGAGCAAGGCTGGAAATCGGGTCACTTGGAACCATTTTCTTTTTGTGGGGGCGTTCGCTCCCGTGTCCGTTTCCCAATAGTCTTGGCAGTTTGGAAGCAAAGCGCAGTCTTGCTACTGGCGACGACCGCAGGTGCGATCACGTTAGCGGCGACCGTCCAGCCCGTCTGCCCGACTCTGGGCTGTCACAGCTATCGGGTCGGATCGACGCTACGCGTAGACTCTACGAGGCTAATTGCCGGGCGGCAAAAG
The DNA here is from genome assembly GCA_035570275.1 of Candidatus Acidiferrales bacterium. Lineage (GTDB taxonomy): Bacteria > Acidobacteriota > Terriglobia > Bryobacterales > Bryobacteraceae > DATMNI01. The sequence goes on along the minus strand of DATMNI010000377.1, from coordinate 72,265 downwards.
AACTACGTTTTGGCATGAGCGCAATCACTTAGGCCGTGAATGGGATTCACCCCAAGTGTGCTCTGACGTCTCAAAAAAATGATTCTGCTCACCCGGCCTGGCCAAGTTCGCTCATCTGATTTGGCCCACCTCCTTAGGGTAGCTTTGTCGGCTCACCCGTAGTTTATCGGTTTTCGCCGCCAGACGTGAACAGCTGCCTGACGACCGGGTTGCGGGGCAAGGCTGACGGGAACTTTGATCCGTCGTAGAGCGTCGATGCGGACCAACGGGAGGCGCATCGCAAACATCTGCACTTTCTGTTTGACCCCACCCGGGATCGCCAGCGCCTCGAACCAATCCACTTGCGCTTCCACGCCCAAGTGATAGCTCTGTGGCACGAAACTTCGCGGCCCTTCGATCCCAGTTCATGTTTCTTTCGCGCCACGCACCGCAGGCTGTGCGAACTCACGCTATGCTCTGGCAGTTCCTTTTTGATCCGCTGATAAGATCCGTTCCGCGGTGTGCCGCTGTTCCCCGCGGCGCCTGCCGGTCGGCCTCCAGGATCTGGTCGATGAATCGCTTCACCGCCTCGATCGGCAGCTGTTTGCGCACGGCCTTCTTGCGCTCTGGTGGAATCGCTTTCGACAGCGCCTGGCGCACGATCCTCCGGTGAGTCCCATGCTTCCGCGATAGCCCAGTAATTGTTTTCCCTTCGGCGGACTCACGCCGAAGTTGCTCAAACATCTCCGTCTTGGCTCTCCTTTCCATCCCCAAAGCCTGCCAAACTAGGCTTCAGATGGCTATCGGAGGTGGGCCAAATGTAGTGAGCAAACTCATCAAAGCGCTTCTTGCCCAAAAACTTTCCGAACAGAAATGGGGTAGAATGTTCTTCCAATCGTGGCGGATCAATCCGGCGAGAGACAGCCGTTCACGATCGGCTTGGCAGTGAATTCAAGAAATCCGGAAACGTAACGACACAAATCGCGTTACAATGACGCCTTCATCTGAAGGGGTTTCGAGTTGACGGTAGTGCCCAGGATAGCTATGATGGATGGTCAAGCTAGGATAGTTGGGAAGGCGGGGAAGGGTCGAAAGGCTCTTGCCCTTGAACCGGTGAAAATTCTATGGTCGCAAACGACGCTGGCGTGGAACAGTTCACCATCCATGACCTCGCTACGCGGCTCAAGGTATCAGAAAAGACGCTCAAGAAGTGGGAACGAGAAAAGAAAATTCCGGAAGCCAGAAGGAGTCCGTTCGCTTGGCGGCTATACACAATACAAGAGATCGACGAAATCGAGAAACTCGTGAAAGATAACGGTTTCTTCGTTAAACACAAACGAGAAAAACAAGAAGTAAGTCGAGACCTCTAACAAAAACGTTGGAATTATTGAAATGGATCTTTTCGACACTATCTCTCCAATTGACTACCGCTACTATGGCGACACGCCGGAGTTCCGCTCCCGCGTGCAACCTTACCTCTCCGAAAGCGCCAATATCGCTTATTTGTTGCGGGTCGAAGTTGCGTTGGTGCGGATGCTCGCTAAGTGGGGGATCTGTTCCGATCGCGTCGCCGATCAGGTTGAAGAGGCGAGCCATGACATTAAGGCGGACGAAGTCTATCAGGAGGAGCGTCGCGTACACCATAACATCAGAGCGATCGTTAATTGCATTCGACGGCGCATTCCCGCGGAGTCCCGACCCTTTGTGCACCTCTTTGCGACTTCAGCGGATATCATGGATAGTGGTGCAGCATTACGCTACAAAGAATTCGTCAGAGATGTGCTCCTTCCGGACTTACTCGAATTAGAATGTCAGTTGATCTCGCTGGCGCGGGAGTACGGCGGCCAGCCCCAGATCGGCCGTACGCATGGCCAGCACGCGGTGCCCACTACATTCGGATACAGTTTGTCGTTGTATGTCAGTCGCATCGGTTCACGCATCGAAGCCATAGACAGGCTACATCGAAATCTCCGGGGCAAGTTTTCGGGTGCAGTGGGAGCATTTAACGCGTTGTCTTTGTTTTGTCCCGGCAACCCTGCTGCCCTCGAATTGGAGCTGATGGAGACTCTTGGCCTAAAGCCTGTCGAGCCGTCCGTATCGTCTCAGATTGTCGAGCCGGAGCCGGTGACTGATCTGGTGTACGCGGTAGTCTCGTGTTTCTCAGTCCTCGCCAACCTGGCTGATGATATGAGGAATCTGATCCGAAATGAGATCGCCGAAGTAGTTGATAAGTATGGGGATGAGGAAGTGGGATCGTCTACCATGCCGCACAAGATGAATCCAAAGAACTTCGAGAATGTTAAGAGTCTCTGGAAGGAGTTCATGCCTCGCATGAACACCGTGTTCATGGACCAGATCTCGGAACATCAACGGGACTTGACCAACTCGGCATCCGCCAGGTTCCTGCCAGAGCTCTTCACTGGCTTTTGCTATGCCACTTTAAGAATGCACGACGCGTTGGCTAAGGTCCAACCCAATCGACGTCGAATGCTGCAGAACCTTGAGAGCAGCAAGCACCATGTTGTCGCGGAACCGCTGTACATCATTCTGGCGCTTCTGGGTTATCCCGATGCGTACGACACCGTAATGCAACTTTCAAGGGAATCGCGAAGGAGCGGTATCACGCTTTTGGAGTTAGCCAGGAGACAGCCGGAGTTGACGGCGTATTTTGAGCGGCTCTCGCCGGAACACAAGGCCATTCTCGACAACCCGGCCAGTTACACGGGAGCCGCTCCGGCTCGGACAACGGCTGTCTGTGACTACTGGGAGCCATTCTGCGACAGGCTCAAAAGTCAGCTTCAGGCTGAACGTGACGCGGTACCGGTGCCTTCACGGGCCGGTGTCACCCGTACCGTGACCAATGGCAGTTCTCCTGGAGAGTGATTGCGCTTGTCCGTTCGGGATCATCGTCGGCGGCACCCTGATCCATTAAACTGGTCGTTGATGCCGCAGACATATCCTCCTCTTCGGGCGCCGGCGCGCCTTCTTTTCGGGCCGGGACCCAGTATGGTTGCGCCGCGTGTGTACCAAGCCATGGCGCAGCCCGTGGTGGGCCATCTGGACCCGTTCTTCCTACAGGTGGCCGATGAAATCCGCCTGCTGCTGGGCTACGCCTTTTCGACGAAGAACCAATTCAACCTGGCGATGTCCGGAACCGGCACCTCCGGGATGGAAGCCGCGGTGGCCAACTTCGCCGAGCCCGGACAGAAATTCGCGCTGCTCAGCAACGGATTCTTCGGCGACCGGTTGGGTGAACTGGCGCGCCGGCAGGGCGCCGAGGTGGTGCGGCTGGCCAAGCCCTGGGGCGAGCCGTTCGACCCGCAGGAAGCCCGCGATTTCATCCGTCGCGAGCGGCCGCGCCTTGTGGCGTTCGTGCAGGCGGAGACGTCCACCGGAGCGTTCAACCAGGCCAAGCCGATTTGTGATGCCGCGCACGAGGTGGACGCGCTGACCATTGCCGATTGCGTCACTTCGCTCGGCGGCATGCCGGTGCTGGTGGACGAAAACGGCATCGACATCGCCTATAGTTGTTCGCAGAAAGGGCTGGGATGCCCGCCGGGCCTGGCGCCGCTTACGGTGGGGCCGCGGGCTCTGGAAAGGCTGAAGGCGCGCACCAGCACGGTGCACTCGTTCTATCTGGACCTGCAGTTGCTGGATTCGTTTTACACCGGCCACAAGTATCATCACACGGCATCGGCGACGCTGTTCTACGCGCTGCGCGAGGGCCTCGCGATGGTGGCCGAGGAAGGCTTGGAGAACCGGTGGGAGCGCCACCGCCGCAATCACCTGGCTTTTGTGGCCGGTATCGAAGCCATGGGCATGGCGATGCAGGTAGCCGAAGGGCACCGGTTGTGGACGCTGAACACGCCGCGCGTTCCGGAGGGTGTGGATGACGGCAAGGTGCGGCAGTACCTTCTGGAGCGCCGCAATATGGAAATCTCCGGCGGATTCGGACCGCTGGCCGGAAAGGTTTTCCGCATCGGGACTATGGGGTACGGCTCCACGGCGGAGAATGTCTTGCTGATACTGGAGGCGCTCGAAGAAGCGCTGCGCCACGCCGGGTATGCGCCTGCGGGCAGCGGGCGGGATGCCGCGGAAAAGGCGCTGGCTGCGGTTTGAACATGTGGGACAGACCATCGCCTTTCGTGGTCTGTCATACCTGGCCGGCCGGTTGACAGACGACAGAAAACGATCGTCTGTCCTACCTACTTACTCGTAGCGCAGGGTTACCGTGGGGTCCACTTTGGTGGCGCGGCGCGCCGGGATATACGACGCCGCCAGTGCCACCAGAATCAGCACCGCTGAGACAGCCACGAAGGTGCCGGCATCGGCCGGGTCAACGCCGAACAGCAGCGTGCGCAGCAGCCGGGTGGCCGCCAGCGCGCCGACGATGCCGGCTCCGGTTCCCACGCCTGCCAGTACGGCGGCACGCCCCGCCACCATCCGCAGCACATCTCCGCGCAGTGCGCCCAGCGCCATGCGGATGCCGATTTCGCGGGTCCGCTGCGCCACCGAGTAAGACATCACTCCGTAAATCCCAATGGCAGCCAGCAGCAGCGCCGTGGCGGCAAACAGGCCCAGCAGGAACATACTGAACCGCGGCCGCGCCAGTTGCGTGTCCAGAATCTGGTCCATGGTCTTCACTTCGGAGATGGACAGTTTCTTGTCCACGGACCAGATCTCGCCGCGGATGGAACCGAGCAACGGGTTCGGGTCGCCGTGGGTGCGCACGGTGAGCATCATGGCGTTCCAGGTATCCTGCGCATGGGGGATGTAGACGTTGTTGCCGATGTCTTCGCTGAGTCCGTCATAGCGCAGGTCGCCCACCACGCCGACGATCTCGCGGTACAGGTTCTCGTCGCGCCAGGAACGGATGCGCCGGCCCAGCGGGCTTTGGTTGGGAAACATCTGGCGGGCCATCGCCTGGCTGATAATGATCACGGGCGTGGCGTCGCGCGTGTCGCGGGCCGTGAATGGCCTGCCCTGCGCGATGGGAACGCGCATCGTCTCAAAATATCCGGGCTGAATGACGCTCCAGGCGGCCTGGGCGTCCTTGGTAGCCGGCGGCTCGGGCTGGCCTTCGGTGAGGAAGAGGCGGCCCAGGTAGCTGCCGCCGCCATCCAGCGGCAGCGAACTGGTGGCGGATGCCGCCGTCACGCCGGGGATGCGGCGAATGCCCGCGGTGATTTGATCGAAACCAGCCAGGACTTGCGGCGGTCCGGCGTATCGGGAGCGCGGCAGCCCGATCTGCATTGTCATCAGGTTGGCCGTGGCGAAGCCGGGATTGACTTGCCGCAGGTGGGCGAAACTGCGGATCAGGAGACCGGCTCCGGCCAGCAGCACGATGGCCAGGGCGAGTTCGGAAACCACCAGGATGTTCCGCAGCCGCCCGGTCCGCATGCCTTCGGAAAAGCCCCTGCCCATTTCCCGGAAGGCCGCTACCGGCGCCAGCCGCGCCGCCTGAAGCGCGGGGACGAGGCCCGAAATCACGGCGGTGAGGAGGCAGACCGCGGCGGTGAAGGCGAGGGCGCCGGAATCGATGTGAACCTGGTCAAGCCGCGGCACGTCAGCCGGAGCGAAGTGGATGAGCCCGCGCAATCCCCAGTAGCCCAGGCACACGCCCGCCACGCCGCCGGCCGCGGCCAGCGAAGCGGTTTCCACCAGGAACTGGCCGGCCAGCCGTTTCCAGCCGGCGCCCAGTGCGCAGCGGATGGCCACTTCCCGGCTGCGGGCGGCGCCGCGTGCCAGCAGCAGGTTGGCGACGTTCACGCAGGCGATCAGCAGCACGAAACCCACGGCACCAATCAGCACGATCAGCGTCTGGCGCAGCGTGGGCCCGATGACCCATTCGGCGAGCGCGTGCAGTTTCCAATTGGTGCCGGCGCGGTTGGTGTTTTCCTGTGCTACGCGCGCGCCCAGAGCTGTAAGCCTGGTCTGCGCCTGTTCCAGCGAGACGCCCGTTTTGAGCCGCGCCACGGCTCGAAACATATGATTATCGCGGCGCATCATCGAAGCCATCGTGGCGGGGTCGAGCCCCCCGGTGGTGAGTGGGCGGAAGAGTTCGGCGTCTTCGGGCCAGGTTGAATCCTTCGGCATGACGCCGACGACGGTATAGGGTAAGCCGCCAAGTTGGATGGGGCTTCCCAGCAGCTTTGTGTCGCCGCCGAACCGCCGCATCCACAGACGCCAGGTAAGAACCACGGCGCGGCCCGCAGCCAGGTTGTGTTCCTCCGGCAAAAACGTGCGGCCGGCCGCGGGCGGCGTGGCCATCACCCGGAAATAGTCCTGGTCGACGAACAGGGCGCGGATGCGTTCCGGTTCTTCGGCGCCAGTGACATCGGCATATCCCGTGTTGAATGTCGCGACGCCTTCGAAGAGACTGGTCTGGGCCTTCCAGTCCAGAATGTCGGAATAGGAATCGCTGCCCCGGTCGGTTTTCATACGCTGGAAGATGGTGGCCGGCACCACCAGGCTGTCCGGCTTGTAGTAGGGCAACGGTTTCAGCATCAGGCCTTCCACCAGGCTGAAGATGGCGGTGTTGGCGCCGATTCCGAGCGCCAGGGTAAGGACCGCCACCGCCGCAAAACCGGGCGTTTTGAGCAGCAGACGGACGCCGTAGCGAAGATCCTGCCATAGGGGTTGCAACCAAGCCAAACGCCACATCGCGCGTGTATCCTCCTTAACCAGGGTGGTGTTGCCCAAAGAGCGTTGTGCCGCATGGCGGGCCTTTTCGGGCGGCAGGCCGCGCTGACGCTGCTCCGCAGCTTCGAGATCGAGATAATCGCGAAGCTCGCGGTCCAGGCTGGCCTCGCGGCGGGCCGGGTGATTGAGGGCCTCCGGGCGGCGCCAGAGTTTCATGCTTGCGGCCTCCGTTGGTAGATAGTCTACCCTGAAATGGTAACAACTGGGTAGACGTACGACCATGGCGAAGGTTAGGGAACCACTCCCTCACGGTCGTGGCTCTGATGGCCTCGTTGACACCACCAGACTTCGCTCAGAGCCGCGAAGGCTATACTTAGGGAGCGGTTTTGCGCCTTCGCACCAGCCACACCGCGGCCGCCAGAATTGCCGCCACCATTGCCCAGCGCATGGCGCTCACCACCACGGCGGCTGTCCAAACCGGCCACTGGAAGTGGTAGCGGCTCAGCCTGTCGGCGCGGTCCAGCATCCAGTGCCAGCCGGTGTGGGCCACCAGAGCGGACAGAATGATGGTGCCCATGCGCTCCGCCACCACGAACCGGAAGCACAGCTCCAGCAGCGGGATAAGCACTAAGAGGACCAGGAGTTGTCCCAGCTCAACGCCCACATTGAACGAGAGCAGTGATGCCAGCAGGTGCGACCCGGCAAATTGCAGCGTCTGGCGAAGCGCGAATGAGAAGCCGAAGCCGTGGACCAGGCCAAACCCGAACGCGATCATCCAGCGGCGGTGCAGGCTGGCTCCGCCCACGATGTTTTCGAGCGCCATGTAGACGATGGAAACGGCGATCAGGGTTTCGATCAGCGGCGGAAACCAGAGTGCGCCGGGGCCAAGATCGTAAGCCGATGCGATCAGCGTGATGGAGTGGGCCACGGTGAAGGAGGTGACCACCGGGACCAGCGCGCGGAAGCTGCGGAAGGGGATGACCAGGCAGAGCAGGAACAGCAGGTGGTCGGTTCCATCCAGAATGTGGAGGAAGCCTTGGTGGACAAAGCGGATGGCGGCCTGGTGCCAGCGCGGGTCGAGCCGGACCAGGCCGGGGTCGCCAGTGAACTCGAAGGCGCGGACGGCGCCGCCGGGCGGCAGAAAGCGCAGCGCGGTGACCACGCGCAGGCCGAGGCGGCCCAATTCGGGATGGATGGCAAAGGCTGACCGGTCGGACCGGATCGGGTAATCGAACCAGACATCCAGCAGCGTCTGGTTCCATACCACGTTGGTGTCTGCCGGGAGACTGGGGCCGGTGATGTGGGCCGCGGCCTGTTCGTAGGACTCGAAAGACTTGTCGGATTCGAGCGAGATGCGTGCGGCGGCCACGCGCGGCTTATTGGGCAGGCGGGTTTGGTCTTCGTAGAGCTCGATGAAGTCCGAAAGCCACTGCGTGCAGGCGTCGGGCAACAGCGGCTCGGTGCGGGCAATATCAAGGTAGCCGGGGCCCCGTTCCGGGAAAACGATGTCGCGCACGGCTCGCAGGGGAACGCGAACCAGCAGATTCAGGTGCTGGCCCTCGGGCTTGAGAAACATTTGAACCGTCACGTCATTGGGGATATCGTGCGCCCCGGCGCAGAGCGGCAGCACGAGGAAGAGCAGTATGTGGGGCAGATTGTTAATCGGCGGCGGATTGGCAATCCGCCTGTCGGACGCGGCGGGCAAGGTCGTCAACGCGGGGCGGCTCGCTACGCATCGCGCCGGCGGATTACCAATCCGCCGCAGATTGCCAATCTGCCCCACAACCCCGCGCCTGATCGAATCGTGTATAATCGCTGGCACCATTCGCACGATGATCCGTAGCTTACCGCGGAACCGCGGGGTTGATGAGGAGGGTCGAGAAATATGAAGCGTGACTTGCGCACCGGCGTGACGTTCGCGGCCATCGTGGCAGCGCTCGGAATCGGCTCGGCGGTGCTCGACAGGAGGGCCAGTTTAAACGCCGCCGCCGTGATGGCCCCGAGGTTCGAGGTGGACCCGATGTGGCCCAAGCCGCTGCCCAACCACTGGCTGCTTGGCAACGCGATCGGCGTCGGCGTGGATTCGAATGACCACATCTGGATTGTCCATCGGCAGGGCTCGCTCGAAGCCATGGAAAACTATGCGGCCGCTAATCCGCCCGGTCCCAAGCGGCAGATGGGAGTCGTGGAGTCGGAGTGCTGCGAACCAGCGCCGCCGGTTCTCGAGTTCGATGAAGCGGGCAACCTCATCGGCCACTGGGGCGGCCCAGGTGAAGGCTACGACTGGCCGGAGACGAATCACGGGATCTTCATCGACTACAAAGGCAACGTCTGGATTGGCGGCAACGGCCGCCCCGCTCCTGGCACTGCCAGCGCCGGACGAGGGGCCGGGGGCCGTGCGGGGAGGGGGACTCCGGCGTCGGAAAGCCAGCCGGCACCGGGCTATTTCAACGACAACATGATTCTGAAATTCACCCAGCAGGGGAAGTTTCTCATGCAGATCGGCAAGCCCGGCCAGAGCAAAGGCAGCAACGACGTGGACAACGTGAAGGGCGCCGCCAAAATGTTCGTGGATCCGAAAACCAACGAACTGTACGTGGCCGACGGCTACGGGAATCACCGCGTGATCGTGTTCGACGCCGAGACCGGCAAATATAAGCGGCACTGGGGCGCCTATGGCAACAAGCCGGACGACACGCCGTTGGGCCGCTACGATCCAACCGCCCCGCCCGCTCAGCAGTTCCGCAATCCAGTTCACTGCGCGGAGTTGTCGCACGACGGTCTGTTGTACGTCTGCGATCGCCCGAACGACCGCATCCAGGTCTTCAAACCGGATGGCAAGTTCGTTAAGGAAGTCTTCGTCAAAAAGAACACACTGGGCGACGGGTCGGTTTGGGACATCGCATTCTCCAAGGATCCGGATCAGAAGTACATCTACCTGGCCGATGGCTCCAATGAGAAGGTGTACATCATTCTGCGCGAAACCATGGAGATTCTGACCAGCTTCGGCGATGGCGGCCGGCAGCCGGGCGAGTTCTACGCAGTCCATAGCATCGCCGCCGATTCGAAAGGCAACCTCTTCACCACCGAGACCTATCGCGGCCAGCGAATTCAGAAGTTCCTGTATAAGGGCCTGGCGGCGGTGACCAAGATGGACCAGGGCGTGGTGTGGCCGAAGGCGACCAGGAACTGAGGGGCGCACGCCAGTTACGACTACCCCTCACCGGGATTCTCATGAAAATCGCTTACCGCAGGCCGATGAGCCACCCGCGAGGTGCCGCGCAAGTGGGCGACTCAGCGCCACACGGCATGGGGCGATGGAAACCACCCGGTTCCGCGGCTGGATCTACGATGCGCTGAAGCCGATCCTCATGGTGCTGCAAATTCTTCCGGGGAGTGCAGAAAGTAGGTTTTTCCTCTTGACAACGCGGCCGGCCCGCTCGGAATCGCGCCAGGCGGATTAGCAATCCGCCGCAGGTTAACAACCTGGACCACAAACAACCTGGCCCACAAAGGTGATAGCCTGATCGGAAAGGAGCCTGGTACCAACATGTCCAAGGCGATCACCCGGAGAACCTGGCTGCGGGGCGCGGGGGTGGCGATGTCGCTGCCCTGGCTGGAATCGATCTCGGCCGGCGCGCCGGCTAAGAGTGCGGAAGGCCTGGCGGAACCGCCGCTGCGCATGGCGTTCCTGTTCATGCCCAACGGCGTGCGGCCGGACTACTGGACGCCGCCGGGCGATGGCGAAGATTACGAGTTCACGCCGCACCTGAAACCGCTCGAAAGCTTGAAGAGCGAATTCCTGCTGCTGGAGAACCTCTGGCATAAGAATACGGTGGGCCGCAACGGCCATTGGCCGAAGGTGCCGGCGTGGCTCTCCGGCGGCTTTGTGGAGCGGACCACCGGCAGCGACCTGGATTCCGGCGGCACTTCGGTGGACCAGGTGGCGGCGCAGCGTCTGGATCCGCAGACACCGCTCTCCACGTTTGAGTTGGGCATTGACGCGCCGCGGACGGGCATCGACACGGCGGGCGGCGGATTTCCGCGGGCGCTGGGTTCGTTCCTTTCGTGGGCCGATCCGCACACGCCGGTTCCGAAGGAGATCGTACCGCAACTGGCGTTTGACCGCCTGTTCCGGAATTCGCGGACACCGGTGGTTTCGAGCGTGGACCCGCAGCATCCCTCCCTGGTGGCGTCGCTGCAGCGCGACGAAACCAGCGTGCTCGACCTGGTGATGGGCGAGGCGAAGTCTCTGCGCCGCAAGGGGAGCACGGGCGACCAGGCACGGCTGGACCAGTATTTCGAATCGGTGCGTTCGGTGGAGCAGCGGCTGGAGGCGGCGATGCGCCCGCAGAAACGCTGGATCAACCAGGGCAAGTTCCCTCTGGATCGTCCCGCGCCGGGGCTTCCGGACACGCATCCGGAACACGTCAAGCTGATGCTGGACATCCTGCTGCTGGCGTTTTGGACGGACAGCACTCGCATCGCGACGTGCATGCTGGGTGACGCGCAAAGCTCGCAGGATTATTCGTGGCTGGCGGGCGTGAAGGGCAGTTTCCACGGGTTGTCGCACCACCGGAACATCGAAACCCAGCGCCTGCAGTACGAGAAGATTATCAACTGGCACACCGAACTGGTGGCGCAATTCCTGCACAAGATGCATAGCCTGGATGAAGGTGGGAAATCCCTGCTGGATAACTCGATGGTGTTGTTCGGCGCCTCGCTGAAGGACGGCAACAGCCATGCGGTGGAAGATCTGCCGTTAATTCTGGCGGGCCGCGGAAAAGGCACGCTGCGCCCCGGACGCCGTCTGCGTGCCGCGCCGAAGACGCCGCTGTGCAATCTGCACCTGGCGATGCTGCACCGGATGGGCGCGATGGAGAAATCGTTCGGGGACAGCACGGGGCCGCTGGAAGGGCTGAGTTAATCGGCTGAAGGGCTGAGTTAGTCGGCTTCGGTTGGCTCCCGCATACGATAGTGGCGCGATGAGTCCAGCGCCAGACGCTGATTAGTACGCCGCTAATATGCACTTTAGTAGGGACTATCGAACTTATCACCAAGGGGAGCCACGAACGGCCCCGGCCATCCTGCTGGCCTTCACGTTGGCGGCGGCCGCGGGCTCCGGTTTGGCCGCGGAGCCCAAGCTTCGGGCGGTGATTGTCGACGGCGTCAACAACCACGATTGGGCGGCGGGAACCATCCTCATCCAGACAATTCTCGAAGGCACCGGACGGTTCACGGTGGACGTGGCCACTTACCCGAAGCTGCCGGATTTCTCGCGCTACGCCGTGGTGATCGATAACTTCAACGGCGGTCATCTGGAGACCGGAACGCGGTGGCCGGCCAGCGCGGAGCGGGCGCTGGAAGCCTACCTGCGCGGCGGCGGTGGCCTGGTGGTTTTCCACGCGGCCAACAACGCGTTTCTCCAGTGGCCCGAATTCAACCGGATGATCGGGCTGGGCTGGCGCGACCCATCCTTCGGTCCGGGGATTGCCATCGGCCCGAACGGCCAGGCGATCGCCATCCCGAAAGGCGAAGGGCTGCCGCCCGGCCATGGCCCGCGCCACGATTTCGAGGTTTTCGTACTGGGCAAAGACCACCCCATCACGCGCGGTCTGCCGGCTCACTGGGTTCATCCTTCGGAGCAACTTACCCACGGACAGCATGGTCCCGCGGAGGGCTTGACCATCCTGACTTACGCCTTCTCGGAAGTATCGCGGCAGGGTGAGCCGATGGATTGGGTACGCGACTACGGAAAAGGCCGCATCTACACCACCATGCTCGGCCACACCTGGAAGAACGAGCCGAACCCTAACCTGGACGACGTAAACTTTCAAGCGCTCTTCGCCCGCGGCGTCGAATGGGCAGCCAGCGGCAAAGTCACGGTGCCGCCCGATGCCGGCTGGAAACCGCTCTTCAACGGCAAGAATCTGGACGGCTGGGAAGTTCGCGGCCCCGGCTTGTGGACCGTTATGCAAGATGGCGTACTGATGGGACAGCGCGCCCATCCGCGGCCGGAGGCGCCGTTCGATACACGGCCGGCCGCTACACCAGCCGCCACACCTTGGCCCATCGACGCCCAGCATTACCGCGATTGGCTGTACCGCCAGGCCTGGCTCTATACCAAGGCTGAGTTTGGCGAGTTCGATCTGCACCTGGAATACTGGATTCCGCCCGGCGCCAATAGTGGAGTGTCGATTCGCGACCGCTCACGGGCGCATTCCGCCATCGGCGAATCCGACTCTGAGCGTCCCGACCTGGCTTCGTTCGAGAAGACTACGCCGGCGCACATCGGCTACGAGATCCAGATCATCGATGACGACGCCGAGAAGTTTGGCTCGGGAAGCGTGTACACGTTTGTCCCCGCCAAGAAAGGACTGCAGCGTCCGAGTGAGTGGAACAGCCTGGAAATCGAATCGAGAAACGATCGGATCCGCGTTCGCATCAACGGCCAGATCGCCGCCGGGTATCCGGGCGATCCGGCCCGGTCCAAGTCCGGCCCCATCGGGCTGCAACTCCACGACCAGTTCACGCTGGCCCTGTTCCGCAATATGAGAATCCGCGGGCGCTAGCGGCCTAGCAGAAAGTGGGGAGACGATCGTTTTTTGTCGTCTGCCGGCCAAGGGCGGCTCGCTGCGGATCCTGGCGACTGGCAGACCACAGAAAACGATGGTCTGCCCCACCGGCCCTATTTCGCTTTCATCTCCAGAACACTGATGGAATACGGAGGGAACGTGCGGGTGAAGTTCGTGCTCAGCCCATCGGCCCTGGTAATGACGGGCACGATCCGCGTTGGCTCCGTAATCGAATTCGTGTCAGCCGGGCTGCTGGCTCTCATCGTAATGGCTTGTCCGCCGGCCTCGACCGCGGCAACGCCGCTTACTGCTATGTGGACCGCTTGCGGGGTGCCGGCCCGGTTGACAACTTTCACGTAAATGCTTCCCGTCTTGCTGTCGCGCGTGGCATCGAAGAACATCAAGGGTACCTGTTGCGGCATCGGCGGCTGTTGCGGTCCCGCCGGTTGCAGGTTCCCGCGGCCCCCGCGCCCCGCGACGGCTGGCGGCGTGGGCGGCGCGGCTCCGGCTCTGGGCTGCCCTGCTTGCGGCGGAGGCACGAATCCGCGCCCGGGCAGCGGCTGCCATTCCTTCGTTGGGACGCCCTGCGCGCTCAGCGAAACGACAGTATCGCCGTGATACAGGCTGAACATCTTCTGCGCGTAATACGACGGCGAGCCGTAGCTGGACGACGCATCGTAGCCGATCAGATCGGTTGGCCACTGCATGCCGCCCTTGTTTACGTTCACGAAGAGGGGCGCATAGGAGGCCATGATCACCAGGTCCGAGTTCCGCTCCATGCCCACCATCCAGGCGGCGTCGCCCAAGGCGGCGCTCATGTTGGGAGTGGGGTCGCCCACGCGCGTGGCCCATTCACCGACGAAAACCGGCTGCCCCATGCGGCGGCGCGTGTCGTAATCGTTGGCGTGGAACGCCATCTCGTCTTCCGAGCGGCGGTAGTAGTGTTCGTCGATGACGTCCGCGGCGCGGGTGGTCACCGGTGTAGTGGCGATCACCTTTAGCTGAGGATACTTCGCCTTGATGGCATCGAAGAATTGAGCGAACCGGCCCTCATAGCTCCCCACCTGCCGGTCCCCGCCATCTTCGTTCCCGACTTCGACATATTCGAGTGCGAACGGCGCGGCGTGGCCGTCCCTGGCGCGCCGCGCGCCCCACGTGGTGCCGTCGCCGCCCGTCACATATTCGATTTCTTCCAGGGCTTCTTTGACGTAAGGCTCCAACTCGGCCCCGGGCGCGAAGCGTGCCCCGCCGCGCAGTGAGTAGCCGGCATAGACTCCCAGCACGGGCTGCATATGCAGATCCTCACACCACTCCAGGAATTCCAGCAACCCCATGCCGTCGCTGGACCAGTATCTCCAGGAATCGTTTACGTGGCCGGGCCGCTGCGCGACGTCGCCGATCGTCTTTTTCCAATCGAAGCGCGTGGCCAGCGTATTTCCTTCCAGATAATTACCGCCCGGAAAGCGGAGAAAGGCAGGTTTCATGTCGGCCAGGAGTTGCATGATGTCTTTCCGGTTGCCGTTGGGCCGGTTGTTCCAGGCCGGCGGAAAGAGCGAGACCAGGTTGAGCCAGACAACGCCGGTGCTGCCGGCGGCGATGACCAGACGGTTCTCCACCGACGGCGCGGCCTTTCCGGCAGTCAAGTTCACTTCGTACTTCTTCCACTCCTGGGTGACGCGGGGAACCTGCGCGCTGGCGTGAACGGTGGTGCCGTCGCTGCCAACGATGGAGACGGTGAGCGGCCCGGTGAAGCCGGGACCGGCCTTGGCATAGAATGAGGCGCGATAAGGCGTGTTCGGCTTCACGGGTATGCCCCAGAATCCGTCGTTGGCGGCGCCCACGCGCTGGTTGCCGGACGCCTGCGTGACGGTGAGCTTCAGGCTGCTGCCGATGGCGTCATTGAACGGCTGGGCGGCATCGAGGGAAATCGATCCGGCGCCACCGCGTTCCTGCACAAGCTGCCAGTGCACGGGATCTTTCGCGTCCTCCTTGAAGTTGCGATTGCGAACCAGTTCCGCGTAGAGCCCGCCGTCATAGGAATAGTTGATCTCCTCGGTCATCAGGCCGTAGAGCATGGGGCTGACGTGGGAGGCTACCTGGTCCGCCTTGATTTGGATTTCGACGGCGTTGGCCGGCTGGGCCCGCAAGGCAACCGGCGCCCCCCACAACATGCAAAGGGCGAGGGATGGCAGCGTTCTCTTGCTTTTGGTTTTCGTGAACATACCTTCAGGTCTCCGGGCACGGCCATAATATAGCTTTTTGGCGATTTGAGCAAACGCTTACATCCGTAAGTTCCCGTAAGGCTGAATCCCCACACTCAGTTCACCGTTTCAGAAGTTCCCTGACGTAGTCGCGTATTTGGAGGGAACCGCTTCCTAACGGTCGCGGCTCTGATCGGAGCCGCGCGCGTAAGCAAGCGGTTTCCCGGAGATGTATTTGTGAAATCGTGTACCAAGTACCCGTCGGCAACCATTTCCACCCAGATCTCGTCAGACATATAGAACGAGGAAGGTGCGCTTGCCGAAGAGGACTTTCGCCGCAGCGATTCTTTGCGTCTGTGTCTGTGGGGCTGTCCGTGAGGCATACGCATCCGAAGCGGATGCGGTGGCGATCTCGGCGGCCATCCGCGCCCGGCACTTCCCGTTCGGCACGATTCTGGATCCGATCTACACTTCCCCGACAAGCACGCAGATCGTGGGTTATACGCGCTGCGGCGATTCGGCATTGTGGACCGGCGCCTACCTGGCCGCCGAAGCCTTCCGCTATAAGGTTACGCAATCGGCCGACGCATTGAATAACGTGAAGGCCGCGCTGGCAGGGCTCAAGGGCCTGGTGGACGTGACCGGCGACAACCGCCTGGCGCGATGCATGGCGCTGGCCGCTTCCCCATACGCCGCCGGAATTCAGAACGAAGAGGTGAACAACACAATCCACCAGAACCCGCCGTGGATCTGGGTGGACAATACGTCGCGCGACGAAGTAGTAGGCGCCTTCTTCGGGCTGGGCGCGGCATTCGACGTGGTGGATGACGCCGCCGTCAAGAGCGGCATCAGCGACCTGGCAACGCGCATGGCCGGGTTTATCGCGAGTCACCAGTGGTCGCCGAATGACGATATCTCGAATACGTTCCTGCTGCGTCCCGAGGAACTGCAGATGCTTCTGCAAGTGGCGCGCCACGTGAATCCGGCCAACACCATCGGCGGCCCATTTCTGGCACTGCCGGTGAATGTGGGCGTGCTGGTCGATGTGAATGACAACTCCTCGTATTTTAAGTTCAACCTGGATTACATGACCTTTTACAATCTGATCCGGCTGCAAAGTAATGGGGACAACCGGGCCGCCTACCAGATTGTGCGCGACTTCACGGCATCGCACCAGAACGCTTTCTTTGACGTCATCGACCGGGTCATCCGGGGGCCCGATCCAACCCGCGACGCCGAAATGGCCAGCTTGCTGGACCAGTGGCTGCTTAGGCCCAATCGGGATTTTGGAGTGGATCTCACAAAGTCGGTCCAGGTTTGCGGCAGCGAAGCGTGTCAGCCCATCCCCGTTCCCCTGCGGGTTCCCACGGACTTCCTCTGGCAGCGCGACCCGTTCCAACTGGCGGGCGGAGGCTCCGGACGGGTTGAAAGCCCGGGGATCGACTATATCCTGCCGTACTGGATGGGCCGCTACTACGGCGTAATCGCCGGCAGCGCGGTACAATCCGCGGCCGCGCCCACCGCTGCAGTGGCGCCGGATTCGCTGGCGTCGCTCTTTGGCGCAAACCTGGCGGCGGGTACGGTGCAGGCTACGTCTTTGCCCTTGCAGACAACGCTCGGTGGCGTGACCCTTACGGTGACAGACGCCGCCGGAGTGCCGCGCAAGGCTCCGCTGATCTACGTTTCTCCGGGCCAGATCAATTTCGAAGTGCCGGACGGAACCGCGCCGGGTCAGGCAGTGTTCGCGGTGTCTAACGCCGCCACTCCGCAAACGTTCACCGGGGCCGTTCAACCCATCGCGCCGGCGCTCTTCAGCATGAACGGGGCCGGAACCGGAGTGGCCGCCGCCATAGCCATCGCGGTGCAGGCGTCCAATCCGCAACTGCAATCGCCGGTGCCGGTGTTTCAGTGCGGCAGCGCGGGCGGAGGATCGGGGTGCGCTGCGGTGCCGATCGTCCTGGGGGTGGACACGCCGGTCTATGTGAGTTTCTACGGAACCGGAATCAGAAATGCCAGCTCACTTGCCAAGGTCCAGGTGACCATCAACGGGATGAGTGTGCCGGTGCTGTATGCGGGCCCGGCGCCGAACTACACCGGGCTGGATCAGGTCAATGCCGCCCTCGTGCTCGGCCTTCGCGGCAGCGGCGAAACAAGCGTGATCCTCACGGTGGATGGGCAGGTTTCGAACGTGGTCACCATTAGTGTTCAGTGACGAGAGAGCTTTCAGCTATCAGCTTTCAGCGCTCAGCTTGAACCTTGGCGCGCGCGCCGGTGGTGCTGGTTTAGCTGATGGCTGATAGCTGATAGCTAAAAAGCTACTCCGCCCGCAGCGCCTGCACCGGGTCGATACCGCTGGCGCGCAGTGCCGGCAGCAGGCCCGCCACCAGCGCCGAGACAGATAACGCACCCACCACCGCGGCCAGCGTCATGGGGTCCGCACTACCGACGCCAAAGAGTTGATCGGCCAGAATCCGCCCGGCCGCCAGCGCCGCTGGCACGCCAATCGCCACCCCGCAGGCGATCTGTCCGAAGACGCTGCGCAGAATCATGCCGGTCACCGTGGCGCGCGTCGCCCCCAGCGCCATGCGAACGCCGATTTCACCGGTTCGCCCGGCCACCGAATGCGCCGTGACGCCGTACAGTCCGATCGAAGCCAGCACCAGGGCGAGCAGGCCGAAGCCTTCGGTCAACCGCGCGATCAACCGTTCATGGCCCAGCAGCCTGCCGAGTTGATCCTGCATGGTGTTTATGTTGATCACCGTGAGATTGGGGTCGATCTCGCCCAACGCACGGACGATCTGGGCGGCCTGGGGCTTCGCATTGCCGGCCATGCGCAACTCGATGTTGCCGATCACAGTGGACCTCGCCAGTGTGGGGTCGCTCCAATCGCTCTTCGACAATTGCAGCAGCGGCAGGAAGTACATCGGCGCCGCAGGACTGCGCGGATTGCGGAAACGGACGTTTTCGACCACGCCGGCGATCTGATAATCGCCGCGATGGGGCGCTCCACCCATGCCGAAGCGCTTTCCGACAGGGTCTTGATTCGGCAGAAATTTGTCTACGAAAGCCTGGTTGACCACGGTGACGTGGGCCGCGTCCGGCGTGTCGCGTTCGTCGAACATGCGGCCGTGCACGATACGGGCGCCGATGGTTTCGAAGAAGCTGGAACTCACTCGCACCCACGATACCGACTGCGGGTTGGCGTCCGCCGCCTGGTCCGCAAGCCAAATCCGCGAATTCCAGTTGTTGCCCTCCATGGGGCTGTACAGCGAAAGGCTGGCGGCGCGCACGCCGCCCAGCGCCTTCATGCGGCGCTCGATTTCCCCGTAGACCGCGGCTAGCTTTTCGGGTGAATAACCGCCGAATGCCGCGTTTACATTCACCACCGCCCGCCCTTCCAACTCGAAACCGAACCGTTGATTCTGCAGATTGCCGAGCGTCTGCACCATCAGTCCCGCGCCTGCCAGGAGCACCAGCGAGAGCGCCACCTGCAGCGCCACCAGCAGCTTCTGCGTGAACGTGGCGCCGCCGGAGGTGGACCGGCCGGCGCCGCGCAGTGCGGCCGCGGGGTCGGCGCGCGAGGCCGACCAGGCAGGCACAATCCCGAAGACTACACCCGTCGCCAGCGACAGCAGGAACGAAAACCCGAGGACGGGCAGCGACGGCGCGGAGCTGATGGGAACGAACCTGGCCGCGCTGAATGCCAGGTTGAGGAGCGCTTTGGTTCCCGCCATCGCCAGCAGGACTCCGGCCGCACCGCCCGCCACCGCCAGCACCACCGCCTCAGTGAGAGTCTGGCGGACCAGGCGCGAGCGCGGCGCGCCCAGCGCCACCCGGATGGAAGCCTGCGCGCGGTTGGCAGCGCCGCGCGCCAGCAGCAGGTTAGCCAGGTTGGCGCAGGCGATCAACAGGACCAGGCCCGTGACCGCCGCCAGCAGTTTCAGATCTGAGCCGTAGTTCTCCTTCAGTTGCTGAATGCCGCTGCCGGCGGGCGCCAGGGTGACGTGCTGGCCGTCGAAAGCCTGTTTGGAAGCCGGCGTGGTGGGCGGATCGTTTTCGCGCAGCCACTGTTTGAGCAACACGTTGATTTCGGCTTCCACCGGCCCGAGCGCCGCGCCCGGCCTGATGCGGCCGATGATGTAGAGCCAGTGGTCGGTTTTGTGGTCCAGCAGCGCATTCTGGCGGTGAACTTCGCGCTCGGCCGCCAGCGGCAGCCAGAAATCCGGCGGGTCCGGCCGCAGCGTGGCGCCGAAGAAACCTGGCGGGGCAATGCCCGCAATGGTGAACGGCGCGCCACCGATCAGGAAACTGGCGCCGATCACGGAGGGGTCAGAGCCGTACTGCAGCGCCCAGGCGCGGTAGCTCATCACTGCCACCGGGGGCGCGCCGCGCACGTCATCGGAGGCGGTGAGCAAGCGCCCGGCGAACGGACGGATTCCGAACATCGAAAAGTACTTGCCGGAGACGAACTGATCGACAAACGGCTCGGCCGCCGTCCCGTTTGCGTGTGACCCAGTGCTGCCGCGATGCACGCCCACCCGCGCCGGCCCGGCCTGAAAGGCGGCCATATCCTGAAACTCCGGCGTGTGGTCGCGCAGGTAGAGGTACAGCGGATAGGCGAAGATGGAGAACCGGGTCTGGATGCCGCCATCCACGCAACAGTTGTCGGCATCGCCCAGGCGGTAGAGTTGGCGCGGATCGCTGACCGGCAGCGATTGAAACATCACCGCGTTCACCAGCGTGAAGATGGCGGTATTGGCGCCGATGGCCAGGGCCACGGTCAGCACGGCCGTCACCGTGAAGCCTTTGCTCTTGGCCAACTGCCGGACGGCGAAGCGCAGATCTCGCATGGCGGAGTCAAGCATGTCAATACGGATACTGGAGTTTGGGGAAAAGGTTACAGCAGCGAGGACACCTGCGGCACTGGTAAACTTTAGGAGAAACGTATGACCAAGGAAAAAGTACAGAAGCCGCCCGCGCCTCCCCTGAGCGCCTGGATGCCGGCAGTGGCGTTGGGCTGGCTCATCCCCGGAGGCGGCCACTTTCTGCTCAAGCGGAACGGACGGGGCGGCTTGCTGCTGGCCGCGGTTACGGGAATGTTCGTTTGCGGGCTGCTCATGCGCGGGGCCATGTTCCAGCCCCAGAGCGGCGACTTCCTGACCATCCTCATCAATACCGGCGGCTTTGTGGGCGATGTCTGCTCGGGGATTCTGTATCTGCTCAGCGTCTGGCTTGGCTATACGCAGGCCGATGTTGCCGGCCACGTTCACGATTATGGGACCAAGTTTTTGGTCACAGCCGGGCTGCTGAACGTGCTGGCGATGGTGGATGCCTACGAGATCGCAGTCGGGAGGAAAGACTGATGAAGATGAACCTCTCGCATTTCGAGGCGGCGTTTCTGTTTTCGCTGTTCACGTCGGTGGTGCTGGGCGTGGTGACCAAACGGACCGACCGCGACCGCCTCAACTACGGCGTGTATACCTTCGCCTGCTTTCTAGTGGCCCTGTTTGGAATCGGCTGGCTGATGTACCTGGGACACCGGTAGGTCATCGTGGGGCCGGCAACACAGACCAGGAGGTCCGTGCTACTGCTGGCGTTCGCCGCCGCTGGGCTGCCGGCGCAATCCCTGGAACTCTATTCCGAGTTCCAACGCGTGGATCCGTTCGGCAACATCGTCAAGAGCGACCGCGCCGAATCGCCGCGCGAGGTCCTGTCTCCGGCCGTGGCGCGCAACGGGTCGGCTTCGTTTCACGTGGTGGTTTCGGTTCCGCCGCGCATGAGCTACTTCCTGTATGTGGTCACCAACCCGGTCAACGCCTGCCGGGTCGCGCTATATAAGGAACGCTTCACGAAGACCAAAGACGGCTGGGTGCCGGACGCCTTGTCCGAGGTCCGCCGCCTGCCGGATTTCGGAGTCGTACCAGATCCCGACGAGCAGATCCCGGAACAGACCGCGCGGGTGTATCTGCTGGACGTGTGGATTCCGCCGGACGCGGAAGTGGCACGGTTCCGGCTGGAGGTCCAGTTGAAGGTGGGCTACTTTCTGGTGCGGCCGCTGGAGATTCGCGTCACGCCGGCGCGCGTGCCGGGCAATTCCATCCTTGCAAGTCGCGGGACCGCGGAAACCGTCAGCCTGCCGCGTCTGGAAGAGCCCGCGGACGCATCCGCGGCGGGAGTTCTGGCGGGCTATATTGGCGGCAAGCCGGAAATGCCCGAGGCCCATCCGCTAACCGTGCGCGGTATGATTCGCCGGAATGCGATTCAGGACATGGGGATCGCCGCCACGCTGGACCGCAGCCAGGCTGGGCCAGATGCGATCCGGAAACGCCGCGACGAATCCCAAGCCATGGCCGGGCCGCCGGAGTCTTTGGGCGCGGAGTGGTATTTGCGCATTCGCGATTGGCTGTACGCGGAAGTGCAAAAATAGGCGGTGTGGACGGGTCCCAATCGCTCGGTTCGCAATCCCTCAAAGACCGGCGCAGAAAGCAGAACGACCTGAGCGCCGAACTGTCCCAAAAGGGCTGGTATCACAGCTTTGCACTGCCTGACGGCTCCGTGATCCCGGCGGTAATGAGCTTGGAGTGGCAGCGGGAACGCTGGCTGCGCTTTCCCATCCCGGGCGACCTTCACGGCAAGCGTGTGCTCGACATCGGCGCCTGGGACGGCTGGTTTAGCTTCGAAGCAGAACGGCGCGGGGCCGAAGTGACATCGGTGGACCGGGTGGAGATTCCGAACTACTTGCGCATGCATCGCCTGCTGGGATCGAAGGCGGCCTACCGCAACCTGGATTTGTTCGAACTCCCGGCGGCCGGGCTGGGGAACTTCGACATCGTGCTCTGCCTGGGCGTGCTGTACCATCTACGCCACCCGGTGCTGGGCCTGGAGATCGTTTGCGGCCTGGCAACGGATGTGGCCATCATCGAAACCTTCGTGACGGATGGCCCGGCGTGGCGCGAGCACGTGGCCGACATTCCCACCATGGAGTTTTACGAGACCGATGAGCTGAACGGCCAGATGGATAACTGGGTTGGGATGACGGTGGGCTGCCTGCTGGCGATGTGCCGGGCCGCCGGCTTCGCGCGCGTGGAATTGTTCGCCGTGGACTCCATCAATGCGTCGGTAGCCTGCTACCGGAAATGGGAACCGGAGCCCGCCCGGCCGCAACTTCCAGCGCCTGAGTTGGTATCGGCGAGCAACGCCACGACCGGCGGCAAGAACTTTGCGACCACGCGGGACGAATACATCTCGTGCTGGTTCAAAAGCTCCACGGAAAACCTGACGCGGGATGACCTGTGCCTGGAGGCCGGCGAATTCGGCGCGCCCGCCGTGCATTTAGGCCGCCAGGAGAACGGTCTATATCTGGCGAATTTCCGGCTGCCGCCGGGGACTGCCGCCGGGTGGATTCCACTCCGGCTCCGTTTGAAAAACAGCCCCTTCAGCCGGCCGCTGCGAATCCCGGTGGACGTGCCGCCGGTGGCCGGCGATATCGTAGTGCATGGCGTTTTCGATTCGCTGACTTGGACGCCGGGGGAAATCCGACGGGCCGATGCCCGGGGCGCGCCCATGGAGGGTCCCGTGGAGGGGCACAGGGAAGGGCTCAAGGAGGGATACCTGAGTTGCTGGGTGTTGGGGCTTCCCGAAAACTGCGACTGCCAAAACGTGCGGCTCTGGGCCGGGGAATGGCGGCTGCGCACGCTGACCATCGCCGAACCGGATGGGCAGGGTTACCGGCAGATCAACGGCGCGTTGCCCGGAGATGTTGCCGCGGGCAGGCAGGCCTTCCGCGTGGAGTCGGGCGGCGCGGTTTCGCAGCCGGTCTGGATCACGGTGAAGTAGCGGCGACCCTCCGGGTCGCGACCTCATTCAGACGAAGCCACCGATCGGGTTCGTCAACTGTTCCAAAGGAATGATTGCCGGAGGTGCTTTCAGATCGACGGGCGCGGTTTCCGGAGGTTGACCATTCCACACCTCGTGTTATACATTTTGTATAGCAGTGCGGTTCGAATGGGACGGTGAAAAGAACCGGATCAACCAACAGAAGCACGACGGCCTCACGTTCGAGACCGCCGCGCTTGTTTTCGACGATCCCTATGCAGTTTTTCGCAAGGACCGCGTCGTGACGGGCGAACAGAGGTGGCACGTCATAGGATCCGCAGCCGGCGCGGTGCTGCTGGTTGTCCACGTCTATCGCATGGAGAATGAAAATGACCAGGAAGAAACCATCCGCATCATCTCGGCCCGCGAAGCTAACCAGCGTGAGCGCCGAATCTATATTCAGCAAGCCGGTGAGTAAAGCACAGAAGGCGGTCTTATCCCGGATCGCGAAGCGGCAGGCTGCCGGTGATGATTCCGGCATTGATTATTCGGACATCCCTGCCCTGACCGACGAGCAACTGGCGCAATTTCGCCGGGCTCCGAAGGTGCTCGTGGCGGTTCGCATCGACAAGGAAGTTTACGACTGGCTCATGCAGTATGGCAAGGGTTACTCGACCAGAATCAACGGTATCCTGCGGACCGTGATGGAGAGGACCCGGTCCCGGTAGTTCCGCGCGGTTGCGAACTGTTGCCATCCACTCGCGTGATTCACCTGTGCTGCCTTTGCCACGTAGCTCGCGGTCACCATGAACCGCTTTTAACGGCGCGTTAAGGAACTTCCTCCCGCATTTGGCGCTTATCCAGTCGTAAAGCGATTCGGCGAATCCGAGACGCTGAGGAGGATAAAAATGAAAAGCTTAATTCTTTCCACGGTAGCGGCTTCCATTCTGGCGGCCGGCGCCATGGCACAAACCACCGAGGCCGGGCTGCGGCGCGAGAACCAACAGGACCGGGTCGCCCAGGGCGTGAAGTCCGGCCAACTCACCGCAGGCGAGACGGCCAGGCTAGAGAATAGGGAAGCGGCCATCAACCACGAAGTGCGGGCGGACCGCTCCCTCAACGGCGGCAAGCTCACCGGTCAGGAAAAGAGGATTGTCAACGGACAGCAGAACCGGATGAGCAAGCAGATCTACCAGGACAAGCACAACGCCGCCACCGCTCACTACGGCAACAACAGGGTGGGTTCACGCCGCGAGAACCAGCAGGACCGGATCGCCAATGGGATCGCGTCAGGCAGGATGACCGCCGGACAAGCGGCCCGCACGGAGAAGGGCGAATCGGCCACCAACCAGGAAGTGCGGACAGACCGCTCGCTCAATGGCGGCAGGCTGACGCCGGGCGAGAGGACGCACGTCAACGGACAGCAGAACCGGATGAGTAACAAGATCTACACCGCGAAGCATTCGTAGAAGCCAGATGCCCGTGGCTAAGAGCCGATGCCGGATGCTCGCTTCGATGGATCTGACAACGCCGACGGGGCGCGCCATGGCCGGCTTGTTCTCCGTCTTTGCGGAGTTCGAACACGAGATTCTGCGCGAACGGATTGCCGAAGGCTACGGTGCCGCGATGCGACAAGCCCATCGAAGGTCTCGCATTTTGATGTCCACCGGGCACCTGTCTCTTTGGCTGCTCGCCGATATTTTTTCTTCGGCACCTGATCCAAACATGTGGCAAGCTCGCGCGCTATGCTCTGCGCGAGCCCTCGAAGGGCGAACTTGCCCATCGTGAATGGCGCAGACGCGGCGCGCATTCGATCATCGGCACGAACATCAACCACCACACCGCGCCCACCGGCCATCCGAGGCATGAGCAAGTATCGTCACGCCTACCGAGTCGACTGGTTTCGCAGGCGTCAGCGCCAGAATTCGGTGAGCTGCCCGGCAAGGGCTCTGCCTCGGTCGTAACCGGCTCTAGCGGCGGCCGGACGCCTCGACGGATCCATCATATTGACGCCAACGCCGAGTGCGTTTTGAGAGTTGCTATCCGGGAATATGGTTTCGACCCTGCTGCCGCGTGCGCGTAGTTCGTCGGCCTGCGCTGCGAGATGGGTGCCCCAGTCCAACGGGTGCCGTGATCTGCCGCCGAGTGGTGACAGTACCAGCACCCGCGCGTATCCGGCTGCCAGATCGGCGTTCTCGTTGGCTCGGTAGCCGCCGTCGATGTAGCGGCGCTCGCCGATAGTGTAGGGAGGGACGCCGAAGCCATTGGCGCAACTGGCGGCGACGGCGTCCGCCAGTTCGACTCCGCTGTGATGGTCGAAGACGACCGGTTCACCGGTATGGGCATCGACAGCCACGATGAGCATCGGTTGTTGCGGCCAGCGCTGGCTGGGCAGCCGAGCGGCGACCGTGGCGCGCCACTGCGCTTGCGCAGAGCCGTCCGACGCCGCATCCATTTCGAGCGCCGCCGCACCCATTCTGCGGCGCATGTCGGCCGCATCCGTAGCGGCGGCGATGATCGCGCCTGTCTTCTCCATATGGTTCGCCGCCGGCCCAATAGGAACACGTCCAGCGTCGGATCCGGCCGGACCCGTCCGTGGCTGGGGCACAGCGGCAAGGATGGCGGCAAGCAGTTCGGTCGGTCGGGTCGTGCTGGTCATCTGAGCCGCCACCGTCGATCCGGCCGACGTCCCGATGATCAGATCGGCCTGGGTCACATCCAACCCGGCGTCAAACAGGCCGGTGATGACGCCGATCACCCAGGCATTGCCTGACGCTCCGCCACCACCAAGAACCAACGCGCGCTCGCTCATGACCGGCACTCTACGCAACCGCAAGGTGGGTGAATGCGCTTATGGGCAGCGATCAAGTAAAACCAATGCTTGCTGATGTCGTCCAAGCAAACACGCACATCAACGCCTTGATCGGGTTCGTCGTGGTGCAGATCTATCGTCTTGAAGGTGGTCCAAGGGCCATATTGCCGCGGCAGGTTCGTCCCTTGCTCATCGAGCGTAAAGCCGAAGACGCGGTCCTGGCCTCTTAAAACATGCACTCTCGCCATGGTAGTTCTCACTTCGCTTTCTAAGAAACCGATGGGGACACAAGATGCCGCCCAGCCTGCACCTTTCGTGGGGCGGAGGTCGACGAACCGCTCGGAAGAGCGATATATTCCAGTCAGATCGTTGGCGTCACCAATGATCTATCGTAAACTACGGTATCGCCAATGGCAAATTGTTGGTGTCACCATCTTCTTCGGGAATCAATATGTTGGAGTTCCAAAGTTCTATAACTGAAGGCAAGGCCATGAAGAAGCAAGCACGCAATCACCTCAACCGCAAGCTAACTGAGTCCGACGGAGCGCCCGCCAAGCCCACCGGCGCAGTCTCGAGAGAGTTTGTCGCCGAGATGTTCGAGTACGACGGTGGAAGGCAGGTCACGGTGTACGTTCCACCCGACCCACCCGAAGCAATCGTCTTCGCCGGTGACGGTCAGGGAATCTCGAAGTGGGGCCCGTTGCTCGAGAAGGCCGACGTACCGTCCACAATGATCGTCGGTGTACATGGGCTGACCGATGAGACGCTGCGGCTCCATGAGTACTCACCGGGCTTTGAGCCGGAGCGGTTCGCGGCACACGAGAAGTTCTTCGTCGAGGACGTTCGCCGATGGACGGAGTCGCGGTTTGGCGTGGCGCTGCCCACTGAACGTACCGCAGTGTTCGGCGTCTCGGCGGGTGGAGAGCTGGCACTCGCTCTTGGGCTTCGGCATCCACATGTCTACGGTGCGGTCTTGTGCGCCTCGCCTGGCGGCGGTTACAAGCCGCCTGGCGTTATGCCGAGTCCGCTTCCGCGCACATACCTTGTCGCTGGCACACAGGAGTCGTTCTTCCTCGAGAACGCCAGGAGGTGGGCGGACGCGCTGCGCGATGCAGATGTGGATGTCGTCATGAATGAGCGAGCTGGGTTGCACGGTGGCGCATTCTGGCGAGAGGAGTTCCCGCTGATGGTGGCGTGGGCATTCGGACGATGACGCATCTGTGTCTCATCGGCGGTCTGATACAACAACTCGTCTCGTGTGATCCATCGCCAGGCTATCGAAGACTGGCACTACGCCGTTGCCCGCTGGTGAGCCGATTTCGTGCCTCCCGGGTCAGGGACTCCACATCCGCCATCTGGCCCACAATCCCGTAATGGATCATTGGTTATCGTAAAGGCTTCAGCGTTGTCCCATTCAGATACACTCCTATCCAATGATTCTTGAATGTTAAGTGCGAAGTTACCTCCACAGCCGGCATATGACAGCGGGTGCAATCCGGGGACTCCTGCTTCTTGCAGATCTCCTTGGGCGAAAGCGCGTTCCGGCCATGACAGCTGGCGCATATTCGACTGTAGTGGCCCGCGTCGTTCCGGCGAAGTCCTTCATGCGGGTTATGACATGTCAGACAAGACAACGCACCGCCGCTTTTCAGAAAGCACTGGCTTTGCTGGAAATAAGGGGGTTGATGACGCGCGTTCCACGGATCGGTCCAATCTATGGTTCGCGGATCTCCGTTCGGGAAACGATGACAGGTTCCACACAATCGATTCAGTTCGCCTGCTGAGAGTGCTTTCGGGGTTTGGATCAGCTTCCTCGCCCGCGTCAGATTGCCCTGGCGGACCGCCAGCAGGTGGGCGTTCCCGGGTCCGTGGCAAACCTCGCAGCGCACGCCGGGTTCGGTGACTTGAACTTCATGGTTCGGGGACACCGACACGGGGCCTGTCGAATGGCATTGAAAGCAGTCTTGAATGGTAGGGCCGGGACCTTGGATCTTGAAAGCCTGGCCCATGGCCTGGTGCAGTGTCTCGGCTGGGAGATTTTCGTGCTGTGGCGTGATGTCGAAGGTTTGTGAATCGGCATAGTACGAAAAGGAGTGCTCGATGTAAAGGTCGTCGCTGGCTTTGCCGACGAACGTCACGGCGTGAGCGCCGGCGCCGAAAGCCCAATCGACAGACAATCTCGTAAGGTATTTGGAATCGTCGGCTCGCACCTGGATCCCGTGCGGCGTGCGCTCAAACCGAAAATGGAAATTGGGGGGCCGCAAGAGAGGCGCGGAAGGGGTGAATCTGGCCGCCAGCTCATGCTCTGTTGCCCGATGCAGCGCCTGAGCGTGGCCACTGCCCGATTGTCCCTTGAACTGGGCCTGATGACAGGACCCGCAAACCTGCGCGCCTACATAAGCACCGTCAGCACAGAGGGCTGAGGCGCAAAGCGCCGGAAGCAGCGAAATCAAGACCATAAGCCTTTTCCGCATGAATCACACCGGCGCCTGCAAGCGAATCAGGCCGCTTCCTTTCTTTACGAGACCCTTTACACGACCTCGACATCCCAATCAAATCCGGGACGCGTAGCTCCCTGGACCGAAGCTCCCGGTTTTGGTTTAGAAAAGAAATTTCGCCGCCAACTGAACCTGACGCGGGCTGTTCCCCGCGGCGCTGACCACGCCGAACGTGGCAAGGCCGAATTGGAAGCCTGGATTGCCGAACCGAACGTGGTTCAGCACGTTGAAAAACTCGGCTCGGATCTGAAGGTTGAAGCGCTCTTCGTGCCCAAAGCGGTTGTTTTTGAACGCGCTGAAATCCAGATTGTTGGTACCGTCGGCGCGCATGTCGGGCAGCGTGCGCGGCGCGCTGCCGTAGGTAAACGGCGCGGGCTGGCTGAACACGCTGGTATTGAACCACTGATTCAACCGGGTGTTGGGCGCCCCTGAGAGTATGGCGCTGGTGCCATTATTGTTCGGGCGCGTGTTGGAGTCTGCGGTGCCGTAGACATCGGTTACGTTACTGTAGTTTCCCACGGTGTTGGTTTGATTGATAAGAGCCACTGGAATGCCCGACTGCGCGGTGTAGATGCCGTTCACTTCCCAGCCCCCGGCAACCCTGTTCAGAATTCCACCCTGGTTCAGGAACCGCTGGCCTTTGCCGAAAGGCAGCTCCAGCGAATAATTCACCACCAGCCGCTGCGGAACGTCGTAGGCCATGAGCGAGCGGTTGAGTCCGCGATTGTAGATGTCCGCAAATCCATCGGCGTTGGTAGTGACTGAGTCCAGAAAATCACTCCGGGTTTCCGTGTTCCCGATGGCTTTGCTGACCGTATAGGAGAAGCCCACCAGGCCGTGAGCAAATCGCTTCTTGAATTGCGTGGCGAACGAATGGAAGCTCGAATGGCCTACCGGATCGGCCTCTCCAAACAAGGATTGAAACTGCGGAAACGGACGGAGCAACTGTCCCCGCGGAATCGTCTTCTGCGCTAAGTTTCCGGTCGAAACCAGGCCAAGAAACGGGTTGGGAACCTGCTGCAGCAAGGCTGACCCGAGGCTGAGGTATTGGTCCGGAATCTGGTTGATCTGCGTCGCCCAGCCCGCCGGCAACCCGACACCAGCGCTTCCGGAATAGGTCACTTCGAGCAACATGTTCCGGCCCAGGTCCTGCTGGATGTCGAAATTCCACTGCTGTGTGTAACCCGGATGATAATACCGCCGATTGGCGGCGGCGTCCTGTCCAAGAAGGGTTAGCAAACCCTGCGAAGAACCGGGGGGATTCGTGATGCCGTCGGGCAGCGGGTAAGGGTTGTCCAGCGTATTGAAGGGAGTGAGGTTGCCATCCACCGACGTCACCATCGGGGTGTTGATTGAAAAAGCCGGCGCGCGTGTATCTCCGGTGGTTTCCATAATTGCGCCGGGAAGCCAGAAAATACCGTAAGCGCTGCGGATCACCGTCTTCGGAAACAATTGATAAGCAAAACCCACCCGCGGACCCCACTGGTGAGTGTAAAGATCCTGCGGCGACCGGGTGTTCGAGTCGGTGAAACGGAAGCCGCCTGAAACCGGGAAACCGACGCTAATCGGCAACGGAGCGCTCTGATCGAACCACATCTTTCGGTTGTAACGCTCCGTGATCGGAAATTCGAGGCTGTACTCGGTGCCAATGTTCACGGTAAACTTCCGGGTAACCTTCCAGTCGTCCTGGATGAAGACTTGCAAGTAGCGCCGTTCGTTCGCAAGGGGTTGGGATTTGACTACATTGGCAGTCGAAACATCGCCCAGAACGAAAGAGGCTATTCCATTCCCGTTGTTGGCGTCGGGAGAGAGCGGATTCTGCGCGGTCATCTGGTTGGAAAACAAAAATCGCGGCACGATGGTAGTGAAGAAAAACTGATTCATCTGCTGCACCCGGTAATCGGCGCCAAACTTGAGCGAGTGCGAGCCTTTCACCCAAGTCATCGAAGCGCGCTGGCCCCAACTGTTAAACGCGCCCCTGGAGTACCCGGTACTTCCGATCGTGGCGTAACCACTGGGCTGAAAACCGGGGAAACTTTGGATCTGCCACTGATTGACAAACGACCGCGCAAAACCCAATTGGGTTGCGTCATACCCCTCGGCCTTGGGGACGGCGAATTGGTATAGCCTGGCATAGCCGGTGTGCAACTCCGCGACCAGAGCGGGGGAGAAAACAGCGATCGCCGACAGAGTGACGTGATTTCTGAAGTTGCCCGTAGCCGCGGTCAGGTCGGCCCCGGTATAGTGCAGCGGGTCGGTAGCGCCCTGGTGCAAATCCTCCAGGGAGTACGTACCAAAGATCTTCCAGATCGAATTCAGATTGTGATCGATCTTGTTTACCAACTGGTGATCGATCAATCGCACCGCGGAACTGGTGGAGAGGTTGTTTACGCCAGTGAAAGGCACCCCCGCGAGGTTCGGCCCCGGGTAGGCCTTTAAGGCATTTCGAGCCACCGTGCTGAACCGCGACGCCGGGATAATGTTTCCCGGAAAGAGGGTGCGGGTATAGGAGCCGTTTGCCAGTAGAGTGGTTGTTGTCGGATCGGCAATAGGGACCAGCTTACCCGTGCTATTGAACGTCTGCGAAAAGTCCCCAGCGATTTGCAGCGCCGTAGGAACGGATGTAATGGTGGGGTTCGTCACTACACGCCTGTATTCCTCAATATTGCTAAAGAAGAAAGTCTTGTCTCTCCTGATGGGACCTCCGACAGCCCCGCCAAACTGGTTCAGATTGAAGGGCGGCCGCGGATTGCCGATGCGGTTCTGAAAGAAATCGTTGGCGTTGAGAACCTTGTTTCGCCAGAATTCAAAGGCGGAGCCATGGAATTGGTTGGTGCCTGATTTGATGCTGAAGTTCACTACCGCACCCGAAGTGCGGCCGTACTCCGCCGAAAATGTATTCGATTGCACACGGAATTCCTGAGTAGCGTCTACCGGTGGCACGAATGACGGTGTATTCATCTGCGCCAGATCCAGCGCCAGCCCTTCCACCATGATGGCGTTGGCGTTGGCCATGCCGCCATTGAAGGAAAAATTCGCCCAGTTCCCGGGAGCAGTTCCTCCCGCCACCTGCTTGCCGCCAAAGTTTCCCTGGACCCGAATTCCGGGCTCCAGCGCCACCAGTTCGATGGGGTCGCGGCCGTTGAGCGGCAAGTCCGACACCTGGCGGTTTTCGACCACGGCGCTGATCGTGCTGCTCTCCGAGTTGAGCAAAACAGCCGATGCCTGTACCTCCACGGTTTCCTGAGTTCCTCCCACGGTAAGGCTGAAATCAATGCGCGCGATCTGGTCTACTTCCAGAATGATCGGTTCCCGGCTCATCTGCTTGAAGCCGAGCGCTTGCGTAGTCACCCGGTAGGTCCCCGGAAGCAGTGCAGTCACCAGGTAATTGCCGCTGGCATTGGTGATACTTGACCGCGCCACACCGGTGTTGACATTAGTAACGGTCACTGTGGTATTCGGGACGCTGGCTCCGGTCTGATCGGAGATGGCGCCGGTCATTTGCGCAGTCTGGCCAAACGCAGAAACGGCGCCAAGCCCCGCCATGGCAATGATCGCGGAAAGTATAGCTTTCATTTAGAGGTCCCCTTCCTGAGCCTGGACAAGCAGGCAGACGGAACGCATCGTATATGATGCACCATCGGGAGTCAACCCCGAATCTGCGCGTGTCAAGGCAATGCAACACGGCATCCTGAAAGGCGGCGTCGCGTGGAACCGTGGGCGACAGCCATAGATGATGACGCCAAGGCTTGAGCCGATGATCCATGGCCGGCGACCGAAATTGCCCAGAGCAGCTACCTCGCCAAGCCGGGATGTCCCAGCCCAATCCCCGAATTCTGTACCTTTTCTACGTTGGGATGTACTAAGGGTAGATTTCGAGACGGCATAGATTTCAAGCTCATATCTTCCTGGCGGCTAAGATCGCATGGGCTCCGTACAAGCTTCCGAAGGCGCCTACGGCCAACAGCAGCGCATACAAAACTGCTGCCCGCCAGACCTCGACAGGCGAGATTGCGCGGTCACTCAACTGCTCATGAATCAGCAACACGCCAAGCGGCAAGTTGAAGAGCATCCCCGATCCCACTCCAGGCGAATAGGAATGCTTAAAAAGGCTGATCATCAAGTGGGGCAGCACGGCATTGATTGCCATGGCGAGGGCAAATCCCGAGAGGACCTTTTGAAAAGAGGAGCTCTCCTTCGAAACGCAGACGCCAACAACCGGAATCCAAATCACAACGCTAACCAACGAGGTCAGGACCCAATATATCTTGGGGTTTGGCTCGAACCAGAGTTTCAAATGAGAGCGGGACCAGTCTGCCAGGAACATCGCTTCCTCGAGATTGTGAAGCGTGACGCCAATTCCGAACAGGATAGCCGTCAGCTTATGCGAAGAGGCAATCATTTGATCCGGTCCGGACGGCCGGCGCGCAAAGGGCCGATTAATGCGTTCAATCTCCCGACCCGCCGCCCGGAGGGTCGCGGCCACTATCTTCCCACCGAAAGCCGGTCCGCCAGGACCGGCGGCAGTCCCACTTCCCGAATCCTCTTCTGCGCCGCCTCCACGTCATAAGCGGCCCGGAAATAAGTCAGCATTTGCGCTCCCGAATCGTAGACGGCATAAGCGGCGCGCGGGTCGCCGTCCCTTGGCTGTCCCACCGAACCGGGGTTCACCAGGTAGGCGCACTCCGGGTCAATCTCCATGCGTTGCCGGTCCGTGCGCGCCGCGGTGCGCGCGATCGTTTCCACGCGCGACTGGTTCCAGATGAACCCGCCCTGCACATGGGTATGGCCGAAGAAGGCCAGGCGGGCCTCCAGATAACCGAACGCCTGCCCGGCTTCTCCGGCGGCGAGCACATATTCGTCTTCGTCGTAAGGGGAGCCGTGCACCACCTCAAAGCCATCTACCAGAACGGGGCCTTGGGGCAGGCCGCGAATGTAATCGGCGTTGCCGGCCGAAAGGTTTTCCAGGGTCCAGACCGCCGCGATTCGCGCCACCGGGTTGAACCATTCCAGGTCATCCAGCCCCGAAGACGCCCGGTCGTGATTGCCGCGCACCACAATGGCGCAGTTGGCGCGAACCCAATCGGTCACCGGGTTGGGGTCGGCGCCGTAGCCCACCAGGTCGCCGCAACAGATCGCCTGATCGTAGCGGCCGGCGGCCTGCCGAACCACAGCGTTCAGGGCTTCCAGGTTGGCATGCAGGTCGCTCACGATGAGGTAGCGCACAGGTAGGAGCGATTATACCTTTCTCAGGACCAAAACGGATATTTCGGGAGGCGCTCCGATACGTGCCGGGATACCGATGGTGCCGATGCCGCGCGTCACATACGCGGCGGCCGCTCCCGAACGGTACAGCCCGTAAACGTAGGGTGTGAAGAACCGGATTGGGGTGATGGCCTGATCCAGAATCTCGACATTGACCTGGCCGCCATGGGTGTGTCCCGCCAGCAGGAGATGATATCCTTGCCGGGCCGCCACGGGAAACACATCGGGATTGTGCGAGAGCAGAACGTTCATGGCGCCTGGCACTACCATACGCCCTGCGCCCTGCAGATACCGGTGCTTTTGGGTAGACGGCTGGAAGTCAACGCCGGCCAGGTTCAGCACCGAATTCCCGAAACGAAGCTGCTGGGCCTGCTGGCGCAGGAAGGGGACACCGCAGCGGGCCCCCAGTTCCACGGTGAGGTTCTGCACCTTGGCATAGTTTTCGTGGTTACCCAGGCAGCCGTAAACGCCGGCATCGGTTTTGAGGCGCGCGATCTGGCGGATGCAGGCGTCGAGCGGGTCCGAATGGGAAGAGATCAGGTCGCCCGTGACCACGGCCAGGTGCGGGCGCAATTCGTTGGATGCGTCGATCACGCGAGCCAGTTCCCGCTCGCTGAGAAACGCGCTCAGGTGAATGTCGCTTAATTGAAGCAGCCGCAAGCCGTGCAGGTCATCAGGCAGGCCGGGCACCGGCACATCCACCTCGCGGACCCGGAAATCCGTGCGTTGCACCAAAGTTCCGTAACCCACCACGGCGAACGGAGAGGCCATCAGGACGTTGCCCACGGAATTGAGCACGCGGCGGCGCCCCGGGTTCACGTCCGCCCCTAGACCCTTGCGGAAAATGGCGAAGACCAAGTGCACCCCGAGAGCGGCGGTGGCCGTCATCAGGTAGGTCAAGGCGGCGGCTCCCATCACCAGACCGAAAGACCCGGGAATTCTCAGCCAGGCCCGCAACGGCGAGAACGTGAAGCTGTAACCGACAATCAACAACCCGTCAAACAGATAGATGGCGGCGCGCGCAACGGGACGCGCGCGGTCGGAAAGATGGCGGTTCGCAGCAGCTATCAACAGCCGGGTGATTCGCCACTGTACCAGCGAAAAGACCAGGATCAGGACAATATCCAGCAACTTTTCCACTCGGGGGCGGGCTCCTTTTCCTATTGTAGTGTGATTGCAAAAGGAGCCGCGAGCCAGTGGGCGCCAGAGGGCGCCAAGAAGGCAATGGGTGACGTGGCGGAACCAAGCCAATTTTGGGACGCGGGCTGGATCGGTAAGTTCGAATACTAGGGCTGTCGGCTTGCTAGAGCTTCAGCGATGGCCATTGGCGACCAGGTGCGGCGCTGTCTGTTTGGTTGCTTACTTTTTGCCTGCCCCCCCAGTCTAAAATCTGACGACTTGGCGGTCCCAAAGGAATATGAAGGCAGGCCCATCGAAGCCGTCCGGTTCGAACCGCCGTTGCAGCCCGTGGCGCGCGCCGACCTGAATCGCCTGGTGCCGCTGCAGCCCGGAGCGCCGCTGCGGCAAAGCGACGTTCGCGACGCCATCAAGCGCCTGTACAATACCGGCGAATATCAGGATATCGAGGTCACTTGGGAGACTTCGCCCAGCGGCGTGGTGCTGGTGTTCCGCACCGTGGAGCAGTGGTTCACAGGCCCGGTGGAGGTGCGCGGCAAGGTTAGCCTGCCGCCCAGCGCAGGACAACTGGCGAACGCAGCGCGGCTCGAGCTCGGAACTCCGTTCAACGACGAGGATATCGAGGCGGCCGGTAAGGGCATCCAGGATCTGATGCAGCGGAACGGGCTCTACCAGGGTACCGTCCAGCCGAAGGTGGAGCGGGACAACGAGCATCAGCAGGTCACCCTGACCTTTCAGGTGAACTCGGGGAAGCGCGCCCGGTTGACGACGCCGGCTATCACGGGTGACACGAAACTTCGTCCGGAGGTGGTTGCGAAGGCGGCCAGGTATAAGGGCAGGTTCCGCTGGAAGCTGGCCACCGCCTCCGACCAGCAGAGCGGCGTGCAGAACGTGCGCAAGCGGTACAACAAAGACGAGCGCCTCACCGCCAACGTGGTGCTGGACCACGTGGACTACAACGCGTCGACGAACACCGTCAAACCGGCCATCCGGGCCGATGGTGGTCCGAAGGTGCAGGTGAAGGCGAGCGGGGCCAAGATCTCCAAGGGGAACCTGCAGAAGTACGTGCCCGTGTTCGATGAAGAGACCGTCAATCGCGACCTGTTGGTGCGCGGCGTGGCCAACCTGCGCGACTACTTCCAGAATAAGGGTTACTTCGACGTGGAGGTGGACTTTCAGGACCGCAAGGTGACGCCGGACCAGGAGGAAGTCACCTACGCGATCGGTCTGGGCGAACGGCACAAAGTGGTGAAACTGGAGGTCACCGGCAATCATTATTTCAAAGCCGATCAGATCCGCGAGCGCATGTTCCTGCAGCCGGCAGGGACAGTTCGGCTGCGGCACGGCCGCTTCAGCCAGGGGTTCGCCAAGCGTGACGAAGCGGCCATTACGGCGCTGTATCGGGACAGCGGATTCCGCGATTGCAAGGTGACGGCCAAGAGCATCGACGACTACCAGGGAAAGACAGGCAACGTGGCTGTGACCATGGAGATCGAGGAAGGCTCGCAGTACACCGTCGGAAAGATCGATGTGCAGGGAATCAATCGCCCCGATCGCGCCGCCATCCTGGCGCGCCTGGCGTCGCTGCCGGGGCAGCCTTTTAGCGAGAGCAACGTAGGGCTGGACCGGGATACGATCCTCGGCGTGTATCAATCCGCCGGCTATCCGGATGTGTCGTTCGACTGGCGGATTTCCAACGTGGCGGAGCGGCATGAGGCCGACCTGGTGTACGTGGTGAACGAGGGTCCGCCGCGCTATGTCCGCGATGTTCTGATCTCCGGTCTGCGCGCCACGCGCATGCGGCTGGTGCAGCCCAACGTACTGCTGAAAGCCGGCGAACCGCTGTCGTGGACGCAGATGGGCGTGATGCAGCGGCGCCTCTATGATCTGGGCGTATTCGACAAGGTGGATATGGCGATCCAGAATCAGCAGGGCGATACCGAAAACAAATACGTGCTCTATCACCTGACGGAAGGCCACCGCTATTACGTGGGAGTCGGAGTGGGCGCGGAAGTGGCGCGAATCGGCGGCGCGCAGGACAGCCTGGACCAACCGGCCGGCGCGACCGGGTTTTCGCCGCGCGGAAGTTTCGAGGTCAGCCGGCTGAACATGTGGGGACTGGGGCATAGCCTAAACTTCAAGAGCCGATATTCCACTTTGGACCGGCGCGTCTCATTGAACTACCTGGCGCCGCGCTACCGCAACGTGGAGGGCCGTAACATTTCCTTTACGGCCCTTTACGACAACACCCGCGACGTCCGCACGTTCACCGCGCAGCGCTACGAGGGGTCGGTGCAACTCTCGCAGCGTCTCTCCAAGGCGACTACCGCGCTCTGGCGCTATACCTGGCGCGACGTGGTAGTGGACAAGAGCACGCTGAAGATCAATCCCCTGCTGATTCCTTCATTGGCTCAGCCGGCGCGCATCGCCATAATCTCCGCCAACCTGATTCAGGACCGCCGTGACGACCCGGTGGACGCGCATCGCGGCATCTATAATTCCGGCGACCTGGGCCTGGTGGAGCACTACTTCGGGGGCAACAAGAACTACCTGAAGTTCCTGGGACGCAATTCGTACTACAAGCGCGTGCATGGCGATATCGTGCTCGCCAGCAACACCCAGTTCGGCTGGATGCATCCGTTCAGCATCGCGCCGGGCAACGATCCGGCGCAGTATGTTCCTCTGCCGGAACGCTTTTTCGGCGGCGGATCGGGTTCGCAGCGCGGCTTCCCCGACAATCAGGCAGGTCCGCGCGATCTGCTGACCGGGTTCCCAATCGGCGGTAATGCTTTGCTGTTCCATTCCACCGAACTGCGCTTCCCGTTTCTGGGAGAGGACATCACCGGCGTGCTGTTTCACGATCTGGGTAATGTCTATACGGACCTGGGAAGTATTTCCTTCCGCTACAGACAGCGCGACAATTCGGACTTCAACTACATGGTGCAGGCGGCCGGGTTCGGCGTCCGCTATCGGACCCCAGTGGGGCCGTTGCGGGTGGATCTGGCGTACAGTCTGAATCCGCCGGTTTTCAACGGGCTGAAGGGGACCTACCAGCAGTTGCTGTTGAACCAGGCGACGCCGGCTATCCAGCGCGTCAGCCACTTTCAATTCTTCTTTTCCATCGGGCAGGCATTTTGAATATGAGAGAGGCTCTGCTGGCAATCACGTTCAGTTTGGCCGCGGTGGCGGCTGGCGTGATCGATCGCGTGGCGGTGGTGGTGGGGAACCAGGTGATCACGGAATCCGAAGTGCTCCTGGAGGTGCGTCTGACGGCGTTCCTGAATGGCCAGCCGCTCGACCTGGGCGCCGCGCAGCGCAGGGCCGCGGCGGAGAGGCTGGTGGACCAGCAACTGATCCGCGGCGAAATGCAAATTGGTGGCTACCCGATGCCGGCGGAGAGCGAAGGCCCGGTGGTGCTGCGCAAGTTCCGGCAGGAGAACTATCCCAGCGTCCCGGCGTTTCGCGCCGCGCTGGAAAAATATGGGCTGACCGAGGACGAGGTCAATCGGCACCTGCTGTGGCAGGTGGCGGCGCTTCGCTTCACCGACCAGCGATTCCATATGGTGAACCTGGCCCCGCCCGCGCAATCGGCCGACCGGTCCAGCGATGCGGACGGGGCAAAAGATACGGGGGATGATCCGATGGACGTGTGGCTGAAGCAGGCGCGAAGCGGCACGCGGATTCAGTTCAAGAAGGGGGCCTTCGAGTGAGCCGGGGGAAGCGCATTGCGCTTTGGGCAGGTGGCGGGCTGCTTGGCCTGATCGTGGTCCTGTTCGTGGCAGGTATCGCGATTGTGCGTACGGATTGGTTCCGCAACACGGTGCGGGCGAAGATTGTCGCCGCCGTGGAATCGGGGACGGGCGGGCGCGCCGAGATCGGTTCTTTCACGTTCGATTGGACGCACCTGCGCGCGCAGATCCGCAACTTTGTGGTACACGGGCTGGAGCCCGCGGACGCCCCGCCGCTGTTACGCGCCGACCTGTTGCAGGTCGATTTGAAACTGCTCTCACCGTTCCAAGGTTTCGTCGATATCGCCTACCTGCTTCTCGAGAAACCGCAGGCCAACGTGATCGTCTACCCGGATGGGCACACCAATGTGCCGTCGCCGAAGGTGCCCGGCAAGGGCGATAAGAGCGCCATGCAGACGGTGGTGGACCTGGCGATTGGCAAATTCGACCTGCGCGACGGGACACTGACGTTCGCCAACCGCCAGAGCGCGTTGAACATCAGCGGCGAGAACCTGCGCGCCGGACTCGGCTTCAACATGGTGACCTCGCGTTACACGGGCGAGGTGGATATCAGTCCGCTCTTCGTGAATGCGCTGCGCGTGGACGTGAAGCTGCCGGTGACCCTGGAGAAGGACCGGATCGGGCTGACGAACGCGCTTCTGCTCACGCCGAAATCGCAGGTTGCGATC
This sequence comes from Candidatus Acidiferrales bacterium, assembly GCA_035570275.1. Taxonomy (GTDB): domain Bacteria; phylum Acidobacteriota; class Terriglobia; order Bryobacterales; family Bryobacteraceae; genus DATMNI01. The sequence continues at coordinate 32,924 of DATMNI010000377.1, read as the reverse complement.
ACGGGCAGCATGGAACATCTGGCAGCGCCGCGCGGCGTTCCCAACGTGGCCGCGCATGTGATTGCGCGCGTGGCCATCGACGAAGTGAAGCAAATGGCGGCGCTCGGCATGCCGCTGGACACGGCGCACGGTCCGGCGGTATTGAATGCGGACATCACGGCTTCAATGGACGATGCCGGGCTCAAGGTGCAGAACGCCAAGGTGAACCTCGGTCAGACCAATATCGAAGCGTCGGGCACTACGAAGCAGGTGCAGTTTCAGAGTACGCTGGCGCTGGGTGAGCTCGGGCGTCTGTTCCGCGTCGCGGTTCGGCCGGAGGGCACGGCGCGGATCGGCGGCCGCGCCTCATACACCGGTGCGAACGATTTCCAGGTGACCGCCAACCTGAATGCGCGCAATGTGGCTATTCAACAGGGGACCACGCACGGCGGGGGTGTCAGCATCGGGGGTGTCAGCCTGGATTCCAGCATCACCGCGGACGCGGCGCGGATTGAGCTCGGCGGGCTGCGGCTGGGCGCGCTCGGCGGAAGTCTTACCGGCTCCGCGTCGCTGGAGAATCTGGACCGCTTTCACTTCTCCGGGAACCTGCACAATTTCGATATCGACCAACTGGCGCGGGCGTTTCTGGCCAGGCCGTTGGGATATGACGGCGTAGTTTCGGGGCCGTTGCAGGCGGAGGGCAGCCTGAAGAATCCCGCGGCAGTGGTGGCGCACGCGGGTTTTGGCATCGCGCCGGCGAGGGGCGTGCCGGGGAGGAGTGGCGTGCCGGTCTCGGGCCAGTTGAACGTGGACTACAACGGCCGCGCCGATACGGTGACGCTGGCCAAGTCTTATCTGGCGCTGCCGCACACGCGAATCGATCTTTCGGGATCGCTGGGGCAGCGGATTCAAGTGCGCGCCGTCTCCAGCGATCTGACGGATTTCCAGCCCGTAGCCGGGAGTCTGCCGGTGAGGTTCAGCGCGGGCGGAGCGGCCACCGTGACCGCAACCGCTACCGGGAAGCTGAGCGCGCCGCGCATCGCCGGGGACGTGCTGGTGACCAACTTCACCGCGGAGGGCCGGCCGTTCACGCGCCTGGCCACGAGCTTCGAAGCGTCGAAAACCGGGGCATCGGTGACCAATGGGGTGGTGGCGCGCGGTGCGCTGCAAGCCAGTTTTCGGGCGACCGTCGGGCTGATCAACTGGAAGCCCGAGAACTTGGCGCCGCTGCGCGCCGACGTCAGCGTGCGCAATGCCAGCGTGCTGGACGTGCTGGCGCTCGCCGGACAATCCTCGCCGGTGCCCGTGACCGGGGCGTTGACGCTGGATGCCCACGTCAACGGGACGGTTGGCGACCCGCTCGGCAACGCTGACGTCACCGTAGTCAATGGGACCATCGAAGGGGAGCGCTTCGATTCGCTAGCCGCGCACGCGGTCATGACACAGGGCTCGATCGACGTTCCCTCGCTGGCATTCGTTGCCGGACCCTCGCGCATCGACGCCAATGCGAGCTATCGCCACCCACTCAACGATCTGCAACACGGCACGTTCCGCGCCCACGTCGCCAGCAACCAGGTACAACTGGCCCAGTTCCAAAGCCTGGTGAAAGACCGGCCCGGCTTGCGTGGTGCACTGACCCTCAATGCGGACGCAACCGGCCAGGTTGCTGGAGAAGTGGAACTGACTACGCTCAATGCGAACGCGGCCGTCCGCGGATTGGAGATGGAAGGCAAGCGGCTGGGCGACCTGACGGCGAACGCGGCCACGGCGGGGCAGGCCATCCAGTACGACGTGAACTCCGATTTCGCGGGTTCGACCATCAAAGTGACCGGCCGTTCCATGCTGACCGGCAAGCACGAGACGACGGCGAACGCGCAGATCGCCAACCTGCCGATCGACCGTGTGCTCGCCATAGCGGGACAGCGCGATCTGCCGGTGAGCGGAACGCTTTCGGCAACGGGAGACGTATCGGGAACGCTCGATGCGCCGCAGGCCAACGTGAATCTGACCATCGCCAACGGCAAGGCCTACGACGAACCGTTCTCGCGCCTGCAGGGGAACATCGCTTATACCAACCAGTCGGTTCGCGTTACCGATATGCGGCTGGCGGCGGGCGCGTCGTCCCTGGAACTGACCGCGTCACTGGAGCACCCGGTGGGCGATTTCGAGGACGGGCGCGTGCAGTTCCACCTGCGTAGCAATCAGGTGCAGTTGGGCAGCCTGCACGCCGTACAGCAGATGAAGAGCGGCCTGACGGGGGTGGCGGAAGTGACTGCCGACGGCGCGGCCACGCTGCGCAAGAATGCGGCTCCGCTGTTTTCCGCCTTGAATGCCAACATCGGGGCGCGTGGCCTGGCTCTGGACAAAAAGCCGTTGGGCGACCTGACGGCCACCGCGGAGACGCGCGGCAAGGAAGTCGCGTTCACACTCAATTCGAATTTCGCCCGCTCTACGATCAAAGGCAATGGCCATATGGAACTGGGTGGCGACTATCCGGTGGACGCGCAGGTCAGTTTCGCGAATGTCAGCTACTCCGGGCTGAATGCATGGCTCGAGAGCACGGTCCGGACGTTTGATGGGTCGCTCGATGGACAGGTGAGCGTGTCCGGTCCGGTGGCGCGCATGCAAGAATTGCGCGGGACGCTGCAGGTGACGAAACTGGAGGCGCACTCCGTGGCCACCGACGCGGTGAAGAAGCCGCGCGTCAACCTGGAACTGCACAACGAAGGGCCGATCGTCGCCGCGTTGGACGGCGGGCTGATCACCGTCCGAAGCGCTAAAATCACGGGACCTTCCACGAATCTGGCGGTGACGGGGACGGCGTCTATAGTCGACCCCCGCGCGCTCAACCTGCGCGTGGACGGCAACGTGAAACTGGAGGTGTTGGAAGCTCTGAACCCCGACATCTTTTCCACGGGAGGCGTGCTGCTGAATGCGTCGGTGACGGGGAACACGGCGAAACCGGTGATCAACGGCAGGCTGCAACTGCAGAATGCGTCGTTCAATATGGTGGACCTGCCCAACGGAATCTCCAACGCGAATGGCGTGGTGAACTTTAACGGGACGGAGGCGGTGATCCAGAACATTACGGGCGAGACCGGCGGCGGCAAGGTCACGCTCTCCGGTTTCGCGGGTTACGGCGGCCCGGAGATGCAGTTCCGCGTGCAGGCGAACGCGGACGGCATCCGGGTGGCTTATCCACCGACCGTTACCACGCAGGCCTCCGCGCGGCTGGTGTTGGCCGGCGCCACATCGCGCAGTCTGCTTTCCGGCACGGTGACAATCCAGGATGTGGCGCTGCACTCGCATTCCGACATGGGCAGCCTGCTGAACTCCGCGGCGGCGCCACCGCCTGCGGCCTCCGTGAGCACGGGCCTGCTGGCGGGCATGCGCTTCGACGTGAAGATCCAGACGTCGTCCGAGACCCAGTTCCGCACCACGCTGACCGAAAATTTGCAGGCCGATGCCAGCCTGACGCTGCGCGGAAACGCCGATCATCCCGGCATGCTCGGGCGGGTGACGGTGACGCAGGGCGACGTCGTGTTCTCTGGGACCAAGTATACGATTGATCAGGGCACCGTGACGTTTTTCAATCCGCAGAAGATCGAGCCGATTCTGAATATCGATCTTGAGACCACGGTACAGGGTGTGGACGTGGCGTTGAGCGTCTCCGGACCGGTGGATCGGATGAAACTCTCCTACCGCAGCGATCCGCCGCTGCAGTTCACGGAGATCGTCTCGCTTCTGGGGTCGGGCAAGCCGCCGACGTCGGACCCCGTGCTGGCGGCGCGCACGCCGGTAGCGCCGCAGCAAAGCTTCGGTCAGAGCGGCGCATCCACGCTGCTCGGCGCGGCCGTGGCCAACCCGGTGTCGGGACGGCTGGAGCGGTTGTTCGGAGTCAGCAAGCTGAAGATCGACCCGCAGATTACAGGCTCATCGAACACGCCGCAGGCGACCCTGACGCTCCAGCAGCAGGTCTCGCGCGATCTGACGTTCACATACATACAGGATGTGACGCAGAGCAATTCGCAAATTATTCGGGTGGAGTGGGCGATCAATCCGCAGTGGTCGGCGATCGCCGCGCGCGACAGAAACGGGCAGTTCGACGTCGACGTCTTTTACAAGAAGAGGTTCTGGTGAGTCGAAAGTGTTCTTCACCGCGGAGACGCGGAGCCGCTAAGAACGCGCTGAGGAAGACCAAACTGATATGGCTTTCTGCAGCGGTCGTAGTTAGTGACAATTCGGGGTTGGCGCGCAGAGGAAGCAGAGACACTCGCATGCTGACGCTGGGAAGCCTTTGAAGATGGTTGAGGCCGGGACCGTTACGCAGCGTTGATCGGAGCCGCGCGCGTCAGCAAGCGGTTTCTCGATACGTTTGCGTGGCGATAGCCTACCATGTCTCGGCTTCCTCCGCGCACCAACCTGGCATAGACAGCGGCACGCGCCGCCGTGCTCAACCTGCTGCGCGGTCTCAAGAAGCGCGCGGATCGTCTCCATTCAAGTGATCGCAGAGGGCGTTCGGCGGCTACGCGCAGGCGCGGACGCCCATGCCACTGGTATCATGAGTCCTTGAAGACTCCACAGGCGGCTACTCCACCGGCGATGACTCCGCAGGCCCCAGGGGCTCACCGCCGCCCCGGCCGAAGAGCTTACCTCCTCATCACGCTGTTCGCCCTGGGGTTGGTGTTATTTCCGTTTCTCTTCTGGTACCAAACCTGGTTCGGGCGGCAGTTGAGCGACGCGGATCTCGACCAGTATTTCGCCGACACGCGCAAGCCCCGCCACGCCCAGCACGCGTTGGTGCAGGTGGGCGAGCGCATGTTACACGGTCAGAACGCCTCGCGCTGGTATCCCCAGGTGATCCGGCAGGCATCCAGCCCCGGCCTCGAATTGCGGCAGACGGCGGCTTGGATCATGGGGCAGGATCGCACGTACCAGCCTTTTCATGAAGCATTGTTGGGTCTGATTCACGACCGCGAGCCCATGGTTCGCCGCAACACCGCCCTGGCGCTGGCCGGTTTTGGGGACTCGGCCGCGCGCTCGGAACTGGTGGCCATGTTGCGGCCTTTTACCGTAGCAGCGCCGGTGGCGGGCAGGCTGAAGTATCGACTGAAGCTCGCCGATTTCGTGAACCCAGGCACCCTCATCGCCCATGTCGGGGAGACCGAGGTGCGGTGCCCCGTGCCGGGTGAGGTCCGCTCGCTCGACCGCGAGGAGGGCGCGGCGGTGAAGGCCGGCGATCCTCTGGCCGATCTTTCGGCCGACAAGAACCACGTCTGGGAGGCTCTGCGGGCGCTTTACATCGTGGGCCAACCGGCGGATCTGGAGGACGTGCAGCGTTTCACCCGGCCGGTCCCCGGCTTTCCCGATACGGTGGTGCGGCAGGCGTCTCTTACGGCGCGGCAGATTGAAGCGCGGCGGTAAGAAGAACGGCGTAAGAGTAGAGCCGTCAGAAACACAGTCGACGCTCGCTCGCTTCGCATCGCGCGGGCGGATTAACAATCCGCCGCAGGTTAACAACCTGCCCCACATAACAACCTGCCGCACACTGGAGGAGGAGGGCTACTTCAGGGTGCGGACGAAGGCGACTACGTCGTCCGCCTGCTTTTCGGTGACATCGGCGATGGGTTTCATCTTACCCTTGCCGGCCATGACGACTTTCTTCAAGTCGGCGTCGGCCTTGTCCTGAACCTCCTTGGAGGCCAAAGCCGGCATGGTGACGTTGAACATTTTGGCGATGGCAGCCTTGCCTTCGCCGTTGGGTCCGTGACATTTGGCGCACTTCGATGCGAAGAGTTCCTTGCCTTCCGGAGCGCCTGCAACAGCCAGGCCGGCGGAGAGGAAGAACCCGAGTATACCTATTGTGAGTGGTTTCATAAGAGTGTTCCGTGGACTTCAATCCGGTGGATCAGGCTGCGAATGGCCAGGATCGCCAATGCAATCAGGATGACCGATACCCCGAGGCCATAGCGGCGGAAATCCCGTTCGTGCAGCGCGCTTTCTCCGGCGCTGCGCGTTTCCCGGGCAATTGCCATGCCTGCTTCAATGGGAATGCGCATCTGTTCCGGCTGCATCCCGTGCAACGCCAGCCGTGACTTGACCAGGTTCTCGCGGCCTTCGATCAGGCGGACCTGGGCTTCCGATACTTCCATTCCCGATTTTTCGGCCGTCATCAAGACCGCGTCGGACTGTTTGATGGCGGCATCCAGACCGTCCAGCCAGCCCGCCATTTGCGCCGCGGTGTTCGCCGGCGCAGTTCCCGCGTCGTGGCATCCGCCGCAGACCGAAGCCGAACCGGTCAGCATTTTGGTGCTGGGGTTTTGAATCCCATGGTTGGAGTGGCAGACAATGCAGCCGCCGCCGCCGCTGGCGCTGGAGAAAATCGGTTTGTGCACGCTGCGGCTGTAGAGTTGCTCAAAAAGAACGTGGCAGCTTCCGCAGACCTCCGCGATGGATTCCACTTGCGGCGGCTTGGCGCCGTGGTTGCCATGGCAGGACGAGCAGGTGGGCGCGGAAAGATCGCCGCGCTTGATCATGGCCTGCCAATGGACGCTGGTGCGGTACTCGGCAAGCTGGTTGGTGGGGATCTTGTACGGCGCCATCCTTTCCTTGTCGGAATGGCAGTTCCCGCAGGTCTCGGCGACATGCAGCGGATGCACCGGCGATGCGGCGTCCTTCACCGCGCGGATATTGTGGACGCTGTGGCAATCGATGCAGGTGGCGACCTTGGTGTCGCCCGCCGCCAGGCGTTTGCCGTGGATGCTGGTCTGGTAGAGCTCGAATTGATCCACACGCTCCCGCGGAGCGAACTTGCGCATGAAATCGGGGTTGCTGTGGCAGGCGGCGCAGAATTTCGGAATATCGGTTCGCGCGGGCTTGCCCTTGAAGCCCTTGGCCTTGCTCATGGACACTTCGGGGTCGTCGCTCGAGCGGTCGCCGCCGTGGCAATCGGCGCAACTCAGGCCGTGGGCGATATGGACGTCATTTTTGATGGTGGAGGCCGGGCCTTTGCCATCTTCGAGCGCGGTGTGGCACGTGATGCAAGAGTCGGGCGCGCCCGCGCCACGGAGACCGCAGCAGAGAAGGAACAGGATGGCTGGCGTTCTCATTTCACGTACCCCAAGATCGTGAAGACGACCAGGTAAAAAACCAGGAAGACCGCCATGCCGGTGGCCAGGCGGGTGCGGCGCCCGCCTCCCCGCTTGGCTTCCCAGAAAGGAAGCAGCACCCACCCGGCCGCCAAGGCGCCAAAGCCGAACAGACCCAGCAGTTCGCCTTCGAAGATCCAGACGTGGCTGGGAATCAGTTTCAGGGTGTAGAACTGCGCCAGGAAATACCACTCCGGCCGAATGCCGGCGGGCGCGGAAGCGAACGGGTCGGCCTTTTCCCCCAGTTCCCAGGGGAAGACGGCAGCCAGGGTTCCCAGCACCGCCAGCACGCCGTACCAGACCATCAGTTCCCGCAAGAAAAAGTTGGGGAAGAACTTGATGTGCGACAGCCTGGCGGCGGGAATGCCGCTGGGTGTGCTCATGCCGTGCTTCTGTACCAGCCCCAGATGCAGCCCGATGAGCCCGAACGAAATCAGCGGCAGCAGGATGACGTGGAAATCGAAGAATCGCGTGAGAGTGGCCGCGCCTACGTCTTCACCGCCGCGCAGGAAGCGGGCGATGGCCGGACCGACAACGGGCGTGGTGCCGGCCACGTCGGTCCCCACCTTCGTGGCGAAGTAGGAGATCTGGTTCCATGGCAGCAGATAGCCGCTGAAACCGAAACCGAGCATCAGGCCCAGCAGCAGGATGCCGCTCAACCAGGTTAGTTCGCGGGGGCGCCGGTAGGCATGCGTGAATACCACGCTGAACATGTGGATGAAGACCGAGAGTATCAGCAGGTTGGCGGACCAGCTATGGATCGACCGGATGAGCCAGCCGAAATCGACGCGCGTCATGATGAAGCGGACGCTGTCGAAGGATTCGGCCACGGTGGGCCGGTAGTACAGCAGCAGCAGAACGCCGGTGAAGATCTGCACTCCGATCAGGAACAACGTGATGCCGCCGAAATAGTACCAGGCGGTGCCGGCGTGCATGGGGACCACCTTGTGGTCCATCAGGTCGCGGGCCATGCGCCAGCCGGTGCGTTCATCGAGCCAGTCGAGCGTTTTTACTTTCAGTTCAGCGGCAGACAAGCGGCCCCCATCAGCCCTTTCGCGAAATGACGATATCCTCGCCGCGGATCTTGACGGCCATTTCCTCCAGCGGTTTGGGAGGCGGCCCGGATGACACGCGGCCTTCCAGGTCGTAAGTGCCGTTGTGGCAGGCACACCAGATTTCCCGGCGCGCTTCCTGGTACTGCACCGTGCAGTTCAGGTGCGTGCACACGGCGGAGAAGGCCTTCCAATCGGTCTCATTGACGTGCACTAATAGCACCGGCTTGTTGCCGAACTTCACGATCTTGCCGGAGTTGGGCTTGAGGTCCGCCACTTTGCCGGCGTCCACTTCGTTGACCGAAATCTCCGCGACTTTGGGTGGGTTGAGAAATCGAACCACCGGGTAGAAGAAGGAGGCCAGGGATGCGGCAACGGCGCTGCCCAACAGCCAGGAGATCGCGGTGCGCCGGTCCTGAGAGCCGGTATCGACGGAGTCGGTACGCTGCATCGATGGAGTCCTTTTCCTAGAAATGGATCTGTTACTCGTAGTATGGCAGCAAGTTCAGGGCCATTTTCGGTTGTGGAGCGCCCGGATGCGGATGAATGTGGGTTTGCAAACGTTTCAGTCAGCCAAGTGCAGAGCCGTGACCGTCAGGGAGCGGTGCCCTAGGTGCCAAATCACACTCCGGTTCGATCCGCCCCGCCAGTGGCAAAGCTGGCTTGTGTTTTTTGCCGATGTGCTATCTCAACCTTATGGTCTTTCCATGTTTGCAGGAAGCCTCAGTTGCTGGACAAGCAGATGGAGTACCTGGCCCACGCCCCTGGCGAAGCTACAGAGGTGCCAATGTATTGACCTATGAACGAGGTTCCAGAGTGTGGTGCCAGTCCGGATGAATCTTACCGGCGCGCTCGTACCTGGCCCGTCCTCGATCGGGCAATCCAGGACATTTTGTCCAGGCAGTTTTCTCAAACAAAGGAGTTAGAGTCCTTGGGGCCGAATTCCGGGTCATTTTGTCCCGGTTCGTTATGCGAGCCTGATTTGCCGCGCAACGCGCAGGCGGGTTAACAGCCCCACAAATGCTGGAGAGTGAACCTTGGTAAGCGTTTGCCTTACGCGATGCGGATCGACGCCGTCATCTTGTGGGTCGCGCCAGGGGAAAGACGGACTGCGTTATCGGCGGCATTGGCCGTTTCGATGCAGATCATCTGCTGCCAGTCGTCGGCAGCCATGTCGGACATGCCCTTGGTCTTGTCGATCCACGGATTCCAGACCACGGTGCTGTCGGACCCGCTCTTCTCGATGACGATACGGCGGTTCCACACCGCGTCGTGGACCACGCAAGCGGCCTGCGTGCTCACGTGCACCTGGTCGGTTTCCTTGGCGATACGAATGGGCGCATTGCCTTGCGTCTTGCGTTTGAATCCATCGGTCTTGTCGATATAGGTGGTGCCCTCCAGGCCGGAAACCGAGGCTTGACGAATATCGGCGATGGCGAAATAACTATGCAGCGCCTCTTCGAAGGTGAACGCCTCCTTGGCATCGTTGCCGGTCTCCAGTTCCATTTCGAGCTCGCTGCCGACCGTCACGCGAGAGCGCAGGTGGAAGGCGGCATAGCCGAGATTGCGAGTTTCGTCGTTGGGCGCAAGCGCGAGCGTAATTTCCACTTTTCCATCGGGGTGCAGTTTGGCTCCTTCGACGGCCCACTCCGTAGTGCGCGCGAAGCCGTGGGCGGGGCCGGGCTTGCCATCGCCCCGCGGACCGAACCATGGGAAAATGACGGGCACGCCGCCGCGAATCGCCTTGCCGGGCGCGAACAGACTCCTGCGGCTGACAAAAAGCACCGGCCGCTGCCCGCGCGGCGTCCAATGGGTTACGTGAGCGCCGTGCAGATAGATGTCGGCTTCCGCCGCCGGCGTCGAGATCGCCGCGCGCACCAGTCCGCCCGGTGTGTCTTCGAACCGGAGGGCATTGGGAATAGCGAATTGATTGTTCAGTTCTTCTTCGTGCATGGTCCGTCCTTTGTGAACTCCTGCTGCATAGTGTAGAGCAGTCGCCGCGAGAGGTCGTCGGCAGCGTCAGGTCCCCTTTCCCCACTTCCCCCCTACATGGAAGTCATCCCCTTTCCTGAAGAGCCGGGACTCCGTGTGGATGTTGGACCGCGTCAGGTAATGGTACAGTTCGTGCGCCATTACCCGGCCGAGGGCGAGTCCAAATGCGCGGTTTACCAGCCGGATCTCGCAGAAAGTCCTGACTAACACGCTCCGGGGCCTAGCGGGACGGCATCGTGACGCGTCGAGTCGATTGCCAGCGGTCGGCCTAAGGTCGAGTACTCTCTGACCAGCTTTGGACAATCATCAGGTAATCTGGTCGAAGGCATCTGCGATTGGGCTGAAGCAAACATCGAGCGGGTGCGTGAGGCGAGGGCGGTGTATGAACTCCCCGCGACGCATCCATGCCGCCATGATGTGGTGCGGCAAATACCAACTCACCTTGATGGGGGATTGATGGAATTTCAAACAAGCAGCTCAAGAAGGCAATTTCTTTCCACCGTTGCTATGACAGCAGCGGCTGGAATCATACTGCGTCCGCGCCTGGGATCGGCGGCAGATATAACCGATCCGCGGGTAGCCGGCATCGTCGCCTCGACTATCGGGATCGACACCCATAATCACATCGACGTTCCCCTCACTGCCGCCGAAATGCCAGGCCCGGACATCGATCTGGCCGGCGAAATGAAGAAGTCCGGTCTCTCCGCCATCTGCATGACCTTTGCGACCGACTACCAGCGAGGCGATGCCTATGACCGCTTTCTCGCAGGGTTGGCGTCGATGGATCGGCAGTTGAATGGCAACGATGTGAAGCGCTCTTTCACGCCGGCTGACGTCCGAGCCGCCCATGAGAACCGCCAGCCAACGGTCATCCAGGCGATCGAAGGCGCCCATTTCCTGCAAGGCAAGCTAGAGCGCGTGGAAGACGCCTACGGACGGGGCCTGCGGCACTTTGGACTGCTTCACGACAGCGACGCCTCCGAGCCCCTGGGCGATGTTTACACCAACCCTCCGCGGTACGGCGGATTGACAGCATTTGGGGTGGCGGTCATCAAGGAATGCAATCGGCTGGGCATCCTGATCGATCTGGCGCATGCCAATGTGCAAACGACGGAAGCCGCGCTCAAGCTCACTACCCGACCAGTCGTCATTTCCCATACCGGCCTTGATACGCAGTTGGGGAGCAATCCCTCCATGGCGGGGATGATGCGCCCAAGACTTATCGGCAAAGCGCAGGCTAAAACGGTCGCCAACGCCGGCGGCGCGATCGGTGTGTGGACGCATCTGGCCGATACGCCGTTGGAGTATGCAAAGAATGTCCGCGCGCTGGTCGATGTGGTCGGGGTCGATCACGTCTGCATCGGCACGGATACCAAGCTCACACAGCCCGGCGTCCGGCCCGACGGCGGCCCTGGTGGTCGCGGCCCGGGCGGGGGCGGTGGCCCTGGCGGTGGTGGCACGGGCGGAGGCCGTGGCCCCGGTCAACAAAATGGGCGCGCCGGGGAACGCACCAATCAGGCATGGCAGGATCAAACGGCCGGATTCTACTACGTCGTTGTCGATGCGCTGTTAAGAACTGGTTTCACCCCGGATGAGATCGGAAAGATCGGCGGCGGGAACTTTCTGCGCATATTCGGCGAGGCAGTTAAGAAATAGGCGGTCGCCAGGTTGACCGGCGAAAGCGTACCTGCCGGAAGTGTTAAAAAAGCCAATACTTTAGTAAGTACTCAAACCCGCCGGACTCCGTTTGAGGGCATGCTAGAATCCGATCACCGCCCGAGACTTGGGTGTTCCATGCTGATCATCCCGACCTACAACGAGAAGGAAAACATCGCCGTGCTGGTCTGTCGCATCCGCAAGGCTGTTGGCCGGGAACCGATTTTTTTCGTGGATGACAGCTCGCCCGATGGCACGGCCGCGGAAATCCGCCGCATACAGCAGCAAGACCCGGACATCCACCTGCTGGCGCGTCCTGGCAAAGGTGGCTATGGCTCGGCCTGCCGCGACGCCATGAAGCAGATCCTCCGCGAGAACCTGGCCCCGTACCTGATCCAGACCGATGCCGATCTGTCGCATCCGCCGGAACTGCTCCCCCGCATGATCGAAATGCTGAAAACCTCCCCCGTGGTCGTCGGCTCGCGCTATGTGCCCGGCGGTGGCAGCCAGAATTGGGATCTCCGGCGGAGGATGCTGAGTTTCGGCGCCAATTTTTACGCCCGCCTGTTCACCGGGGTGCCGGTCCACGACATGACTGCCGGTTTCGTCGGCTACCAGGCCGATACCCTGCGGCGGATCGATCTCGACAGCATCCGCTCCGAGGGCTATGCATTCCTCATGGAGATGAAGTTCAAACTGCACCGGCAAGGCGCCCGCTTCACCGAGTTTCCGATCATTTTCGCCGAGCGCGAATCCGGGAAGTCCAAGTTCAGCCGGAAAATCATGTTCGAAGGCGTCAAGTTCCCCATCCGGGCTATGCTGAAAAGAGTCCGAGGAGCAGCATAATCAATATGAGCCGCCGCAAAGCCTTCATCACCGGGATCACCGGACAGGACGGGTCGTATCTGACCGAAACCCTGTTAGCCAAAGACTACGAAGTGCATGGATTGGTGCGCCGCGTGGCGCTGGAAGATCCCAGCCACCACCTGGGGCGGATCGCGCACGTGCGGGATCGGGTGACGTTGCACGCCGGATCGCTCGAAAGTTTCCCGAGCCTCTATCAGATTGTGCGCCGCGTCCAGCCCGACGAATGCTATCATCTGGCGGCCCAGAGCTTTGTCAGTTACTCGTTTGACGACGAGTTCTCCACCCTCAATACCAACATCAACGGCACCCACTACCTGCTGGCGGCCGTGAAGGAAGCGGCTCCGGCCTGCCGGTTCTACTTCGCCGGGTCCAGCGAAATGTTTGGCAAGGTGGAAGCCATCCCGCAGACTGAGAAGACGCGGTTTCATCCCCGGTCGGCCTATGGCATCAGCAAAGTGGCGGGTTTCGACCTGACCCGGAACTACCGCGAGGCCTATGGTTTATACACATCCAGCGGCATCTTGTTCAATCATGAATCGGCGCGGCGCGGTTTTGAGTTCGTGACCCGGAAGATCACGGCCGGGGTGGCGGCCATCGTCGCCGGCAAAGCCAAGGAAGTCCGGCTGGGCAACCTGGAAGCCCGGCGCGATTGGGGTTACGCGCCCGACTACGTCGAAGCCATGTGGCTGATGCTGCAGCAGGATGTTCCCGACGACTATGTGGTGGCCACCGGCGAAACCCATTCGGTTCACGAATTCTGCGAAATGGCTTTTGGCTTCGTGGGTCTGAACTATATGGACTACGTGGTTACCGACGAAATGCTGCATCGCCCAGCGGAAGTCGACCTTCTGATCGGCAACCCGGCCAAAGCCAAGAGGGTGTTGGGCTGGCATACCGATACCAGTTTCGAAACGCTGGTGCGGGTGATGGTCGAAGCCGATTGCAGCGCGCTTGGAGTGCCCCTTGGCGCTAAAACCATACTGGCTGGATAAACCTGACTGGATAAACCTGGCTGGATAAAACTGGCTTGGATAAAGGTGCCGGCGGCAGTCTGCGCCCGTCTGCTATCGAGCTTGATATCAGGTCTCCCGGCAGCGTACCATCGTAGGTACCGGCCGTGCGAAATCTGCCTCGTTTAGCCCGAAGTTCCAGGCCGGCATCTTTGGGGAGCCTCTTGAATGGAAGCCAGCCGCACTCCCGGGTCGAACTCGAAATGGTCGAACGGGAAATGAATGTACTGGTGAGCGTGACTCCCTATACGGCTTGTTGCCGGTTGCCTGCAAGAGCCGGGTCCGCGAAACCTGCCTGGAAGGCGGATGCGGGGCGGAACGAATGACTCGCCGCCTGCCATGATGGAACGGAGGCAGGATGAATCACGCCCGCTTTACCGCCGTGCGTATTCGTGGATTGGCGCGGTGGCCCTGTGCGTCTATCTGGCGCTGGCCTGCGGCACCGCACTGACCAAGAGGCCGTGGTGTGACGAAGCATGTTTTGCGAATCCGGGCGTCGATCTGATCACCCGCGGCTCCTTCGGCTACACCGCCATGGACCCTACCGGCTACTCCATTCTGATCGGATGGGTTTTTCCACGGGTACAGACGCATGCATACTTCATCATGCCGTTCGACCCGTTACTGCAAGCGGGCTGGTTCAAGTTATTCGGCGTGGGCGTCTTTACCATGCGCAGCCTGCATATCTTGTTCGGCATGGCTGCCCTGTTTTGCTGGGGCTTTCTGGTCCTTCGGTTAAGCGGCAGTCCTCCGGCCGCACTCCTCGCCATTGCGTTGATGGTGGTAGACCGAAGCTTTGTGTTCGCGGCCGCGGACGGCAGGCCGGACATGACCAGCGCCGCGTTCGGTGTGGCAGCCCTCGCGGTCTATCTGGGTTTTCGGGAGAGCCGCCTCGGCCTGGCCATTTTCCTGGCCAACGCCTGCCTGGCAGCCGCGGTGCTGTCCCACCCCATCGGCGGCGTGTCGGCCTTTGGCTTACTCTACCTGGCCATCCACTTCGACCGGTCTCGTCTGGCCTGGCGGCACATCCTGGTTGCGGCGGTGCCGTATGTCGTCGGTTTCGGGCTATGGGGATGGTATATCAGTCTCGATCCGGAAGCTTTTCAGAAACAGTTCCTGGCCAATGCCTCCACCGGCCGCTTCGGCGGGTTATCGGCGCCGCTGTTGGGCTTTTGGCATGAGGTCACCATTCGGTATATGGCACGCTCCTACCTTCCGGCCTCCGCTGCCGGATGGAAGAAGCTCACCGTCCTGATTCCGGTCCTCTACGGTCTTGCCGCCCTGATCTGCGGTTTCATGCCGACGCTGCGGAAGCATGAAGCCGCCCGCATTCTTGGCCGGTTGGCAGTCATCTATTTCGTAGTCTTTTCTCTGCTGGAGGGCACCAAGGCGGATTTCTACCTGGTGCATATGACGCCTTTGCTGTGCTGCTGTGCCGCCATCTGGATCCATTCGTGGTGGCTCACCGGAGGCGTGCGGCGTTTTACCGGCGCCGCCGTGGCGTTACTGCTGGTGGTCTTCCAAATCGGCTGGAACGTTTATTCCATCCGCGGTAATCCCTATCGGCAGAGTTATACGGCCATTACCACTTATATCAAGCAACACGCGGGCCCCCACACCCTGGTCATGGGAGGAGGCGAACTCGGCTTCGACCTGGGTTTCTATGGGCCGGTTCTGGAGGATGCCACCCTCGGCTACTACTCCGGCAGGCAGCCCGATTTTGTTGTGGTGGATGATAAGTGCTACCGCCAGACTCTCTATGAACTGGAAGGGAAGGCGCCGGATGTTTATCGCCATGTGATGAAGGTATTGAACCAGGATTGCGAAAAGGTCTTCACCAGCGGAACTTCCGACGTGTATGCCCGGCGGTCCCTGCTTCTCTCCAGATGACCCTCCTTGCCTGACGCAGTTCCGTACCGGTTTTGGGCCCCTCTTGCGCCGGCACTCCGGGACGAACACCCGCATCGGGAGGTGTTACTTGACTTTCCACTCCTGAATCCCAGCCGAGAAATCCTTCTGCTGGGTCAGTTCCAAACGCAGCGCGGTGGTGTTCACGGGCTTGAACGTCACCCGGTTGTACTGGTTGCGTTCCACTCCGTAACCGCCGGCGTTCTCCACCGGCTTCCATTCGCTGCCATCGCGATACAGAACGTGCCACGCGGCCGGCACGCGCACGCCGCCATGGCCGGTATCGTCGAACCAATAGAGCTGCGCCTCGGATACGGTGGCCGCCTTCTCGAACGTCATCTCCACCCACTCGCTGCTGTCCTTTTTCGGCCACCAATCGAAGTAGGAGGAGGGGTCGTCGGACGCCGCCGGGTCCTCGCCATCGTTGATGTTGCGCGGATTCTTGCGGCTGTCGCCGGAGACCGTCACCTTCGCGGTGGTGGCGACAGTGGGAAAGGCCAGGGGTTTGGCGCTGGCTTCGCTGTCGGGAATCCACACCATCATCTGGCCGCGCCCGCGGTTAGCCCAGGCGTAGTATGGGATGGCCGTGAAATCCTGCTCGGTCTTGTGAACCGTGCCCGCGGCGTCGGCTGCCAGGGCCACGGCTTTCGCCTTCACCACCGTTACGCCCTTCAACAGGCCGGGCCGGAATTCGGCCGTGAGCCTGGCGCTGTCCGGCAGCATCAGGTTGCGCACCTTGCCGCCGGGGTTGTCGGTCCATTCGGCCGTATAGACCAGGGGACCGCGCTGCAAGGCCACGCGGCCCTGGTCGGCGGCCACGGCGGTGTTGGCGACGACGCGGCGAACCGGCATCGGCAGATTCAGCTCGATGGTGTCGCCGGCCTTCCAGGTGCGGTCCAAAGCCACATAGCCCTTGGTCGACTGAAGAGCGTTCCATTCAACGGAAACAGCTTTGCCGTTGACCTTGAGCGTCACGGGTTGTGACGCGGCATCGGCGAACTTGTAGAGGTCGCTGGGCACAGGTTCGTTCCGCGCCCAGCCGGGGACGCGCACGTTGATGGTCATGCGGGCTGTCTCATCGGGCGTCACCGTCATCTTCACGGCCCCGTCCCAGGGGTAGCGCGTCTCCTGCGCCACCTTCACCGTGCGGCCGTTATCCAGTTTGATGTCGCCCGTCGAGGCCACAAAGAGGTTGACGTAGAGCGAATCGCCGCGCTGCGCATACACGTAGCCGGGTACCGACGCCAGGAAGCGCGTGATGTTGCCCGGGCAGCAGGCCACGCCGAACCACGGGCTGCGTTCGTGCTGGCCGTTGGACTCCAGCGGATTCGGGTAGAAGAACGATTTGCCATCCAGCGAAACGCCGCTGATCAGCCCGTTGTACAGCGTGCGCTCCATCACGTCGATATAGCGCGCGTCGCCGTGCAACAGAAAGAGGCGGTGGTTCCAATAGTCGTTGCCCACGGCCGCGCAGGTTTCGTTGTAGGCCGACATGTTCGGCAGCTCGTAGTTGTCGCCGAAGGCTTCGCCGGTCGCGCGCGCGCCGATGCCGCCCGTAATGTAGAGCTTCTTGGCGGCCACGTTATCCCAGATCTTATCGATGGCGTTGACGTACGCGGTGTCGCCCGTCAGCGCGGCCACGTCGGCCATCCCCGAGTACATATAGGTGGCCCGCACGGCGTGGCCCACGGCTTCAGTCTGGTCGATCACCTTCACGTGCGACTGGTTGTAAGTGCGGCCGGCGCCTGGCGAACCATCGGGGCCGCGCACGTCCAGCATAAATTTGGCGAGATCCACGTAGCCCTGCTCCCCGGTGACGCGGTACAACTTGGCCAGCCCCATTTCGATAATCTGGTGGCCCGGCCAGATGGCTTGCCTGCCGGGTCCGAAGGTGTTCTCCAGCATGCCGGCGCTCTTCAGTGCGATATCCAGCAGCGTGCGCTTTCCCGTGGCCTGATAGTGCGCGGCGGCGGCTTCGTAGAGATGGCCCAGGTCGTAGAGTTCGTGGCTATCCACTTTCTCCAGTTCCCAGCGTTTGGCGCCGGCCCACGGATGCGGATGCACCGGGTCGATGCTGCGGGTGGTGTACAGGTAGCCGTCCTTCTCCTGCGCGGCCCCGATCTTCTCGATCAGCCCATCGATGTAG
This sequence comes from Candidatus Acidiferrales bacterium, assembly GCA_035570275.1. Taxonomy (GTDB): domain Bacteria; phylum Acidobacteriota; class Terriglobia; order Bryobacterales; family Bryobacteraceae; genus DATMNI01. Next base: position 15,166 of record DATMNI010000377.1, on the reverse strand, counting down.
GCTTCCAGTTTCGGGTCGGGCTGCACGGTCAAGGCATAGGACGCGCCTTCGATCACCTTATACACATCGGTGTCGTCGAACGGATACCCCGGCGGCTTCTTGTTGGTGAGAGTCTCACCGCGCAGCGCGGCGCCGGCGCGCAGGAAATTATCCAGGCGTCCGGTCTCTTCGTCTTTTTGAAAAGCGAACGGGATGGTCACCTTGCGGTTGGTTTCGATGCGCGGCGCCCAGAAGGCGTCGTTAAAATGAACGGCGGTGAAGGGCACCGGCTTGACGGGATAATCGCGCGCCGGTTGCGCGCTGGCGGGGCCTATCCAAAACGCAAACAGGGCGAAGCAGGGAAGAGTCCTCATGGCAGGTCTGAGGATATCATGCTGTAAGCGCTTACTCAACTGCGCTAGTTGTGGGGCAGGTTGTTAACCTGCGGCGGATTGTTAATCCGCCGGCGCGATGCGGCAGCGAGCAGCCCGCGTATGGGGCGATGCCCGCAGGGTGCGGCACCCGCTCGTCGAAAGGCTCGACGAGATGTTGGCCTCAGAGGCTTGATCCATTGGCCGGGGCAGGCGGGGTTCGCCCGGCAGGCGGATTAACAATCCGCCGCAGGTTAGCAACCTGCCCCACATACGCTGTTAGGTTGGCGGCGCGTGCTCCAGGATCTCTTCATTGGCCGCGTCCCACCACAGTTTCCTGCCTTCCTGCTGGGCCCGCGCCGCCATAATCACCGCCACCGAATGCGCGAAACCGTGCTCCACGGTGGCGTTCGGCTGCTGCCGGCTGCGCAGACACTCCAACCAGTTCTTCATATGGGAAGGATTGCTGTCCAAGGTGAACGGGAGCGGACCATAGGTCTTTTCGACGGCTCCCGTCACCAGCCGCTGCGCCCAGGGCAATGCATGCAGGTTCTCACCCGTGAGCTTGACGTATTTGTGGCTGCGGTGAACGAAAGGATTCGCTTCGTGCGTTCCCTTTTCCTCCACCAGTTTCCAGCGCTGGCTGCCCTCGCCCCCGACGTTGATCAGCGTGGCCTTGTCACCCATGATGCGCGTCCCACTGTCGGAATCGTTCCCAAAGCTGGTGGAGTAACTCACCAGGAATCCCTTAGGGTACTCCAGGAGCGCCTGGAAAGTGTCGGGGTTCTCGCGGCCATCGTGCCAGGCGAAAATGCCGCCGTGCGCCACCACGGATTTTGGGAAAGACTCATCCAGAAGGTAGTGGACCAAGTCAATGCCGTGGCTCATCCACTGATCGGCGATCCCACTGGAGAACTCCCGGTACAGCCGAAACTCGAAGTAGAGGCGCGGGTCGAACGGGCGGTAAGGCTTGTGGAGCAGCCATCTTCGCCAGTCCGTATCTTCCTCCCGGATCTGGTTGACTTCCGGACGGCCCCGCCAGCGCGGGCCGTGATAGTTCCACACGATCTCGACTTTGGAGACATGTCCCAGCGCCCCGCTCGAAATCCATTCCTTGGCCGCAATCTGGTAGGGCTCGCTGCGGTGCTGTGTGCCCACCTGCACCACCAGGCCGCTCCGCCGCACGGCATCGCGCGCAGCCTTGGCCTCCTCCAGAACGTTCGCCATCGGCTTTTCGCAGTAGGCGTCCTTGCCGGCTTCGGCGGCCAGTTTGAGCATCGGTGCATGCTGAAAGTCGGCAGTGGATATGATCACCGCGTCCACGTCCTGGAGAGCCAGCATATCTTCCAGGTAGGTGAACGAGCGCGGGGCGCGTCCGTATGCGTGCCCGGCCGCCGTGGCGGCGCGTTCGCGGTTCACCGTCCACAGATCGCAGACCGCGGCCATATCCACGTTGTGGCTGTCTTTCAGTTCGGCCACAACCGACGCCAGTTCCCGCCCACGGCTGCCCACGCCCACCTGGCCCAGCCGGATGCGGTCATTGGCGCCGGCAATGCGGCCGTAAGAGAGCGCGGAGGTGCCGGCCGCCGCACCGCCGATCAGCAGAGATCGCCGGCTAAGTCCTGGGTTGACTGGTGGTTTCATTTGGATCTAAGTTCACCCCGATTGTAGCCCCCGGCCTATTGGGCGGAGTGTCCACGATAGCACCCTCTCCGCCAATTCGAAGTTCTCAGAACCGCTGGAGTGTATGGCTGCTTACGCTCGCGGCGGTTCCAGACATCAGCATCCTGTTAACATTTATCAATAGCCATTAATAGCCATTAATAGCCGAACGCACACAAAGAGATACCGAATGAACTCACCAACCGATACCAAGACGCGGATTCCGGAGTTACTGAAGCGGGATCAATCCGCCATCCTGCAGGATTGGGCGCGCCAGCAGAGGCTGGAGGGCACGCGCGGAGAGAAGGTCCCCGAAGCCGAATGGCGGGAGCAGTCCCGCGCGCTTCTGGAGGCCATCGCCGCCGCTGCCCAGAGCGGCCGCATCGACGATGTTACCGGCCCCGAATGGAACGCGGTGCGAGACATGTTATCCGAGGTCGCGCAGGCGCGCGCCAAGGCGGGCTTCACCCAGTCGCAGACCGCACGCTTCGTCTTCTCCCTGAAGCAGACTCTGTTCCCCCTGCTGCAGCGGGAATTTCAGTCGGACCTCAAATCGCTGACCGAAGAGACCTGGGCGGCCAGCACTCTGATCGACAACCTGGGACTCATGACCACCGAGGCGTATCTGAAGGCGCGCGAAGCCGTGGTCACGCGCCAGCAGCAGGAACTGCTGGAGCTTTCCACCCCCGTGGTCAAGCTTTGGGATGGCATCGTCGCCGTACCGCTGATCGGCACGCTGGATAGCCAGCGCACCCAGATCGTCATGGAGAGCCTGCTGCAGCAGGTAGTGGACACGGGCGCGTCTATCGCCATCATCGATATCACCGGCGTTCCCACCGTGGATACCCTGGTGGCGCAGCACCTGCTGAAAACCGTCGCCGCCGCGCGCCTGATGGGCACCGATTGCATCATCAGCGGAATTCGTCCGCAGATCGCCGCCACCATCGTTCACCTGGGCGTCGACCTTGGGAGCGTGATCACCAAGGCCACGCTGGCCGATGCCTTTCGTCTGGCCTTGCGGCGGCTGGGCCTCGGCGTCAGGGCGCTGCCAGGCAATTCCCCTGCCAAGGAAGGTTCCCCTGTGAAGGAAGGCCATGGAACGGATTCCAATTCTTAAGATGGGAAATTTCCTCCTGGTCACCATCCAGGTGGACATGCACGACCGCCTGGCGATGACCCTGCAGGACGACCTGACTTCCATGATTTCCAAGGTGTCCGCGCGCGGCGTGCTGATCGATATTTCCGCCTTGGAGATGGTGGATTCCTTCATCGGGCGCGTGCTCGGCAACATCGCCTCCATGTCGCGGATTCTGGGCTCGAAGACCGTTGTGGTCGGCATGCGCCCGGCAGTGGCGATTACCCTGGTGGAACTCGGCCTCTCGCTTCCCGGAGTGCGCACCGCGCTCAACATGGAGAGAGGGATGGATCTGCTGCGCCTGTCTTTGGCCGACGAGGAGGCCGGCCGTGATTCCGGCGCGCGCCATGCGCGCGAACTCGGGAGTAATGGCGAATGACTGCGGCCATTCGATCCGAGACTCTCCAGGTCCGGTCGAGCGAAGATGTGGTGACGGTTCGCCAGCGCGTCCGCTTCTGGGCGCTTCAACAGGGTTTCGGTCTGGTCGATCAGACCAAAATGGTCACCGCGGCCAGCGAGTTGGCCAGAAACACGCTGGAATATGGAGGCGGCGGCTCGGTACTCATCGAAGCCTTGAGTCGCGAGAGCCGTCACGGGGTCAAGGTCACGTTCGAAGACCAGGGTCCGGGAATAGACGATATCGAGTTGGCCTTGCAGGATGGCTACACCACAGGCAGCGGACTAGGCTTGGGTCTGGGCGGGGCCAAACGCCTCTCCAGCGAGTTCGAGATCGTTTCCCGCCCCGGTACGGGAACGCGGGTGGCCATCGTTCGTTGGAAGTAGATCCGCTGGAAGTAGATTCGGTTATGCGATTGGGTACCAACGTAGCCATTTCGGTGCGGGACAATTCGGACGTCGGCGAGGCCCGCCGGGCCGCGGCCGCACTCTCGCACGCCCTGGCTTTCGACCCGACCGTCGCCGGAAAACTCGCCATCGTGGTTACCGAGTCGGCCACCAACCTGGTCAAACACGGCCGCGGCGGTTCCATCCTGCTTAGCCGGCGCGACGACGAAGGCGTCTCCGCGGTGGAAATGCTGGCCATCGACAAGGGCCCCGGCATGGACAATGTCGGGCGCTTTATGGTGGACGGCTACTCCACCGCGGGCAGTCCCGGCAATGGCTTGGGCGCGATTTCCAGGCTTTCAACCTTTCATGAAATCTATTCGTCGCCGGGCCTGGGGACCGTGGTGCTCGCCCAACTGAGCCATCCGCTATCCTCGCCGCGCCAGGCGCCGCGGCCGCCGCCGGGTTTTGCGGTCGGGGCGGTCAGCGTGCCCATAGCCACGGAGATGGTCTGCGGAGACGCGTGGATCGCGCAGCCAACGGATCGTGGGATTCGCGTGCTGCTGGCCGATGGGCTGGGTCACGGCGATGGCGCTGCCGAAGCCGCGAACAGGGCGATCGAGATCGCCGCCAACCACGTCCCGGATTCGCCACCGCAACTGCTCGCACAGATTCATGCGGGCCTGCGCTCCACCCGCGGCGCCGCCGTTTCCGCGGCCGAGATCGATCTCCGGGGCGGGACGGTGCTTTACTCGGGGCTGGGGAACGTGGTCGGAGTGCTGGTTGTGTCTGGCGAACCTCGCCGCCAGATGGTTTCGTACAACGGCACCGCAGGACACGAGGCCCACAAAATCGCCAGTTTTACCTACCCCTGGACTTCCGGTTCGATTCTGGTTCTTCATTCCGACGGCCTGATCACCCACTGGTCGGTCGATAAGTACCCCGGGCTGTATCGCTGTCACCCCAGTATTGTTGCCGCCGTGCTGTTCCGCGATTTTCAGCGCGGCGGTGACGATGCCACTGTAGTGGTGGTGCGGCAAGCTTCCGATTCTCAGGAGAATTCGCGATGACCCCGACACGCGCCGGCCGATCCGGCGAGCCCGCCACCATCCCGATTCTCAGCGTCGCCGTCCAGACCGAATCGGATGTCGTGGCGGCGCGGCAGCGCGCCCGGCACATCGCCGCCTACCTGGGGTTTGACGTGCATCAGCAGACCAAGCTGGCCACGGCCGTCTCGGAGATTGCGCGCAACGTCTTCAACTACGGCGGCGGTGGGCGCGTTGAGTTCTCCATCGAAGGCCAGACCGCTCCCCAGGTGCTGGTCATTCGCGCCACCGATTCCGGCCCCGGCATCGCAGATCTGGCGTGCATCCTGGAAGGGCGCTATCAGTCGGCCAACGGAATGGGACTAGGGATCATGGGCGCGCGGCGTCTCATGGACACGTTCGAGATCGAGTCCGCCCCCGGACGCGGCGTCGCAATCCGCATGACCAAGGCGCTTCCGCTCCGCGCCCGGGTGGTGACGCCGCCGTCGCTGGTCCACCTGCTGGACGAACTGGCCAGTCAGCAGCCACCAGGCGCGCTCGGCGAAATGCGGCAGCAGAATCGCGAACTGCTTGCCACGTTGAACGAACTCGGCGCCAGGCAGGACGAGTTAGTGCGCCTCAATCGGGAGTTGGAAGATACCAATCGCGGCGTGGTGGCGCTCTACGCGGAACTCGACGAAAAGGCCGAACATCTGCGGCGCTCGGACGAAACGAAGTCGCGTTTCCTCTCCAACATGAGCCATGAGTTCCGCACCCCGCTCAACTCGATTCTGGCTCTCACACGCCTGCTGCTCGACCGCGCGGATGGCGACCTCGGCGGAGACCAGGAACGCCAGGTCTTCTTCATCCGCAAGTCCGCCGAAAGCCTGTCAGAACTGGTCAACGATCTCCTCGATCTCGCCAAAGTGGAAGCCGGCAAGATCGCCTTGCATCCGGCTGAATTCGAAGTGAAGAATCTCTTCGGCGCGCTGCGCGGCATGCTGCGTCCGCTGCTGGCGAACGCCTCGGTCAACCTGGTCTTCGAAGAACCGGAAGGCCTGGGCGCCGTGGTGTCGGATGAGGCGAGGCTATCGCAGATCCTCAGAAATCTCATCTCCAACGCGCTCAAATTCACGGTACGGGGCGAGGTGCGCGTCTCCGCCCGGCGCGACGGCGGGCGCGTGATCTTTGCGGTCGCCGATACCGGAATCGGGATCGACGCCGCCGACCTGGACCGCATCTTCCAGGAGTTTACCCAACTCGACAGCCCCATCCAGCGCACCGTGAAGGGCACCGGACTCGGGCTTCCGCTCTCCCGCAAGCTGGCCGGGTTGCTCGGGGGCAGCGTGAGCGTGGAGAGTGTTCCCGCGGTGGGATCGACCTTCCGGCTCGAAATCCCCATGGTCTACGCTGCGTTGTCGGTTCCGGACGCCGCCGGAGCGACGCTGGCGAGCCATGGCAGCGTGCCCACCAGAGTGCCCATCCTGGTACTGGAAGATCACCACGAGACGCGGCTGCTTTATGAGAGCTACCTCAAAGGCAGTGAATATCACATAACTCCAGCCGCCACCATCGGGGAAGCGCGCGCGGTGCTGGAAAACGTCCGTCCCAGAGCGATTTTGCTGGACGTTTTGCTTGCCGGCGAAAATTCTCGCGGGCTGCTGGCGGAACTGAAGGGCCGCCACGAAACCAAGGATATCCCCGTGCTGGTGTTCAGCAATGTGGAAGATCCGCACAAGGTATATGGTCCCGGCGCCGATGTTTATGCACGGAAGCCGGTGAGCAAAGAGTGGCTCCTGGAGACGCTGAACCGGTGTACCCGGCCGCCGATGATAGGCCGCCGCATCCTTCTGGTGGACGACGACGAAGCTTTTCGCTATTTGGTCAAGCAGCTCTTCGCCGGGCTGCCGCATGAGTTCGTCGAGGCCGGGGACGGCGTCGAGGGTCTGGCGGCGGTGCGCAGCCGCCATCCCGAACTGATCTTTCTGGACCTCATGATGCCGCGAATTGACGGATTCGAGATGCTGGAGCAACTGCGATCCGATCCGGCCACGCGGGACATTCCCGTGATCGTCTCCAGTTCCCGGGCATTGAGCCATCGCGAGCGGCTGCTGCTCGAAGCGTTCGGCGCCAGGATTCTTTCCAAAGAACGGTTCGGAGGCGGCGATGTACTTCCGGCCCTTCGCGACATTCTGGCTGCAATCGGTTTGAGCGACCTGCTGACCGCCGCCAACCAATCGAGGCATTCTTGAAATCGAGGCATTCTTGACGCAATCACGCATCCACCCGCTGATTCTCAACGTCGACGACGACGTAGGGGGCCGTTACGCCGTGACGCGCGACCTGCGCCGCCATGGCTATGAGGTGCTGGACTCCTCCAACGGCCGCGAAGCGCTCGCACTGGCGGCTGGTGCACAGCCCGACCTGGTGCTGCTCGACGTGAATCTGCCCGACATCGACGGCTTCGAAGTCTGCCGCCGCCTGAAGGCGGACGCCGTCACGGCGGGCATCCCGGTTCTGCATCTTTCCGCCTCGTTTCCGGACGACTCTTCCCGTGCCAAGGGGCTGAACTCCGGCGCCGACGGATATCTGACCGAACCGGTGGATCCGGAAGTGCTGCATGCCACGGTCAAGGCCCTGCTGCGTATGAAAGAGGCGGAGCGGGCCGCACGCATGGCTGCGCAGGAGTGGCGATCCACCTTTGAGGCCATCGCGGACGGGGTCGCCATCCTGGATGCCAAAGGGAAGATCATACGCACCAATCGCGCGCTCGGCGTGATTGCCGGCCGGCCGCACGCGGAGTTGATCGGTGTGCCCTGGGTCGACCTGTTCCCCGCCCAGTCCGCGGAGTACTCCCTGCAAGTCACGCGGAACAGCGACAAGCGCCGAGTGGTGGAGCGCTCGTATGACGGCAAGGTCCTGCGCATCACCAACGACCTGATCCGCGGGGAGAAGGACGAGATCACGGGGTGCGTTGCCATCGCCAGCGACATCACGGAGTGGAGCAAACTGCAGGAGATGCTGCAGCAATCCCAAAAGCTGGAGGGCATCGGCCTCTTGGCCGGAGGCGTGGCCCACGATTTCAACAATCTGCTCACCGGCATTCTGGGCAACGCCAGCCTGGCGCTGGAAGACGCCCCCTCCTCCATCGCCGGCTACCTGCGTAGCGCGCTGCACGCCAGTGAGCGCGCGGCCGATCTGGTGCGCCAGTTGCTCGTGTACGCGGGCAAGGGGCAGCGCGTGATCCGCAGCATTGACGTCCCGGACCTGGTGCGCGATCTGATTCCCCTGATTCAAGCCGGCATTCCCAGCAATGTGGAAATGGCCCTGGATTTCGAGCCAGACGTACCACCGGTGGAAGGCGACGCCGCGCAGTTGCGCCAGGTGCTCATGAACCTGGTGATCAACGGCGCTGAAGCCGTCGGGGAGGAGGCGGGCACGGTGCGGGTGCGCGTCCGCTCGGAGAATCTGGAAGGCGCGGACGTCGGCCGCCGGTACTACGCCGCCGACCAGGTGGAGTCGAGCCCGTTCGTGGTGATCGAAGTCTCAGACACCGGCAGCGGCATGGATGAGGCCACGCAATCGCGGATCTTCGATCCCTTCTTCACCACCAAGGTTCTGGGGCGGGGACTTGGCCTGGCTAGCACGCTCGGCATCGTCCGCCAGCATCGCGGGGGTATCCGGGTGCAAAGCGCCCCGGGCCAGGGCACCACCTTTGAGGTAGTGATCCCAGCCTCGGTGGCCAGGCCCGCGGAGACTCCAAAGGAACTGGTTTCCAGCCAGGCGCCGATCTCGTGCGAGGTCCTGGTCATCGATGACTCGGATATTGTTCGCAATGTTACGCAGGCGGTGCTGGAGAAGTCCGGCTACCGGGTGACACTCGCCGAAAACGGCCAGCAGGGCGTGGAACGCTTCTCCCAATCGCCGGACGAATTTTCCATCGTGCTGCTGGATCTGAGCATGCCGAAAATGGGCGGCGCAGAAGCGCTCGGCCACCTGCTGCGGCTGCGTCCGAATGCCAAGGTGTTGATCATCAGCGGCGTCGGCGAGAACGAAGTGATTCGCAAGTTCGGCGATTCCGAAACCGCCAGTTTCCTGCCGAAGCCTTACACCGCCGGCCGCCTCATCCAGAAAGTCCGCGAAGTCCTGGAGGGATAGGTCGAGTGGTCAAGTAGCGCGGGCTTGATCGCGTGACAATCAACCCTTATTGGAGGCAACCAGCTTGAAAAGTGATACGGGAACTGCACGGCGGTTGAAGGCGGCCACGCCGGGTCACGACCAGGGTGGCGCTCCTGGCATCGATTGTGGACTCGTCCGAGGATGCGATCATCGCCACGACGACGGAGGGGATCTTAACCAGTTGGAATCGTGGGGCCGAGAACATTTACGGATATTCCGCGGAGGAGGTCATCGGCAAACCAGTCTCGGTACTGATTCACGCCGACCGGCCCAATGAGATGCTTGAGAATCGCGAGAGAATACGGCGTGGACAGCGAGTGGAGCACTATGAGACGACGCGGGTGCGAAAAGACGGTACGCCCTTCTCCGTTTCGCTCACTGTTTCGGCAATCCGCGATTCCGCCGGCACGCTTGTGGGCTTCTCGTCGATCGCGCGGGACATCACTGAGCGGAAGCGGGCTGACGAGAAGGTGCGGGCCACTTCCCAGTATGCGCGAAGCCTGATCGAGGCCTCGCTCGACCCTCTGGTCACGATCAGCCCCGAAGGAAAGATCACGGACGTCAACGCGGCCACCATCAAGGTGACAGGCGTGCCGCGCGAAAAACTCATCGGGACGGATTTTTCCGACTACTTTACGGAGCCCGAACAGGCTCGAAAGGGTTATCGGCAAGTCTTCTCCGATGGTTCGGTTACGGACTACCCGCTGACGATCCATCACAAAGAGGGCGGGCTTACCGACGTACTTTACAATGCGTCTCTGTACAAGAACGCGCGGGACGAGGTGCTGGGCGTGTTCGCCGCCGCGCGCGATGTGACAACACAAAAGCACGCCTCCCAGTACGCGCGAAGCCTGATCGAGGCCTCGGCCGACCCGCTGGTCACCATCAGCCCCGAAGGAAAGGTCACGGACGTCAACGAGGCCACCACCAAGGTGACGGGCGTGCCGCGCCAGAAACTCATCGGCACCGATTTCTCCAACTACTTTACCGAGCCCGAGCAGGCCCGCGAAGGCTACCAGCGTGTGTTTGCCGAAGGATTCGTCACCGACTACCCGCTGACGATTCGTCACCAGAACGGCCGGCTTACCGAAGTGCTCTACAACGCCTCGGTGTACAAGGATGTGCGCGGCAACGTGCTCGGCGTGTTCGCCGCCGCGCGCGACGTGACGGCGCAAAAGCATGCGTCGCAGTACGCGCGGAGCCTCATCGAAGCCTCGCTCGACCCGCTGGTCACGATCAGCCCCGAAGGCAAGATCACGGACGTCAACGAGGCCACCGCCAAGGTGACGGGGGTGCCGCGCGAGAAGCTCATCGGGACCGATTTCTTAGACTATTTCACCGAGCCTATACAGGCGCGCCAGGGCTACCAGCAGGTTTTCGCCAAGGGGTTTGTCACCGACTATCCGCTTACCATCCGCCATCAGGACGGCGAGCTTACCGACGTGCTGTACAACGCGTCGGTCTACAAGGATTCGCGCGGCAGCGTGCTCGGCGTCTTCGCGGCGGCCCGCAACGTCACCGATTCCAAGCGCGTCATGCGCGAGTTCTCCGAAACCAAGAATTTACTCGATAACATTCTGCAGAGTTCCATCAAGTACTCCATCATCGGAAAGGACCTCGACCACCGCATTCTCTCGTGGAACGAGGGGGCGCGGCGCAACTACGGATATACGGCGGAAGAAGTCCTCGGTAAGAACTCCGAGATGCTGCACGCGCCGGAGGACAGGACATCCGGCGCCGTCACCAAGCTGCTGGATACCGCCCTGGAGAAAGGATTGGCGGAGGCCGAGGTGGAGCGCGTCCGAAAAGACGGTACCCGCTTCGCGGCCAGTGTAGTTGTCACCCGCCGCAACGATCCCGCGGGTAATCCGATCGGCTTTCTGCTCATGAGCAGCGACATCTCGGAGAGGATGCAGGCGGAGGAGCAGCTCCGTTCCGCCTCGCAGTACGCCAGAAGTCTCATTGAGGCCAGCGTCGACCCTCTGGTGACGATCAGCAAGGAGGGCAAGGTCACCGACGTCAACGAGGCCACTATTAAGGTGACCGGGGTCCCGCGGGAAGAGCTCATCGGAACCGATTTTTCGAATTATTTCACTGAGCCCGCGAAGGCTCGCGAGGGCTACCAACGGGTCTTCGCCCAAGGCACCGTCACCGACTACCCGCTGACCATCCGGCACAAAAACCGCCACCTGACCGAGGTCTTATACAACGCCTCGGTTTACAAGGACGCCCGCGGCAACGTTCTGGGCGCTTTCGCGGCCGCCCGCGACGTGACCGCCCAGAAGAGAGCCGAGGCCGAAATCGCCGAGCAGCGGAGCAAGGAGATGGAGAGATTGTCGGATCTCGAGCGCTTCCAGAAGCTGACCGTCGGTCGTGAGCTCAAGATGATCGAGCTCAAGAAGGAGATCGAGCATCTCAAGACGCAGGTCCAGGGGAGCCAGAACTGATCCTGGTGTAGGGCACGGCGAGAGTGTGTGGAGGGGAGGCAGCGCGCTCAAATGATAGAACTCAATAAGGAGGCCGGGGAACTCCGTCGGCCTGTTCCACCCACGAGGCAGCCCCGATGATGGCGCCGGCGCCCCTTGATTTGGCGAGCGCGCCTCTTGGTTGGTCGATTGAGGATGATGCGCCGGGAGCCGAAGACTATGCCAAGGCTCTTATCAATATCCTCGAGGACTTCGCCGATGAGAGGCTCCGGCATAAAGAGTGTCAGGCCGCCGTCATGAATATCCTCGAAGATGCCGGGATGGAGAAGTTGCAACTCGAGGACACACAGAGGGCCGCCTTGAACATCCTTGCCGACTTTGGGGCTGAGCAGGGCCATTTTCAGAACGTGCAGAAGGCGATTTTCAACATCCTCGACGATCTTCATGCTGAAAAGGGCCGTTTGGAGGCCGCGCAGGCAGAATTGATCCGCTCCAGGAAAGAGGTTCAGTCGTCGCTTCGTGAGAAGGAGGTGTTGCTCCAGGAGGTCCACCACCGGGTAAAGAACAATCTGCAGGTCATCTCAAGTCTGATCAACATGCAGGTGCGCAGGCTGCGCGATGTTTCAAGCAGGGATGCTCTTGAGGAGTGCCAGAACCGCGTGCAGGCCATCGCGCTCATTCACGAAAAACTATATCAATCCGGGGACTACGCGCGTGTTCCGTTTTCCGACTACGCCCGGAGCCTGGCCGCCAACATCTTCCACGCGACCGGCATTTCGCCGGAAAACACGGAGCTCAGCATTGAGTTCGAGACCCTCTCTTTGCCGGTGGACAAAGCCATACCGTGCGGCCTCATTCTGAACGAACTCATCACCAACTCTCTCAAGCACGCGTTCCCGAACGGAAGGCCGGGCACAGTCCGGGTCCAGTTGCGAGCCACTGGCGATGGCGAGATCGAGCTCCTGGTTGGCGACGATGGCGTCGGCATGGATACCGGCTTCAACATCGCCACATCCAACTCGCTCGGCATGCAGCTCGTGCAGACGCTGGTTGAACAGCTTGAAGGACAACTTGATATTTTGCACGAGGGCGGAACGGCTTTCCGGATCAAATTCCCCCTGGAGGGGACCAAATGATCTCCACTCTGCCTCGGAAGCCATCCGTCCTGATTGTCGAAGACGAACGAATCGTCGCCAAGGACCTCCAGCAAACGCTGGCCGAAATGGGCTACGATGCCTTCGGGATCGCATCCTCCTCCGACGAGGCGATCGCCGTCGTTTCCGGCAGGTGTCCCGATATTGTGCTGATGGACATCAGGATCAAAGGACCGCGCGACGGAATCCAGACAGCGGAGATTCTCAAAAAAAGCTTCGACTTGCCCGTCATCTATCTGACCGCGCATGCCGACGAGGCAACCATTGCGCGGGCCAAGATGACGGAACCTCATGGTTATCTGCTTAAGCCGGTGAAGTCCGCGGAACTTCAGTGCACCATCGAAGTTTCCCTTTTCAAGCATCAGATGGAGAGGCGCCTGCGCGAGCGCGAACGATGGTTCTCAACGACGCTGCGCTCGATCGCGGACGCCGTAGTGACCGTGGACATCGGCGGTAAGGTTACGTTCATGAATCCCGCGGCCGAAGCGTTGATCGGGTTGCGTTCCGCGGACGCCACAGGCAAACACGCCAGGGAGGTCCTCCGGCTGGTGGATGGCCCGTCGGTGGAAGCTGGCGAGACGCCGCTTGAAACGGCGCTCCGTATGATGCAGCCAATCGAGGTCCACGAGGCGATTATGCTGAACCTCGCCACCGGAGCGCACCGGTTGATCGACGATAGCGCAGCCCCGGTGATCGACGACAAACTGACCCTTGGTGCGGTCATGGTGTTCCGCGACGTCACCGAGCAGAGAAAGCTGCAAAAACAACTGGAGTTCGCCGACCGGCTCACCTCGCTGGGAACGATGGCTGCCGGTACGGCTCACGAGCTGAACAACCCTCTGACCGTCATCATGGCAAACGCGGGTTTGGTGGCCGAAGAGATGGAGCGGCATCGGGCCGAGCTCAAGGCGGGAGTATCGCCTCAAACGGCAGAGCGACGGCTCGACGAAGTGGCCCGCGCCTTGGAGGATATGCAGTCTTCGGCCTGCCGGATGGAACGTATCGTATCCGATCTCCAAGCCTTCTCGCGGCCGGCCCAGGAGACACCTGGGCTGGTTGATCTGGCCCGGTGCGTGGAGCGGGGGGTTCGCTTTACCGCGCAAGAATTTCGTTATCGAGCCCGGTTGCTCACCCGGTTTGGCCATGTGCCGCCTGTGAGGGCGGACGAAGCCAGGCTCGGGCAAGTCATCATCAACCTTTTGATCAACGCCGCTCAGTCCATTCAAGCGGGGTGCGCCGACGCCAATGAGGTTAGCGTCACGACGAGCACCGATGATGAGGGGCGCGCAGTCACCGAGGTCCGGGATACGGGGGCCGGAATACCGCTGGATGTGCTCCCGCGGATCTTCGATCCATTCTTCACGACCAAGGAGGTAGGGACCGGCACCGGGCTTGGACTCTCGATATGCCATGGCATCGTGAGTTCCTTTGGCGGGCAGATCACAGTCGACAGCCAGGTTGGGAAGGGCACCACCTTCCGCGTGCTGCTGCCGGCGGCGACGATAGCGAGGGCTGGGGCCGCTCGAAGCGCTGGCAAGACGGACAGGTTGCGCGGGCGAATCCTGGTGGTCGACGACGAGGAACAGATCCTGAGGATCATCGGGCGGACACTGGGAATGGACGGCCATGAAGCGGTCTGTATAGAGAATGCTCAAGAAGCCCTCGCCCTCATTGAGCGCGGGGAGAGGTTCGATGTCATTGTCTGCGACTTGATGATGCCGAACATGACCGGCATGGACCTCTATGAGATACTCCTGGGTCAGGATCCCGATCTGGCTCGACGAGTGGTCTTCATCAGCGGTGGCGCCACATCTGCCAGGGCGGGTGATTTCCTGCGGTCCGTTCTTAATCCGATTATCAGTAAACCATTCACACCAAAGCAGCTGCTGGAAGTGATCCAGCAGCTTCTTGCGGCACATCAACGTCCGTTCCAGGAGCCATCATAACGCGCGCTAGAGTACTTGAATCTGCGAGTGTGATGCGAATGAGTCAAGTTTCTGTTAACCGCGGAGACACAGAGACGCGGAGGAAGTCGCAGAGCAGAGGCACTGAGGCATGTCTTGCACACAGGTAGGGTTACCGCCGTATATGCCAGGTTGGATCGCAGAGTAAGCCGAGACATGGTGGGCTATCGCCACGCGGCGGTCCGTAAAGGTCCCGGCCTCAACCATCTTCAAAGGCTTCGCAGCGTCAGCATGCGACTCTCTGCTTCCTCTGCGCGCCAACCCCGGATTGTCACAAACGACAACCGGCGCAGAAAGCCATATCAGTTTTTGGTCTTCCTCGGCGCTCTCTCTGCGGCTCCGCGTCTCTAGCGGGAGTTTACTGAGAACACCCAATTAGTCTAGGACCCAGTTCCTGCAAGTGCTTTTCGTACCAACCTGATAGCCTGCCTACTCCCGATTCATTTTTGTATTACCCTATATAGAACATTTCTATGGCAATTTGTTCC
>DATMNI010000376.1:0-28095 GCA_035570275.1 Candidatus Acidiferrales bacterium | reverse complement strand
GCTGGCGATGATCAGCCTACCCGATGCCGTAACCAATCTGGGGCCGCTCTGCACCAAGCCGCAAGCGAATGGCACGTGCCATCCGTAAAATGTTGAAGGAGCCGACGGCGGCTGTCGGGCAGACAGACCGCCGCCGGCCCGCCTCCGCTGCTTACCCCGGGGCCACATCTGTCGTTTGTTACATTTCTGGGAGAAGGGTGGGACAGACCATCGTCTTCAGTGGTCTGTCAAGCCTGGCCAGACCTGAATGTAAAAACTCCAGGGCAGGCTGTTTAACCTGCGGCGGATTGTTAATCCGCCGGCGCGATGCTGCAGCGAACCCCGATTTGGGCCTTGCCCGCATGAAGCCCGCAGGTTAAACAACTGGTTAACAACCTTCCACTAATTACGCTTCGTCATACCTTTCCCCGAAACGTTAAGCACTCCTCTTAACCCCGCTTGCCCCAAGCACCCGATTTTGGTATACGTACGTAATCAACCATTTCAAGGTGGTTAGTCCCGGCAGCCTCGGATTCGCTGAAGGCGGGAGAGAGGAAAGCTAATGAAGACGATGGTATTCGCAGTTCTGGCGAGCGCCTTGCTCGCCAGCTTCCATTTGAACGCCCAGGTCAACGCATCCGGCACACTCCTGGGCACGGTAACCGATAACAGCGGCGCGGTGGTGCCTGGCGCGGCCGTCAAGGCCACCAGCAAGGACACGGGGGTGGGCCGTGAAACCAAAACCAACGAGGCCGGCCAGTACCGCTTCGATTTGCTGCCGATTGGCACCTACGAAGTTCGGGTCACCATGCAAGGCTTCGCTTCGCAGGTGTACGGCAACGTGGGGTTGGCAGTGAGCCAGACCACCACCATCGACGCCGCGCTATCGCCTAGCACTCAGGTGGAGGTCATCACGGTGGAGTCGGCGGGGATACCGCTGATCGACACCACCAAGACCGACGTGAGCCTGCCGATCTCGACCAAAGAGATGCAGGATCTGCCGCTCAATGGCCGCGACTTTGTAAACCTGGCTTACCTGGCTCCTGGCGCCAAGCCGGTGAACTCTTATGACCCCACCAAGAACCGGGTGGGCGTCTTCGCGGTGGATGGCTCCAACGGCCGCAACGTGAATGTGACGGTGAACGGAATCGATGACAAGGACAACACCGTGGGCGGACCGGTGATGCAGCTTCCGCTCGAAGCCGTGCGCGAGTTCAACATCAGCACGCAGCGCTTTTCCGCCGCCAACGGGCGCAGCGAGGGCGCGGCGATTACCGCCATCACGAAGTCGGGCAGCAACGATTACCATGGCTCGCTGTATTTGTTTGACCGCAACGAAGCCTTGAACGCCAACGACTATTTTTCCAAGCAGGCCGGCAACGACAAGTCTCCGTATTCCCGGCAGCAGTTTGGCGGCTCCATCGGCGGCCCCATCCGCAAGGAGAAGGACTTCATCTTCTTTACCCTGGAGCGCGAACGCGAATCGACAAGCATCGTGGTAGACCCCACCTCTTTCAACGAACTGGTGCTGGCAAAACCGCTGGGAGCACAGCCCGCGGCGGCCATCGCCACTCCGTATTTCGACTGGCGCTACAACGGCCGCTGGGACCACCAGATCAACAGCAAGAACGCCTTCTTCGTGAGCTACACGGACCAGCAGAACAATGGATTGAACGACCAGACCGGCTCCCAGAACGATCTGACGGCGGGCAATTTCACCACCAACCGGCTGATTCTGGCCAGCTTCAACCTGAGCTCGGTCATCAGCCCCCACGTGGTAAACGCCGCTACCGTGGGCTACCAATACTGGAACAACGTGATCGATTCGGTGCAGAAACTGCCCACGGTCAACTTCGCTTCCGGCGAATACTTCGGGACCAACGGCAACGTGCCGCAGCAATCGTTTCAGAAGAAGTGGCAGTTCAAGGACGACCTGTCTGTCACCAAGGGCAAGCACAGTCTGAAGTTCGGCTTTGACTGGGTGCACGAGCCGACTCTTGGCGGATTCTTCGAGTTCACTCCCACGCCGAATGTAACGTTCGCGGCCGACCCCAGCCAGATTCTCGGAGACAAGACCACCTATCCGCAGGGCTTCGCGACCCCTGGTTTGATCACCAACATTTCGGAAACATCCGGCAACCCGTACTTTCTCCTGAGCACCAACATGCTGGGCCTCTACTTCCAGGACGACTGGAAGGTGAGCCGCCGCCTGTCGCTGAATCTCGGTGTGCGATGGGACCGTGACTTCAACATGGTGGCCGGCTCCACGCAGGGGAACGCGCGCGCTTACCAGGAGTTGAAGGCTATCGGCAGCCCGTACGCCGGGCTGCCGCACGACGACACCAAGGACTTCAGCCCGCGCATCGGTTTCGCCTACGACCTGACCGGGAAAGGCCGGCACGTGATTCGCGGCGGGTTCGGCCTGTACTACGGCCAGATCTTCCAGAACATCACCTTGTTCATGATCCAGCAGGCCAACCCGACCATCTTCGCCACGGTGTTGAACCTCAACAGCGTCGGCCCCGGCGACCCCAACGCCGACATCGTTCCGACCACGGGCAAACCGCTTTCGCAGTTCCGCTACGGTGTGGATGGGCTGCCGGTACCGCCGCCGCCGCCGACCAGCCTTCCGGCGGGTTCCACCGGCCGTCTGATCGATCCGAAGTATCGCAACCCGTTCACCGAGCAGTACAACGCCGGCTACAGCTTCGCCGTCAACGACGCCAACGCCATCGAAGTGGACTACACGCACGTGTTAAGCCTGCACGAATCGAAGAGCATACAGATTAACCCGAAAAGCCCCAACTTCACGGGGCGGCTGCTGGACAGCGCCTTCGCGGCGGCCAACCAGCCGGTGCTGGGCAGCATCACCGATTTCGCATCGGTGGGACGCTCGCGCTATGACGGGCTGAGCGTCTCATACCATCACCGGCTGAGCCGCCGCTTCACCGTAAACACCAGCTACACACTATCCAAAGCGCTGGCCTACAATGGGTCGGCGGCGAATTTCTCACAGGCGGCAACCGACCCCTCGAACATCTTCGCGGCCCACGATTTCGGTCCCACTCCGGTGGATGAGCGGCATCGCTGGGTGACCAGCGGCGTGGTGGAATTGCCGTGGGGCATCCGGTTCGCGCCTATCATGCAGTGGGCGTCGGCCCGTCCCTACTCGCTGAAGGAAGGGCTGGATTATTTCGGTGTCGGCAACGGCAGCACCACCGACTTCGCGGTGCTGCTGAGCAATCAACCGACCAACCTGACGGCGACCAAGGCGTTCACCGCCGCCCAGATCCGGAGCTGCCTGGCGGGCGGCACGTGCGTCACTTCGTCGTTCGATTCGCAGCGCGGGCTGCCGTTCTTCCAACTGGACACGCGGTTCAGCAAGCGGTTCAAACTCGGCGAGAAACGCACCCTGGAATTCATGTTCCAGGCGTTCGACCTGACCAACCGGGCCAACTTCGGCGGCAACTACCAGGGCAACATCCGCAGTTCGGCTTTCCAGCAGCCAACGTCGTTCATCACGCCTTCGAGCGTGGTGATCCCGCAGTTCTTCGCAGGGGAAGCCGGCTTTACGTTCCGCTTCTAAACAACCTCAAACCGGGCCGTTGGGCAGGCCTTGACGGGCTGCCCAACAGCCTGCCCAACCACAATCTGCCCAGCGCTTCGCGGAACAACCGGTTTAGCCGGGAACGGGGCCCTCGCCCCGGAACACGCATTTCCCGCCGTCCTCGCAGTTGGCTCCCAAGATGTTTACAACCCTGAGTTAACGAGATTTACCCACATTTACCAGAATTTACCGAATTTACCATTGGCCTTGCATATGGCCATGCCTTCTGCTATACCTAGCAGCAACACGTTGAACTGTTTCCAGGGGTGTTTAGGGTTGTTCAGTTTACAAACGGACTGTCGAGTGGATTTCCGCGGTTGCCGGTTAACCGGATCCGTGGCTCCGATTTCAAGAGTGGAGCGCCAGCCGGTGCCCGCATGCAACCCTGCAAACTTCAATTTTACCTGCCATCTCGATTTACCTACCAAGGAGGCTCACATGAATCGTTCTCGTACGGGAAATTGCATGCTGCCCGTCATACTCACCGCGCTCTGCTTCTTGCCTGGCGCATTCGCACAGGAAACCACCGCAGGATTGCTGGGCAGTGTCAGGGACCCGTCCGGCGCCTCAATAGCCAAAGCCAATGTTGAGGTTTCCGGTTCCAGCCTGATTGGAACCAGAAGGGTTCAGACCGATGAAGGCGGCAATTTCCGGATTGCGGCCCTGGCCCCCGGCATATATACCCTCTCGGTATCGGCTCCGGGATTCCGTACGTTAAAGCAGGAAGGCATCGACCTGACCGTAGGCCGGCTGCCAACCATAGACGTGAAGCTAGAGGTAGGCGCGGTGGCGGAGACAGTGGAAGTTTCCAGCGCGGCGACCATGGTGGACACGACCCAGAGTAAGGTCGCGGTGACCGTGCCGCAGGAGGTCCTGGACAATCTTCCCAAGGGGCGTTCCTTCCAATCGCTCATACCTTTGGCTCCTGGTGCTCGTGGGGAGCCTCTGCAGAGCGGGGTCACTACCGGCGCTATTGGGGGCTACCAGATCGATGGCGCCAGCGACGGTGAAAACGTGTACCTGGTGGATGGCGTCAACGTCACCAACATCCAGAACGGCGGCGTGGGTAAAAGCTACCAGATGGAGTTCATTGACGAGGTGCAAGTCAAGACCAGCAGCTTCGAGGCCGAGTTCGGCGGCGCCCTGGGTGGAGTGATCAATGTGGTTCCAAAGAAGGGCTCCAACGAATGGCACGGAGCGCTTTTGACCTACTTGACAAGTAACGCGTTCAACGCCAACAACACGGACCGCGGCCTGCGCACCAACCCGGACCTGCCGTCGTTGAACACGACCACCCGTCTGGACGCGGTCCCGCAGTACTACATGTCGAACAAAGATCAACGGACTATCGTCGAACCCGGCTACCAGATCGGCGGTCCTTTGTGGAAGAACAAACTGTGGTTGTTCAGCAGCTATGTCCCGAGTATCGACACCACTCGGCGCGTGACCAATTTCACGGGCGCCAACCCTGGACCGCGCAGTTTGTCGCAAACCACGACCACGCACAACGCCTATAATCGCCTGGACTATGGCGTCACGAATTCGCTTCGCCTCTTCAGCTCCTGGAACTACGGCTACTTCCGGCAGACCGGAACGCTCGGCGGCGCGGACAGCCCGGCCGGGCAAACCAATACCGGCCGCACCACCGATCCCAACACATTGCGCGCCGATGCCGGTTCGGTCAATCCGCTTTCGATCTGGACATTCGGCGGCGATTGGACGCCCACGGCCAAACTGGTGGTCAGCGCCCGCTACGGGTACTTCTTCAACAACACCGAACAGCGTGGAACGCCGGTCGGAACGCGCTACTCATACCAGAGCACGGTCAACGCCACCAGCGTGGACCTGGCGGGCCAACCGTTCCCCGCCTCCTCATTCAACACTTCGGGTTTTGCCAACATTCCGAGCAACCTGGCCACTGCGTATGACGCATACAAGCGCAAGGGCTTCAACGTGGATGCCTCCTACTTTGCCAACTTCGCCGGCAGCCACACGTTCAAGGTGGGCTACTTCCGGTCGACGCAATCGGATGCAGTCCTGAAGACCTTCCAGGGCGGCGCGGTCAACCTCTTCTACGGCCAGAGTTATGCACCCGTCACCGATAATACGATCTGCAACGGGATCATGGCGTCGAACCAGGCGAATTTCGGTAAATCGGTCTGCCAGGGCCGATTCGGCTACTTCGTGGTGGGCACCGGTGTAGTCAACACCGGTGGCGATGAGCAGTCGGCGCAGGCCCTATACTTCCAGGACAGTTGGCAGGTCGGCCGCCATCTCACCCTCAACCTGGGTCTCCGCCTCGACGAGGAAACCCAGCCTCCCTTCGATCCGGTCCGCTTTCCCACAGTGCATTTCGGCTGGGGCGATAAACTGGCTCCCCGCCTGGGCGGCGCCTATGACCTGCTGCACAACGGCAAGGTCAAGGTCTATGCCAGTTACGGCCAGTTCTACGACATCATGAAACTCGGCCTGGCTAGAGGCTCGTTCGGCAGCGACTACTGGCACAATTGCGTTTACGCCATGGACGATGCTAACTACACCACCATCACTCCAAGCTATCCCGTGGGCGGCGGCTGTCCGGCCAGTGGTCCGGCGCCGGGCGTGACCACGGGCCGCTTCATTGAAAACGTGGACTTCCGGGCTACCAAGGCCGATCCTCGCGACCCGGCCATCTCCCCGGACATGAAGCCGATGAAGCAGCATGAGTTTGTGAGCGGCGCCGATTGGGCGGTGAATAACACCTGGGCCCTGACATTCCGGTATTCGCGCAAGCGCCTGGATAACACCATCGAGGACATGTCGATCACCGACAATCTGGGCTTCTATATTGGCAACCCCGGTTCCCAGTTCGCCGACTTGCTGCACCGCCCGGTAGTCACCCCGGACGCCAACGGCAACAATTACTTGACGACGGTGCCGTTCTGCGCCGAGTGCCCGGCGGTGGTTAAGGCCAGCCGCCGCTACGACGGGGCCGAATTCCGCCTGTCCAAGAGGCCCGGCGCCGGCAAATGGTTCGGATCGGTTAACTATACCTACAGCAAGCTGAGAGGCAATTACCCCGGCTTGACCAACACCGACCCCACCGATGGAACCTTCGGCCGCCACGCGCCCAACAATAGCCGGCTGTTCGACCTGCCGACCATGACCTATCTTCCCAACGGCAAGATAGACGACGGCCCGCTGTCGACCGACCGTCCGCACACCGCCACGGGCTACGCCTACTATCGCCTGCGCTGGAAAGGCATGGAGACCAACTTTGGCGTGGTACAGACCGCTTTCCAAGGTACGCCAATCAGTTCCTGCCTGCCCGTAGTCGGGACTTCCTCCGCCTGCCAGTGGGCCGAGGGTCGTGGCAATTTCGTGAGGTTAAGCCGTGCCGCTAATGGCGACATCGTCAGCGGCGGCGTGGTCAACGATGCACGCACCGATCCACTGATCCAGACCGATTTCAACTTGCGCCATGAGGTACTGGTGAAAGAGGGAATGCGGATCGCCTTTGAAGCCACCTTCCTCAACCTGTTCAATCAGCGCGCCACGGAGGCGGTCTACGAGTTCGCCATCCCCACCAACCTGATCAGCCCGACCCGGGTTTCCCGGTTCTCGGGCGACCCCGGTGTCGATTGGGGCAAGGTGATGAACGGTTACAACTACATTGATGCCCTGAACGGCACGGGAGCGTTCGCCGGCGTGCAGTCCAAGCTGACTCTGGCAAGCCGCTACGGAATGCCGAACCTGTTCCAGCAGGCCCGCAACCTCCGCCTGGCCGTTCGCTTCACCTTCTGATCCATGTAAACTTGCAAGTCCAAGGGGCCGGGAAACCGGCCCCTTTTTTAATTTTGTGGGGACAAGTTGTCAAGGGTACCCTGGGTCCGGCGGATTGTCAATCCGCCTGTTCGCCTGCCGCGCGAGCATTGACGACCTCTCCTGCTTGTGCCATAATCTTACTGAGGTCTTACCATGGAAACCACGCGGCTATCCACCAAGGGCCAGATCGTTCTGCCCAAGAGCATTCGCACTCCCCGCTCCTGGGAGCCGGGTACGGAATTCACGGTTGAGGAAACTCCCGATGGAATTCTGCTGCGTCCCGCCGGCTATTTCCGCGCGGCGGATCTCAACGAGGTTGCCGGCTGTCTACGGTCGAAGCGGAAAGCGAAGACGTCCGCCCTTTCGGGCGCGAGTGACATGAGGGCCGCCATTGGACGCGAGGTGAACCGGCGCCATGATAGCGGTCGATACTAACGTCCTGGTCCGGCTGCTGACGGAGGACGATGTCAAACAGGCCGCCGCTGCAAGGTCGCTGTTTACAGCCGGGCCAATCTGGATCGCGAAAACCGTATTGCTCGAAACCGCTTGGGTCCTGCGCAGTCTCTACGGATTCGAGGAGCCTGCCATCCGCGACGCCTTCACCAAGTTGCTCGGGCTCAAGAACGTGAACGCCGAGGATGCACCGGCCGTGGCAGGCGCTCTCGCGTTGACGGCACACGGCATCGAATTTGCCGACGCGTTCCACCTGAGCAGCAGGCCGGCCGGGGCCGCCTTTCTCTCTTTCGACCACGCCTTTGTCCGTCGCGCGACGCGTGAGGGCGCAACCGAAGTTTCCAAAGTATCGGATTACCGGAACCCCTAGCGGGCGTCCCTGCCTCGGATGCCAACAGCACGCCGCTGGCAGGCGACGACTTGCCGCCGGCCGTGGCCAGGGTGGTCCGATCGGTGTTTCATGCCGCCGCGCCCGATCTCAGCGCGTGGTGTTGTCATGCCACTGGCCCCTGGCCACTGGCCCCCGTTCCCTGGCCGCCCCCGGCCCCCGTTCCCGTATACTATCCCTATCCGGAGGGATGGCTTGAAAATCACCTTTACTCTACTGGCGCTCCTGGCTGCGGCGTACTCCGCTCTGGGGGCGGATAAACTCACCATCGAAAAAGCTATGCAGGTGCGGGAGCCTTCCGACCTTCAGTGGGCGCCCGATGGCAAGCGCGTGGCCCTTACTTTACAGGAACCCGCCGCGGACAAACCGCCAGTGCGCCATATCTGGGTCTACGACCTCACCAGGCGCGAACTGCGACAGTGGACCTGGTCCGCCAAATCCGAGTCGATGCCGCGGTGGTCGCCCGACGGGCGCACCCTGGCATTCCTCTCGGATCGCGAAGACTCCCAGCAGATCTGGCTCATGCCCATCGGCGGCGGCGAGGCCACGAAGCTCACCAGTGCCAAGAACTCCGTCGATTCGTTCCACTGGTCGCACGACGGCAACCGGATCGCCTACCTGGCCTCCGATCCGAAGACCGCCGACGAGGAAAAGAGACAGAAAGACCAGGATGACGCCCGCGTCATTGATGGGGACCGCAAGCCCGTCCGCGCCTGGACCGTGGACGTCGCCACCAAAGCCATCAAGCGCATCACCAGCGGCCCGTGGAACCTGCACGAGATTTCGTGGCTGCCCGGCAAGCGGCTGTTGGCCATCGCCACCGACCGGCCGGCTGACGACCGCAGGACCGAGCGTCTCTACTCCGTGTCGCTGGGTGAAGGGCCGCAAGACGGGCGCATGGAAGAAATCCTGGCGCCTCCGGGACCATTGGGCAAAATCCAGGTGAATCCGCGAGGCGGCGCGGTCGCCTTCGTTTCCTCGCCCGGCGATGGCCCAACCGCGCAGGACCTCTTCGTCCTCCCTCTCGGCGCCAAGAGCCCGAAGAATCTCACCGGCGTCAACATGGACCGCCCGGTGCTGAGTTTCCAATGGATGGGCCCCGATGGGATGGGCAACGCCGAGATCGCAACGCTTTTCGAGAACGGATTCCACACCGAACTGGATGCCGCCGGCGAGAAGCGACGCACGCTGATCGCCCCCGATTCGCTTGTCGGAGCCTCTCTCGACGTTTCCCAGTTCGCCGTAAGCGAAGCCGGTGCGGTGGCGTACGTGGCCGAATCCGCGGCGGTGCTGCCGGAATTGTTCGTCGAAGGCAAGCCGGTCAGCCACTTCAACGAGGGCTTTCAGGGCGTGGCGCTGCAGAAGGCCGAGCTCTACCGGTATCGGAGCTTCGATGGCGCACAAATCGAAGCCGCGCTCTTCCGCGGCGCGGGCGCAGCCGCAGGCCAGGCCCAACCCGTACAGCCGCAGCCCGTAGTGGTGATGATTCACGGCGGCCCGGCGGGGGCCTGGCGCAGCCGTTTCGATGCGCTCACGCAGCTTCTGGTGACGCGCGGTTACACCGTGATGCAGCCGAATATCCGCGGCTCGACCGGATACGGGCAGAAATTTCTCGCCGCTAACCGGGGTGATTGGGGCGGTGGCGATTATAAAGACGTGATGGCCGGCGTGGATGACCTGGTCCGGCGTGGGATCGCCGACCCCAACCGGCTGGGCATTGGCGGCTGGTCCTACGGCGGCTACATGGCCGAATGGGCCATCACGCAGACGGGCCGCTTCAAGTTCGCCATCTGTGGCGCCGGCATGGCCGACCTGGCCACGGAGTTCGGCACCGAAGCCCGGTCGGCGGGCGACGAATGGTATTACGGCATTCCCTACGAGAACCTGGCCGGTTTCCAGAAGTCTTCGCCGATCACCTTCATCAAGAACGCCAGGACGCCGACGCTGATCCTGCAGGGCGAGGCCGATACCACGGACCCAATTTCGCAGAGCCAGATGCTCTACCGCGGCCTGAAGCGCTACAACGTGCCGGCGGAGTTCGTGGTCTACCCGCGCGAACCGCACGGCCTGCGCGAGCCGAAGCATGTGGCTGACCGCTACCGCCGCAGCCTGGAATGGGCCGACAGGTACGTAGGGCCGGCCGGGCCGCCTGTCCAGCCTCCCTTGCCTGTCGAGCCCCCCAAGTGAACCCCATGCCTCTAAGACGCATCGCGCCTCTCCTCTTTGCCGCTGTCCTCTTCGCAACCATGCTGCCAGCCCAGCAATACGACATCGTCATCGCCGGCGGGCGCGTAATGGACCCCGCCACCAACCTGGATGGGGTGCGCCACATCGGCATTCGCGGCGGCAAAATCGCGGCCATCTCGGCGACACCGTTGCGCGGGGGCACCACGATTGACGCCAAGGGGCTGGTGGTGGCCCCCGGCTTCATCGACTTGCACTCCCACGGCCAGACGCCGGAAAACTACCGCTTCAAGGCGCGCGATGGCGTCACCACGGCGCTCGAAATGGAGGTCGGCGTGACGCGCGTGACCGAATGGTATGGCGAGCGCGAAGGCAAGGCCCTGGTGAATTTCGGCGCCACGTCGGGCGACCTCCCCGCCCGCATGGCGGTGATGCACGATACCGGCCTGCTGCTGCCCCGCGACGAAGCCGTGAAGCGCGCCACCACACCGGATGAGCAGCGCCAGGTGCTCGACCGGTTACGAGCCGGGCTGGACAAAGGCGCGCTCGGCATCGGCATGGGTATCGCCTATTGCCCATTCGAAACGCGCGCCGAGGTGCTCGCCGTCTTCCGCCTGGCGGCAGAGCGCAAGACGCCGATCTACGTTCACGTTCGCAATGGCGGGCCCACGGAACCGGGAGTGGTGGACGCGCTGCAGGAAATCATCGCCGATGCCGCGGCCTCGGGCGCCGCGGTTCACATGGTCCACATCACCAGCTCGGGGCTGCGCGAGGTCGGGCTGCTGTTGAGCATGATCGAAGGCGCTCGCAAGCGCGGCCTGGACATCACTACCGAGGCTTACCCTTACACCGCCGGTATGACAGACCTGAGTTCCGCCATCTTCAATGAAGGCTGGCAGAAGCGCCAGGGCGGCATCTCATTCGGCGACCTGCAGTGGGCCGCCACCGGCGAGCGGCTCACGCCCGAATCTTTCGCCCGCTACCGCAAGTTGGGCGGTTTCGTGGCCGTGCACTCCATTCCCGAAGACGTCATCGGCCTGGCGCTGGCCAACCCGCTGGTGATGGTCGCCAGCGACGGCATCATGGAGGAAGGCAAGGGCCACCCGCGCGCCGCCGGCACCTTCGCCCGCGTGCTGGGCCGCTACGTGCGCCAGCAGCACACCCTCGGCCTGATGGACGCCTTGCGCCGCATGACCGTGATGCCCGCCGACCGCCTGGGCATCCGCACCAAGGGCCGTATCGCCGTGGGCGCCGATGCCGACCTGACCGCCTTCGACGCGGCCCGCGTCACGGACCGCGCCACTTTCGAAAAGCCCGCCCAGTATTCAGAGGGCATCCCGTACGTGATGGTGAACGGAACCCTGGTAGTGGACAAGGGCGAGTTGGCGCCTTCAGCCCTCCCCGGACGCGGCGTCCGCCGGACCGCGCGGTGACCTTGTCCTAGTCCGGGAAGAACCGCCGCGGCCGCAGACACGCCAGCAGCCCAGCGCCCGCGCGAGTGGCCGCGCCCAACCGATTTACAGCGTTGCGGGAGCGCCCACCAACACCACCACACTACGTCCTTGCACGTGATAGGCGCCGGCCTCCACCGGCTGCTCTTCGCCAGGTTCCGCCAAGTCCAGCGGCGGCGACAGGGCCGTATCCACCGCGCAAAACCAGGTCCATCCCGGCACCTCCGGCAGTTCGAAATCCTGGCTTTCCCAATGCATGTTCAGCATTATGTGAATATCGCCATCGCCATCGAAACCCGCCAGCGTCAGGGCCAAGGTGCGGGCCTCAGGGTCATCCCAGGCCGGGCTGTTGAGGCTGGTCCCGTGCCACGTAACGTCGGCCAAGCCGCGTTCGTTCGCGGCCCCCGTGAAGAATTCGCCGCGGCGCAAAGCGGCATGGCGCTGGCGGAAGCGGATCATGCCTTTCCAGAAGCGGAGCAGGCCGGTGTGCCGCGCCACCAAGGTCCAATCGAACCAACTGGTCTGGTTGTCCTGGCAATAGGCGTTGTTGTTGCCGCCCTGGGTGCGCCGCACCTCGTCGCCCGCCAGCATCATTGGAACGCCGCGCGAGAGCAGCAGGATGGCGGCGAAGTTTCGCACCTGCCGGTTGCGCAACCCCTCCACCGCCGGGTCATCCGAAGACCCTTCCACGCCGCAGTTCCAACTCAGGTTGTCGTTGCTGCCGTCGCGATTATCCTCGCCGTTGGCCAGGTTGTGTTTTTCGTTGTACGAAACCAGATCGTTCAGCGTGAAGCCGTCGTGGCAGGTTACAAAGTTGATGCTGTTGGTGGGCAACTCGCCGTTGGCCTGGTAGAGATCGGAACTGCCGGCCAACCGCGTCGCCACGGCGCCAATCACTCCCGCATCGCCCCTCACGAAGCGCCGCACGTCGTCGCGGTACTTGCCATTCCACTCCGACCAGCGGTCGCCGGGAAAATGGCCAATCTGGTATAGCCCGGCCGCGTCCCAGGCTTCGGCAATCACTTTCGTATCGGCCAGTTCGTCGTCCAGTTCGATCTGCCACACCACCGGCGGATGCACGCTCGGCAGGCCGTCCTCACCCCGCGACAGGATGGAGCCTTCGTCAAACCGGAAGCCATCCACGTGCGCCTCGCTCACCCAGTAGCGCAGACATTCCACGATCAGCTTCTGCCCGATCGGATGATTGCAGTTGAAGGTATTGCCGGTGCCCGAATAGTTCAGATAAGACCGCAGATCCCACGGCGCCAGAAAATAGTAGGTCCGGTTATCGATCCCCCGGAACGAAAACGTCGGTCCCAGTTGATCGCCTTCGTCGGTGTGATTGAACACCACATCCAGAATCACTTCGATGCCGGCGCGATGCAGCGCCTTCACCATGTCGCGAAACTCGCGCAGGTGCGAGCCGGTGCCGGGATCCACGCAATAGAACGATTGCGGCGCGAAGAACCCGACGGTGCTGTAGCCCCAGAAGTTCGTGACCGCGAGCCCATCCACGGTGCGCAACACCGCAGTCTCGTCGAAATCGAACACCGGCAGCAGTTCCACCGCGGTGACGCCCAGGTGCTGCAGATACGGAATCTTATCGATGATGCCGGCGAAAGTACCCGGGTGGCGCACGCCGGAGGACGGCGACTGTGTGAATCCGCGCGCGTGCATCTCATAGACGATGGTGTCCGCCATGGCGCGATGCAGCGGTTGGTCGCCTTCCCAGTCGTAGTCCGAGGCATCGATCGCCACCGAACGCATGGCTGTGGCGACGTTGTCGGCGGCGTCGCAGGCGGCGGCGCGATCCCAGAGGGTGTCGGTATTGCCGCGCGCATAGGGATCGATCAGAACCGTGTTGCGATTGAACCGGTGCCCCGCGTCCGGGTTGAACGGCCCGGAAACGCGGTAGGCGTAATGCGCCCCTGCCTGCAGGCCGCATACGAAGACGTGCCAGAAGTGGAAGGTCTTGTTGACGAAGGGATCCAGCCGGATGGTCTGCATCGGCTGGGGGGAAGCCTGCGTTTCGAACAGCAGCAGTTCGACGCCCGTCGCATTCTCCGTGAAGAGCGAGAAGTTGACGCCAGCGGGCGCTGCGTTGGTGCTGAAGGTCGCGCCCAGCGGATGAGGGGAACCGGCAGCGGTAGGGAACATGCTCCCACGCTAGCAGGTTCCCGGACGCTTTGAGTTTGTACATTTTCTTGGCGAAGGTGGGACAGACCATCGTCTTGTGTGGTCTGTCGGGATGTGCCCTCGGCCCACGAAATTTCATGAAAATCCACGGCAGGCCCAACGGTGTACCGCAATCCCCACCATCATTTGATGGCACAAAGAGAGGACCACGGCGATGAACGGTCAAGCGCGGGCCGGCGCGGGCCGGGTGACAGACGACAGAACCCGATCGTCCCACTTTGGCCCACCCCACCCAGAACGTAGAAACTCAAAGGACGCGACCCGGAGGGTCGCGGCCACTAAAGCGAAATCTGCGTTCCCCGGCCGGCCTGCAGCGCGCTTCGATACACCACCCCGGCTGCAACCACATCTTCAATCGCCAGGCCGAGCGATTTGAATACCGTGACCTCGCCGGCGTCCACGCGGCCCCGCCGGCGGCCGCACGCCACTTCACCGAGTTCGCCGCCGATGTGGCCCTCGCTAAAGCGGCCTTCCTGCATCGCCAGCAGAATGTCGCCGGATTCCTGTAGGGCGGCGGCTCGCGAATCCACCACCAGATACGCCCGCGCCACCAGCGCCGGATCCATTTCGCGCTGGGTAGGACGGCACGCGCCCACGCCGATCACGTGGGTTCCCGGCCCCACCCAACGGTCTTCGATCACAGGCGTGACCGACGCCGTCGCCAGCACCACCACATCGGCGCCGCTCACGGCTTCTTCGGCGCTGCCTGCCGCTTGCACCGGCGCGCCGGCACTGGCCCGAGACTGTTCTGCAGACTGTGCGACAAATTGGGTGACATGGGCGGCGTTCGGGCTCCATACGCGAATCTCGCGAAACGCGCGCACCAGCGGCAGGGCTTGCACGTGGGAATGCGCCTGCACGCCGGAGCCGATTATGGCCAGCACGCTGGCATCGGCCCGCGCCAGATGCCGCGTGGACACCGCGGAGACCGCGGCCGTGCGCGCCTCAGTGATGTAACGCCCGTCCATCAGCGCCAGCAACTCTCCGGTGGCCGGATCGGAGAGCGAAATGATCGCCTGATGGGACGGCCAGGCCGTGCCGTGGTTTTCGGGAATTACCGTCACCAGCTTGGCGCCGAAAATGGCGTGCTCTTGGTCGTACGCCGGCATCAAGGCGAAGAAGGCCCGTTCGCGCAGTTCCATTGTCATCCGCACCGGTTGCACCACGCGGCCCGCGGAGAATGCGATCAGGGCGGATTCCATGGCGTCGATGAGGCCGGCCATGGACAGCGCGGCGCGCACGTCGGTTTCGGAGAGCCACAGAGGCATGTGGGGCTATGATAGCGCGGGGGCGGTAATCTACCACAACACTACCTGAAAGCGGCGGTTGTCGACGGCCGCGGCCGGCGGATTGCCAGTCCGCCGCAGGTTGACAACCGGGTTGACAACCCGCCCCACACGAAATATTTCCAACCAACGGTGCGATTCCAGCGTCCAAAGCACGAAAAGATACGGCGAGCATGGTCGGAGCGAGCGAACTGGCGTTGATCAACCGGCTGCAACTCTTGGGGCAAACCGAAGCGGAGTATAAAACCGAAGCCGAACTGCTGGCTGCCTGCCGACGGCGCGATATCCGTGCGTTCGAACAGGTCTACCTGGCGCACGGACCCAGGCTCAAGAGCATGGCTTACCACATCCTGGGCAGCCGGCCGGATGCGGAGGATGCGGTTCAGGAGACGTTTCTGAAGTTGTACCGCGGAATCCATGGGTTCCACGGCCAGTCGAGTATCGGCACGTGGCTATGCCGCATCCTGATCAACACCGCCTATGACGTGGCCAGGAAGAGGCAGCGCGAACGGGCGCCGGTGGGCCCGCTCGTGGAATCGGTCGCACGGCAGAATCACTTGGCGTTGAACGTGGCGCTGGACGACGCGCTGCGCCGGATCCATCCAAAACACCGGATGGTCTTCCTGTTGTTCGAGGTGGAAGGGCTGAGGCACGCCGAGATCGCCGCCATTCTCGAAGTTCCGGAAGGAACGTCCAAGGCCTGGCTGTTTGAAGCCAAGAAAGAGTTGAAGCAACTGTTGATGGAGATTCCGCGATGATTTTGCATTGCAGCGACTTGGATCGCGCGCTTTCCACTCCCGACCTAATGCCGGAAATGCGGGCGCACGCCCAACAGTGCGAAGCCTGTGCCTGGCAACTTCACGTATGGTCTGAAATCTCGCGCGTGGCGCCGGAACTCCATCGGGAATGGGAGAGCCCATTGCTCTGGCAGCGGATTGCCGCGGGCCTATTGGCAGAGAAGCAGGCCGCGGAGAAACGTGCCGTGGAGACGCGGCTTTCCAAAGCCATGCCTGCCTGGCGTTGGGCACTGTGCACGGCGGCTGTGGCATTGCTGGCCGTTGCGCTCTTCCAACCGTGGCGAAGCTGGCGCCCGCGTGCCAACCAGCCGCGCGCCAACCAGCCGGCGGGCGACTTGATGACCGAAGCGGCGCTTCAGGAAGTGCGGCAAACCGAGGTGGCATATGTCCGTTCCATCGCCAAACTCGCGGCGCTGGCGGCATCTGGTCTGCAACAATCGCCTTCTCCCCTGGCGGCAGCCTACCGCGAGAAACTGCTGCTGCTGGATTCGGCCATCGCCGATCTCCAGGCTAATGTCGAGAACAACCGCTACAACACGTACCTCGAAACCGAGTTGGCTGGGCTCTATCGGGCCAAGCAAAAGACCCTTCAGGATTGGATACAAAATGCGAACCGGAATTAATCTGCTGGTCCTCTTGTGTTGTGCGGCGACCGCCTGCGCGCGTGAGGAAATCCGCCGCGATTTTCAGAAGACCGTCGCCTTGCCGGCAGGCCGTGGCCTGCGGGTGGTGCACTCGCTGGGTAGCGTCAACGTGCGCACCCAGGCCAAAGGCGAGGTGTCGGTGCAGGCGGAGATTCGCTGCTCGGCCGACCGCGCCGAGGATGCGCGCGACTACTGCAACCGGGTCCAGATTCGCATGGAGGAAACCGGAACCGGTGTGGTGGTGCGCACCGAATATCCCAAAGTGCCGGTCTTCGGCGGGCATCGGAATACATCGGTGTCCATACGGCTGGACCTCATCATGCCGGACAGCGCTCCGCTGGAACTTCGCAACCAGTTTGGCGCGGTCACGGTGCAGGATTTGCACGCGCCTGGCATCATCAGCAACTCCAACGGCCGAGTCAGTTTCCTGAATGGGCGCGGCCGCCAGCGCATTGACAATGCGTTCGGCGACGTGGAAGTTCGCACGAACAACGGAGCGGTGACGGTGGTGAACTCCAACGGCGCGGTCACCGCCACGGACGTCGCCGGCACCCTGGATCTCAGCAACCGTTTCGGCGACACCCGCATAAGCGACGCCGGCGCCGGCGTCACGGTCCGCAGCGCCAACGGCAGGGTCGAGGTGGACCGCGTCACCGGCACTACCCAAATTTCCGACTCCTTCGGCGACGTGAGAATAGCCGGCGCAAAATCCGATGTAACCGTGCAGAATCAAAACGGCAAGGTCGAGGCAACCGACGTAGCCGGCACCGCCGATCTGCGCACGTCGTTCGGGGCGGTGAAGTTCTCGCGCGTTGCCAAGGACGTGACGGCCCGCGGGCAAAACTCGTCCATCACCGGCGATACGGTGAGCGGTTCGGTAACGGCTGAAACCAGTTTCGGCGGCGTGGATGTGCGCGGCGTGAAGGGCTACGCACACGTGACCGCCGGCAACGCGGCCATCCGTCTGAGCGAGATCGGCGGCGAAGTCTACGCCAAGACTTCATTCGACGGCGTGACCGTGGATTCCGCGGGCGGACCCATCACCGTGGAAAACGCTAACGGATCGGTGACCGCCACAACCAGGCCCGGGGCGTGCAAACCAGTCTCCCTGCGCACCAGTTTCGGCCCGATTCGCGCCACCGTTCCCAGTGCCGCGGGATACAACGTTGGGGCCAAGACCTCGTTCGGCCGGATCCACTCCGAGTTCGATTTGACCCTGAGCGGTGATATTTCGACGGATGAAATCAACGGCAAGATCGGCCCTGGAGGATGCGACCTGCGGTTGGTGAATCAAAACGGAAACATCGATATATTGAAGGGGCGTTAGGGAGCGCGCGTCAGAGAGGGGGGCAAGAGGCGGATTAGCAATCCGCCGGACCCAGAGGGTGCCCCTGCCAACCTGCCCCACAACGGAGCGGCCGTCGCTCTACGGGCGACGAAAACACGATGCTCGTGGTGGGCACGCCGAAATCCAGCAACTTCTCCACCAGCCTCTCCAGTTCCACCACCGACGCGGCCACCACTTTCAGAATGAACGCGTCGCCGCCGGCCACGTGGTGGCACTCTACCACGTTCTCCAACCCTTCCACCGCTTTCAGAAATGGCCGGTACCTCGTGCCATCGCAACTCAGCCGGACAATCGCCAGGATGGGCAATCCCAGCGCCTCGCGGTCCAATTCCACCCGGTATCCGGCGATCACGCCCACTTCTTCGAGCCGCCGCAGCCTCTCCGTGGTCGCCGCCGGCGATAAGCCAATCCGCCGCCCGATCTCCGCAAACGGCAAACGGGCGTCCTCCTGGAGCACACCAATCAGCTTTCTGCCGATTTCGTCCAGCAAGACGCTTGATTCCATGGCCATAGGCTGATCTTACCATTGATTCCATCTTCACCAATCGAAAGCACGGCGTTATGATGGGGTCAGAATGGTATTACTCAGTGGACAGGTGCTGACACTGCGTGAGATTGCGGACATTGCCGCCGGCACGGTCCGGGTGGATCTCTCTCCCGCGGCCGCACGCCAGATGGAAGCGTCGCGCCAGGTGGTGCGGCTTGCTATCGAAAGCCACGCGCCCGTCTACGGCATCAACACCGGCTTCGGCAAGCTTTGCGAGGTCCGCATCCCCGACGATGCCATCGAACGCTTGCAACTCAACCTGGTTCGCAGCCACGCCTGCGGTCTCGGCCGGCCGCTCTCCGAAGGGGAAATCCGCGTCATCATGGCGCTGCGGGCCAACACCCTGGCGCTGGGCTACAGCGGCGTCCGCGCCCTGATCCCTCAAACCCTCACCGCCATGCTCAACCGCGGCGTGCATGCGGTGATCCCCGAAAAGGGTTCAGTCGGCGCCTCGGGCGATCTGGCCCCGCTGGCCCACCTCGCCCTGTGCGCGATCGGCGAAGGCGAGGCCACCTGGCAAGGCCGCACGATGCCCAGCCGCGAGGCGCTTCGTCTGGCTGGTATTCCACCCATCCGCCTGGAAGCCAAGGAGGGGCTGGCGCTCTTGAACGGAACCCAGGCTCTGACCGCCGTGGGCGCGCTCGCCCTCTGGCGCGCCGAGCGTCTGGCGGGTCTTGCCGATGTCGCAGGTGCCATGTCTCTGCAGGCCCTGCTGGGCACGCCCGCTGCGTTCGACCAGCGCATCCACGCCGTGCGTCCTCACCCCGGCCAGGCCGTCTCTGCCGCGCACTTGCGCAGCCTTCTGGAAGGGAGTGACGTGGAACCCGCGCGCCGCACCGCTCCGGCACGCGTTCAAGACGCCTACAGCCTGCGCTGCATGCCGCAAGTCCACGGTGCGGTGCGCGGCGCTCTGGCATTTGCCCGCGCCACCGTGGAAACGGAGACGGGATCGGCCACCGACAACCCGCTCGTTTTTCCCGTGGCATTCCCCGGAGCATTCCCCGCGGCATTCCCCGAAACTGGCGAGGTGATCTCCGGCGGCAACTTCCACGGCGCGCCCCTGGCTCTGGCGTTCGATTGCGCGGCCATCGCTCTCACCACGCTGGCCGGCATCGCCGAGCGCCGTATCGACCGCCTGGTCAACCCCGACCTCAACCAGGGACTGCCGGCGTTCCTGGCCACGGCCCCCGGCGTTTCGTCCGGCTTCATGATCGCGCACGTGGCCGCCGTGTCGCTGCTCAGCGAATGCAAAATACTCGCCCATCCCGCCAGCGTGGACAACCTCCCCACCTCCGGCGGTCAGGAAGATCACGTCTCCATGGGGATGACGGCCGCCATCAAGCTCCGCGGCATCGTGGAGAACGTCGAATACATTGCAGCCATCGAACTGCTCACGGCGTCCGAGGCCCTGCGCTATCGCCAGCCATTCGACTGCGGCCCGCAGATCCGCCGGGTGCTGGAAACCGTGCGCGCGATGGCACCGCCGCTGGTGCAGGATCGCCCGCTCTCCCGCGATATTGAGGCCGTGGCCGCCGCCATCCGTCAGGGCAAATTTGACGAGTGGGCCATTCCGGAAACCGTACCGGTTCCAGCACCGGTTCCGGCAGGGGTCATCCTATGAGTCTGACCATTGCGCGCGACCCTGAGGGTCGCGGCCATGCAATTCAAGCGGCCCGCGGCACGCGGATGAGTTGCAAGGGCTGGCACCAGGAAGCCGCCCTGCGCATGCTCCACAACAATCTGGATCCGGAGGTGGCCGAAGATCCCGAGCACCTCGTCGTCTATGGCGGCACCGGCCGCGCCGCCCGCGATTGGCCATCGTTCCACGCCATCGTCCGCTCGCTGCAGTCGCTGGAGAACGACGAGACGCTGCTGGTGCAGTCGGGCCGGCCGGTGGGCATCTTCCGCACCCACCCCGAAGCGCCGCGCGTCCTCATCGCCAATGCCAACCTGGTGGGCCGCTGGTCGAACTGGGACGAGTTCAACCGCCTCGAAAAACTCGGCCTCACCATGTACGGCCAAATGACCGCCGGCTCGTGGATTTACATCGGCAGCCAGGGCATCGTGCAGGGCACCTTCGAGACGTTGGCCGCGCTGGCCCGCAAACATTTCGGCGGGTCGCTGGCTGGCAAGCTGGTAGTCTCCGGCGGCATGGGCGGAATGGGCGGCGCGCAACCGCTGGCCGCCACTATGAATGGCGCGCGCTTCCTGGGCATCGATGTCGACGCCGCGCGCATCCAGCGCCGCCTCGATACCGGCTACTGCGACCGCATCGCGTGGAGCCTGGAAGAAGCGCTCCGTCTGCTGCACACGAGCAATGCAACGAGCGATGGCACCGCCGATGCCGTGTCCGTGGCGCTGGTCGGCAACTGCGCCGATGTCCTCCCCGAACTGGTGCGCCGCGGCGTAGTGCCCGATGTCCTGACGGACCAGACCAGCGCCCACGACCCGCTGAACGGATACGTCCCCAACGGGATGACGCTCGACCAGGCCCGCACGCTGCGCACCCAGCATCCCGAGGACTATATCGCGCGGTCCATGGGCGCCATGGCCGTCCATGTGGAAGCCATGCTGGCCCTGCAGAAGCGCGGCGCCGTGACCTTCGACTACGGCAACAACATCCGCACCCAAGCCAAGCAGGCCGGCGTTGAAAACGCGTTCGACATCCCCGGCTTTGTGCCGGAGTACATCCGCCCGCTATTCTGTGAAGGCCGCGGCCCCTTCCGTTGGGTGGCGCTCTCGGGCGACCCGGAAGACATCTACCGCACCGACCGGCTGGCCGCCGAGATCTTCCCGCACAATGAGACCCTGGCCCGCTGGCTGCCTCTGGCCCGCCAGCGCATTCGCTTTCAGGGCCTGCCCGCGCGCATCTGCTGGCTGGGCTACGGTGAGCGCGCCGAATTCGGCCTGGCCATCAACCGGCTGGTGCGCAACGGCGAACTGCGCGCCCCCATCGTGATTGGCCGCGACCACCTGGACGCCGGCTCCGTGGCTTCGCCCTTCCGCGAAACCGAAGGCATGCGCGATGGTTCCGACGCCATTGCCGACTGGCCGCTGCTCAACGCCATGCTCAACACAGCCGCCGGCGCTTCGTGGGTGAGCATTCACAACGGCGGCGGCGTCGGTATCGGCTATTCACAGCACGCCGGCATGGTGGTGGTGGCCGATGGCAGCGAAGAATCGGAGCGAAGACTGGAGCGCGTGCTGACCACCGACCCGGGGTTAGGCGTGGTTCGTCACGCCGACGCGGGGTACGAAGAGGCTATTCGGTTCGCACGAGAGCACGACATCAAGCGGCCCGGGTAAAACTTGACGCTATAATCAGATCAAGAAATGGCACAGGAATATATAGAACGGCGGCAAGGCGGCTACTACCTGATGGGGAGCCGCGTATCGCTGGATTCGGTCGTCTACGAGTTCCTCAAAGGCGAAACACAGGAAGGCATCCTTCAGTCTTTTCCCTCGCTTTCGTTGGAACAGGTCTACGGTGGAATCACGTACTACCTGGCGCACCGCGCGGAGATTGACGCCTACCTCAAGGAAGGTGAAGCTCGATTCGACGAGTCGGCTCGCGAATCGCGCGAGGCTAACCCGCTGCTCTATGCGAAACTCGAATCTGCACGGCGCGTGTCTCCCACCAGACGCTGATGCGCCTCCGATTTCTGGCGGACGAGAATTTCAATGCCAAAATCATAGCTGGCCATGTGCGGCGCGAGCCGTCGGTGGATTTTCTGACTGCGACATCCGCCGGCATCCTGGGTATTGGCAGGCCAAGCTCCTTGCTATCGCCGTGTAGATTGCACGCGCACGTCGCCCGGACACGGCAAAGTAGCCTTTGGACGGCGCTGCATACTACGTCCGAGGGTCGAAGGCGGGGATGACACCGACCTTGCGAAGGTTGTTAAGTGCCATCGTAGAGGAAGCAATTCCGTCACCCGGCCCCCCCGTGGCTCTGGGCGGCATTGCACGCTGGCTAGTCCTGCCTGTAGGTGAGCTACTGTGTATGATGGGGTACGGTGACGAAGCGAAAGGAGGCCACAGAGGTGACCGACAAAGATGCACGGACGGAGAAGACGCTTGTTCTTCCCTATGACCCGATCGAAGCCGCAATGAGGTCACCTGAGCACGCACGGCGTGCAATCCAAGGGATTCTTGAGAGCTACAACAGCAATCATGACGCCTTAGCAGAGGCCGTCCAGAACTCTATGGATGCCTTGGAAGATGCTTGTATCGAGAAGCTACCTGGACCTTATTTGCTCGAGATCACAATTGACCTCAAGGCCAATGCGATTTCTGTCTTCGATACCGGAATCGGAATGAGTCAGGCACAGGTCTGCGAAGCATTTGCTCCAACCGCCACCTTCAAGGACATCCCAGCCAAAATCAAGAAGCGAGGTAATAAGTATCCATATCGAGGTTACAAGGGCGTTGGTCTGACGTTCCTTGCATATGGTACGAACGATGTCCAAATTCAGTCTCGTCAAAATGGCTCTGCAGTCAAGGGGCGCATGAGGTTCGGTCGGGATTGGGTCCAGGGCAAACGTCCGGACCCGCCAATGCTCGATGTTGACAACAGCCCTACCCCCCTTGATCGGCGCAAGCGTGGTACCTACCCACGACTTCTGTTTTCGCCTGAGACAAGACCAGCGAGCCTAGTCAACCTTGGATCTAGCCTCGATATTTGGGAAGCGATCATTAGGACGCGCACAGCAGTCGGGCAGATTATTATCGGCCAGGAACCCGCAGGTCAATTCAAGGTTCAACTAAACCTTGTGAATAAGGATGGCTCAGTATCAAAAAAGCAAATAAGTCCACAATTCTACTACCCCCACTTGACCGAGAAAAACCCACCGTTCCGCTTTCTCGACGTCGGCAAGTATCACAACGATCACCCCGGTATTGCTGATATCCCAAGAGATTACCAAAGACAAGATGCTGTTTATATCGAGTGGACTACGACCGATATCACAGAGCAGTTAGATCAGGACGAGAAACAGGAATTTGAAGCTGAACTGGCAGAGTTTTCTCCGCGTCTGTATGCGTTTCGTCCTTATGATGAGCCGACGTGGACAGCAATAACCGAATCCGCTACTGGGCAGAAACGGACACATTTTGTGGGGCCTGGCTTAGTGATCGGTGTGAATCACCAAAGGATCGCATCGGAGTCAATCAGAATTCAGCCATCCCGCTCTGAATATCTCGCGTCGAACGTTTTTGTATTGGTTCACTTTGATAAGGCAGCTCTAGACCAAGGCCGCAAGGCCCTCCAACCGCAGATCATGGACCTTGCGCAGAGAACGGCCGACGATGCCATTCAGTATCTCTTGAAGCAAGGTGGATTTCTAAAGCCGGCGGGAGAAAAGACAACCGGAGCGCAACGTGCAGTAGAGAAGGGGCATGAGGATTGGGTATACAACGTGAAAACCCACGCAAAAGACAACCCGCTCTCCGTTCCTCCCGTGTGCTACGTTAGCGCTCCGATTACGGAACAAGATGTTATCGGGATCTTTAACCAGCTCGCAGCTCTTGGTTTGTTTCCCGGTCTTAGGATTCTAGCAACAAGTGCGTCGAAGACATATGACTGCTATGTGCAGTTTGATTGCCAGGAAGATCTCGACCGGCTCCGTTACGGTGGTATCGACAAGAACCCATTAGGTCTTTCTCTGGATACATTAGGAGCCGTAGAGACAGGCTTCTCAACGCGAGGCCTGACCTTAGAGTTCAAGAACAATCTTGAGGGGCTGCTCGGCAACCTGAACAATTCGTCAAGCCGGAAGGCGTTCCGCCATATAGACATCTGTGTCTGCTGGGGTGCCTTGCAGGAGCGGCACCGTTGGTACACATTGGATGCTGTTACGGAAGCTAATCTACATGTCCGGCACTACCCTGGAGTCACGCACGTCCTCAGAAGAGACGATGAAGCACACGTGATACAAGTGATCGTGCTTGAGGATGTCATAAAGAAGATTCTGGCGGGTCAGATCAGACTTGCTGCACCGGCGAGACGTTAAGGGTATGGGCAGCTACAGTGTTCTGTGGGCAATCGGCGGTTTATCAGCAAAGCCAGGCTCCGCGCACCCCGGGGTGGATCAACCGGGTTGGGTACATCCCCTGCTGACGTGAATTCACCAAGCCAGTTCGAAGATGGCCGCTATTCTTTTTTACCGGTCTCGAGGTCTTGAATACCCATGTCCCGACAACTCGTTGAATGCGTCCCCAACTTCTCCGAAGGCCGCGACCCTGCCAAGATCGACGCCATCGTTCAGTCCATCCTCTCGGTACCCGACGTGGTCCTGTTGGACCGCGAGTCCGACGCCGATCACAACCGCTCGGTCCTCACGTTCGTGGGTCCACCGGCGGCCGTAGCCGCTGCCGCATTCCGCGGTGTGGAGCGTGCCGTCGCGCTCATCGACCTCACCAAACACCAGGGCGCACACCCGCGCATCGGCGCCGCCGACGTAGTCCCCTTCATCCCCATCGCAGGCGTCACCCTGGAAGATTGCGTCAAACTGGCCGAGCGCCTTGGCGCCGAGATCTGGAACAAGCTGCGGGTGCCGGTCTACCTTTACGAGGCCGCGGCCAAACGGCCCGAACGCACCAACCTCGAAAACATCCGCCGCGGCCAGTTCGAAGCCCTGGTCAAAGAAATGGGCGCCCAACCCGCCCGCGATCCCGATTGCGGCGACGCGGTCTGCCATCCTACCGCCGGCGCTACTGTGGTGGGCGCGCGCAAATTCCTGATCGCCTACAACATCAACCTCGGCACCCCGGACGTATCGATCGCCAGGCGCATCGCCAAGACCATCCGCTTCTCCTCCGGCGGTTTTCGCTACGTGAAGTCCATGGGGGTCACGCTGGCTTCACGCAACCTGGCGCAGGTGTCCATCAACCTGACCGATTTTGAACAGACGCCCATGCACCTGGTCTTCGAAACCGTACGCCGGGAGGCCGAACGTTACGGCGTGGCGGTGGTGGGCAGCGAGATTGTCGGCCTGATTCCGAAGAAGGCCATCGAACTGGCCGCCGATTATTTCCTGCGCTACGAGAATTTCAAACCGGAGCTAGTGCTGGAAAACCGCATCGCCGAAGCCCTCGCTGCAACTGGCGCCGAAGCCGGCGCGGACGCAAACGCCTGGCGGCGCGGTTTGCCCGAATTCCTGGACGCACTGGCCGCGCCCACGGCAACTCCAGGCGGAGGCAGCGCCGCGGCGGCAGCGGCGGCGATGGCAGCGGCGCTCGGCTCCATGGTCACCGCGTTGGCCAAGCTGGAAAGCAAACTGGATAACGATTCCTTCGAAGCCGACCGCCATTTTTTCACTGCGGCCGTCGACCGCGATGCCGAAGCCTTCAACCGCGTGATGCTGGCCTACAAGCGGCCCAAAGCGGAGCGCGCGCCCTTCGTCGAAGAAGCGCTCCACGGCGCCGCCGAAGTTCCGCTGGAAGTTTTCGAGCGCGCCTCGGCCATGCTCACGCGATTAGATGGACTGCAGGTCCCCGCCAAATTCGCATCTGACGTTGCCGTCGCCAAAGCCCTCACCGCCGCCGCCAAAACCGGCGCCCGCGAAAACGTCATCATCAACCTCGCCAGCCTTCCCAGCCACCGCTTCGGGGACAGGCTACAGAACCTTGAAATCCCCGATGCCCGA
Organism: Candidatus Acidiferrales bacterium; assembly: GCA_035570275.1. Classification (GTDB taxonomy): domain Bacteria; phylum Acidobacteriota; class Terriglobia; order Bryobacterales; family Bryobacteraceae; genus DATMNI01. The sequence goes on along the minus strand of DATMNI010000376.1, from coordinate 1,765 downwards.
CCCGAGCGCCCCTGACCTCGCCGTTCTCAACTGCAGCCAACTCGTCACACTGGCTGGTCCGCGCCGCCCCCGCACCGGACTGGAAATGCGCGACCTCGCCATCATTCCCGATGGCGCCATGCTGATCCGCGAAGGCCGCATCCTGGCCGTTGCTTCCCGCGCCGAAATCGAGCGCCACGTCACGGCCGCCACCCGGATCGCCGATGCCGGCGGCCGCATCGTCCTGCCTGGTTTCGTCGACGCCCATACCCACCCCATCTTCGCCGGCACCCGCGCCGACGAGTTTGAGCAACGCGCCGAAGGCGCCACCTACGCCGACATTGCAGCCCGCGGAGGCGGCATCCGCTCCACCGTGCGCCGCACTCGCCAGGCCAGCGAGACTGCCCTGCTGGAATCCGCGCGCCGCTACCGGCATTGGTTCCTGTGCGGCGGCACCACCACCATCGAGGCCAAGTCGGGCTACGGTCTCTCGCTCGAAGCCGAATCGAAAATCCTCCGCGTCGTTCGCCAACTCGCGGATGAAGGTAGCCTGCGCTACGTCCCCACGTTCCTCGGCGCCCATGAGGTTCCGGACGAATACCGGGGACGCATCGACGCCTACTGCGATCTGGTCATCCACGAAATGCTGCCGCCCGTCGCCGCTGGCGGTCTGGCGGAGTACTGCGACGTCTTCTGCGAACCCAACGTATTTCCGCCGGCCCAGGCCCGCCTCATCCTGCGCGCGGCGCAATCGCTCGGCCTCGGTCTGCGCCTGCATGCGGACCAGTTCACTGCCGACGCCGGCGCCCTCTTGGCCGCCGAATTGGGCGCCGCCACCGCCGACCACCTGGAAGCCACCGGTCCCGCCGGTCTTGCAGCCCTGAAAGCCGCCGGCGTCCAGCCCGTGCTGCTGCCGGCGTCGGTCTACAATTTGGGTGGGAGCCGCTATCCCGCAGCGCGCCGCATGATCGAACTCGGTCTCGCGGTTGTGATTGCCACCGACTTCAACCCCGGCTCCTCCCCCACCGCCTCCATGCCCATGGTGCTGTCGCTGGCGTGCACTCAAATGAAGATGACGCCCGCCGAAGGGATCACCGCGGCCACCATCAACGCCGCCTGGAGCCTGGGGCGCGGCCACGAAATCGGCTCGCTCGAACCCGGCAAATTCGCCGATTTCGCCATGCACGATTGTGACGACTACCGCGAGCTCCCCTACTTCTTCGGGCGGGAGCCGGCCCGGGCGGTGTATGTCGCGGGACGGTGCGTGTACGGCAGATCCTAAAACTCAAACCGGGCTACGATTTGGAAGGGTCAAAAGCTCTACGTCGGCGAGCGCCGGAAAGCGCTTCTGAAGGTTGCTGAGATGAGCGGCGCGTCGCGCCCGGATCATCACATTTCCAAGATCAATTGAGCCATCTGGCTGGCTGGCACAGGCGATGGAGTAAAATCCGTATCGGGTGAAGAGCCACACTGATGTGCCACCTACCGCTTCACATTTAGCACAGAGGTGGAGAGTGTGGGGCGTCCGTTCGAGTGCGATGTTGATCACTCCCGTGAAACGCCATACCTTTGAGTGAACTGGCCATTCGCTCCCGCCGCCAGCGCGAACGCGCGAAAACCCATTGACGGCAAAATCGACTTTTTATTCGCCCTGAATTCAAGCGGTTACAGACATTCGCCCCCGAAACCCCTTGACCGCTGTGCTACTTTCCAATCAGAAGGTCTCGCCCACCGCGATGCCTTCGACGGTTTTCTTCGTGGCCACGAAGCGTTGCACGTACGGTGG
>DATMNI010000375.1:0-25133 GCA_035570275.1 Candidatus Acidiferrales bacterium | reverse complement strand
GAAAACGATTTCGCCGCAGGAAGATTTCTGGCGCCGATGGACTGGCAGGCTCTGGCCGTAGAGGGGGTGCCAGCGATAGTAGACCGTTACGATTTCGGATTGCGCAAAATGATGGGCATTATGTGACTGGCTCGCAGATTAGCAACCTGCCCCACAATGCTGTTTCCTTCATTCGTGCCGCAGCGCTTCGCTCGGCTGCACCCGCAGCGCGCGCCGCACCGGCGCCAGCGTGGCCAGCACCAGCACCGCCGAAAAGAATACCAGCGCCGCCAGGTATCCGATCGGGTCCAGCGGACTCAGCCCAAAGATCTCGCGGCGCAACACCACAGCCATGGCCGCCGAAGCCAGCATGCCAAACACGAACCCGGCGGCCACTGGCCTGACCAGCGGCGCCAGCACCGCCCTTACCACCTGTGCCGTTCCCGCTCCCAAAGCGATCCGCACGCCGATCTCCCGCGTCCGTTGCGCCACCATATAGCCTGTGAGTCCGGCCAGCCCCGATCGCCGCCAACAGCAGCGCCACCGTCCCCAACAGGCTGATCCCCGCCGCCATGCGTCCGCCATTTGCCACCACGCGCTGGTACTCGGCTTCGAGCAGTTGCGCCTGCGGCCGCAGTTTCCGGTCCAGAGCCGACGTGGCGTCCTCCAATGCCCGCGCGTAGTTCGCCGGACGGCCTGCCACGCGCGCCACCACCACAGCTTCCGCCCACTCCTTTACGAGCGGATAATAGATCTCCATCACCCCTGTGTTTTCCACACCAGAAGTGTTGACGGACGCGAAAACCCCAACCACCACCGCCGGATCGCCCACCGTCAGATTCTTGCCCAGAGGGTCCGCTGCGGGCCATTGCCAGCTTGCCAATGCCTCGCTCACCAGCGCCACACCCTGTTCCCCCGGCCGGAACGTGCGGCCGCGCAGAAGCTGGATTCCCATGGTCCGCAGGTACTCCTCGTCCACGTGGTTCAACCGAACCTGGTGGCCGTGTTCGTTGACCCCACTGACGCGGTGGCCCCATGGTGGCAGCCATGCCAGCGAGACGCGCTGCACGCCCGGAATGGCTCGCACCCGTTGGCGCAGCGCCTCCACGTAAGGCCGCGCCGACGCGGCGTCGTACCCGTGTGCGCGCAGGCCCGGGTCGATCCAAACCACTTGCCGGTAGTCAAACCCGGGGCCTTGGGTCACCAACCGCTGCAATCCGCGCATCAGCAGTCCGGACACCATCAACAGTACGCAACTCGGCCCCACCTGGACCGCCAGAAACACGGTTCGCGCCCGCGAGCCGCCCCCACGCCGGTGTTCCGAAGCTGTCGGGCTGGTCAGCCGCAGAGCCGGCGCCAATCCGAAAACCGCCGCCGCCAGAATCGCGATTCCCATGGTGGCCGCCAGCACCCGCCAGTCCGGCGCCACACTGAGTTCGTCCGGTGTTTCGGACTGCGCCTGGACCACTTTGATGGCTATCGAACTGAGCGCCAGCGCCGCCAGGCTGCCCATCACCGCCAGCAGCAGGCTCTCCGTCAGCAACTGACGAACCACGCGCCGGCGGGCAGCGCCCAGAGCCATCCGAATCCGAATCTCGCGATCCCGCACCGCGCCGCGCGCCAGCAGCAGCGTCCCCAGGTTGGCGCAGGCCACCACCAGAACCAGCAGCACCAGGCTCGCCGTCAGCAGCATGATCCCGATGGACCTGGTTTCCAGGCGGTTCACTGGTGTGGCCGTGAGCCACTCACCCTTCCAGATCTGCTTGGGCCAATCCGCGCGAAGCCGCGCTGCCAGCGCCCGCGTCTCTGCCTCCGATGCTTCGGGCGCCACACCGGGCTTGAGACGGGCGTGCATCCAGATGCCGGAGCCCCAATCCGTTAGCAGCTTGCTGCCTTCCACCACGTAAGGCTGCTTCGCCATTGGCAACCAGATGCTGACGCGTCGCCCGTTCAAGCCGCGAAGGCCGGGCGGCAACACGCCCACGATCCGGACCGGCTTGCCGTTGAGCTTGACGGTTCGGCCGATGAGGGAAAGGTCTCCGCCAAATCGTCGCTGCCAGAATCGCTGGCTCAATAAAGCGGCGCACTCCGAATCCGGCCGTTCGTCTTCGTGCGCATCCAGCAGCCGGCCGTATAGTGCGTGCGCGCCGGTTTTGGAGAAGTAACCGGCCGTAATGAATTCCGCCGGCACCGGTTCGGCCGCGCCGCCGGCGGGCGTTTCCCCCAGGGCCACGGTATCGCTGGAACTCGCGAACACGCTTTGAAATAGTTGTGCCTGGTCCCGGTAGAAGGCGAACTGGGGATACGGCACCAGCGTGCTGTTGCTCCCCGGCGCGCTGCGGGTGAGCGCGACGAAGGAATCCGGGTCGGGCACCGACGGAGGCTTCAACTCCCCCAGAACCAGCCGGAAAACCGTGAGTTCCACTCCAATCCCCAAGCCCAGCACCAATACCGCCGTGGCCGTGAACCCTGCCGACTTGTGCAGCACGCGAAGGCCGTAAACCAAGTCTTGCCACAGGCGGTCCAGCCAAACCGTGCCCCACACCTGGCGCGCGTCTTCGCCCAGACGCATCGAGCTGCCGAAACCGCTGCGTCCTTCGCGCGCCATCATTTCGCGGTGGAACGCCATCTCGTCGGCCAGTTCACGCTCCAGGCGTCTCCGGTTAAGCAAGTACCACACCCGCCGCAGCCACTCCATCGTTTCCTCCTCAGTCTCAGGACTGTCCCAGCACCGCTTGAATTGCCAGGTTCACCAGCCCATATTCATTGATTTCCGCCGCCAGTTGCCGGCGCCCCGCGGCCGTCAGACGGTAGTACCGAACCTTGCGTTTGGTATCGGAGATACCCCATGCGGCGCGCACCCACCCCTTCAGGAGCATCTTTTGCAGAGCCGGATAGAGCGAACCTTCTTCCACCTGCAGAACGTCGCTCGAAAGCAGCCGGATGCGTTGCGCGATCGCATAGCCGTGCATTTCCCCCCTGTCCAGCACTTTCAGGATCAGCATGACCAAAGTTCCGGGGACCAGTTCGGCTTTAGGCATAGTTTGTCTATGGGTAGACTACCTCAGCCTGGCGGATGTGTCAAGAAGTTATCAGTCATCAGTTGTCAGTCATCAGTTTTGGCACCGCGCCCCCGGCGCATGCGCGTGCTGCGCTGGTTTAACTGATGACTGACGACTGACGCCTGACGACTTCCGATACCATAAGATCTGCATGAAACTCCTGCCCGCTCTCTTTCTCGCCGGCCTCGCCTGCGCCCAATCCTGGGTGAACCAGACCAGCGGGACCACTGCCGGCCTGCGCGGCGTGAGCGCGGTCAATGCAAAAGTGGTGTGGGCCAGCGGCACCGGCGGCACCTGCCTGACCACCACCGATGGCGGCGCCACCTGGCAGGTGTCGAAGGTTCCGGGCGCCGAATCGCTCGACTTCCGCGGCATCCGCGCCATCGACGGCCGCACGGTCTATCTCCTCAGCAGCGGTTCGGGAGACAAAGCCCGCATCTACAAAACCACCGATGCCGGCGGCCACTGGACGCTCCAGTTCACCAACCCCGACCCCAAAGGCTTTTTCGATGCCATCGCCTTCTGGGACGCCACCCACGGCATCGTCCTGGGCGACCCGGTGGGTGAGTCGGCCGCTGGCCAGTTCGCCATTTGGACCACCAGCGATGGCGGCGGGCATTGGCAGCGCCAGCACACGCCCCCGGCCGTCCCCAATGAGGGCGCCTTCGCCGCCAGCAACACCTGTCTGTTCATCTTGGGAAAGCAAAAAGTCTGGTTCGGCACCGGCGGTCCCCAGGGCGCCCGCGTGTTTCACTCTAAGGACCGCGGCCGTTCCTGGACGGTTGCCGCCACACCCATCCGCAACGATGGCCCGAGCGCCGGCGTCTTCTCCCTGGCCTTCTCCGATGCCCGCCACGGCGTCGCCGTCGGCGGCGACTACGCCAAGGACCAGGAACAGCGCCAGAACATCGCCATCACCGAGGATGGCGGCCGAACCTGGACCACGCCTGCCGCGCCTGCCGCGCCCGCCCCGGTCCCCGCCCCCATGCCGGTCCCCAAAGGCTTCCGTTCCGCCGTCGTCTACGTGCGCGAAAAAAACATGTGGCTGGTCACCGGCACTTCCGGCTCCGATGTCTCCACCGATTCCGGAAAAAGCTGGAAGCTGTTTGATAGCGGCTCCTACAACGCCATGAGTTTTATTGGAACCGCCGGATGGGCCGTGGGCGCGCGTGGCAGGATTGCCCAGTTCCATGCCAATTGAAACCCCTCCGCCGTTGCTCTCCGCCAAGGCAATCTCCAAGCGCTTCGGCCCCAACTTCGCGCTGCGCAACACCGCTTTTTCGGTGCGCGAAAATGAAGTGCTCGGCCTCATCGGCCCCAACGGCTCCGGCAAGACCACGCTCTTCGAATGCCTGGCGGGGCTGCTCCCCACCGATTCGGGCGAAGTCGCATTCCGCGGCCGCGCGCTCGCCCCCGCCCATCGCAAGCAGTCGCTGTTCTATCTGCCCGATGGCATCCGGCCGTGGGCCGCCCAACCGGTGTATTGGATCCTGTCCTTTTTTGAAGCGTTGTACACAAAGCCGAGTGGCCACGGGGTCAGACCCTCGATTACCGACTTGGCAGCCGCGTTGAAACTCGAAGCCTTGATGAAGTCGCGCGTGGGGTCGCTCTCCAAGGGGGAAGCTAAGCGCGTGCTGCTGGCGCTCGGCCTGTTAACGCCTCATCCCTTGCTGCTGCTGGATGAGCCTTTCGACGGCCTGGACTTCCGCCAGACCCGCGATGTCATGGCCCTGCTGCGATCCGTTCCGCTGGCGGGCCGCACGCTCTTCGTCTCCATTCATCAACTGGTCGATGCCGCCCGCATGTGCGACCGCCTGGTGCTGCTCAGCCGGGGCCAGGTTGTGGGCGAAGGCACGCTGCCCGAATTGCGCGCGCAAGCCGGCCTGGCCGAGGGTGGCCTGGAGGAGATCTTCCTTGCCCTCACGTAGCACGCCAGGTAGCAAAGCCATTCCTGGCTGCGTTGTTTTGGCTTCGCAGCCTGGCCGCTTCCCGTGGATGCCCGGCGTTCCCCGTTTTGCCTGGCTCCTCTCCAAGGAATTCCGTGAACTCCTGGCCTCCCGCGCCTTCTGGCTGCTGCTGCTGATGATCGGCCCCCTGGCCGGCCACGGCTTCATCACCGCCGTCGACATCTACGCCGAAGCCAGCGGCATCCATGGCGGCCCCGCCGCGCTGTCCCAGGGACTCTCACCGCTCGATGGCATGCTGGTCCCCACCTTCGGCGCGTACGACCTCGCCGTCACGCTGCTATTTCCTTTTGTCGCCATCCGCCTCATTTCCGCCGAAAAGGCCAGCGGCGCATGGAAGCTGATGCTGCAATCGCCCGCCAGCGTGGCCGCCATGCTCGCCGCCAAGTGCATAGCCTTGCTGGCCGGTTGGCTGCTCGCCTGGACGCCCGGCTTCGCGGCGCTGGTCCTGTGGAAGCTCTACGGCGGTTCGCTCTACGCGCCCGAAGTGCTGAACCTGCTGCTGGGCCATCTGCTGCGCGTCGTCCTCAGCGCCGGCGTCGCCGTAGCCGCGGCCGCCATCGCCACCGGCGCCGCCAGCGCGGCCATCGCCACATTGGGCTTCATTGTGGGCACCTGGGCGCTCGACTTCATCGCCGCGGGCCGCGGCGGGTGGCTTCAGAAACTGGCGTCGTACACGCCGGCTTCCGGGTTGCGCATCTTCGAGCAGGGCCTGCTCCGCGGCAGCACGGTCGCCGTCACGCTCACTCTCGGCATCGCCGGTTTCGCGCTGGCTGGAATCTGGCTTACCGAGGGCCGCCGCTTGAGCACCCGCCTGGTCCGTTCCGCCGGGCTGGCGCTCCTCCTGGCCTTGACGCTCTGGGGCGGTTCGCTGCTGCGAGGCACTTGGGACGTCAGCGAGAACCGGCGCAACTCGTTTCCCGTCGCCGATGAAGCCGCACTCCGTCAAATCCGCCAGCCTTTGGCTGTGACCGTCTTCCTCTCGCCCGAAGATCCCAGGCTGATGGATCTCGACCGTAACATCCTCGGCAAGCTCTCCCGCATCCTGCCGGCCGTCAACGTGACCTATGCCGCACACACTCGCTCCGGGCTTTTCGAAGCAGCCGGCGACCACTACGGCGAGGTCTGGTACCATTTGGCCGGCCGCCAGGCGATGAGCCGGTCTACTACGGAACCGATAGTATTGGATACACTCTATCAACTCGCCCGCGTGCCGCCGCCGGTGCGCGCCGAAACCGGATCCGTGACCGCCGCCGGAGAGTTTCCAGCCTGGCGTACAGCCGGCCACCCGCTGGCCGTGGAACCTCGCGGCGCCGCCTGGTTGTATTACGCACTGTGGCCGCTGGCGGTGGTGGCGGCGGGGTGGATGTATTTTCGAATCAGGAGCTGATTGTGAAGCGAACTCATACTGGATCGATCGCAGCATCGTTGATTCCGGCCGCGATTCTGGCCGCCGGGTTTCTGGCCTTCGCCCAAACCGCCAAGACCATCCGCATCGACGTGGACAAGGAAAAAACCGGCGCCGAGCCCACTCACTTTCTCCCCATCGTCGGCAACTGGATCGTCGCCACCTCGGGCGGCAAGAACATCCTGATGGTGGATGGCAGGCAGTGGAAGCGCGGCGATCCCTCCGGCGGCCTGGCCGACAAGGCCCGCCTCATCTACGGTTCCAAACACGAGGATTTCATCGACAACGTCAAGGCCTTCGCCTATTTTCCATACGCCGTTGCGCAGGGCGTGGACGATTTCAAGAACGGCGAAATCGCCATGCGGTTCCAGATTGTGGAGGGCGCGCTCGATCAGTGCGCCGGCATCCTTTTTAACGTCAAACCCAACGGGGATTACCTTACCGTGCGCTTCAACGGCAAGGAAGACAATCTGGTTCTGTGGACCTTCAACAAGGGCACCCGCAAGTTCGTCAAAAAGGGCTCCGAAGACATGCCGCTCAAGACCAGGGAGTGGTACTCCATGAAAATTGCCGTCCAGGGAACCAGGCTCGAAAGTTACCTGAATGGCAAGCTGCTGTTGCAATACACTTTGCCTGAGGCCGTGTCCGGCAAGGTGGGAGTTTGGTCGAAAACGGACAGCGTCAGTTACTTCGACGATTACACCGTGACCCCGGCGCCGTAAAGGTAGCCCAGTAAGCGTGCTTAAGCACCCTCACCGCAAGGGCCGGCAAATTATTTTTGCAATTAGACTAAACTTCCGGCCAAGATCTGCGTCTATACGGGTAACCGATGAGCGAGGGCACACGGCCGTTCATATCCCCGCACGTGGTAACCGCCGCCGCGGATGCCGCCCTGCCCCCCGCGTGGCGCGAGTTTATTCGCTACTGCCGCGAGTTGCGGCACGGAGAGATTGAACGGCTCAGTATCCAGGACGGCCTGCCCGTTCTGGCTGAGATGACCCGCAAAAAGATCAAGTTCACGTAGGACGGACCATCGCTTTTTGTGATCGGTCGATTTTCCTAACGTTGTGTAATTGTCGAGGGTAGTTTGCGCGCTGTAGGTTGCGCGGCTGACCAAAATACTTGGAGGCCGCCGCTGGGACCAAAACCCCGGCGGCGGCCTTTTTCATTTTCCGGAGGTTGTCATGAGATACGTCTTCATAGCATCCGTCATGATATCGGCAGCGGCATCAACCGGCGCGGCCTCCCAGACGTCCGAGTGGGCGCAGATGGTAAACCGCGCCGACACGTTGGACCAAAAAGGCCAGTACCAGGAAGCCGCCCTTGGGTACGAGTCGGCGCTTCGGCTCGCCGCCACCCTCGGGCCGGGTGACCGGCGCCTGCAGTTGACGCTGAATAAGCTGGCGCTGACTTACGACGCACTGGGCCGATACTCCGACGCCATCCGCCTGTACCAGCGGGCGCTCGCATTGGTGGAGCACGCGAAGGGTAAGAATTCTCAGGAGTACGCTTCCTTGCTCAACAACCTGTCGGCGGTCTACGTGGAGGAGGGCGATTTCGGTAGAGCGGAACCGCTGATTCGCCAGGCCATGGCAATCGACGAAGCCCTGCTGCAACCTGACAGCCCGCAGCTCGCCAAGGCCCGGAGTGTTCTTGCCGATGTGCTCATCAAGCGCGCCAAGTATTCCGAAGCCGACCATTTGTTGGCCCAGGCGATTCACGTCTTTGAAAACCAGCCCGGCGGCCAGCGCGACGTGGGAATCGCCTTGAACAACCTGGCTTTTGTGCGCCGCAAAGAGAAGCAAAACGTAGAATCCCGGCGTTTGCTGGAACAAGCGCTAGCCGTGATCGAATCCGATAGCGGCCCCGACCACCCCCTGCTTGCCCGCGTGCACAACAATCTTGGAGACACCTACGCCGCTCTCGGCCTCCGCGACCTGGCCGACGCCGCATACCGCCGGTCGATTCAAATCTCCGAAGCGCAATTGGGCCCGGAGCATCCACAGTTCGGCATCATGCTGCACAACTACGCCGGTTTCCTCCGTGACTGCGGCCGCAAGTCCGAAGCCAAAGTTCTGGAAGCCCGTTCCCGCGCCGCACTCCAGCAAAGCGCGCGCCTGAACGGAGTCGGCATGACCGTGGATGTCTCGTCCTTCCGCCAGAAGTAATGTAAGGCGGGCTCGCCCGCAAGCTGCGACCGGACGGTGCGCTAGAATGAGAGCCCGTGCCCTTCCAAGCCACAGAAGGTTCCACTCTCGGCGCCTATCGCCTCACCCGTCTTCTCGGACGCGGCGGCATGGGCGAAGTCTACCTCGCCCAAGACACCCGCCTCGACCGCAAAGTCGCCCTGAAGCTGCTCTCCGCCCAGTTTGTAAAGGATGCCGAGCGCATTCTCCGCTTCACCCAGGAAGCCCGCGCCGCATCCGCGCTCAACCACCCCAACATCATCACGATCTACGATATCGGGGAGTCGGGCGACGTCCCTTACATCGCCACGGAGTTCATCGATGGCCAAACCCTCCGCCAGCAAATCGCCGCTGGTCCCCTCAGCCTGCCCGAAGCGCTCGACTACGCCATCCAGGCCGGCAGCGCTCTGGCCGCGGCGCACCAGGCCGGCATCGTGCATCGCGACATCAAGCCCGAAAACATCATGGTCCGCGCCGATGGCTACGTCAAAGTCCTCGACTTCGGTTTGGCCAAGCTGGCCGAACGCCCGTCCAATCCGGAAGACTCCGGCACGGTCTTAATGGGTCCGGCAATCACCAGCTTCGGCACCGTTATGGGCACCGCGCAGTATATGTCGCCAGAGCAGGCTCGCGGCCAGACGGTGGACGCCCGCAGCGACATCTTCAGCCTCGGCATCGTCCTTTATGAGATGATCGCCGGACACACTCCCTTCGCCGGCGAAACCACCAGTCACCAGATCGTGGCCATCCTGGAAAAGGCGCCGCTGCCCTTGACTGGCATCGCTCCCATTCCTCCCGAACTGGAAAACGCGGTGGCCAAGGCGCTCGCCAAAGACGCCGGCCAGCGGTACCAGACCTGCGCCGGGCTGGTGGCCGATTTGAAAGAGATCCGCCGCTGGTTGGACTTGGAAGCCAGCCTTCTGGATTCGAACGTCACCGGCCGCCTCACCCGATCGGGCGCTCTGTCCCGCGTTTCCGGACCCGTGCCCGCCGCCGCGCCCGCTGCACCCGAAGCCCCGCCCGCCCGCACCACCCGCCGCTCGATATGGCTCGCCTTCCCGATTGCCGTCGCGCTGGTTTTGGCCGCCTGGTTTGCCTTCGCCCGCCTCTCTCACCCGACGGTCCCTTTTCAAAACTACGCACTCGAAGAGCTGACCGATTCAGGCAAGGTCGGCGACGCCGTCATCTCGCCCGATGGCCGGTACGTCGTCTTCACCCAGTCCGAGCGCGGCGAGACGAGTCTGCAAATCCGCCAGGTAGTCGCCGGCAGCACGCTGCAGATACAGCCTCCTTCCAAGCAGCGCTACTCGGGCCTTACCTTCTCGCAGGACGGGAATTATTTGTTCTTCACGCGCCGGGAGCCCGCCACGGCGGCCTCTACGCTGTATCGCATCAGCTCCCTGGGGGGCGAGCCAGCCAAGATTCTGGATGGTGTCTGGGGCGCCGTGAGCTTCTCTCCCGATGGCCAGAGAATGGCCTACTTGGGACTGGATAGTTCCCTTACCGAAACGCGGTTGATGTCCACCCGCCTCGACGGGTCCGACCCGCGCCAACTAAAAACCGCCAAGGCCCCCATCTCGATTACCACCGATCCCGGCTGGTCCCCCGACGGCAAGTGGATTGCCATCGGGATGTTCACGCCCGGAGCCCACGGTTTTCGCGCCGTGCCGGTTCTGGTGCCCGTCAACGGCGGCACCGAACGAACCCTCGGCCCCGCCCGCTGGGCTGTAATCCTGAACGTCACCTGGACTCCCGATAGCAGTGGCATCCTTCTGATCGGCGCCACACCCGGTATCACCACCGCGACTCAAATCTGGCACGTCCCCGCTTCCGGAGCCGAACCCCGCGCCGTCACCAACGACGTCAATACCTATACCAGTCTCAGTTCCACCGCCGATGGAAAGGCCCTGCTGGCAGTCAAGCGCGCCATCCTGTGCGGAATCTCCGTCATCGGCCTCAACGATCCCGCCGCCGTCCAGCAGATCGTCAGCACCGGTCCCTACTATACCGGCACCGTTGGACTGGCCTGGAGTCCCGACGGCAAACTCGTCTATACCGCCAAGTCCGGCGGCGGGATGGATCTGTGGATCAGGGAAGCCAGTGAGCCGTCCACTCCGAAACGGCTCACAGGCGACAACGCCGTCGCCCAGAACCCGCGGCTCACCACCGACGGGAAACAGCTCTTCTTTACTTCCAACCGCACCACCGGCGTCTTTCATGTGTGGATGCTCGATATCCCGACTGCAACCTTCCGCCAGATCACGACGGGCGACGGCGAAGTGCTCGGCGCCGTCACGGGCGACGGCCAGACCGTGTATTACGTCTCCGCCGGCGGCAAGCCTGGAATCGTCAAGACCTTGGTCAACGGCGGCGGCTCCACCCAAGTCACCGCGCGCCTTGCTGGCCTGCCGTCCATCTCTCCCGACGGCCGGCAACTGGCGTTTCTGTTCGTGGACGAGTCCGCCGGACGCCGTGCGCGATTGGCCATCATGCCCGCGGCCGGCGGCGATTTCGTCAAGGTGTTCGACTACGGGGTCCCTTCCGCCGCGTCCCCCACCTGGACTCCGGACGGATCGGCCCTGACCTACACGGCCAATGTGGCTGGCACCTCGCAGATCTGGCTCCAGCCGGTGGATGGCACACCACCGCGCCAACTCACCAGGTTCGGCAGCGACACCATTTATTCCTGGGCCTGGTCCAGTGACGGAAAACGCCTGGCCCTCTCCCGAGGCAGCACCAACTCAGATGCCGTCCTGATTCGCCAGAAGAAGTGAACGTTTTGAGAATGGCGCGAACCTCTTGTGGGGCAGGTTGCTAACCTGCGGCGGATTGTTAATCCGCCCGCGCGATGCGGCAGCGAGCCGCCCGCTTTTGGGTTTGCCCGCACGACGCGGCAGGCGGATTGCTAATCCGCCGCAGGTTAGCAACCAGGTTAGGCTTCGCGAAACAATAAACTGAGCAAATGTTCCAGGTGGACCAGAACCGCTCCCTTACGGTCGCGGCTCTGAATGGTGTTCTGAGCCGCGCGCGTCAGCAAGCGGTCGGGTCTCAATGCGCTGCTTATTTCTCCGCGGCCCCTTAGCAACCCGCCCCACATACCGGATCAGGGCGCGATGGTGGCGCCGATTACTACACCGGCCGCATTCGCGATCGGCGTGATTCGGTCCGGTTCATGCAGCAAATCCTGACACCCGAGAAGAATATAAGTCGCGTTTTCGCGTTGGATCATGAACGTCCATAAGGAGTCCGCCAGGTTCGGGAACGGAGACGGACGCACCGTGAGGTAAGGCTTGTCGTATACAAGTCTGGTCGGGTGGATTGACCTGAAGTTGGCACAGTAAGCCGTCCCGGAGGCATCGGCCGGGGTCGCCGCTTGCGGCTGGCCGACACCTAGACGATAGGCATTCGTCTTGCCGAGGCTGGCTGCCCCATTGTCTTGGGTCATCGGATCGTTAAGAGGCATCAGGGCGATCGGAGCCAATTGAAACGCTTGCGCCTGCAACTCGTTGAGCACCAGGCCGGGGGCCAACGCGCCGGCATCTCCCAGATCCGGCACCTTCCACGCCGTGCAACCCAGTCCTCCGTCCAGTAGTACGTCTACCAGGCGGTTATCGCTCGGGTTGGCAAATGCAATCGCTCCAATCAGTGCCGCACGGTTGATGGCGGTATTCACCGCGAATTGTCCCGTTGTAGTCTTGAGGTATGACGATGTCACATTGTCGCTCTGGTCCTGGTCGACCACGGCGAAGCTGCGCACCATCGGACAAGGGAATCCGTCCAAACCATTCCCCGGAGCCGGAACCACTAATTGGCGGAGCGCGATCGCTTGGTTAGCCGCTGCAAAGAAATTCACGGCGTTGCAATATGAGAACTGAGTGAAGAGCGTGCCATCGAAGCCGTTCACGCAGTTGTTATTCGCCAGGGTGCCTGCCGCTGACTCCGCCTGCCTCAGGTTGGTACCGTTGTAGCCAAAATGTAGAGCTGCCACGTAGTGGGCCGGCAGTACCGGAACCACGGGTAGCACCGCGGGCTGGGTGCCGTTGTCAATAACCAATGGGGCATAAACCGAGATCTGCCCTGTATCGGTATCGATGATGGCGGCCGAAACAAACGCCGACTGATTCGGATCCAGTTCATGACACGGACCCTTATTGGGATTCGTGGCGGTCAGCCGGTAAGGCGTTGCCAGCCCCGCGGCGGTCAGCGGGTGCTCCGGCACTATGATGGTGCAGTCGGGATTCGACACCGGCGGTACCAGCGACGTAGCCGTAAAATTGTTCACGGTGAGAGTGCCCGCCGCGTCAGTCACCTCAACAGCCAGCGAGGCCAGCTTGGAGTGAGTGTTAGCGGTGTCTCGGAAGGCGAAGTTCATGCCGACCAGCGTGAACGGATTCGCCGCATTTCCCGGCAGCCTTACGAAAACCGAGTAGGTATGGCTTACTATATCCACATCCTCCCTGAAGTGGTAAGTCAGCCCTGAGTGGTAGGGGATAATCGCCGCCGCGGCAAAGGCGGAGCCGTTTCGGGCATCGATACTCCCATCGGGATTGAACCGCACGAAGGTAGAGGTGTCGGCGAACTGGTTGGAGGTATCGGCCGACATGCCAATACCGGCATTCGTAGTGACCGTCGGCTTAGCGTCGAATTCAGAGGTGAATTGCGACGATTGAACCATGAAGCTCCGGTGCTCAAATCCCCCGCCGGCGCGCGCCGTGATGGTCTGCGCAGCCGTGATGGGTTGCGCAGCCGCGATCGGTTGCGCAAATGTTGAGGGAGCGGCGGCCAGTGCCAGCCCCAGCGTGATCCACAATGGCCTCACAGTGAAGGCCAGGGCAAATTCCCGTAGCGTTATAGCGGCGAACAAAAGACATTCCTCGTCTCCTCCCATTGGATATAACTCTGTTGTGAATCGGAATTTGCAGGCGCGCGGGGGCACACACGCTCCGTTTTTTTGAGCGACGCTTGAACCGCCGCTACATGAGAATCTGTAAGTGGGTCGCTACCGGCTAGTTGCGGTACTGAAAGATATAGTACCACGGTACTGTATCTTTGGAAACAATATCACTTCGGTGTACGTCGCTGTCGTTCGCGAATGGGCTGTGCCGCTTGCCGGCTCTATCAGGTCGCGGGCTGTGGCCGTTATGGGAACGGCGGTATGGAGCGGGTGCAGGCTGCCAGGATTATCCTAACTTATAACTTGGGCCCGGCGGATTGGCAATCGCCTGCCGAAGCTACTGGCAAGGCCGCCCAAACGCGTGCTGCTCGCTGCCGCATCGCGCAGGCGGATTAACAATCCGCCGCAGATTAACAATCCGCCCCACATATTCAGTGGGCCGCTTCATCAAGTTCCAGTCGAAGGTAATCGTAGATCACGCCCGCCGTCATGGGGCCGGCCGGCACAATCAGCTTCAGGGTGTTGGTCCCCGCCTTGAGCGCGGATGCGTCGAACACCACGTCCTTTTCGCTCCACACGCCGAGAATGCCGTTGCGCGCGATCGCGCCGTCGCTGAACATGTGATCTACTTTGCCAACCGGTTGATCGTTAACCACCACATCGATCTGCCGTGTGCTGGTGGAAGCGAATGCCAGCCGCAGGTGCGCCTTGCCGCCGGCGGGCGCTTGCGGCAGATCGAACGAAACCGTCCATGGAGTCGCCCGGCCTGGAGCGGTCCCCATGTTGTAACCGGCCGCTTTGGCATCGGGATT
Organism: Candidatus Acidiferrales bacterium; assembly: GCA_035570275.1. Lineage (GTDB taxonomy): Bacteria > Acidobacteriota > Terriglobia > Bryobacterales > Bryobacteraceae > DATMNI01. The sequence continues at coordinate 10,828 of DATMNI010000375.1, read as the reverse complement.
CTCATTGTGCGGCACTTGTTCGAAGAACCAGTCCTTTCGGTAATCGCTCTTGCCCACCACGAAGTTTACGTCGGCAGGGAAGCGCCTGGCATAGGCCAGGAACATGCCATCATGCGCGTAGTCATCGCCGCCGGAGAATTCGGAGCCGGTCCGGTTAGGGAATCCGATTTCCCAAATCTGCCTGCCCCGCCGGTCGGGCGTCCATTCAATGGTTCCCAAATCCAGCGGCTTTCCGGCAGTCACGGTGATGTCGGCTTTGGCCAGTTCGCCCATCACCCCGTCGGCGAAGGCATGCAGCGTATAGTTGCCCGGCCGAACGTCAGCCAAATGGAATCGCCCATTGTTCTCGGCCAGCGCCCAGTGTTCATAATGCTTGGCATCGGTTTGCCAGTCGATCGGTCTCGGCTCCGTGGGAGCGCTGGTGCGGCTTACGGGATGAATCGTATAAGTTGGATACGCCAATCCAACTCTGAGGCGAGTCATCCTGGCATCCTTTGCCTGCGGGTCCTTCAATACGATGCGCCCCGATACCGTGGCGCGTTCCTTTTGATGCGGGTAGTCCGCGCCGCTCACCCAGGCGTACGGCCAGCGCTGGCTTTCCTTGCGGACCTGTGCTTCGGCGTCGCTGTACATCTCGGCCGGCGTCTTCCCGGCGTTGACATATAGCAGAAACGGTCCGATCACTTTGGTCCAGTGCTCGCCCTGCGCCACTTCGACCACCGCGCCGCCATAGTGGCTGCTGCGCCAATAGTTCAATACCGTCGGCGCCTGGACATCGTTGGTATCGCGGTGGCCCAGAAACTCCACCTTGGTCGGCCCGCCGCTCAAATACTCCACACTGGGATTGACGAACCAGAAGCCTACGTTCCTGGTGGTGCTTGACCAGCCGAACGCCGGATTCTCGAATTGATTGACGGTGAAATCGTACTTATCTTCGTGTTCGCCGGGCTGGGCCTTGGGATAGGGCTTGTTCCATTTGGGACCGACACTCATCCAATCGAAGAAGTCATTCAGCTTGACGCAAAACCGGGCTTCGCCGAGCGAACTCGCCGGATATTCCGGCTGATGCTCGAAGATCGAGTAGGTATAGAGGCCCGGCCGGTCGCGTTCCAAGGCATAGCGGATCTCGACATCGGATATGAAACTGCCTCCCGGCCCCGCGCCCATCGGCTTGCCGCCGGAAATCCCCTTGATCGAGACTTCGGCCCGCTCGCCGCCATTCGCCTTGGGATCGATGGTGACCTTGGTGACTGTATTGGGTCCGTCCGTGTCGTGCGACCAGAATCCGTATTGATGATCGGTGTACCGCTTGCCTCCGCCGCGAAGATTCGCGCCGGGTTTATCCACGGCCGTATCGGGCAACCCGTCGGCGCCGAAGATGGTGGACAGCATCTCCATGTCCTTGAATCGCATCGAGAGCAGATCGCCGGATTTCTTGTCGACGCGGGCGGTCACAATACCGTTCGAAAGCACGTAGGCGGACTGATCTTCCTGAAGCGTCACTGACTGGGCGCCCTTGTCTTTGTCCTTTTCTTTGTCCTGAGCTGGAGCTATGTTCGCGGCAAGCAGCCAGTACGATACCAGCGATAAGACGAAATATTTCATGCGATTCCCCCTTCGGTCAGAAGCTAAGTCTGGCATTCATTTGGAACTTACGGGGCAGGCTGCGCTGCGAGGTAACCTGCCCGAAGTTAGCCGAATCAATATTGTTGCCGGGCGCGGCGAAGTACACCGAATTCGTGATGTTGAATGCGTTGGCTTCGATGGCCAGTTTGATTCTCTCGCGAATGGGTATTTCCCGGCGCACGCTGACGTCTTCATCGAAAAGGGCCGGAGAGCGGATGCCGAACGGAGCGGTTCGCGGCAGGTTGCCGAATGTATACGCCGCGGGATCGATGAAGGCGTTCTTGTCCAGGTAGGCGAGGGGTCCCGGCGAAAGTGCGTTGCCATCGCCATAACTTCCATTGATCCGCACCGGGCCGTTGAAGGCCGGATTGTAGCTGGCGATGCATGTGGAGGTAACACCCGGCGTATTGCAGCCGGAACCGATGATGGAAAGAGGCGTTCCCGAACTGAGATTGATCAGTCCGGAGATCGACCAGCCGCTGACCAGCGCGCGGCTAACGGCGCTGCCCGCCCCCAGGCTGTGTCCGGCGCCGAACGGCAACCGGTAAACCGCGGTGGCAACGAAGACATGGGGCCGGTCAATACTGCCGCGGGCGCGCTCCAGATACTGCGCGAACGGGTTCCGGCTGGCTGCCAGGTTGTCGAGTTCTTTACTGTACGTGTAGTGGACATGGATGGTGGCGCCATGCACCGATTTCTCCTCAAAGACAAACTGCGCGGAATTCCACGATGAGTTGCCGCGATTGGCCCAGAGATAGGTTACTCCGGAGTACTGGGGAAATGGCTTCAGCATCTGGGCGATGGTGCCCTGGTAGTTCGAAAATGGCAGGCCGATTCCCGGTATGACGGCTTGCGCGGCCGCAATATTGGCCGGGGTTGCCTGGGCATTGAGCAGCGACCCCAGGCCCAGATACTGCGGCAAAATGGAATTGCTCCATATCCCCTGGCCGCCGCCGTTCGAAAGCGAGTGCCCCGCGCTGCCTGCATAAGTGGCGCTCACCGTCATGTTATGAGACAGCTCATGCTGGATGCCGAAATTCCAATTGATGTAATACGGCGGCTTATCGGCGATCGCCGGGTTCACGTAACTTACACTCACCGCGCCCGTGGGGTTGGCGGTGGTAAACCCCACCCCATACCCTGGGTCGATGAACGGAGGATGTTGATATGCCGGCACTCCCTGGTCCCAGTAGAAGGCCGGCAGCCCGGTTGCCGGACTGGAGAACGCCGCATTGGCGTTGAACCCAAGCTGGCCGGGCGACACACCAGTCCCGTTGCTTCCCGAAGCTCCGCCGTGCGTATAGGCAAGTCCGTAGGCCGATCGAATCACCGTCTTTTCGTTTAGCTTGAATGCCAGCCCGAGGCGCGGGCCGAAGTTGAGGTACTGCGTCTTGATGGGAACGTTGCCGCAGTTGCAGCTTCCAATGCCCGACCCGGCAAACTCCAGCGCACCCAGGCGGCCCCCGGCGGCGGGGTTCGGCATGTTAGAGTTCAGAAACGAAGTCCGGTTGTAGGCTTCATGGTACGGGCCGAAGATATCGTAACGCAGCCCCAGGTTCAACGTGAGACGCGTACTGACCTTCCAATCGTCCTGAACGTACGCGGAGTAGCCATGAAAACGCGAGCCGAGTTCCACTACGTGGTTTTCGGTGACGCTGGCGGAATCGACCGCGCCCAGCATGTAACTCGCATAAGAGTTTCCCGTAGTGGTCAGCAGCGTACCGGTTGGCGAGAATCCCGCCGTTTCGTTGTTGCTGAAGCTGTATGTCCCACGCGTGCCCGTGTCGGGGTTCACATTGTTGTCCTGCAGCCGCTGGTGCTGAAAGCCGAAGGTGATGGCATGGCTTCCCTTCACCCACTGCAGGTTCTCCTGGAAGGTATAGGAATTCTGCGCCTCGTCAAATGCCACGGCATTGGTTCCGGCCCATCCAATGGGCGCATTCGTGCCGCCGAAGTTGATGGTCGGAAACACGTCGCTGGCGCCCCCGGCGGGCAAGCCGGTCAGTCCGGCTTTCTGCGGATATTGGCCTCCCTGGGTGGCGCTGATAATGGGGATCCAGATCCGGCCGAAACTGAAGCTAACGTCGTTCAGCAAGCTGGGTGACAGCACATAAGTGTCATGCACCTGCAGCGTGGTCGGCAGCTCCGTCACAATTCGGCCTTGCGTGTAGGGAAGAGGAAACGTGTTGGTGCCGGGCGCCAGACTGCCGGTATAATCGGTGGCATACTTTCCCTTACTGAAAAATCCGAAGAAGCGATTCTTGGCCGAAAGATTGAAGTCCACCTTGTCCGTGGTGTTATTGTTATGCAGCCCCTCGGGCAGGGAAGCCAGATAGTTATTCGTAATCCCGGGGGTGGTGGCGCTGGGCAGATAGGACTGAAACGATTTTGCCGCGTTGGAGAGACGGTTGGCGGGAATGATATTGCCCGGAAATGCCGTGCGCGTGGAAATGGCGCCGTTGGCCTGGGTGGTCAGCGGGTCGTAAATCGCCGCCGGCAACTCGCTGAAGTTCCCGGTTCTTTCGAGCTGGGTCGGGATGTTCTGCAATTGCGGCGGCGTCGCGGTTTTGTAGTAGTACCCATCGTAGGAACTGAAAAAGAAAATCTTATCCTTCTTGATCGGCCCGCCGAAAGTCCCCCCGAACTCGTTCTGGTGTTCAATCGGGGTGGTCGGGGGGAAGAAGCCGCGGGCGTCCAAATCCGTGTTGCGGAAATACTCGAATAGGGCGCCGTGAAACCGGTCGGTACCCGACTTCAATACGTAATTCTCCACGCCCTGGCCCTGATACTGCGCCTTCTGCCCATTGGTCTCCACCTGAAACTGCTCCACGGCCTCCACCGACACGCCCAGCGCCAGGTTGCGCGTGTCCGCCTGTACCGCGGGGAACGTAAACGGGATCCCCTCCAGATAGATCTCATTCTGCCCCGCCGGCGCCCCGTTGAAAGAGGCCGTGCTGGGGCCGGCCACCTGCGTACTCAGGCCCGAAACTCCCGGGATCAGGGCCACGAATTGCGTCGGGTCGCGGGGGACGCCGTTCATCGCCAGCGGCAGCGATTCGTACACTTCGTTGCGCACGTTGCCGCCGAGGGTGGCATCGTCGGTTCGCAGCGCCGATACGGCCGACTCCACCGTCACCTGTTCGGCGGCAGATCCGATCCTGAGTTGCAGGTTCAAAGCTACGGAGGCCAGCGCATCTACCAGAACATGTTCTTGGGAAATCGTTTGGAAACCCGCGGCCGCCACCCGGACGTTGTACTCTCCGGCGCGCAGCGGCGAAAGCAGGTAAAAGCCCACCGCGGTGGTTTGGCGAACGGTTTCCACGCCGGTGGCAATATTGGTGGCGGTGACGGTTGCCTGGGGAACCACGGCTCCGGAAGGGTCGGTGACGGTCCCTTGAATGGTGCCATTTCCCGCAATCTGTGCCTGCATTGTGCCGGCGGCAAAGTACAGTAGCCCCGACAGAAGCCCCACGATCGCGAATCCGCGCCGTGCCCACGGACCTTGAGTATGTGCGTACGTCATGGTACTCCCTCCAATTCTCCGGAGTCTGCGCCGAGTTCGTTCTCCGGAGACGATCTTGCCAGCAATGGTGTCACAACGCTGCTTGCTTGGCAAGACTCGCGGGCGCCAACTGGCGCCAACTGGCGCGTTTTGCAGTGCGATACAGCGCGATCGACTGCCGTGGCCTTGGATTGCCGTTGATTTGCCTTATGTTATAGCAGAAAGGACCACTCCGCGACCGCGGGTTAACGGTTGGCGGCCCCGGGCAAACGTATCGCATTGCGGTTTGGCGGGATTCCCGGCACATTGTGGTTGATCCAAGCGTTAAGAACCGGGTTTCAACACCGATTGAATTGCGGCCAGGAGATCCGCCAAAATGATCGGTTTGGAAGCGTAGCCATCCATCCCGGCTCGAAGATATCGCTCGGCATCACCCGCGATGGTGTGCGCCGTCAGAGCGATCACGGGCAGGTGCCCGCCAAGCACGCGCTCGCGTTCGCGAATCGCGGCGATTGCCTGGAGGCCATCCATCACGGGCATCTGAATGTCCATCAGCACCACGTCAAAGGCTTGCCAGCCGCGCTGGTCGAGAACATCCAAAGCCGCGTGTCCATGCCCGGCCGACGTCACCGTATGGCCGGCCTTCTCCAGGAGGCGGGTGGCGACTTTTCGGTTGACCGGGTTGTCTTCCACCAGCAGAATGCGCACGGGTGCAATCGTTAATGGCGCTGGCATGAGGGAGTGGCGCGTGATCAGTTGCCGGTTTTCGCGGTTGCCGCCCAAGGCAGCCAACACAGTTTTCAAGAGCTCCTGCTGCTTGAACGGTTTGAACAGATACGCGGCCATGCCCAGTTCCTCGCACCTCGCGGCATCGCCTCTTTTGCCGCCCGAGGTCAGCATCATGATCGTGGCGCCGGCCGCGCCCAGAGTCTTGCGTAGATCTGCGACCACCGTGAAACCGTCGTCTTCCGGCATCTGCTGATCCATGAGGATCAAGGAAAACGGCGGGTCGAGCCCTTCGCGCGCGGCCACCAGCGCCGATGCCTCGCGCCCGGAAGCCGCCAACGTGGGAACCATGCCCCATCGCTGCAATATGCGATCCAGAATGCTGCGGTTGGTGAGATTGTCATCGACAACCAGCACGGGAAGATTGCGGAGAATCCCCACATCGGCGGTGCTATACGCCATGCTGCCCAACTCACTCAGGCCAAACTTTGCCGTGAAGTGGAACGTGCTGCCTTTGCCAACCACGCTGTTAACCCAGATTTTTCCTCCCATCATCGCCACCAGCCGGGCAACGATGGTAAGCCCGAGGCCGGTTCCGCCAAACCTGCGCGTAGAAGAGGAATCCGCCTGCGAGAATGGATCGAATATGAGTTGTTGCTTCTCCACGGGAATGCCCATGCCGGTATCGCTGCACTGAAAATGCAGAGTGACGTCCGAGCCGGAGCGGGACTCCACCCGCACCGTCACAACAATATCGCCGGCGTCGGTGAACTTTACGGCATTTCCGACCAGATTCAAAATGATCTGGCGCAGCCTGTCCGTGTCTCCCACAACCAGTTCGTTGTCCAGGTCGGGATCGAACAGAAGTTCCAAACCCTTCTCGTGGGCGCGCGCGGAAATCGTCTTGAGGGCTTCGCCGATGCATTCCAGAACGCTGAACGGCACATTCTCCAGGTCCAGTTTCCCGGCTTCGATCTTGGAAAAATCGAGGATTTCGTTGATGACGGTCAGCATCGCGTCAGCCGACGTCTTTACAGTCTGCAGGCAGTCGCGCTGTTCCGCCGTGAGGTCGGTATCGAGGACAAGCTCCGTCATGCCCATGATGCCGTTCATCGGTGTGCGAATTTCATGGCTCATGTTGGCCAGGAATTCGCTCTTGGCGCGGCTGGCGGCCTCGGCCTGCTCTTTGGCCTCGCGCAACTCGATCTCCGTCTGCTTAAGCTCGGTGATGTCGAAGCCTACGCCGTGGATAAACCAGGGACGCCCGTCGGTACGGCGTACCATCTTCGCCTCGCACTGGAACCAGACCACACTTCCATTGCGCGCGATCACCCGGTAGGTCGACCGCAGGGTCTCGCCGGTGAGGAACAACCCGGCCGCTTCCTGGCTCCAGCGCGCGCGGTCATCCGGATGAATCCGCTGATACCATCGCAGGGGATCGCCCAGCCATTCTTCCCGGGTATAGCCGAGAATGGACTCCACGTAACTGCTTACATAGGATTCGCCGACTCCGGAATCCAGGGGAGCCAGGAAAACCACCGCCGGAATCTGCTCGACCAGCGTCTGGTAGCGGAGCCGGAGGTCCACCTCGGCCTCCTCTGTCGTGCTCCAGTCTTGCAGGTCAGGAAATGAGACCCGGCCCAGCTCGTCGAGAATTGTTTCGGCATCGGCGAAGCTCAGAATCTCGCCAGGCAGACCGGGTCCAGACTCGCGCGGTTCCCTATCGGCTTCGAGTTCCACCTTCATCATCTGCTGCATCCGAAACGTAACCGGGGACGTGAGTGCCACCGGGCCGCCGCCATAACGGTTCCTTATTGAACGAAGCCTGCGTGAACTTGCGAAGCGCCCGGATTGCCCGGCCGTAGGTAGCGATGGCGCGGGAAGACAACAAAGATCCCGGCGGCTGGCTGAGGAACGGCATGAAGCGATCCGGGAAAGCGGGCATGGTGCAGCCGATACAAACGCCGCCCACATTCGGGCAACCGCCGATTCCCGCCATCCAACCTCGCTTACCGACGTTGCACTGAATCACCGGCCCCCAACAGCCTAATTTTACGATGCACTCAGGGTCGCCGTACCGGCCGGCGAAATCGCCTTGCTCGTAGTAGCCTCCGCGATCGCAGCCTTCATGCAGGGTTGCCGCGAATAGCCACGCCGGCCGCAAACACTCGTCCAGGGGGATCATCGGCGCCCTGCCGGCCGCCTGGTTCAACAGATAGAGCAGCGTCTGCGTCATGTTGTCGGGCTGCGCAGGGCATCCCGGAATGCACACAATGGGAACGCCGGACGCCGATTTCCATTGCCACCCCAGATAATCCGGCAAACCCATGCAGCCGGTTGGATTGCCCTGCATCGCGTGGATTCCGCCATAGGTGGCGCAGGTGCCCACGGCAACCACGGCCCACGCGTGCGGCGCCAAACGGTCGATCCAGTCGCAGGTCGGAATCGGCTGCCCGGTTTCCGGGTTGTTGCCGAGGGCCGCCCAATATCCCTCAGCCTTGTTCTTTTCATTCGGAATCGAGCCTTCCACCACCAGTATGAATGGAGTTTCGAGCCGGGCTTCGGCCGCGCGATGAAAATATTCCAGGAACTCATCGCCCGTCTCCGTGGCGAGCACCGGATTACGCAGAATCACTTTGGGGACCGAGGGAATGGCGCCCAGGACGAGATCCTCAATACTGGGTTGGGTTGCGGCCGTAATCGCAATCGTATCGCCGTCACAGCCCAGGCCGGCCGTCAGCCACAATACTTCGACTTGCTCGATCATCCCTGCTCCATAACAATCGGCACCGTAGCAATCGGCTCCATAACAATTCGTCTCGATTCGTCAGTTTGGTGGCTATTTGTAAGGAGATGTCTTAAAGTGATTATGAACCATTATCCAGCATCTGCGATGCTCTTCCGGGTACGTAAATGACCAATTCGTCCGCGAAAGCTCCCAACGAATCTGCCACTGAGCCCACAGGCACCCAGCCCACACGACTGGTTGAAAAGCATTGGGACCCCATCACCCGGATCGTCGGCAGTCTCGGAATATACACCAAGATCGATTTCGCCAACCGGCAAGTGGTGGAGTGCCGCAGCACGTCGTCGATTTTCCGCGGCTACAGCGTGTTCATGAAGGGCAAGGACCCGCGCGACGCCCACTTCATCACCAGCCGCATTTGCGGTATCTGCGGCGACAATCACGCCACGTGTGCCGTCTACGCGCAGAACATGGCGTTTGGCGTGCGTCCGCCGCCGTTGGCCGAGTGGATCATCAACCTGGGTGAAGCGGCCGAATACATGTTCGATCACAACCTGTTCCAGGACAATCTGGTGGGTGTGGATTTCTGCGAGCAGATGGTGCGCGCCACCAATCCCGGTGTTCTGGAGCGAGCCGAGAGAACCGCCGCGCCGCACGCCGGGTGGCACGGGCACCGCACCATCGCAGACATCATGCGCGCGTTGAATCCATTCACCGGCGGTCTGTATCTTGAGGCGCTGCAAATGAGCCGGTTGACTCGCGAAATGTTCTGCCTGATGGAAGGCCGGCACGCGCACCCGTCCACGCTCTACCCGGGCGGCGTGGGCACGGTACCCTCGGTTCAGCTCTTCACGGACTATCTCTCGCGCCTGATGAAATACATCGAATTCATGAAGAAAATGGTGCCGCTGCACGACGATCTGTTCGATTTCTTCTACGAAGCGCTGCCCGGTTATGAACAGGTCGGACAGCGGCGCATATTACTGGGCTGCTGGGGATCCTTCAACGATCCGGAAGCCTGCGACTTCACTTACGCGAACATGGCGGAGTGGGGACGCAGGATGTACGTCACCCCGGGCGTGGTAATTGACGGCAAACTGGAGACCACCGACCTGGTGGACATTAATCTGGGCATTCGGATCCTGCTCGGCAGCTCGTTTTATGACGACTGGCAGGACGGCGAGACTTTCGTGAAGGCCGACCCGCTGGGCAACCCGGTGGATCAGCGGCACCCCTGGAACCAGACCACAACTCCGCGCCCGCAGAAACGGGATTTCGCCGGCAAATACACCTGGGTCATGTCGCCGAGGTGGCACGACCGCCGCACCGGTAACCTGCTGGCGCTGGACACCGGAGGCGGGCCGCTGGCTCGATTTTGGGCCACCGCACTGGCCGGGCGGGTGGATATCGGTTACGTCAAGGCCACCGGGCACAGCGTTAAGATTAACCTGCCGAGAACCGCGTTTATGCCCGAGGCCGAGTTCGAATGGAAGATCCCGCCATGGAGCAACACCATCGAACGGGATCGCGCGCGAACCTATTTCCAAGCCTATGCCGCCGCGTGCGCGCTCTACTTCGTAGACAGGGCCATGCGGGAGATTCACGCCGGACGCACCAGGACGTGGGAGGAGTTCAAAGTTCCGGACGAAGCCATCGGCTGCGGCTTTCATGAAGCCGTGCGGGGCGCCCTGTCGCACCACATGGTGATTCGCGAAGGGAAAATCGCCAACTACCACCCTTATCCACCCACGCCATGGAATGCCAGCCCGCGCGACTCGAACGGAACCCCCGGCCCTTACGAAGACGCCGTCCAAAACACGCCGCTTTTTGAAGAAAACAGTCCCGAGAATTTTAAGGGCATCGATATCATGCGAACCGTGCGAAGCTTTGACCCGTGCCTGCCATGCGGGGTTCACATGTACCTGGGAAATGGCAAGGTTCTCGAAACGTACCATTCGCCGATGTTCGGCATTCAGGCGAAGTCCGGTCAATCCATCTGAGCCGGCCCGGCAAGAGACCGCAGCCGATTGCGGCCTTGCGGGACGCCCGATTACGAAGGCGCGGGAAGCTTTTGTGGGGCAGATTGTTAATCTGCGAGCCAGTCACATAATGCCCATCATTTTGCGCAATCCGAAATCGTAACGGTCTACTATCGCTGGCACCCCCTCTACGGCCAGAGCCTGCCAGTCCATCGGCGCCAGAAATCTTCCTGCGGCGAAATCGTTTTC
>DATMNI010000374.1:0-4044 GCA_035570275.1 Candidatus Acidiferrales bacterium | reverse complement strand
GGAACAAATTGCCATAGAAATGTTCTATATAGGGTAATACAAAAATGAATCGGGAGTAGGCAGGCTATCAGGTTGGTACGAAAAGCACTTGCAGGAACTGGGTCCTAGACTAATTGGGTGTTCTCAGTAAACTCCCGCTAGTTGGCCGGGACCTTCACCACTTCCAGGCCCCGCAACAGTATCTCGTCCTTGCCCTCGGCTACGCCTTTGCGCGTCCGCGCGGCCGGCACGGTCGGCAGAATCCCGATGCCGTGATGTTGCGAGCCGTCGTGCTTGAGCACCTTCATTCCGGTCCACGAGATGGTGTACCCGCCGGGAAGCCGGAAGGGATTTACGTTGCCGTTAGTGCCCGCGGTCGGCCCGCCCACGATGTCGCCGAGCTTGAATGCCTCCACAATCCCCATCACAGTCTCGGCGTAGCTGATGGCGCGGCCGTCGGTGAGAAAGACGCGGCGGGCGTTGAAGTAGGGCTTTTCCGGCGGCACCGGCCAGCCGCTTTCGTGGAACGGAGAGTCCAGACGGTCGGGCATGGCCGCCGACGCCACGTTCCACTTCGCGCTGCGCACCGGGTTGTCGGTCAAGTGCGCCAGGGCCTGTATGCCGGGCTGGCCCGGGTACCCGCGCATATCGAAAATGATTCCTGCCGCCTTTTCCAGGCGCGGCACCGCGGCCGTCCAATCCATCTCCGTCACCCGATCCAAATCCACGTATAGAATTCCCGGCTCCAGTTCGGCGATCTTGTCCGGCCGCGGCTCCGTGTAAGTTTCGGCGTCTTTGAACTTGGGGGGCGCGCACGCCAGTTCGACCGCCTTGCTGGTGCCGCGGGCCGCGTACGGTTCGATTTCGAGCATCATGCGCTTCGTGGTTGGGTTGCAGGCAGAAAGCTCCGCCGCCGAGCGGTAACGGATCCACTGCTCGGTCGCGCCCGAAATCAGCGCGCGGGCTTCGGCCGCGGCTTGTTCCACCGGTTTGCCATCGATCTTTAGAATTCGATCCCCGGGCGCCACACCTTCCGATTTGCCGGCTTGCACGCGCGTGTGCACCCGGGTCACGACGAACTGTCCCTCCACCCAATCCAGCGTCAGCGGCGGTTGCAGGTTCACAGTCTGGCGCCCGGAGTTGACTCTGCCGTGCCCGTCCTTGAGGGCTGCCACCAGCCGCTGCAAGGTCTTCTGGAAATCGGCCGGCCCCGCATCGGTGGCAGCCGCGCCCAGCGCCTTCGGTAATTCGGCCAGCCAGTCGGTCTTGACCACATCGAAGTACGGGTAGAAATGCTGGAACACATTCCACGCGATGATCACCGCCGCCAGCCTGGTTCCCCGATCCTCCGCCGACCGATCGTATAGTGGGCTCGCGCCTGGCAACGGCGCGTGCGGCAGGGTCCCGCCGGAATCGGCATAGAGCGCCAACGGCACTGACGCGCTTACGCCCGGCACCAGTGAGGCTTCGAAGGGCTTTGGCAACTCCCGTCCGTCCGCCGGCTTCTTTTCGCGCTCGCTCTTGTAGATGTTGTTGCCGATCGCCGCCGAGGGCAGCCCGACCCCGAAATGGACGTAGCGAACCATTTCCGTCCCAGCCGGTAGGACAGCCGATCGTTTTCTGTCGTCTGTCAACTTGCCCGCGTCTGGCGGCCTCTTGCCAGCCGTGAAGACCATCACCGTAGGCGCGACCGGCTGAAACAGCCGCTGCAGCCGCTCCACCAGCTCAGCCGTCGAGCCCGCGCCTTCCACCTGGCGCGCGCCCTCCACGGCGAACGTCTCCCAATCCGTTCTGGCCGCCTGGTCGCTTGGATGAAAATGCCGCACGTAACCGTATAGCCTGGCAAAGGCCGTCAGGTTGGTGAGCCCCTGCGCGGTGAGTGGGCGCGCGGCTTCAGTCTTATCCTTGTGAATCTCGTCGAGGATCTCGAGGCTGACATCGTCCACCCAGGCTGTTCCCGGCCCGAAGATCATGACGCCGAGCGCCATCCGGCTGACGTCGTCGGGGACGGACGTCTCAATGTCGTAGGTCTTCCATTCGGAAGACGTCACCGGCCGGCGGTCCATGTTTTCCAGGAAGGCCATACTGTTGTCCGCACGGTCGAGCCGGAGCCACATTTGCGCGCGTGTCGCCTCGCCTTCCACGCGAATCGCCGCCCGCAGCCGGATGCGGCGCAGCGTACCCGTTGGCGGCAAGCGTTTGCATCAGGTTACCGAAGATGTTAGCGGGCGGGTTGGCGGCGCCGGTCAGCATCGCGCATCGGCCCGTGCGGCAACCCTGATCCACCAGTTTGACGCCGAACCCGGCCTGGGCGACAACCTGTGGCAGGAACGATCAGTCTCATGCACCGATTGTGTCACGGTTAGCACCAGAAGTTTGTGCCCTGTAGCCCTGTCTCACCACTCCCTGACGGTCGAGCGACAAGTCGTGGCTCTGATGTGGAGCATCCTTATTATTAATTCGCGTTCACGCCCAGCTTCGAATTCAGCTTATTCAGCTCTTTGCGGAACAGCGGATTCTCCGGGTACTCGTGCGACAACTCCGCCATTAGTCTCTGCGCCTCCTGCGGGTGCTTCTCGCGGAGCGCGATGATGCCGAGCAGAATCTTCGAAAACGGCCGGAAGTAATGGCCTTCCCGCGACACCATCTGGAGATTCTGCACTCCTTTTTCCTTGCTGCCGTTCACGTTGTCGAAGTGGACGAACCAGCGGACGAAGAATGGCAGGCTGCCGACCATGTATTCGGAAAGGCCGGCCGTCAGGTAGGCGTCGTAGAAAGTCGGATCGAGCTTGAGCAACCGCTGCGCGTAACCATTGGAGCGTTTGGCCAGAGTCAGACTCGAAATCTGCTTCTTTTCCACCAGCGCCATATAGTCCGTAGCCACGCCTTGGCCGACGCACATGGCAAACAGTGCCGCGCGGTCGTTGGGGTCGGCTTTGAGCGCCGCGGTCACCCGGCTATCCACGTCATTCAACGCCCGCAGGAATTTCTCGCGGTTGGCCGGGTCGGGTTCGAGCCTTTTTTTCTTTTCAGCGATCCGATCGTCGTCGGTCAGAAACTCGCTTTCCAGAATGCCAAGCCGGTCGAGTTCGTAGAAAAGATAGCCGGAGGCGCGGAACGCGTAGGGCAGCGGGTCCTGCGGGTGAACCGCGATGTAGCGGGTCAGGATCTCCTGGCTGGCCGGAAAATCGAAATTGTACATGCGCGATAGGGCTTCGTCTATCGACGGTGCCGTGTCCGCCAGTGCGGAACCGCACAGAACGGCCGCAACTATCCAAGGTCGCAACATCTTAAGCTCTATCCTATACCTTTGCCTGGCGGCGCTCCGCCATAATCGTGATGGGCACGTCGCGGGCCAATCGGGCCACTTGCTGCACGACCTTCTCGCTAAAGCCCTTTCAGACCGGCCGGGCCAGAGACAGTGCTAGGGAAATCTGCGTGACCTTGCACGACCAGGCAAATTCCGGGGTGGGTCTTCGGCACATCTCGTCTTTATGACGTGCGTTTCGATCCAAAGGTTGCGGAGGGAAGCCGAGGCGCCGCACGGTGTGATGACGTCGGTCTACTTCCATCGGGCTGGAAAATGGGCTGGGAAAGCGCAGTGGGAACCGTTTGTGGGGCAGGTTGTCTAACCTACGGCGGATTGTTAGAGGAACTTGCAAAAAAAACCGGCGGGAGCCAATTTCGCGACCGGCAAAAGTTCAGTTGCGCTGTTGGCAGGGGCACACTTGTTACCCGATCAACGCCGACACGGTTTCCTGCCCCAACCGCGCCGCTCCCAAACACACCTCTCCTCTGCTACCCGTTTACCTAGCAAATTGTCGCTCGCCAGCCCGGCTTAACGGGTCGCTTCCGCAGGGTCGGCGAACTGCACGCCGCCCAGTCGCAGAAGTTGATCCGCCGTCAGTGCCAAGATCCCAAACCTCAGATGCGTCATGACCTTGGCCGCCCCGCGCACCCGGACGAACCGCCCACCGAATTCGTCCTTCAGCCGCGAAAACACCCGTTCGATCGTCGTCCGCTCCTTATAACGCTGCCTTTGATGGGGAGCCAGTACGGCTGGGT
>DATMNI010000373.1:0-107537 GCA_035570275.1 Candidatus Acidiferrales bacterium | reverse complement strand
GTGCAACAAACCAGGGCAACAAAGCGCCGGTGCCGATGCACGGCGATCGGGATATCGGCCCGGTTTTTGTAAAGAGGCTCTGCAGAGAGTTGGGACTGGACCCCCATCTGGTCCTTTAGGAATGGAAATCAAATGCAGTACACATACCCAGTGACGTTCCAGCGGGACCAAAATGGGAACATGATCGCGCTAGTGCCCGACGTGCCAGGAACCATGACGGTCGGCGCCGATCGCGAGGAAGCGCTCGATCGCGTGCAGGGAGCGCTTGTCGCGATGCTCGCGGCGAGAATGGAAGACCTGGAGACCATCCCGCGGCCCTCTCGGCCCGGTCGGGGGCAGTCAGTGGTGGCGCTGCACGCGGTGATTGCGGCGAAGATTTCGATCTACCATGCCATGCGCGGGCGGCAAACCACACCACAGGATCTGGCGCGGCGCCTGGGGTGGGAGGAGTCTCGCGTACGACGCGTCCTGGACGTCCGGCGTCGCTCTCGCCTGGAGGATATCGAGGCTTCGCTGGCGGCGCTAGGCAAGCGGCTTGTCATCGAAGTCAAGAACGCGGCGTAGCCGTGGCCTTCCCGGAGTTCATCGTCCCCGACCATATGGGCCGAGTTCACGTTCAGATCATCGCTGAGAGCAATCATTCAAAGGAAAGGCCCGTTACCATTCATTGACGAACCTGTGTCAACCGTGCGGGATACAAGTACTTCTCAAACTTCGTCCTGGCACGCAGGTAGTCATCAGCTGAACGGTATGCCAAGCTGTAGTCGAACCGGCAAGAGGCGACCTTACCGTTCCTCGAGATCGTGCTCTTAGTACTGGAAGCCAGCAGAGCGTCGATCCTGTCCGAGTCGGTTACCACCTGGCCTTTGATTATGGCGGCGACTCCCAAAGCGCGAAGAGTCGTGTTTAACTCGACTGGTTCGCGCAGCACCTCAACCCGGGTGCTTCCATCGATCACCTCCACGTAAAGCAGGGTGTTCCACCTTGCCACCAACCGGTTCGGCTGGTGGGTCACTCTTCCATCGATCACCTCCACGTAAAGCAGGGTGTTCCCCCGTGGCTCCGGCAAACACGCCGGGGATCCCGGACCACCAATAATGTCTGCGAGGAGGGTCTTGGCCTCCCCCGGATGTGAGCCGAGATACTCCCGAATTGCTGCCCACATCTCCTGATCGGAACCTGGCAGGTCCCGGTTAAAGGTCCGGCGCCAGTATTCAAGGCGACGCTCCCGATCAGCCAGGTCCGTTTGCAACTGCGACTTCTCTAGCTTTAATTTCGCAATTTCAGCGCGAAGGTCCGCTCCAGGCGGAGGCGGGGGCGGGTTGACACCGTACCAGACGACGAACAGTATCAACAGGAATAATTCGGCGAGAGATTGCGCGAAAGATCAGGCAGTGCCCTGCGTAGCGCTTGTTCCAACTGAATGTCCGCATCCCGCCCGACGCATCCTCCGTGCAACGTAAACATCGAAATCCCCGTGACGCCAGCACCCAGCCGGGGATGACTATCGCCGTCAAGCAAACACACTCTCGCGTTCGGTAGGTGTACGCTTGATGGCCTTTTCACCGGTTTTCACGTGGGTAACGGCCAGATTGGGATAGCACACGGCGCTCGCTCACACGGCCGAACAAGTTGAGGCGAAGCAAACGTGCCGTGGCTGCTGCATTTTCCGTAATCGGCACGATCTCACCATCCTCGATCCGAAAGTGGTCGCGCCAGCGATCTCTCCGGGGATCATTGCAATGGATACAAGCCAGCGCAAGGTTGCCGGGCGAGGAATCGCCACCGTGCTTCCGGCTGACAATGTGTCGATTTGATGCGGTGTAAACGAATCGTCTTGATGCAGCAGGCAGTACTCGCAACGGTGAACGGCGCGCTCCACCACCAGCAGGCGTGCCGCGCTGGAAATGTCGTCGCCCATGCCACGTTTCTAGACCAGGAATACGAATCTAGGCTAGGACTTGAGGCGCAGTTGCGCCCTTGCCTTCGCCATGATCATCAGATGTTCGAGGCGGAGGTACTCTTCGAGTTCCTCGTTCTCGGCGGGAGAGATTTTCTCTTCGCTTCGCCGCTCGATCAACTCGCGTACGCGTGCCACGGCTGCGCTCGTCCCGGCAGCGAGAAAATCGAGGATCTCATCGTACGCCTGCGTTAGGGTCATCCCATTTGTGATGATACCGCGACTCCGGATCACCCTCGGTGGACTAGTGGAAAATAGTTGTGTCACAGCACGCCAACCAGGCTGTTGCGACCAGATTTGTGGATCGGGAAGTCTTGGGAACAAATCCGCGTCAAGGAGAGTAGGAACCGCAAAGCCCGATCCCGGTCGGAGCCACCGGCGGCTCCCATCTCTGCGGTCAAAGACGCCGAAGGCAGATCTTCTCTCTTTCCCCGAACCGTCAGAATCACCGGGCGAGATCAGGAGATCTGGCCCTCACGACAGCAGCAATTCCAAATCTTCCTTTTTCAAATCGCGGATCAGGCTGTTGTCTTCACCCAGGATGGCGTCGGCCAGTTGGCGCTTGGTCTTCTGCAGCTCCAGAACTTTCTCTTCCACGGTGTCGCGCGCAATCAAGCGGTAGGCGAATACGGGCCGGGTTTGGCCGATGCGGTGGGCGCGGTCCACGGCCTGGGCCTCCACCGCCGGGTTCCACCAGGGGTCCAGCAGGAAAACATATTCGGCGGCAGTCAGGTTCAGGCCCAGGCCGCCAGCCTTCAGGCTGATCAAAAACAGTTCGCACGCCGGGTCGTTCTGGAAGGCCTCCACGTGCTTCTGGCGGTTGGTGGTGGCGCCGTCCAGGTATTCGTACTTCACGCCCTTCTTGTCCAGTTGCTTGCGAACAATTGCCAGCAGGCTGGTGAACTGTGAAAACACCAGCGCCTTGTGGCCTTCCTCGCGCAACTCGGCTAACTGCTCCATCAGCACATCCAGCTTGGCGCTGGGTTCGCCCGCCTGCCTGGGGTCGATCAGCCCCGGATGGCAGGCGGCCTGACGGAGCCGCAGCAGCGCCTCCAGCACATGCATTTTCGACCGGCCCAGGCCCTGCGTCTGCACGCGCTGCAGCAGCGTGTTCCGGTAATGGGCTTTCAGCTCCTCATATTGCTTCTTCTGCGAGCCTTCCAATTCGCAATAGATGGTCTGTTCGGTTTTCGCCGGCAACTCGCGCGCCACCTGCTGTTTTGTGCGCCGCAGGATGAAGGGCCGCAACGCCTGCCCTAGCAACTGTCTGGCTTCGGGGCTGGGGTTGCGCCCCAGGCCGCCGGTCATCTTGAGCACCTTGGCCTCGCCCAGCATGCCCGGGTTCAGAAACTCGAACAGGCTCCATAACTCACCCAGATGGTTTTCCACCGGGGTACCGCTGAGCACCATGCGGTGCTGGCCGCGCAGCAGCCGCACGGCTTTTGCCGAGGCTGTGGAAGCGTTCTTGATGGCCTGGGCCTCGTCCAGCACCACGTAGTCGAACGCCACTTCCGACAACTGCGTGACGTCGCGGAGCAGCGTGCCATAGGTGGTCAGGATCAGGTCGTATTCGCCGATGGCGGCCGTGTCGCGCGCCAGGCCGGTGTGTACCAGCACCCGAAGTTGCGGCGTGAACCGGGTGGCCTCGGCGCGCCAGTTGAACATCAGCGATTTCGGCGCCACCACCAGGGAGGGTCCGCGGGCCTCGACGCGGCGCGATTCCAGAACCGCCAGCATCTGCGCCGTCTTGCCCACGCCCATGTCGTCGGCCAGGCAGCCGCCGAAGCCGAACTCGCGCAGAAACTCCATCCACCCCACGCCCTCGCGCTGGTAGTCGCGCAGGTGGCCTACAAAGCCCTCGGGCTGTACCGCGGCCTTGACCCCTTGGAAGCTGCGCAACCGTTCGCGGACGCGCTGGAACATCTCATCTACCTGGACCTCCGGCTGCGCGGCCAGCAGCGCGTCCAGCAGACCGGCCTGGTTGCGGCGGAAGCGCAGGTGGTCTTCTTCCTTCGATCCGAGTCCGGCCAACGGCGCGAACCGCTCCATCCAGTCCGTGGGCAGCAGGCCGAAGGTTCCGTCTCCCAGGGCCACGATTCCATCGCCCCGCCGCGACGCAGCCAGCAGTTCCGGCAGGCTGGCCGAGACCTCGCCGTAGTCCACCTCACCGTGCAGTTCGAACCAGTCGATGCCTGAGGTGACGTTGACCCGGGTTTCGCCCGGCTTGCGGAATGCTTTGCCTTCGGCTTCCACGTGCCAGCCGGCGTGAACCAATTCGCGCACCACCCCAGGGAGCGCTTTGGGAGTGCACCGCCACTCCATCTGGCTGTCGCTCTCGGGCTTCAGGCCTACGGTGGCCAGGGTCTCGCGCGCCACCCTCTCCGCCTCCGGGTGGCGTCTGTAATAGACCCGCTCTTCGGGTATCCAGGCGCCGCGGCCACCCGGTTTGTCGTCGGTCCAGCCGCGTCCGTAGTCCAACAGGAGGTGCGCCAGATAGTAGTCGGCGCCCCATTGCGGGTGTTTCTGCGTGACCCGCAACCCCAGGCGCGGCGGCGCCTGCCGTTCTTCGAAGTTGAGTGCCGGGTCCAGTTCCATGGGAGGAAGCACCGGCGATTTGAGGATCATCTCCAGCGCCAGGTCGCGCTCGCGGTCGGGAAAAGGGATGGTCTTCACTGTTCGCAGTTGCGTGATCCAGGCAAACGCGCCGCCATGGTCCAGCCGCGCCACCCGGCCGCGCGTCACCAGGAGTCCGTACTCCAGCAGCAGCATCGGCTCGCTCAACTCCATGCGCTCCTCGCCGCGGCGCAGGGAGCCCGAGATTTTCCACTGGTCATGGTCGTCCTGCTTCACCTCGAGCCACAGTTTCCAGGGCTCACCCTCGTCCCACGTGGCCGGCTGCAAGGCAACTCCGGCTTCGGGCCGGATCATCAGGCGGCCGGTGGCCGAGATCATAGGAATCAACTTGAGCGCCAGGATGTACGGCAGCGATTTTCTCAGTGCCGAGCTGACCGTGGCCGAATACTGGTACCCCCACGAGTCGTAACCGCCGAACATGGTGGCGATGACTTCGGCATCCACCGGGTCGGGCAGCGAACTGGCACTGGCGGCCGAGATCCGTAACTCCTTGGGAACGCTCCACTCGCCGTCCTTTTTCCGGGTACGAGTGAGCATTTCGAGCACCACCGCGCCGGTGGTCCTGGAGGACGGAACGTCGATCGCGAACAGGGTTTCGGAGTCCCGCCCCAGGTTGGCAGGCTGCGGCTTCCGTTGCTCCAGGCCGCGGTGGATGGCGCCCAGATACTCCTGCCACGCCGGAATTGGGGGCGGCGGCGGTACTATCGGGTACCGAGGCCGCCGGTAATCGTAACTGTAGTCGTAATTGGGCTCCGGCTCCGGGTCCTCGGCGGCCAAGTCGTCATCTTCCGCCAAAACGTCTTCGATTTCCAGGTACCGGGCCTTCAGCGCCTCCTGCAACACGGCGCGCCGGTCGGCTTCCAAAACCACGGCCCAGAGATGCTTGCATTGCCCGAAATCCAGGTAATAGGGACAGCCGCAAGAAACCAGGAGCTTGCCGTCCTGGTAGACCAGGCGGACGCTATAAAGTTGGGTGTCTCTGACCTCCGCGTATACGAAGCTGGGGCCCGAGTCGGTCACTTTGATGGACTTGCCCGAGAAGGACGCACCTTTGATCTGAACTCGTTTGTCGAATTGAAAACCCAGTCGCGTGGACAGCGGCATCGGATAGAAATCGCAGCGGTTGGCTTACTTGCCCGCGCCTTTAATCTCCAGCAGCTCGATCTCGAAAATCAACGTGGACCCGCCGGGAATCGAAGGGCGGCCCTGGTCGCCGTATGCCAGGTCGGACGGGCAGATCAGGACCGATTTGCCCCCGCTTTTCATCTTCTGCACGCCTTCGGTCCAGCACTTGATCACGCCGTTGAGCTGGAATTCCGCCGGCTGATTGCGTTTGTACGAACTATCGAATTCGGTGCCGTTAACCAGCGTGCCGCGGTAGTTCACTTTCACCGTGTCGGTGGCTTTCGGGGAGTCGCCGGTGCCGGGCTGCAATTCCCGATAGATCAAACCCGACTCCATCTTGGCGGCGCCGGGTTCGGCGGCGGCCTTGGCGAGATAAGTGGCGGAAACCGCCTTTTCCCGTTCGGCTACGCGGGCGCCGCGGGCGACGGCGAAGGGCTGAATCTTGGGTCCCCATTCCGTCAATTCGACGGCCGGTTTGTTGGCGACGGCATCCGACAGCGCGCGCTTGACGATTTCAAGTTCCGCGGGCGACAGGTCCAGTTGAGACAACTGGCGGTACATGGAGAGGCCCACCGCGTAGACAGTTTTTTGATCGTCGGTGGTCAGCGGCGGGGGCGCGACGGGTTTGGCTGGCGCCGGTTTGGCAGCCGCCGGCTTGGCAGCGGCGGGAGGTTTGGCCCCAGGCGTGGCAGCAGGCTTCGCGGCCGCGGCGGGCTTGGGCGGCGGTGTCTGCGCCATCAATAAGGCGGGAAGCAGAAGAAGGACGGGGAATACACGCATGTATTCAGGCTAACATTGTTCGCCTTAGACCGCGGGAGCCTGCGTGGACGCACTGGGTTTCCGCCCGGATCGCTGGCGCCCAAATCGCAGACATGCAGTTAACCTGTTTGTATTCAATAATTTACAAACAAACCAATGGGTGCCATTGAGTGCCAATAAGTGAAAGATTGGCGGAGGGCAGCGTCGCCCGGCGGCTACCGTTAGTTAGTCCCGGCGGCTAACGGGCGGGAGCTACTTAGCCAACGCCTCTGATGTTCCAGTAGGGAACACATCCGAACGGGTGAGTTTTGGTACTGATTGGTACCGAGCCGCGGGTTCATGGGTCCAGGAACGATCACCGGCCGCAGGCGCTCTTCCAACCTGGTGGTGGGCTTGGCGGCAGTGCTGGCGGCATCGATTCCGGCCGGGGCCGCGGAGCGCAGCCGCATTCTAGCTCTCCAGAATCACGTGGGCCATTCCCATTTCCGACGTGTGGGTGAGTGACAAGGCCACATTCCTCACACCCAGCCTGTCGGCAATCTGCGCAGCCACTCCGTGGAATTGCAGCGTGGGCTTTCCGGATGGCAGGTTGGTGACCTCGAAGTCCCGCCAGGTGACGCCGTGGCGCCAGCCGGTGCCGATGGCCTTCATACCGGCTTCTTTGGCGGCGAAGCGGGCGGCGTAGCGCTCGTACTTGTTGGCTTTGCTCTCCACGTAGGCGATCTCGGCGGGTGTGTAAATGCGATCGATAAACCTGGCTCCAAAACGCTCAATCGAGGCCTTGATGCGCCGCACTTCGGCCAAATCGACGCCTGTCCCGACGATCATTTCAATTCCACCCCCGAAGTCGTAATCGTCAGCCGGCCGTGCTTCACGCCCTTGGTGCTAATCAAAACGTCGGCGACCTTCCGGACCACGGAGGACTTGCCGCGGACCACCAGCACCTCCAGGCAATTGTCGTGATCCAGGTGAACGTGAAGAGTGGAGAGTATCGAATGGTGGAACTCATGCTGAATCCCGGTCAGCTTCTCATTCAGCAGCCGGACGTGGTGATCGTAGACCAGGGTTACGGTGCCGACCACATGGCTGTCGGGTGACTCCCAGGTCTTCTCCACCAACTCGTCGCGAATCAGATCTCTGAATGCCTCCGAACGATTGGTGTATCCGCGCTGGCCGATCAAGTGGTCGAACTTGTCCAGAAGGTCGGAATCGATGGCGACGCCAATCCGGCTGAGCCCGCTCATGCGTACACATATTAGCACTTGCCACATTGGTAACACTCGCGGACAACATCGCGTGCCACGATTATAGGCAATCGTGCTACCGTGGAAAACCCCGTGTACATACCGTTACCGCAAGCCAAGATCCTGTTGACTCACGATATCCCGCTCGCCCGGTCGATCCGCACCTGGGCCGTTTTCTTCCAAAATGGAACCATCGGACCGACCACTGAGCAACCCGTGACTCGCTTCCGTTGGAACTTTGCCTTGGAACCGGCTAAGTCGAATCGCTGACCCCCAACCGTGTTGATCACCGTGAGGCTACTCTTAGCTGGCTCAAGGTTTGTTCTTACGATACTCGTTCCAACGTTTGCGCTGGGCAGCGGCGATGCGCTTCCGGGCTGCGGCGCTCAATTGGCGCCTGGCGCGCGGTTTGGCCGATACCTTGGTGGCGGCAACGGTGCCGGCACTATTGGCGACACCAGGCTTGGTCCGCTATCCGCCGAGGAGCGAATGAATCTCTCGGATCTTTTCGTCGATTCTCTGTTTTTCGAATTCATAACCGGCGCAAGTCGTTATATTTTAGTCTCTGTTTTACCAGAATTTCACATTTATGATAGAACTTAACTAATATGAGGCTTGTCATCCAAAGAGTAAGCGAAGCCAGCGTGGTAGCCAACGGATCTACCGCTGGATCTATACGTGCCGGGTTGCTTATACTACTGGGGGTGGCAAAAGGCGACACCACCGCTGACGCAGACTATCTGGTCGAAAAGGTCCTCGGACTCAGAATTTTCGCGGACGATGGCGGCAAAATGAACCGAAACGTGCAGGAGGCGAATGGAGCGCTCTTGATTGTGTCGCAATTCACGTTGTACGGAGATTGCCGCAAGGGACGCCGCCCCAGTTTCGACCGGGCAGCGCCGCCCGAACTGGCCCAACAGCTTTATGAGTACTTTGTTCAAGCCGCCCGCCGGGGATCGGTGCCCGTGGAAACCGGAGTCTTTCAGGCGTCGATGGATGTCCGTCTAACTAACCGGGGTCCTGTTACTATTATGATGGACTCCGATGATCGGCTAAAGAAGGTGATCGGCCAAAGAAGTTGATCGACTAAGAGACGCGATCGAACCAGAAAATGATTGAGACTTACGGTTACGCACGCGCCGGTTTCTTGGGAAATCCAAGTGACGGGTACTTCGGCAAGACACTTTCGTTTGCCATGTCCAACTTCCGGGCTCGCGCTCTGGTATATCCCAGCGGCCGTTTGGAAATCAAGCTTTCGAAGGCCGATTTACCGGTTTTTGAAAACCTGGATGACCTTTACCGCACCACCCGCTGGCGCGGTTACTACGGCGGTATCCGAATCATCCAGGCCCTGATCGTGAGGCTGATCGAGTATTGCCGGCAACAAGGCTTTGCGTTGCCCGATCGCAATTTCACGCTCGAATATGAGTCAAACGTTCCCCAGCGGCTCGGTCTGGGCGGATCGAGCGCCATCATCACGGCCGCGCTGCGTGCTTTGTGCGAATACTACGGCCTGGCAATCCCTCTTCCCATTCAAGCCAACCTGGTTCTGGAGACAGAGACGCGCGAGTTGGATATGCCGGCCGGTCTCCAGGACCGCGTGATCCAGGCATATCAGGGCATGGTCTACATGGATTTCTCGCGCCACCTGATGGAGTCGCGGGGTTACGGCGAGTATGAGCGCATGGATCCGGCTCTACTGCCGAACATGTATGTGGCTTATCGCACGTCACTGAGCGAAGGCACCGAAGTGTTCCACAACAACCTGCGGGAGCGCTGGCGGCGCGGAGATCCGGAGGTTATACGCGCCATGGAGACGTGGGCCGGATACGCCGCCGAAGGCCGCGATTGCCTGCTGCAACGCCGATACGGCAGGCTGGACGAATTGATCAATGCCAACTTCGATCTGCGCGCCGGCCTTTATCAAATCGACCAGGGCAACCTGGAAATGGTTCATGCCGCCCGCAAAGCGGGTGCGGCCGCGACATTCGCGGGCTCCGGCGGAGCGATTGTAGGGACTTACACTGACGAGGAGATGTTCGCCAAGCTCACGCAGGAACTGCAGGAGATCGGCGTGGCGGTGATTAAACCAAAGATAGTCGAGTAGTATTGTGGGGCAGTTGTTTGGGGGGCAGGTTGGTAACCTGCGGGGGATTGGCAATCCGCCTGCCTCGAGCTGTCGGTGCACGCCCGATCATTTTGCCCGGTCCAGCGGTCGACGGATTAGCAATCCGCCGCTCTCTCGAAAACGTCCGTCTCGGGCTTGGTTAATTGGTGGCCGGAGCAACGGGTTTCACCTCGATCATATAGCCGAACTTCTTCATCTGCCGTGAGTATAGCGCGATATCTGATATCCTGAGTCACTCCTATGAGAATTCTCGTGGCGCTCCTGGCACTGCCGGCATTGGCGACGGATATCCCACGAACCTGGGAGAAATCCGCTGTCGAGACATTGGAGCTACCATTGGCGAAACCGGAATTCTCGCCGGCTCACATTGATAAGGCAGCCTACTACGGCATCCCGGAGCGAGTGATCTACAAATCTTACAAGGTCTATGCGCCCGGGCGCGAACCCACGGGTTATGCGGAATGGCTCAGGACGGTCGAACCGGAAGTCGCATTTGACCCGTTGTCCAGAGAAATCTTTTTGGGAACCACGTTACAGGACTTGTGACGCGCTACACTAGCTCTGACTGGACGCAAGCAAGGACCTATACCAGCGATCATTGTTCAGATTCAACGCAATCTTCTCGGTGGGAGCCAACGCCGGCGAGTAATACGGATCAGGGCTGCGCAGCAAATCCGCCCAGCGCTCGTAGAACCGGTATCGCTCTTCAAATCGGACGATTCCCGGGCGGCTCTGGCATTCGGCGTGAATGAGGCCGGGAACCGGAACGCAGATCACCCGGTATCCATGGGAACGCACGCGGAAACAGAGATCCACATCATTGTAGTTGTTCGGAAATAGGGTGTCGAACCCGCCCAACCGGCCGAAAAGGTTCTTGCGGATCGCCAGGCAAGCGCCGGTCACTGCCGAGACATTCCGGGTGGCGAGCAGCCACGGCCAAAGCTCGCTCGATTGCATGTAGCGCCCGACATGACCAACCCCGTCGCCAACTCCCGCCACAATGCCCGCGTGCTGCAGTACCCCCGAGGGATACCACAGGACGGCCCCCGCCACTCCCACCTCTTCACGGGACACTTGCTCGGCCAACAGCTCCGCCCATTCTGGCGCGGTGGCGCGAACGTCGTCGTTTAGAAACAGCAGGCCGGGTGTTTCCGCAATACCGGCGCCGAGATTGTTCATCGCGGCGAAGTTAAAGGCGCCGCGGAACGTCAGGCCGGTCGCTCCCGCGCGTTTGATTACGGACTGCAAGGACGGATTCGGTCCGCACTCTTCATGGGCGACCACTACGATCTGCCGCAGCACCAGGTCCGCCCTCGCGCGCAGAGATGCCAGGCAGGTTTCCAGCAGGTCCGGCGACTTCGAGCAGATGATGGCAGTAAGTTCCCCGGGCGAGCGCTTCCGCCGGAAAACGAACGTACCGGCACCGGGGCCGGGCACGCAGGTGGAGTCTGTCTGCTCTCTCCTCATGACTGCATCCCCAACCGCTTGTGCGGCGGCATCCGCCGCTGGCCGATCAGGCGAGGGCGGAAGGCGGTGGTACAGCACTCTTGGAATGTGACAGACGCGCAAGGGCTCATCGGCAAGGCGCAACACGAGATCGAGCAGGTGCGCGTCGCCGTAGTCGCTGGATAAGCCTCCGGATTGCAGGAAACGCTCCCGCCGGATCGTGAGCAGATGCCCCATATACATGCAGGACGTGAGCAAATCGGGGGACCAATCTGGCTTGAATATGGGCCGCACGCGGCGCCGTTCCTTATCGAGCGAATCTTCATCGGCGTAAAGCACGTCAAACGTGTCCTGCTGCAGCGCCTCGGCCACGCAGTAGAGCGCCAGCGGCGCGAGCGTTCCCATTCCTTGCATGACGGAAAGATACTCTCCAGAGGCCACATTGGCCGCCCTATTCAACGCCTGAGCGTCATCAAGAGCATCTCCCGAAACACAATGAACCGGCCCGCACAATTCGGAAACTCGGGATTCGCAGTCCGTGTTGACAGCCGCACAAACTTCCCAATTTTCGTATGCCTGCCCCCGCAATGACTCCAGAACCTCCCGCATGGTTTCGCCATTTCGGGCCACCATGATTACGCTGATCCTGGGCCTCTGAGTCCAGCTATTCGAAGCCGCGCGCGCCTGCTCGAATGAAGGCAGACCAGCCAACTCATTGGCTACCCATTTCGCATATCCGTCAGAGTCCCGTGCTTCCTGTCTATACCGTGCCGGCAACCTACTCTTGGCCGCCCGGAACATGCTCGAGCCAACTGCGACCGTCCGGTTGAGCACGGTGAATACCCTGCTACGTTCCACTCGCAGCAGGCGATCGTCCAGCAAGGCCTGCTGGACCCTCAGATTGCGTTCCGCTTCCGCAAGCCTGTCCAGGCCGGTTGCGATTTGCCCGAGGGCCTCCACTAACAGGGGACCGACGACTTCCGGCATCTGCCCTCCCGCCACTTGGGCCCGTTTCAGGATCTCCCGCGCCCGCGCAATCTCATCGTCTGCCATACAATCAGTCATTGTCGCATGTAGCGCAGCTTATTATCGCATGCGAATTGTTCAATACAAGCTGATTATGAACCCTAGCTACTCCCCGGCGCAAAATTCCGTTTTCCCGGCGAGAAGATAGAGGGGGATGCCAACTCGGCTGGCTGTCGAAACGAACAAACCCCGCCGGTTTCGCGACCGGCGGGGCAGCTTCGACTAAAGGTATTAGTATTGCTGAAGCGGATGGTTGAGTATGCAAGCCGCGAGCAATTCGGCTAAGTGCGGAGACCATTGCCCGTCCGATGTTGATGAGATTGTCCGCGATGACTCCCAAACCAACCCAACGCTTGATTCCATCGTCACCTTTGTAGCGCGCAGTAATGACACCCACGAGTCCACCACGGACCCCGACGCGCGCCTGGCGAGAAAAAGTAGAGGCCATGCAGCGAAGCTGGCATATTGCGGCACTGTGATGATCGAAAACCATAACGGACTGGTGGTAAACACAGAGTTACTGCAATGCAACGGCACCGCGGAGCGGGATGCAGCACTGCTGATGGCCGAGGTTTTCACGTTCACGGCCACCGCCCACAATCTGGTGCGTATGCGGAATCTGACCGCGCTGGCAGTCAGTCTGTATAAGTCATGGGAGAGCTGCGTTTTGACTTTGCGAAAAAAGGGTGTTTCGGGGCCTGTACTCCCCCTACGACGGGCCCCGCGGGAGGTTCTATGGCCTCTAATGGCCTCTGAGGGAAACCACGGAAAAGGACGCCTGTCATCCGGCGCCGTTTTCAGCAGCCTGTTAGAAAACAAACTACACAGCTTCAATGTTTTTAAGCCGAATGTTCGGGAACTTAATTGAAGTCGACCCCACTTGCCGCTGTCCCCAACGAGTCCGCTCCCCCAAATCGGTTAAGCACCCGCCCACCCCCCTCCGTCCCCATCCCGTCATCATGCTACAGTAATGGGTGAATTTACTCTCATGCCGTCCCAGGGCCGACAGGTGACACTCCAGCAACCGGACGCCGCCGTAGTCTGGCGCGGCGATCTGCTTTTTCTCCTGGAAAGTTTGATCCTGAAAGACTTCCGAATCCGTTACCGGAACATGTCCCTGGGAGTTCTGTGGTCGCTTTTGAACCCGCTCATTATGATGGGAGTACTGACTTTCGTTTTTACGATGGTCTTCCCCAACCCGAAGAAGCAATTTCCGGTCTTTGTGCTTTGCGGGCTCGTGCCGTACAACTTTTTTACGATTGCGTGGATCAGCGGCACCACCTCGATCGTCGATAACGCCAGCCTGGTAAAGCGGATCCCTTTACCGCGCGAGATCGTGCCCATCGCGGCTGTGCTCTCAAACTGCCTTCACCTGTTGATTCAGATTTTCCTATTGCTGGCATGCGTCTGGGCATTTGGCGGCAGTGCAAATATCCAGTGGCTCTGGCTGCCGCTGCTCTGGTTGCTTGAGATCGTTTTTGTCTGCGGGCTCGCGCTCGTGACGTCCGCGCTTAACGTGTACGTTCGCGATATCCGCTATATCGTCGAATCCATCAACACAGTGTTGTTCTGGCTGGTTCCCATTTTTTACGGCTTCGAAACCGTTCCTCGAAAATTTGTCGAGTTTTACCAGTTCAACCCGGTTGCGGCGTTGGTCCTATGCCTGCGGAACATTCTCCTCGAGGCTACGGCGCCGCCCATTGCGACCATACTGAAACTCGGTGCTGTCGCATTCGCCACATTTGCTTTTGGAACCTTCGTATTTCGCAAAGCGAAAGATGCTTTTTACGAACACATTTAGAATATGTCAGTCGTAGCCTTCCAGGGCGTTTCGAAATATTTCTACCGGCACGGCGGCCAGATGCTGATCCGCGATCGTCTCCGGCACCTGCTGAGGCCCGAGCCTCGCGAGCGTTTCTTCGCTCTGCGGGATGTCTCGTTCACGGTCGGGCACGGCGAGAGCCTGGCGATTGTCGGCCAGAACGGCGCAGGCAAGAGCACGCTGTTGAATATCGCGACCCAACTCTGTTCGCCGAGCGAAGGCACGGTACGGATCACCGGCCGCGTGGCTGCGCTCCTCGAACTGGGTGCGGGGTTTCATGGAGACCTGACGGGCACCGAAAACGTGCGGATCAACGCCGCGCTACTCGGGCTTACGCGGCAACAGGTGAACCAGCGGTTCGACAGCATCGTGGAGTTCTCGAGCATTGGCGACTTCATCGATGAGCCGTTGCGCACCTATTCCTCGGGCATGCGCATGCGGCTTGCCTTCTCCGTTGCCGTCAATGTGGATCCCGACATCCTGATCATCGACGAGGTTCTCGGAGTCGGAGACCAGCAGTTTTTCGCCAAGTGCTTCGAGAAGATTATGGAGTTCCGGCGCGCCGGCAAGACGCTGCTTTGCGTGTCCCACGGGCTCCAGTCCCTGGAGATCCTCTGTGATCGCGCCTTGTGGCTGGACCACGGCCGCGTAGCGCGGACCGGACCGATACGCCAGGTCATTCAGGCTTACTCGGAAGCTTCGGGAACTTCGACCCCGGCAGCCGCTACTTATGGATCCACGCAAAATTGACTTAAACAAGTTGAGGCGCCACTCAAGCAATATGCCTATGGCGCCCCGATTCCCGATGCGGCGTTGGCGGATCATCTAAGGCCTGTAAATACTGCGGTCTCCGTACCTGTGTCCGCTAGACGACGCATTGTCTATTCTGCTATGTTCCGCTTGTAGACCGACCAAAGGCGGAACTATGGCATTGCGAGAACTCCCTTCTTCCTCGCCGATCCTCCGCGCAAGTTCCTGCGCGGCGCAGAAGACATTGGCGGTGCCGCGGCGTTCGTATTCGTTATCGCGTCCTGCTTCCCGCCCCGGCTTTGCTGGCGAGGGCGGACGGACATCGGCGTGGAGCGTGATCGGTTTCTCGTCCAAGCAAACCACTGGCTGTGCCGGATTGTATAGCTGTTCATACGTCTCCAGCACGTCCTCCATCTTGGCGATGTATTCTTCAGTGAGGTCGGCCACGCATCACATTTTTTCCCGCCACGGCTTGAGGTCGTGGTGGAGGAGCCATATATGGATGGTTTCCCTTCGTACTCGTGGAACCAATCGCCGCTTGACTGCTTCTTCGGCTACGAGCCGAACGGTCCAGTGAGCGCGGCCCTCTGGCGGATCACTGCAAACCATTGCGATAATGCGCTGCTTGTGCGCATCGTTCAGGGGTGGACGGCCCATACCTTGAGTATGCGCCAAAACATTTCTGCATAAAAATGGTTTGCGAATCTTTTTAGGCAGTCAGAGACCTAGTTGATTCTTCCCGAGTGCAGTATTTGACAACCCGGGACCACCTAGGCATCGCCAACGCTTCGATCCGGTTGAATGCGGTGAACACCCGGTTGCGTTCCACGCACAGCAGGCGCTCGTCCAGAAGGGCCTGCTGGATTGCCAGATTACGCTCCACTTCCGCAAGCCTGTCCAGACCGGCTACGATCTCCGCGATGGCCTCCGCCATCAGGGGCGCAATGCCCTCGGGCGCCTGCCCTCCCCCGACTTGGGCCCGGTTTCAGCGCCTCCCGGACTCGCGTCATCGGATCGTCTGCCATGCGATTGGCCATTGCCGCCAGCGGCAACCAAACCATCGTATCCTACCGTCGACGCTCTACTCTTGTTCGAAGCAATTCAAGGTTCGACCAGTTGAAGGTATGCCTGCCGGGCATTCCGCAGATCGAATTGGGCTTCGGCCTTGCGGCGGCCGGCGTGACCCATTCTTTGGCGCAGTTCCGGTTCATCGAACAGCCTGGCGAGAGCCGCCGCGAATGCACCGAGCTCATCGCCCTCCGGCGGAATCAAGAAACCACAATCATCATCGAGAACTTCGTGGATGGCACCCGCTTTCGACGCCACCACCGCGCGCGCACTCGCCATCGCTTCCAAGACTGCGCGCGGAATCTCCTCAGCTTGCGAGGGAACCACGCACACATCGCAGTCCGCGTACAGAGGGGCCATATCTTCGACGTAGCCGCGGAATTCGAAGACCTGCTCTAAGCGGGCATCGTGAACGCGCCGTCGAAGCGGCCCCACTTCCCTGCCGTCGCCGGCGACGACGATCCGGAAATCGGAACCGGGGCGCAGAACGGACAATCGGGTCGCGATGTCCACCAGGAGGAGCGGGCGCTTGACCGGGTCCAGCCTGCCTGCGAAGAGAATTCGGCGCGGCGAATCCTGCGAGCGCTCCGGCGCAGGGAGGAAGCGATCGAGATCAATTCCTGCGCGCAGCAAGACGATCTTGTTCGGAGGTTGCCGATTGGCAAGCAAGCGGTCGCGGACGCCTTGGTTCATTGCGACACGCGAGTCGATCTCAGGAGGCACTTGCTCGACGGTCGCGATTTGGTTCCAGCGGCTCTCAACGGCGTGGAGGATGTCGATTAGCCGGACTGACGGCAACTCTCGTCTGATGTGGGTCAAGGCGGCGTATCCGGCGAGACTGTTTTGCAGCAGCACGTGGTCGCATCGCCAGTTGCGGACCACGGAAAAAACCGCTGCGGGCATAAGTTCCTCGGGCACGATAGCGGCTAGATCGTACACGTGCTCTACCTGCTGCCGCCAGCGGGATTGCCACCGATCGTCATTCGACTGGGTCGCCAGCAGCAGAAGTTCGAAGCCTGCATCGCGCAACGCGGAAGCAATGTCCAACAGGACGCTCTCGGCGCCGCCTGAGCCGAGGTGCGGCGTGATGAGGGCAATGCGGGCCAGAGCCGTCTTCGGCTTTGTAGAATACTCGAGGGGCTCCTGAAAGACACCGCCGAACAACAAGGCGTTCGGCCGGAATTGCTGGTAAAAAGAGAGGTCGAACACGGGTCGCCCGGCGGCATGATTGATTCGTTCTTTGACGCGAAACGGGATCAGGCGAAACAGCGATTGCACCGGATGACGCAGCCAAGGGTCCCAAGCGAGGAGGCCCGCATTCACAAGGTGCCGATGGACTATGATGTCTCGCCAGGTGCCAACAGGCGGCAGGGCGCCACACTGCCATCGGCCGGCGTTCTCACGCGGGCTATCGCCATGGCCCAACGCGGCGGCGCGAGACATGGCGATCGAGCCGTCCGGCAGTTGCAGGCGGGAGTGGCCGGCCCAAACCGATAACGCCGCGAGCTCCGCGCTGTGAGCGTCGAGCCGCGAGCCTTTGCACAATAAAATTGCAGGCGCGCGTGACTGCTCCGCTGCCTGCTCCACGGTTCCGGGCGGCGCAATCTCGATGTCGAGAATGGTCTGTCCGTCCGGCGCCGGCGATACGACGACACACACGGCGGGGGACCATCTCGCCTTGATTCGGGCGCGCCCCTCCAGCGAGTAGAACTCCGCGTGCCTGCCCCGGATATAAGAGACGATTTCGTCGTGATGGCTGAGTGCCACATCGTAAAGCGATGGCCCGTGTTTACGGTAACGGAACAGAGGTCTTGGCAGGTGCAGGCCGAAGCTGCCCTGCGCGGCCAATCGCAGCCAGAATTCCCAATCCTCGTAACCGAAACGCATGGTCTCGTCATAGCCGCCTGACCGTTCCCAGACGGATCTGCGGATCATGCCAGCGTAGCCAAAACAATTCCGGTCCAGCAGTCGATAGAGATTGTATTCGCTGCATGGCTCGGAGTAGTTAGCGTCTCCGAAGACGGAATAAGCGGTGTAAGCGAACGCGGCTTCCGGATGAGCGCTCAGCGCGGCAAGGCATGTGGCGGCATACTCCAGTTCGAGAACGTCGTCGGCATCCAGCGGGATCACGCAGGCGCCTCGGGCGGCTCGGAAACCGGTGTTGCGCGCGGCCGGCAAGCCGAGATTCGGTTGCTCGCGGTAGAGGTCCGCGAGGCGGGCGGCACGCTCCAGGATGTTCAGGGATTCCGGCCGGTCCGATCCATCGTTGACGATGACGATCTCGATTTTAGGGTGACTCTGCGCGCGAGCCGAGGCGATCGCCTCGAAGAGAAACGAAGTCGGATTGAAGCAGGGGATGACGATGGTAACAAGCTGGACCTGGCGCGTCGATTCCTGCCCCAGGGGCCCCTCATTCGTCATCACGCGACTCAGGCCAGAGCGGTGCGGTGGCGTCTTCGACCAGGTAACGGGGCCTGCGCCGTGCTTCATCCAGCGCCCGCCAGATATACTCGCCGAGTACACCCAACAGCAGCATCTGAAAGCCGCCGATCACCAGCACCACGACCATGAGCGAGGTCCAGCCTTCCGCCGGATGACCGGCGAACGCATGCAGGATCAGAAATGCCGCATAAAGAAAGCCGCAGAGCGCAATGAGGAACCCGGAATAGGACATCAGGCGGATCGGCAAATAGGTGAACGAGGTGACGGAATCGATCACCAGTTTGAGACGTTTTTCAAAGCTCCAGCCGGATGCGCCATGCAGGCGGGCCTGTTTGACATATTCAATCCGGTCCTGTCGAAATCCCATCCAGGTAATGAGCGCGACCATGCTCAGGTTCGATTCCGGAAACTGGCGGAATGCATCCATGACCCTGCGATCCAGCAGGAAAAAGTCGGCGCCTTTGGCCGGCATGTCCTGCAGGCCGACCACACGGCGCATGATCCAGTAATAGAAACGCGCGAAGAGCAGCGTGCTGGCTTTTTCGCCCTCCCTCTGCGCGCGGACGGCCCAGACCACCTGGGAGCCGGCCCGCCATTTCTCCAAGAGCGCGATCATGGTCTCTGGCGGATCCTGCATGTCCGCCGCGAGGAATGCCGCGCACCGGCCCCTGCACTGGCTCAATCCGCACGAGAGCGCCACGTGCGAGCCGGAATTGCGGGCAAGGCGGATGCCGCGCACGCGAGGGTCCGCGGCCGCGATCGAGCGCACCACCTCGAAGGTTGCATCGTGCGAATGATCGTCTACGATCAGCCATTCCCAACTCACGCCTGTAGGGTTGAGCACCTCGCCGATCCGGCGATAGAGCAGCGGCAGATTGGACGCCTCATTAAACGCCGGAGTCACCACCGACAGGACGGGCGCCAAGCCGCGGTTCTCAGCGACGTCGCCGGCCTGGCTCATTCGAACGCACCGGCCAACGCGTCCCGGAGGGTCTGCACCACCCGGTCCTGCTCCTCCCCGGTCAGTTGGTGGAAGAGGGGAAGCAGCAGGGAGCGGTCCTGCGCCTCTTCGCTGCGCTTTAAGTGCACGCAGGATTTGTCCGGACGGTTGCAGGACGACGGCGCGGAACCGCATCGCCAGGGTTCGATGCGATAGGCGGGCTCGCGGTGGGCGCACATAATTCCGCGGCGCGTGGCAATGCCCCGGTCGAGCATGAACTGTGCGACCCGCTGTTGATCGCAGCCGGCCGGAAGCGTCACGGCAAAGCTTTGCCAGTTGCTTCGCGCCCATGACGGCTCCAGCGGCAGCGCAATCGAAGGCACGCCAGCCAGAAGTTGCCGGTAATGCGCGGCCAGATGACGGCGGCGCTCGAAGATCTCCGGAAGCCGTTTCAGTTGTTCCCTGCCGACCGCCGCCTGAATATCCGTCATGCGGTAGTTGAAACCCAAAGTAGGATAGCTCTCGAAAATCACGGCCTGCGAGCCGTGCCGAACAGTGTCGGGAACGCTCATCGCGTGCTGCCGCAGAAGGCGATACTGGCGGTCCCAATCGGCATTGGCGGTGACGATCATTCCTCCATCGCCCGTGCTGATGAGCTTACGCGGATGGAAGGAAAAGCAGGCGGCATCGCCGTGCGGCTTGCCGATTCGCTCCCATTCTCCATTCCAAAGAATCTCGCTGCCGATAGCGCATGCCGCGTCTTCGATCAGCGCTAGTCCGGCCGCACGCGCCACGGGCACAAGGGCGGCCAGGTCGCACGGCATGCCGATCTGGTGGACGCACAGGATTGCGCGGGTGCGCGGCGTGATAGCTGCGGCTGCCAGTTGCGGATCGATGTTGAAGGTTCCCGGGGCGATATCGACGAATACCGGAATCGCCCCGCAGTAAAGGATGCTGTTCGCGGTTGCGATATAGGAGTGGCTGACGGTGATGACTTCATCGCCGGGGCGGACGCCGGCCACCAGCAGCGCCAGATGTAGCGCGGTAGTGCAATTGGAAACCGCGCAAGCGTACGGAGCCCCTACACAGACCGCGAACTCACGTTCAAACCCCGCCACTTCGGGGCCCTGCGTGACCCATCCCGAGAGAATCGGCCGCCGGGCGGCATCTGCCTCGGGTTCGCCCATCAGAGGCCGGGCGATGGGGATGAAGGCCTCAGGCATTGACGACGCCTTTTGCGATCTCCTGCTCGGCGCGCCACCACTTTACCAAACGGCGGAGACCGTCTTCCAGGCTGATGGCGGCGCGAAAACCGATGGTCTTAGCCGCGCGACTGGTGTCGGCCAGACGCCGGTTGACCGCATTGACCTTGCGCTCCGGCCCGTATTCCACACTCAAGTCCGACTCCATCACGCGGAGCAGAGCGTCAGCCAAGGTCTTGAGGCTGATTTCGATCCCGCTCGCGATGTTCAATGCGACGTCGTTGGCCGAAGACTCGGCCGCGAGGATATTGGCGCGGGCGATATCCTCCACATGAACGAAATCCATGGTTTGACTGCCGTCTCCCAGAATCAGCGGCGGCTTCCCCGAGTGAATGCGCTCCATCCAGCGAATCAGAACTTCGGTATATGCGCCGAAGATATCCATGCGCGGGCCGTAGACGTTGAAATAGCGCAGCGCGACGTACGGCAGCCCGTACATTTCGTGAAAGCTGCGCAGCAACCCTTCGTTGAATACCTTGGCTGCTCCATACAGCGTGCGGTTGTGATACGGGTGGTGGTCCTCCGTAGTCGGGAAGGCGCCGGCCAGACCGTACACGGAAGCGGAAGATGCGGCAACGACCTTCTGTAACTTGGCGGCCACCGCCTGTTCGAGCACGTTGAAAGTGCCGTCGACGAGCACTTCGAGGGCGAGGCGCGGCTCTTCGGCGCACTGCGTAATGCGGATGGCAGCCTGATGAAATACCAGGTCGATGCCCTGCATGGCCTCCGCCACGAGTTTAACGTCGCGGATGTCGCCCTCCACGATGGTGACACGCCCGCGCGCCATGGCGGCCGTCAGGTTTTCGCGGCGTCCCCGCACAAAATTGTCGAGCACCACAATCTCAGCGGCTCCCTGGACGGCCAACAGATCGGCGATGTGCGAGCCGATGAGTCCCGCGCCGCCGGTGATGAGAACGCGCTTACCCTGCAGTTCCATTTTGTTCACTGATCCTTTGCTCCTGGGGATCGAAGCCCTCCCGCCAGCGCAGGAAACGGGCCGGTACACCGGCTACGATGGCAAAGGGCTCTACATCCCGGGTGACCACCGACCCGGCCCCGACAATGCTGCCGTTGCCCACGGTCACGCCGGGAAGCAGGGTGCTATTGGTGCCAATATCAGCCCATGCTCCGACGCGGACCGCACCCACCTCGAGGTCGGTTTGGACGATGGGCACGTCCACTGGCATCCCTGTGTGTTGCGATCCCAGCACCTTGGCACCCGGACCCCAGCCGACGTAGTCGCCGATTTCGAGGTCACGCGCATCGAAGTAAGTCTGAGGCCCCAGCCACACCTTATTGCCTATCAGGAAACGTCCATCATGCCTGCCTTGCAGGTATGCCTGGGCCCCGATAAACACTCCATCGCCAATTTCGAAAGTCTCCAGGTGCTGGAATCCGACGCCCGTCCGGACGACCACGCCATGACCGAAGCGCCTCGCCACTCCGCGCCAGATGACGCGGCGCATCATGGTGTCGAATGCACCATCGCCGACCGCGAAACGGGAATAGAGCTCAATCAGGCCCTCGCGACCATACCGGGTTTTGAGTTCGTCGCTAAGCGCGACCTCATGGTCCGGGTCTCGAAGAACCTCGGTTCGCCCGTGCATTGCCTTCACCACACGCGTTGGCGGCTTGTTCCTAGTCCGCATGAGAGATCTCCCGAGTCGCAGACGCAACCGTTTCGATCTGTTGGAGCGTCAGTTCCGCATACATCGGAAGGCTGAGCACCTCACCCGCGACCTGTTCGGAGACAGGGAAGTCTCCACGCTTGTAGTTAAGGTCCGCCCATGCTTCGAGCAGGTGAATCGGCGTGGGATAGTGAATGCCCGTTTGAATCTGCCGCAATTGAAGATGCGTCTGCAGTGCGTTGCGCGCCACTAACCTGATCGCGTAGACATGATAGACGTGGTGGGCGTACTCCATCTCGACGGGCGTGCAAACGCCGGCGCCGTCCAGCAGGCGG
Source organism: Candidatus Acidiferrales bacterium (assembly GCA_035570275.1). Taxonomy (GTDB): domain Bacteria; phylum Acidobacteriota; class Terriglobia; order Bryobacterales; family Bryobacteraceae; genus DATMNI01. The sequence continues at coordinate 84,968 of DATMNI010000373.1, read as the reverse complement.
GAATATTGGGATGCGTGCGCGCGGCGAAGGGCAGTCCACTCCGCTAAGCGGTTCAACTTGACCGAGAGTACGGCCCCCTGCATGCCCTCAAGGCGGTAGTTGTAGCCCTTGATAACGTGCTCGTACCGCTTCTCGCATCCCCAATCGCGCAGCATCCGGATGGTGCGGTTGAAGTCGGGATTATCGGTAACCACGGCTCCGCCTTCGCCATACGCTCCCAGGTTCTTGCCCGGATAAAAGCTGAAGCAGCCGATATGCCCGATGCTGCCCACCCGCCTGCCTTTGTATTCTGCTCCGTGGGCCTGCGCCGCATCTTCGATGACCGTGAGATGGTGCCGTCGGGCGATCTCCAGAATCGGGTCCATATCCGCCGGCTGCCCATACAGGTGAACGGGCATAATGGCCTTGGTCCGGCTGGTGATCGCAGCCTCAATGGCAGCCGGATTCATCGTATAGGCCACCGGATCGATATCGACAAAGACCGGTCGGGCGCCGGTGTATCCAATGGCGGCGACGGTGGCGACAAACGTGAATGGGACGGTGATCACCTCATCGCCCGGCCCGATACCGGCGGCCAGCAATGCCAGATGAAGGGCGCTGGTGCCGCTGTTAACGCCGATTGCGTGCCCGGCACCGCAGAAGGACGCAAATTCTTCTTCAAATCGGGCAACATGCTTGCCCAGGATAAATGCGCTGTTCTCAAGAACATCCGCGATCGCGGCGTCGATCTCCGCCTTTATGCTGTGGTACTGCGCCTTCAGATCGGCAAACGGTATCAAGCGTGTGCTCCCCGGGCTGCCAACTCGACCGGACGGCCATGCTCCCGAAGCGACCTGGTGGAGGCCTCCAGAATCCGGACTACGTCAAAACCAGCCTGTCCGCCCGTCACCGGCTGCCGGGAGTGGTGGATGCAATCCAGCAGATGGGAGACCTCGACGCGCAGCGCCTCGCTGGTGTCAAGGTGCGGTGACCACATGTCGCCGGATCGATACCCAACCAGCATCTGGTAAACGTCTTCCGGGTTCGAACTGACCGTAATGCCGCGGTCGTATACCTTAATCTTCTCGCTGGGTTCCAGGTCGTCGAACACAATCATCCGCCGGCTGCCCCCCAGCAGTGTGCTGCGGACTTTGACGGGCGCCAGCCAGTTGACGTGAACGTGGGCAATCACCTTGTCATCGAAAAACATGGTCAGGTAGGCGATATTCTCATGCCCGCCGGCCAGGTGACTGATACCGGTCGCCGAAACCGCTACCGGTTGCACGGGAAGCACATAGCTCATGATTGCCAGATCGTGCACGGCCAGATCCCAGATCACGTTGATATCGTGTTGAAACAGACCCAGGTTGACCCGGACGGAGTCGTAGTAATAGATGGTACCCAGGGATCCGTCAGCCACCAGTTCCTGCATCTTGCGCACCGCGCTGGTGTACACGAACGTGTGGTCCACCATAAGCACAAGGTTGCGGCGAGCCGCTTCGTCGATCAGCCGGGCGCACTCGTCGGTAGTCATGGCCATTGGCTTTTCGACCAGTACGTGCTTGCCGGCCTGCAGGGCTTGCATCGCGAGAGGGAAGTGCGTCGATACGGGAGTGGAGACGGCGATCAGGTCCACGGAGGGATCGGCGATCAGTTCCTGCGGGTCCATGCATCCCCGTATGCCTGGATAGCGTTTCTGTGCGAGGGCGGTACGCTCCGCTCTGCCGTCGCACACCGATCTGAGACGGTATCCGTCCGTTTCCGCGAAGTTCCGTACGAGGTTCGGCCCCCAGTATCCGTAGCCGATTACGCCTACCTGAATCATGGATGGATACATATGATCGCGACGGCGGCTTACGCCCCCAACCACAGCGAAGGCTTGTAAATGATCGACAGGCAGTCCAGATCCTCTATCAGCACTTCACCGACAAACCAGGAGATCGGCGTCTGCCGGACGGCCAGAAGCTTATGGCGAAAACAGCACTGCGCGAAGAAGTCGATATCCACGTTGGAGCGCCAGGCCGGGTGTTGGCGAAAATCCGGGTCCTGCGAGACGCGCCCAAAATTGGAATGGTGCACAAATCCGTAGGCACCGGGAGCCATCACACGCTGGAACTCCGGCATATACGACTCAACCAGGCGTTTTTCAAAATGCACCATCGAATCGAAGGAGTAAAGCAACGAAATCGCGTTCGACGGCACGTCGCGTAAATCCTTACCGTTATTGTGGATCACCTGGAGCGAGCAACGCGTTTGATCGTGATCCGAAAAACGTTCGCGAAGAAACTGCACCGCTTCCGGATTGGCATCGACCACGTACAGTTGCTTCGCCAGCGACGCAAGCTTCGCGGTATTTCGGCCATGGCCGGCTGCAAAATCCAGCGCGATATCGAAGTTCAGGCTTTTGATTTGTGGCCAAATCAGACCGTTCCATTGAACGTCCATGCCTGGCTCGGCTTCGTCGTAGTAGCCCACCGCGGTCCCCATAAAGGCTTCGACCGGGGCCAAGGCAATCTGATCCAGATCGTCTCGCGGATCCATCCAGATAAGCGTATCACGCCGGCACCAGAAATGCGGCGAAGAGAATTGACACGATGGGCATTGACCGCCTTCAGGGACTTGGCAATCCCGGACAAGCACGCCGACGTGAGCACCGATGCATCCCACTGCCTTTGCACGGCATTCCGCGGATGGCCTGCCATGTCAACTAGGCCCGCCAACCAGGCCCGCCGCCCTGTCCATTAGCCAACCGCTGCTCCCAAGCCTGATTCTGTTCTACCTACCATTCTTTGGCCTTCTGCAAGTCGGCGATGCAGACCCTACACTCGTCCAGGGTCCCGACCAGTTGCCGCCTTTCATCGGCCCATGCAGCCTCCTGCTGTAGGTACCAGGCCTTGGCCTGCTCCAATTCGCCGATCCAGACCCTACACTCGTCCAGGGTCCCGACCAGTTGCCGCCTTTCATTCGTCCAGGCAGCCTCCTGCTCCAGGTACCAGGTCTTGGCCTGTTCCAATTCGGCGATCCAGGCCTTGCACTCTTCCAGATTCTGGTTCAGTTGTCGCCTTTCGTCGCTCCAGGCATTGAGGCGAAAGCGCGGGCTGGTTCCCGCCTCTGCGGTTTCCGCGCCTGGCGAGGCTGAGGCGGGCTCTTCGACGGAAGGGCTCGGTGGGTGGATCGCGTGCATCTGGTTGAGGTCGGCGCCGAGTTGCCGGCACTCCGCAAGAAGGGCCTGACGCTCCTCGCCCCAACGCCGGTGCTGTTCCCGGGTCCACGCTCTTTCGCGCAACAAGACCGCGATCTGGGCGCGCAACTCCTCCTGGGTGGCACCCGGCTCGCCAGTTCCAGAGTCGGACGGAGGTGCGGAATTCGCCATAGTTTCAATTTCATCATACCCGCACCGGTCGCGGCACCGCGGAGGGCCGATCGCAGGACACTGGCGCGACGTCCCGACCGTTGGCGCGGTCTCGCTGGAGCACGGCTTCCCAGTGGAGGCGCCTGAGCCTAAAGTTTCCCAGCCGACCCGACGATCAGTAGGTTTATGACGAATCCCCAACGAGCAGGAGCAATGGTGGGAATTGCCCTAGGTTTCCTCATTGCCGCTGCGCCGGCAGCATCTTATTCACAGGCGGGCCGGGGCGACATGCCGCTGCAGTTCGAAGAAGCTGTCAACATCGGAAACGGGCGAACCTTTGTGGTACGCGCAGCGGGCTTGGAAGTAGCATTCGATTCGACAACGGCTACATTTCGCACCCGTAAGGGTGAGGTGGCGCCGGTACAGTTCGTGGGCGCCAACCCGAGCGCCAGATTTGCCGGAGCGGGGGCTTCCAGCACCGTCTACTATCATACGAGCGCTTCCTCCGTTGCGCGGCGGGCGTACGATCGCATCGAATGCCGCGATCTGTACCCGGGAGTGCACCTGGCCTGGCATGGCACGCATCACGCGCTTGAGTACGACATCACGGTCGATCCCGGCGCCGATGCTTCTCGCATTCTCATGCGTTTCGGCAGGGCGCCGTCCCACCGGCGGAAGATGGGCTTGACAATGACTTTGAATTCCGGTGAACAACTGATACACCATGAACCGGTCGCCTATCAGGAAGCCGATGGTGTGACACGTGAAGTCGAGGTATCGTTTCGGGAGATCGGCCCGGGTGAAATCGGCTTCGAAGTCGGGGCCTACGATCACAGCCGGCCCTTGATCATCGATCCCCTGGTCAGTTACGCCGGCTACCTGGGAGGCACCGGGTCGGACTATGCATACGGGATCACGGTAGATGCCAGCGGCTCGGCATATGTCATCGGTGAGACCGGATCGCTAAATTTTCCCGGTTTGCAGACGGTATACGACGCGCGCAACCCGGCCACCTTCGTGACCAAGCTGGATGCTTCGACCGGCCGGGTAGTCTACACGGCGATCCTGAGCGGCAACGGCAGGATTGGTGGAAGGGGCATCGCGCTGGACACGGCCGGTTCCGTGTACGTTGCCGGAATGACCAACGCCACCGACTTTCCCACAACGGCGGGAGCCCTGCGGCGCACAGGGGCCGGCCAGGTGGATGCATTCTTTTGCAAACTGAGCGCCAACGGGGCGACGTTATTGTACTCCACTCTATTGGGAGGCGCCGGGGACGATCAGGCAACCGGTCTGGCGGTAACGCCGCAGGGCGAGGCGGTGGTGACGGGCTATACGAATTCGCAGGATTTCCCCGTGACGAACGGAGCGGCGCAATCTCGCTACGGCGGCGGCAGCTACGATGCCTTTCTGGCGCGATTCACGGTCGCGGGGGCGCTATCCTACGCCACTTACCTCGGCGGCTCGGATGTCGATCTGGCGTACGCTGTCGCGTTGGATTCCGCGGGGTCCGCCTATGTGACCGGGTCCACCGCTTCGAGCGATTTTCCCATGGTCTCCGCGGTGCAGGCCTCACAAAAAGGCCAGGGCGACGGTTTCCTGACCAAGATCAATAGCACCGGGTCCGCGATCCAGTTTTCAACCTATCTGGGGGGCAGCGGAGCGGACTACGGAAGCGCCATCGCACTGGATACCGCGGGCGGCGTTTACGTAGCCGGAACCACACTGTCGATCGATCTTCCCGTTACCAGCGGGGCCGTGCAGCGAGTATCGCGCGGTTCTTACGACGCGTTTGTCGCCAAATACTCCGGCACGAGCCTGGCTTACATGACGTACCTTGGCGGTACGCAGTCGGATGCGGCAACCGCCCTCGCCGTCGACAGCGCTGGGAACGCTTACGCCGCCGGTTTCACCTTTTCAGGCGATTTCCCACTGGTCGGAACGCAACCGGTCACGGGCGGTAGCGGCCAGCAGGCCTTCCTTTCGGTCGTCAATCCCGGTGGAACAGCGCTGGTCGCATCGTTGCTGCTCCGGGGAAGCGCGCCTACCGTGATCGCCGGTCTCGCACTGGATTGGGCATCTTCGGTATATGTGGCGGGGTACACCTCGGCCGACGACTTCCTGGCTGCGGATGGTGTCGGACAGCGGCCGGCCACTCAGCACGACCCCGACGCCTTTGTCGTCAAACTGACCGGGGTCCTGCCTTCGTCGAATATGCCGCCGTCGATCGTTTCGGTCGCACCCTCATCGGGTGGCGGTAGCAGCCAGATTTTCACCATCCAATTGTTAGATACCGACGGATATGCGGCCATCGCGTCCGCAGACATCCTGTTGACAGGCACCGACAACCTGCGTTGCCACCTGCGTTATGTGGGCAGTGGCGGAACCCTTTCGCTGGCCACCGACAATGACGCAGCGTGGCTGGGTCCGGTGCTGCTGGGAAGTTCCGCGCTGCTACAGAACACCTATTGCTGGGCGAGCGCCGCCAACTCTTCAGTAACGGCGTCGGGCAATGGAATTCTCCTGAATTTGTCGCTTGGGTTCACAACGGCCTTCGCCGGAGCGCGAACGCTGTCGGTGGATGCATACGGAATAAACGCCCTGCATACAGGGTTGCGTCAGACGGCGGCGTGGACCGTTCCCGGCGTCACTTCCATCCCGTCGATCACTTCGGTGTCCCCGTCTTCAGGTAGCGGCAGCAGCCAGACGTTCGCAATCCAGATGTCGGATGCCGACGGTTACGCGGCCATTGTCGCAGGGGAGTTTCTGTTCAACGGCGCAGACGCGCTGCGCTGCCACATCCTCTTCGTTCCCGCAAGCGGCTTCCTCTATCTCGCGTCGCTCGACGAATCGAAATGGCTGGGGCCGATTACCGCCGGCGCCCCGAACTCATTGCAGCACACCCTTTGCACGTTGAACGCGGCTGGGTCTTCCTATACAAGTGCGGGGAACAGTGTGACGCTGAACCTCGCGGTGAGTTTCACGCCGGCCTACTCGGGATCGCGTACGCTTTCCGGGGATGTTTACGCCACCAATAGCTTTCACCCGGGCAGCCGCCAGATCGCAACCTGGTCCGTGCCGGGGAATTCGGCTGTGCCGTCGATTCTGTCCGTTACACCCTCTTCGGGGAGCGGCAGCAGCCAGACCTTTGCATTTCAGTTGTCCGACACAGACGGGTACGCATCCATCTCTTCGGCCGAGATTGTGTTCACGGGCAACGACGGGTTGCGCTGCCATGTCTTCTTTGTACGAACCGGCGCCATCTACCTGGCCTCCCAAGACGAATCGGTGTGGCTGGGCCCGGTAGCCGCCGGGAGTTCCGGGACCGTGCAGCACAGCTACTGCTCGATCAACGGAGCCGCGTCTTCGGCGCAGGGTTCGGGCAATGTGGTGACGCTGAATCTGGCGGTGCAATTCACCGGCGCTTTCGCCGGATCGCGCATCGTGGTGGCGGATGTCTCCAGCCTGAACGGTTCGCACCCGGGCAATCGGCAGGTTGCGACGTGGTCTGTGCCGGGAACGTCGGCGGCTGTGCCAACGATTGTGTCCGTCACGCCCTCTTCGGGGAGCGGCAGCAGCCAGACAATTTTCGGCATAATCTGGTGTTTTGTGCAGGCAACTTTTGCGCGCAAAATCGACGTGGACAGCAGGGCGACGCTTTGGTACGAGTGGTTCCTGGGGCTACTTGCCGTACAGTTCGCGATGCTCGTGATTTTCGGTTCCGTGACCGTGGGCGGGTACGTTGGGCTATTTTATTGGCTGCTTTATGTAGCGTGTTTCCTCTTTTATCAGATGGGAAACTTCAGCATCAGGAGATCCTTGGAACTTTACTATGGATCGACGGGCCGGATGGAACGGAGACTGAGTGGGCAAATGCTGGTTTTCTTCGGTCAGGTCTATCTTCAATACCACATCTCCCGCGTCGCGAAACGGAAACGCTCGGCGGCTTCCGGCTGAACCGGATGCCGCTTGCAGCGAGGCCTGTCGGAAGCGAATTCGGCAACACCTCACTCCCGATGTGCTGTTTGCGGTCGCGACCCGATGATTTACGATCTCTCCACTTTCCTGGTTTCGTTGTCCGGATCGGTGGTTCGCGCAAACGGCGTTCGCCGAGCGGAGTGGGGTAAGGTAGAATCGGGATTATGGATAGCTTGCCAAGCCCGACTTCTCCGCAACGATTGGCAGCGCAGCTTGATCGTCGAGTGCCAATTCCGTCTGGAGCCGCGCCCTGGAAGTATTCGGTGATGAGGCTATAGCACGAAGCTGGATGGACTCTCCACGCGATATCTTCGGCGGCCGATCTCCCAGGGACCTGGTGGCGACTGGTGACCCTGCACAGCAACGCCAGGTGCTAGAAGTTCTGATTCGAATCGATTACGGCGTTTTCTCGTAGATCTGGCAATGAGGGTCCACCGAATGCACCGCGCGGCACGCAGACTTGCCTGAGACGCCAGCCGTGCTGCAATTTCAGAATCTCAACAGCATCACATCCTGCCAAAGTGCTGGTCACGAATGGGTCCGCGCCGCCAATGAGACTGCTCTGCGGGTGCCTCGGCCGTCATTCCGGAAGAGTTCAATATTCTGCTGAACCCGAAACACCCCGGCTTCGCCCGCATTGTGTGGAGTCAAGCCCGGCCGTTTCGTTTTGATCCAAGACTCTTTCTTGTGGAGCCGCACCTTCTATAGGGCTGCTGGACCTCGCGGATTGTCCATCTCCGCCGTCTAATATCTGCGACCGCCATGCCCCACGTGGTAGTGTAACAGGGGTTCTCGGGGAAGGTGCTAGCTCAGTATCTGGCGGATCAGGCAGGATGGCTTAGTACACCGTTTCATAAATACAGTCGCGTATTTCGACGAAAACCGCTCCCTAACGGCCGCGGCTCTGATCGGAGCCGCGCGCGTTAGCAAGCGGTTTGCCGATACGTCGGCGTATTTCTGAAATGACCGACCTAGGTCGCCGTACCACAAAGAGTCCAAAACGGGAAACGCGCGACAACTCTCCTGACCAACCTTTGTCTCCGCACAGATGTCGTCCGCCTGGGAGAGCGTTTGTGCGCCGCCAACGGATGATGTAGAATTTCTCCCATACTGAGTTAGTATCGTTGTCTCGACCGCCCGGTAGCGGCCTGGAGTCTTGAGGGGGCAAAAAAAATGAAACGTCTAGCTTTTGCAATTGCTGCTTTTGCCGTTGCTCTATTCGGGCAATCGGCTGACACCGGCATTCTGGGCACGGTCACCGATCAGAGCGGCTCCGTCATCGTGGGCGCCACCGTTACCATTACCAGCGCCGCCATCGGATTCACTAAATCCGTGGTGACCACGGCCGATGGCCAATACGAAGTGCGGTATCTGCTGCCCGAAGATTACGTGGTGCAAGTGCGCATGAACGGCTTTCGGCAGGAGCGCACGGCCGGTATCACGCTGCGCATCGGGCAACTGCCCCGCGTGGATTTCAAGCTTCAGGTCGGCGCCGTCACCGAAGCGGTCGAGGTCAGCGCGCAGGGCGTCCTGCTCGATACCCAGAGCGCCACCATGGCCGCCACGGTCTCCGAGGAGCGGATCGTCGATCTGCCGCTGAACGGCCGGAACTACGTGAGTCTGGGAAATCTGACGCCGGGCGTAGTGGCCTCGGGCACGTCGTTCGCGGCCAACGGCGCGCGCAGTTTTTACGAGCAGATCTCGTATGACGGCACCAACGTCATCCAGCAGCGCAGCAACAACGGAGCGCCGCCGCCCATCATCGATGCCATCCAGGAATTCAAGATCCAGACCGGCGACTACTCGGCCGAGTACGGCGGCAACGCGGGAGCTAATGTGCAGGTTCAGCTCCGCTCCGGCACCAACCGGCTCCACGCCGGAGCCTGGGACTTCCTTCGCAATAACGACCTGGATGCTCGCGGCTACTTCCGCCCCGCGCCGCAGCCTAAGAACATCCTGCGGCAAAACCAGTTTGGAGGTATCGCTTCGGGCCCCATCCGCAAGGACAAGACGTTCTATATGGTGTCTTATGAGGGCACCCGGACCAACTCTGAAAGTCCCAGCAGTTCCCTGGTCATGACTGCCGCGCAACTCGGCGGCAATTTCAGCGGGTCTAAGACGATCGTCGATCCCACAACCGGCATTGCGTTTCCCGGCAACATCATTCCCGCCAACCGCTTGAATCCAGTATCGCTGAACATCGCCAACACGTATTTCCCGCAGCCCAACGTGGCCAGCACCGTGGCGAACCTGTCGGGGGTCTCCACCACGCTGACCACGAATGACCAGGTGCTGACCCGCATCGATCAGACTTTCGGCACGAAGGACCAGGTGTTCGGCCACTACACTTTTAACCGCAACTACGCCCCGAACGTCGGCTTGGATCCCCCGTTCGGAAGCCTGCCAAGGACCCGGAACCAGGGCGTCGCCGCGCAGTGGCTGCACACCTTCAGCCCGACCAAAATCAACATGATCGAGTTCGGTTACAACCGGTCCAGCCTGCGGGAGTTGAGCCCGCTGGCGGGAACCTCATTCGACGCAGCCAAGACGCTGGGCATCAACGGTCTGTTGATCGGCGGTCCGGGTGGCACGCCACTCAGCGGGGTAAACGCGGGGTTTCCCTCCATCGGCATTAGCGGGTACCTGGGCATCGGAGACAGCACGGGCGGCCAGGGTTTGGACGGCAGCCACACCCACCAGCTTCTGGATGTCCTTACCATGATCAAGGGCGCCCATACGCTGAAGATAGGCGCCGACGTCCGCAAACTCGCGGATGATGCCAACACCACCAACCAGCCGTTCGGCTCACTCACCTTCAACGGGAATATCAGTAATAACGCGGCGGCCGACTACCTGCTGGGCTATCCCTACAGTTCCGTTACGCCGCAGGGCATTCCGGTTTCGGGCGTCCGCCAGTGGCGTTACGGGTTCTTCTTCAACGACGACTGGAAGGTGAGCTCACGCTTGACGGTGAATCTGGGCGCCCGTTACGATCTGCTGCCGGTGCCGCACGACGCCGTAGGCACCAGCCGGACGCTGCGTTGGGACCAGCCGCCGGTGTTCGCCTGCTCAGGCATGTTTCCGGTGGTTGGCACCTGTCTGGCAAGCTCGACCCCGTCGCTGTTCCCCAATCCCGGCCAGACCGTTCCGCTGTGGAATAACGAGTACTGGCACATTGGCCCACGAGTCGGGTTGGCGTATCGCCTGACGGCCAACACCGTGTTTCGAGCCGGCTACGGCATCTTCACGGTGACGCCCAACTTCGATCAGATCAACACGCTACAGAACAATCCGCCCATCGGCGCCAACATTACGGCTGTCAACACGACGGTGAATCCGATCGCCACCATTCAGAACCCGTTTCCCCAGGCACTGATCTCGACCGGGGGCACGCCCATCTACAACTACGTTTCGATTGAGCCGAACCAACAGCACATCAACCCGTATTACCAGAACTGGAATGCCACGTTAGGCCATGAATTCACGAAGAACGACGTGCTGGAAGTCCGCTACGTCGGCGGCAAAGGCACATTCCTGGATAGCAGCCTGCTGAACTATAACAGCCCGCCGCCGGGACCGGGAGCGATCCAGCCGCGGCGGCCGTTCCCGACCCTGGGCGAAATCCGCATGTGGGCATCGGATGGCAACAGCAACTACAACGCCATGCAGGTGCAGTACGAACACCGTTTCGGCCATGGGCTGAGCGCCACGGCTTCGTACTCCTGGTCGCATCTGATCGACGACCAGGGCAGCAACCTGAATGGTTCGCGCGCCCAAGCGCAAGATCCGCGTTGCAGCCGCTGCAATATGCGGGCTGATTCGGCCAACGACGTTCGTAACCGGCTGGTGGCAGGCTGGACGTGGCGCATTCCTTTTGGCTCACAACTCAAGGGGATCGCGGGCGCCGTGGTAAGCGGTTGGGACATCGGCGGCATCCTGACGGAACAGAGCGGCAACCCCATGTTCATCACCGAAAACGGCGATCCGCAGAATGTCGACGCCAATAGCTCGGGATACGTGGAATCGCGGCCCAATCTGGTTGCGGGCCAGAACGTACATGTCGCCAATCCCGGTCCGAACCTTTGGTTCAACACAGCCGCGTTCTCCAACACCGGTATGAGTTTCGGCAATTCGCCCCGCAACCCGCTGGTGGCTCCCGGTCTGCACACGCTGGATGCTTCGTTGTCCAAATCGTTCAGGATGCCGTATAAGGAATCGCACCGGCTTCTGTTGCGGTTAGAGGCCTTCAATTCGACCAACACGCCGCAGTGGAGCAAGCCCGGCACCACTCTAGGGACCAGCACCTTCGGCATCGTCACCAGCGCCGGCTCCAACCGCGTGGTGCAAGCGGCGTTGAAGTATAGCTTCTAAGTCCGAGCTGCCCCCTCGCGGCCAGCTACGGCATCCGCTTCGCGGTGGAGACGAGATCGCAATAATGGCTGCACAGCCGAGGGATCCGTGGCTCCTATCGACTAGGGATTAAGGATAGCCCTGAAGCCTTGGCGTCCCGTGCTTCCACTCGGGAGGGAGGGCAAATCCATCACGATTCGGCATTTTGACCTTCGGCAGACTCTGAGCGTCCATGACCTCGTCTTCCTTGATGACGTCGTTCTTGTACAGCAGGAAGGCGGTGAGGGCGTACACCTCATTGGGGCTGAGCGTCCCCTCTTTCCCCAGAGGCATGCCGCGATTGATGTAGTCCCATATCGTCGTCGCGAAGGGCGAGTGAACCGCCATGCTGTTTCTGTCGTTCACACAAGGGGCCAGACAAGGCGCGGAAGAGGCCGTCTGAGGGCCTTTCCTGCTGATTAACGTGGGAGCATGGGCTCCGGATCCGGTTGCCCCGTGGCATCCCGCGCACCCCTTTCGGACATAGAGCGCCGCACCTTCTTTGGCAGTCCCCTGTCCGGACGGAAGCTCCTTTCCCGTCGGGCTGATGGCGATATCCCAGGCGCGGATTTCTGCTGCGCTCGGGGTCTTTCCGAGGCCATAGGTGGGCGACTGTGTCCAGGCAGTCCGGCAAATCCCGAAGATCGCCGTAACCAGGATCGCCGTGACCAGGAGACGCCTAGGAAAGCCCATTGTGAACGCTCCCGTCGCTCGAGACCCTCCACGGTTGAACGGAATTGTCGGAGCCTTGAATCCGCAGCTTGTCGTCGTCGGGTTTGTTCCAATATTTCGCGACGTCGGCTCGCGTTGGTTGAACCGTACCCAGTTCGTCCGTGCATCGCGACATGAGCACACTCTCTTTTCCGTCCCACTTCCAGTGGAAGCCAAATCGGGTATGCGCCATTGAATAGGCCGGCGACCGAAGGTCGGCATTCTTCCAGCTCTGGCCGCCGTCGGTGCTTATCTCCACACCGCGGATGGCGCCTCCACCGGACCACGCCAAACCAGAGATTTCGTAGAACCCTGGGCCTGCCATCTGTTGCCCACCCGACGGAAAAGTGATGACTGATTTCGGTCCGATCTGGTGAGTCAACGCGGCCACTTTCGGGTCCGGATTAATATGCCCGTAGTCGTCATAGGTCATGTAGTAACGGTCCACGACCTTGATTCGCCTCAAGTACTTGATCTGATAAATGCCTTCAAAGCCGGGAACCATCAGCCGCAGAGGAAAGCCTTGCTGCGGACGGATCGGCTCGCCATTTTGCGCGTAGCACACGATACAGTCGTCCATCGCCTTCGCAAGCGGAATGCTCGACGCGCCCTTCACTTCTTCCGCGCCTTCCGCAACAATCCAGGACGCCGAGTTTTGCACGCCGGCCTCCTTGAGGAGCAGGGATAGGGGCACGCCGGTCCATTCGGCGCAACTAGTCAATCCGTGCGTTTCCTGAACCGTTTTGTGCGTTGGCTTCGCACGGTTTCCCAGGCACTCAATGAAGTGGATGCGGGATACGTACGGGAGACGCTTCAACTCCTCCATGGTGAAAACTAGCGGCCGGTCCACCATCCCGTGGATCATGAGTCGATGCTCCCGGGGGTCGATGTCGGGAACATAGGCGCCGCGGTGTGTCGCCGTATAGTGGAGCGAAGATGGCGTGATAATCCCGACCGAATCCTGTAGCGGGGTCAACACGTGAAACGTGAGCCCGAATTCATCAGGCGAATGCCTCTCGGCAACGGGCATGCGAATCGAGGTGACGAAACGGGAGCGCTCGCCATAGGCGATCAGCTCGTCGATTTTCTTGGAGGGCGTCCCTTGCGTCTGGCCTTTCGCAAGCCGTACGCCGCCCCCCGCGGCCAAGCCGGCCATCAGGGCGCTATCTTTTAGGAATCCCCTTCGATTAGGTTTTTTCGAATCCATGGGTCTCTCCTGGAAGATGAAGTTTCCCGGAATTAGTCCTTGGCCTTCCGGTTCTTGGGCCTTCCGGTGCTTGAAAGTATACACCCATTTGAATCCGACAATGCTCGAACCCCTATAGCCCCGCAATCTGTTTGCAGCGCCGAACCACCGAACTGTGGATCGCGGTCGAAGCCTACCGCCAGAGTCAGGCTTCGTCCACCAGCGTGTCGGTTCCGACCGCGCTCGAGCGCACCGGCGATTTCTCGCCGGGCAAGGCCCGCCCGATTGCGCGCTTGCAATCTAACCTTTTCTGACATAGTCTGTCTATGTGATCAGAGGACAACGCGACGAAATCCCTCCGGGGACGCTCGACATGCTGATTCTGAAGACGCTGGCCCGTACCGGCGAGATGCACGGCTTCGAGATCGCCGAGGCTATCCAGCAGACGTCGGCGGATGTCCTGCACGTGGAAGAGGGGTCGCTCTACCCTGCCCTCCAGCGCATGCTGATTAAGGGCTGGCTGGTGGGCGACTGGAGAAAGACCAAGGAGAACCGGCGCGCCCGCTACTACCGGCTGACCAGCGCCGGGCGCCAGCAGCTTGCGCACGAATTGGCAAAATACCAACGCGTGGCGCAGGCGATCGCGCGGGTCTTGCAGCCGGCTTGAGGAGGACCAGCATGGGTTTGCGTGAGTTCGGACGGCGCGCGGCATACCTGTTTCAGCGGAGCCGCCATGCCGGCGATCTGGAAGAAGAAATGCGGCTGCACATCGACCTGCGCGCGCAGAAACTCCGCCAGCAGGGCGTGGCGCGAACCGAGGCCGGCTACACAGCCCAGCGCCAGTTCGGTAACCGCACCTGGCTTGGGGAGACCAGTTCGGAACTGTGGGGATTCGCCCGTTGGGAGCGCCTGGCTCAAGACTTTCGGCACGGGTTTCGGTCGCTGCGCAAGACGCCCGGGTTCACCGTGGTGGCCGTGCTCACGCTGGCTCTGGGGCTGGGTATGAACACGGCGGTCTTCAGCGTGGTGAACGCGGTGATCATTCGCAGCCTTCCCTATAGGGAACCCGGCCGGCTCATTTCCCTGTGGGAGGAATTCACCAGGCAAGGGCCGAATTCGTTCAACAGTTCGGGTTCGAGGGTCGGAGGCGCGGGAGGCCCACGGCGGACCACGGTATCGGTCGCCAACCTTCTGGACTATCGGAATAGCCGCGCCTTCACAGGCCTGGCCGGTTTCGCTTACTCCCATAAGAACCTCACCGGGGACGGAACGCCGGAGCGGTTGTTGGGCGAGGCGGTGACCGCCAATTACTTTGGCTTGCTGGGCGTGGAACCAGAGCAAGGCCGCGTTTTTGTGCCCGAGGAAGACACGCCCGATGCCGGCCCCGTGGTACTGCTAACGCATGATTTTTGCCTCCGTCGCCTGGGTGGCGATACTGGCGTGTTAGGCCGAACCCTGATGCTGGATGCGCGGCCGCATACCGTCATAGGCGTGCTGCCGCGCAGCTTTCAACCGGTGGGCCAATTCGGCCAGCCCAACCGCGTCGAGTTCTTCGTCCCGGCCGCCTACACGGCGGATTTGCTGGTGGGCCATGGTGACCACGAGATCAACGTGCTGGGCCGCCTGCAGCCGGGCGCATCAGTGCGTAGCGCGCAATCGGAATTGGACGCTATTTCGGCAGGGTTGGCGCAGCGCTTCCCCGATTCCAACCTCGGCATGCGCGCCGTCATCGCACCGTTGCAGGATGACCTCATCCGCAGGGTCACCGATTCCCTGCAAGCCCTGTTGGGCGCATCGGCCCTCATCGTACTGATTACCTGCGTCAACGTGGCCAACCTGCTGCTGGTGCGCGCCATCGCGCGCCGCCATGAAACCAGCGTCCGCTTCGCGCTGGGCGCCAGCCGTCTGCGCATTGTGCGTCAGTTCCTGGCGGAAAGTCTGCTGGTGGCGGCGGCCGGATGCGCGGCCGGAATCGGATTGGGCCGGGTGCTGATGCGGCTTCTGGTGATGGCGGCGCCGGCCAACATTCCGCGGCTCGACGGCGTCACCATGGACTGGCGGGTGTTCACGGTCGCTACGGCAATCGCCACGCTGACGGGAATTGCGTTCGGCATGATCCCAGCGTGGCAGGCATCGCGCACCAGGCCGGCCGAATCGCTCAAGAGCAGCGAGCGGAAGACCGGCGGCAAATCCCAGGTGCGCTGGCGTTCGGCGCTGACGGTGGCGGAAGTGGCGCTCTCCATGATCCTGCTGGTGGGGGCCGGGCTGATGCTCAAGGATTTCGTGCAGGTGTTGGGCGTGGATCTGGGGTTCCAACCCGATCGCGTGCTGGCCATGAGTATCCCTCTGCCGAAATTGCACTACCTCTCAGCCGACGACCGGCTCCGGTTCTTCCAGCGATTGGAGGAACGCGTCCGCGCGCTGCCCGGTGTGCGTTCCGTGGCTTTCGCGAACAACTTTCCGCTGCGCGGCGGTTGGGGAACCGGCATCGCTGTAGACGATGGCAACCCGGCCACCCGCGACGCCGACAGCCAGGCGGTGAGCCCAGGGTATTTCGAGACGCTGGGTATCCCGCTGCTGCGCGGCCGGCTTCTGGTGGCGGCCGACCAGGCCGGGCAGCCCCACGTGGGCGTGGTCAACCAGGCATTCGCCCGCCAGTTTTTCCCCACCGCCGACCCGATCGGCCGCCGGCTGCGTCGCGGCTCGAAGGCGCCGTGGGTGACCGTTGTGGGGGTGGTGAACGATATCCGGCGGGCGGGTAAGACGGCGGAGATCAAGCCGCAGGTCTATCTGCCCGCCGCGCAAACCGATATTTACCCTGTGTTTATAGCCGATTTCGCCGTGCGCACCGCGGGCGACCCGCACCAGCTCATCAACCCCATCCAGCAGCAGGTGTGGGCCCTCGACAAAGACCAGCCGGTCACCGCCGTCCGCACCATGGACGAGATCATCGCGCTCTCCGTAGCCGAGCGCCGCTTCCAGACGCTGCTGCTGCTGCTGTTCGCCGCGGTGGCGGTTTCGCTGGCGATGATCGGGATCTTCGGCGTGCTGTCCTATTCGGTGAGCCAGCGGACTTCGGAGTTGGGAATCCGCATCGCGCTAGGCGCCAAGCCCGCCAGCATCCTGGCGCTGGTGATGAAGCAGGCCGGCGGACTGATCGCCGCGGGCGTGGTGGTGGGGCTGGCCGGCGCCTACGCGCTTACGCGGTATTTGCAGAGCCTGCTGTTCAACGTGAAACCCAGCGACTGGCAGACCTATGCGGCCGCCGTGGTGCTGCTGGCGGCGGTGTCGGTGGCAGCTTCGCTGATCCCGGCGCGGCGCGGGTCGCGGGTGGATCCGATTGTGGCGTTACGGTACGAGTGAGCGGCGGTTGCCAGCCCGTCGGCTGCGGCATGTCGACGCGGTGACCCGAGATCGCAACCCGAGATCCTCTTGTTGATTTTTCCTCTTGATTTTCACTTTTTGTTCGCCCACAATGGCTGTATGGCACTAACCAAGCGGCAAAAGCAGGTGCTGGATTTCATCGCCGGCTTTCTCGACGAGAACGGCTACTGCCCGAGCTACGAAGAGATCGCGCGCGGGCTGGAACTGGCTTCCCTGGCCACGGTGCATAAGCACATCTCGGTACTGGAAGGAAAGAATTACCTGAAGCGCGGCTTCAATCAAAGCCGGTCGTTGGAACTGGCGCCCAAGTACCTGCAGGAGCAGCGGCGCAGCAAACCGGTCGTGATGGAGATCCCGCTGCTGGGCCGCATCGCAGCCGGGGCGCCGGTGGAGTCCGTGGAACAGCGCGAGATGTTGAACTTCGCCGACTTTGCCGGCAACGGCAATAATTTCGCGCTCGAAGTGCGCGGCAATTCCATGATCGACGATCACATCTGCGATGGCGATCTGATCCTGCTGGAACGGGCCTCGGAGGCGCGCGACGGCGATATCGTGGTCGCGCTGGTAGCGGGCAGTGAAACCACACTGAAGCGCTTCTATCGGGAATCCGCGGACACCATCCGCTTGCAGCCCGCCAATTCAGCGCTGAAACCGATTATCGTTCCGGCAAAGGATGTGTTGATTCAGGGCCGGCTGCTGGCAGTGCTTCGAAAGTACAAGTAAAGTGGCTACGCCGTGGCGTAAGCCGCGCGGGAGCAAACCGTGCGGAGTTCCTGCTCGGCGCGAAGCCAGTCTTCTTCGGGAGAGCCGCCTTGGCAGTCGCGGGCGACCCAATAGGAATATGCCAAAGCGGCAACGGCTTCCTGCGACGGTTCCTCGACCTGGTGTGCAATAGCCAAAGAGTGCGCAGCGGGCACCCAGAGTTCAACAGCCCCCAAGGGTTCAAAGGCCCCCGAGGGTTCAACACCGAAGGGCGCTGTGGTTACTGGTTGGGCAGCGGGGGCGGCCAGAGTCTCAACCGGTTTTGCGGAACGGGTGGTGCGCCTGGATGCGGCCTGTTTACGGACGGAAGCTGACTGGGCGGCGCCGGAGGGCACCGCCATTTTCTTTTCGGAAACACGCTTTGATGCCATATATACGATTTCTCCAACCGATCAAAAATTGTTCTTCTATTTTAGCGAATGCCTCAGCGCGAATGCATCAAAAGTTTCTATCTATTGCATTATGCCCCGGTGTTTTTGAGAGGGTTGTCACAGTTTCAGATAGTGTTTACCGATAGGTGTATCCTTAAATCAGATTGCGAGGAAGCGTGATTTTACTGATAGCGCTTGCGCTGGTGGCGCAGGCCGCTGGGGCGCCTTCGAAAGTAATCGCGGTGGATGTGGACGGCATGGTGCATCCCATCACGGCCGAAATCGTGGGCGCCGCGTTGGCGCAAGCCAGGGAACAGAACGCATCGTTGGTCATCATACGATTAAATACACCCGGCGGACTGATGGACGCGATGCGGGAAACTATCGCCAGGATCGTGGCATCACCGGTTCCCGTGGTAACTTACGTTGCGCCCAGCGGCGGGCGCGCCGCCTCGGCCGGTTTCTTTCTGCTTGAATCGGGTGACATCGCGGCGATGGCGCCGGGAACCAACACCGGCGCGGCCCACCCCGTGCTGCTCGGCGCTGAGATGGACCCGGTAATGAAACAGAAGGTGGAGAACGATGCCGCGGCTTATCTGCGCAGCATCTGCTCCAAGCGCGGCCGGAACAGCGCGCTGGCCGAGACGGCGGTGCGCGAAAGCAAGTCGTTCACCGAACGGGAGGCGTTGGACCAGAACCTGGTCGACTTAGTCGCGCCCAACGAACCGGCGCTGCTGCGGGCTCTCGAAGGACGCGTGGTAACGCGCTTCGATGGCAGCACCCAAACGTTGCACACGGCGGGCGCCGTCATACAGGTATTCGAAAAGTCGCTGCGCCAAAAAATTATTACCGCCATAGCCGACCCGAACATCGCGCTCGTCCTGCTGGTAATCGGAGCGCTGGGGATCTACGTGGAGTTCTCGTCGCCGGGGCTGATCGCGCCGGGTGTGCTCGGGTCGATCCTGGTGCTGCTCGGCCTTTCGGCGCTCTCGGTGCTGCCCATCAACTGGCTGGGCGCGGCGCTGATGCTGCTGGCCTTCACGCTGTTCGTGCTGGAGGTCAAGTTCGCCTCGCACGGCGTTCTGGGCGTGGGCGGAGCAGTGTCCCTGGTATTGGGCGCGGTGATGCTGATCGACAGCCCGGCGCCCGAGATGCGTATCCACTGGGCCACCGCGATTGGTCTGGCGCTGCCGTTTTCGGCGATCACGGTTTTCTTGCTTTCGCTGGCGTGGCGGGCGAGGCAGAATAAAGTGGAGACGGGCCGTGAGGGTATGATCGGCCAGATGGGCGCGGCTGTCACGGAGTTGAAACCGGACGGCAAGGTCTTTGTGCACGGCGAGTACTGGGATGCCGTTTCCACGCTGCCCCTGCCGGCCGGTGCACGCGTCAGAGTCACGGCTATAGACAGGTTGAAGCTGACGGTAGAACCGGTTTCTTAACCAACGCCGGCTGGAACTACTATGTGGGCGTCGCGCGTCACCCGAGGCGCGTGGATTAAGATAAGCGTCAGTGATGGAGGAAGTTGAAAATGAATGACGTGAGTCCATTGAGTCCGGTGTTGTTGATCTTTATCATCATCGTGGGGATCTGGCTGCTGAACTCGGTCAAGATCCTGCGCGAATACGAACGCGGCGTCATCTTCCGGCTGGGCCGGGTGCTGTCCGACGCCAAGGGGCCGGGGCTGATTTTTGTATTTGCCCCGTTCGATCGCATGGTGCGGGTCTCGCTCCGCATCGACACCCAGGAGGTGCCGCCGCAGGACATCATCACGCGCGATAACGTCACCGTGAAGGTAAATGCCGTGATCTTCTTCCGCGTCATCGATCCGCGGCTGGCTGTGGTGGAAGTGGCGAACTTTTTGTACGCCACCTCGCAACTGGCTCAGACCACGCTGCGCAGCGTGCTCGGAGAAGTGGACCTCGACGAATTGCTGAGCCAGCGCGAAAAACTCAACGTGCGGCTGCAAGCCATTCTGGATCAGCACACCTCGCCCTGGGGCGTGAAGGTGACGATGGTGGAAGTGAAACAGGTGGATCTGGCCGAGCAGATGATCCGCGCCATTTCACGCCAGGCTGAGGCCGAACGCGAACGGCGCGCCAAGATCATTCACGCGGAAGGCGAATATGTGGCGTCCGAAAAGCTGGCCATGGCGGCCGAGGTGATCCAGAAGCAGCCCGCGGCCATCCAGTTGCGGTACCTTCAAACCCTGGTGGAGATCGGAACCGAGAAGAACACGACCATTGTATTCCCCTTGCCTCTGGATATAATCTCTTCATTGGGTCGCGCGCTGGATCGTGCAGCCTCCCCGAATCCGTAAAACATGAGAAACAACGAAACCGGCGAGTTCGAACTGGTAGTGGGCAATACGCAACTGCTCAGCGGCTTCTTCATCGTAGTTCTGCTGTTTGCAGTGGCCTTCGCGATGGGTTATGTGGTGGGACAGAATGCGCCGCGATCGGCGAAGGTGGCGTCGGACACCGGTTCCGCGGCGGCGATTTCGGCGCAGGACACACGTCCTTTGCCGGCGTCACCAGTTCCGCAACCGCCGCCAAGGGCCGCCGACCAGGCCGCTCAGCCCGCGGGCGATGGCCAGCCGCAGCCCTCCACCCAGCCGGCGCGCGATCCCAATGCCCCACCGGCCGCGGCCCCGGCGGCTTCCTCGTCTACGGTATCTGGGCCTAGGGCATCTGGATCTGCGGCATCCGCGCTTGGATCTGGCAGGCTGGTACCCGGCACCGATCTTCCGCCCGGGTCTTTCTGGCAGTTGATGGCAATTCGGCAACCGGAGGCGGAAGCCATGCGGCAGACGCTCAAAGACAAGGGATTCCCGGCGGTGCTCAGCCCCGGCCCGAACAACCTGACGCGCGTGTTGGTGGGTCCGTTCAGCGACACGCAATCTTTCGGAAGGGCGAAGACCGAACTGGAGAATGCCGGCTTCCAACCGCCGGTGCGGTACCGGCGTGATTGATTCCCGTGATTTGACTTCCATGGTCGCTCCCCATGCTTGATTCCCTGGTGCAGCTTTCTTTCGCGGGAGCCGGCCCGGCGCCTCGCCCCCGCCTGCCCGAGTGGGCGCGCCAGAGCCGCACCCATTTTGAATCGCTCCACCAGCTCAAGAGCGGCCTGCGAAAGCTGAACCTGCACACGGTGTGCGAGTCGGCGCGCTGCCCCAATATCCACGAGTGCTTTCATCGCGGCGCGGCCACGTTCATGATTTTGGGCGAACGATGTACGCGCGGCTGCGGCTTCTGCGCGGTGCCGAAACTCAACGCCCACAAACACGACACGCGCCTGGACCCAGCCGAGCCCGCCAACGTGGCGCGGATGGCGGCCGGCCTGGGGCTGCGCTACGTAGTGATCACCTCCGTGAACCGCGACGATCTGGAGGACGGCGGATCGCGGCACTTTGCGGAGACCGTGCGCGAAGTCAGGCGCGCGCTGCCCGAAGCACGGGTGGAAGTGCTGACACCGGATTTTTGCGGCGATCTGGAAGCCGTGGCGCGCGTGCTGGAGGCGGGGCCGCACGTCTTCAACCACAACATGGAGACGGTGCCGCGGCTCTACCGGCGGGTGCGCCCGCAGGCTGCGTACCGGCAGTCATTGGACGTGCTGGCGTTCGCGCGCCGGTATGCCGCCGGCGTGATGACCAAGTCCGGGCTGCTGACGAAATCCGGGTTCATGGTGGGGCTCGGTGAAACCGGGGATGAAGTTCACGCGCTGCTCCGCGACCTGCACGCCGCCGGTACGGACGTGGCCACCATTGGCCAATACCTGCAGCCAACGCGACGCAACCTGCCGGTGGAAGCATTCATCGAGCCGCGCCAGTTCGAGGCCTACCGCGAGTACGGGCTGTCGCTCGGCTTCAAAATGGTGTTCAGCGGCCCGCTGGTGCGCAGCTCTTACATGGCCGACGCCGTAAGCGCCGACGCCCTGGGCGCCGAAGCCGTAAGCGCCGAAGCCGAGGCTGCCAACGCCGAAAGCCGGGCCGCTCACCCGCCGTCGTGCTGAACCTGCTGCTGGCGCTCGGTTCGGCGGCGCTGTTGATCCTCACGTTTCCGCGATTTCAACTGGTGTGGCTGGCGCCCGTGGCCCTGGCGCCGCTGCTGGTGGCAGTAGCGCGAGAACCACGCTGGCCGCGCCGTTTCCTGCTCGGCTGGGTGTCTGGAGTGGTCTATTGGTTCGGCATCTGTTACTGGATCCAGTTTGTTCTGGCCTTCCACGGCGGACTTGGCGAAGCGGCCGGGTGGGCGGTGTTCCTGTTGTTTTGCGTAGTCAAAGCGCTCCACATGGGCGTCTTCGCCCTGGCGGCCGGAGTGTTGATGCGCCGCTGGTGGGCGGTGCCCGCGGTGGCGGCGTTGTGGACCGCCGTCGAGGTGACGCACGGGCCGCTGGGCTTTGCGTGGCTGGCGCTCGGCAACGCGGCCATCGACATGGGCGTGCCGCTGCGCCTGGCGCCGCTTACGGGCGTTTATGGAGTCTCGTTCGTCTTCATGACGATGGCGACGGCGCTGGCGGGCGCTGTGCTGCGGCGTCGGCGCGTGGAATTGCTATGGCTGCTGCCCCTGCTGTTTCTGGTCTTCCTGCCCCCGATGCCGCCGGCCGAGCGCGGGCGCGACACGGCGCTGCTGGTGCAATCCAACATCTCCGAGACCGAGCAGTGGACGCCGCCGTCACTAGACCAGATGGAGCGCGACCAGGTGATGCTGACGATGCGCGGCGCGCTGGCCGCCAGCCGCCAGCCGCCTTCCATCATTGTGTGGCCGGAAGTGCCCGCGCCGTTCTACTACTATGAGGACCCAAATTTCCGGAACTACACCGACCGGCTGGCGCGCTCCACCAACGCCTACCTGTTGATGGGCATTGTGGCGCACACTCCGGGCGGGGCGCCGCTCAACTCGGCCACGCTGGTCTCGCCCGAGGGCTTCCCCATCAGCCGGTACGACAAAGTGAACCTGGTGCCATTCGGTGAATTCGTGCCATGGCCCTTCGGTTTCGCCAACAAGATTTCGACCGAGATCGGCGACTTCGTGGCCGGCAGGCAGGTGGTGGTCTCACCCGTGGGCAGCCACAAAATCGGCACGTTCATCTGTTACGAATCGGTGTTTCCCGGCTTCGTGCGCAAGTTCGCGGCCGGGGGCGCCGAGGTGCTGTTCAACATCTCAAACGACGGCTGGTTCGGCAAGAGTGCGGCGCGCGCGCAGCACCTGAGCATGGTGCGGATGCGCGCCGCCGAAAACCGCCGCTGGATTCTGCGGTCGACCAACGATGGCATCACCGCCACCATCGATTCCGCCGGCCGGTTGCGCGGCACGCTGCCATTATACGTGCAGGCGGCCTCGTACACGGGGTTCAACTATGTTACCGGGCAGACTTTGTACACGCGCTGGGGCGATTGGTTTCCACTGCTGTGCAGCTTACTGGCGGTGATGTGTTTGATTGCGGAACGCGCGATGTAGTGGCCGCTTGGCGGACCTCGTAAGGAGCGGCGAGCCCGAGTTCCGTCTCGCAACACCCCAAGAGCGTCTTACATTGACGTCCGCTGCAATACCTTGGACGTCTCATTACCCCGGTTAACATACTGGGCTATGTCGGGATGTTCTTTCTATGGTATGGATTGGTACGGCCAGACCTACTCGATTGTGGTAAGCTGCGCTTAACCATCTTTATAAGACCTCGCCGCAGGCTCCTCATCAAGACTGGTAAGGGGGGTCTAGTCGTGAAGCTTTTCTTGGGTTCAATTCTCTGGTTATTGCCAGCGCTCGTTACCACAGGGACTGCGAATGCGGGCCCGGTAACCTGGAATCTTTCGACGCTGAACTTGGATCTGTGTTGTGGGGGTTCACCCACAGGGCTCCAAGGTACCGTTACAGGTTCCTTCACCTTTAACGCAGATACCAACACTTACGCGGCGTGGAGTATTCTGCTTTCAGGCTTTGCGGGTACGGGCACAGATGGTTTGTTGTTGACCCCCGCCACATCTACAGTCGTCCTTTTTGACCCAGGCTCCTTTCTTGGACTTCGGTCCGATCTAACCGGCCCCTTTGGGGCTCCTCGCGTTGTTCTGAACCTATCCTTCTTTCCGCCGCTCACCGATGCAGGTGGCACTACTTCAGCCGGAGGGAATATGCATTTCAATTTGGATACGCCGCTCCTTGGGACCTTCAGCGGGCCACACGGAACAGCGTCATCGGTGCCCGAGCCATCCGCCGCGGCGCTGGTATTGGCTGCGGCCGGGTTTGGCTTTTGCGTGCTTCGAGTGATCTTCCGTCGTAGGAGTCGGCCTAAGCCACTAGTCGATACCTACTTGCAGGAGATTGGGTAGGCGATTCCTAATCGCTCCAGATTCTTGCGAGCACTGGCCCAACACGGATCAATCCGTAGAGCGTGACGGAAATCATCGATGGCGGCATCCCGCTGCCCCAGTTTGGCAAGAGCGGCGCCATGATTGTTCAGCGCCATCAAATCGTCGGGTGCCAGAGCCAGTGCATGCTCGAACTGCGGCAGGGCCAGGCCTGGCAGGTCCGCTTGCATCAACCTCAATCCCTTTTCCAGTGCGGGCCTGGGGTCGTTCGGGGCGATGGATTGGGCCGTATCGAGGATTTGTAGCGCCGCATCTGTGTCGGAGGCACGCGCCAGCAGGATGCGGGGGCGTAGCTTGCCGGGCGCGCGTTGGACGGCCTCCGCCCAGATCGTCCGTTCAGTGGACCAGACTTGGGCACGAAAGAAAGACAAGACGGCCAGGCCCACCGCCACCGGAATCACGATCACTCGCGGGGCGTGGCTCAAGAGCAGCCCAGCCAGCGCGGCGAAGGCCAGCATCGGCAAATAAAACCTCCGGTCCGCGGCCAGATCCTCGGCGGGGAATATGGTCGAACTGGGCGCCAACAGGATTAGACCGGCGGCCAACCACTTTCCATGACGGTGCAGCTTCCATGCCAGCGCAGCCACCGCAACGATAGCAGCTCAGGCCAACCACGCGTGCCAGTCCCGTACCACGCGAATATCCGGGTCGCAGGTGAATCCGTAGGGTACCAGCAACAACCGGAAGTAGCGGAGAATCACGGTACCCTGGGTTGCGAAGTAGTCGAGCGGAGAAATACCCGCGCCGGCACCCGCACCGCGGATGTGGAGGATTTTCAACACGAGGATTACCCGTGCTCCCGCAATTAGAGAAAGGCAGAGCATCCCAGCGGCGGACACAAGATCCCATCGGAGCATCAGCAGGAAGAGCGGAAACGCGGCGCATTCTTCTTTGCTCAGAAGCGCCAGGGCGAACCAGCCGGCAGCGCTCCAGTATCGCCCATCGAGCCAGCGTCGCATGGATAGCAGACAGAAGACCGTCGCCAGTAGTGTGGCGCGCTCGAACACGTAGACGATTGGCTCTGTCTGGATAGGATGGAGCGCGAAGACTGCGGCGGCGGCCAGCGCCGCTCTCTCACCCACAAGGCGCGCGAGTACTCCATAGAGCAGCCACACCGCAATCAGGTGCAAGCTCAGGTTGACGGCGTGATAGCCGGCTGCATTGAGTCCGCCGAACTGGTAGTTCAGCCAGAAAGTGAAGTAGGTAAGCGGTCGGGTTTGCAAAGGACGCCAGACATACCACCAGCCCGAAGGCGATGTGATTGCCGGGTCGGAGAATAAGTTGTAGTCATCCAGGTGGAATGAGGCTCCGAGGCTGGGGCAGAACGCGACGAACACGGCCGCCAGAACGAAGAGAATCGGGCCGGTTATCGCGACCTGCTCTGGTAGCGCCACCTCACGGTCCATCTCCTGATCTTATTCCGCGTGCAATCTTGGGGTCAAAGGTTGATCGCGCAATCTGTGGCAAGCCTGCGCCCGAATCCAGGACTTGCCGCCGATCGGTGAATCGAAGGCGATACAGCGCGCCGGAGCCTGACGCGGATCGCATTTTCTCAAGTGCGCTCCGCGCCGGGCACCGTGACTCCGCGTCTGCTGCGCCGCGTAGACGAAAAAGCGCCCCGCGCCAGGCGCCTGTGCCGCTAGAGTACTTGAATCTCCGAATGTGATGCGAATGAGTCAAGTTTCTGTTAACCGCAGAGCCGCGGAGACGCGGAGGGAAGTCGCAGGGCATGCCTGCACACAGGTAGGGTTAGGTGCGCTATCGCCACGCGGCGATACGTAACGGTCCCGGCCTCAACCATCTTCAAAGGCTTCGCAGCGTCAGCATGTGAGTGTCTCTGCTTCCTCTGCGCGCCAACCCGGATTGTCACAAACTACGACCGATGCAGAAAGCCATATCAGTTTTGGTCTTCCTCCGCGCTCTCTCTGCGGCTCCGCGTCTCCGCGGTGAAGAACACTTTCGGTCTGAGCCAGAGCCTCGCTAGATCCTAGAAGAAGACCCGGATGCCCAGCTGCATCATTCGTGAGAAGTTGACCTGCGACGTGATGCGGCCGAAGGAACTGCTGCCGAACGAGACATTCGGGGCGGCGAACATAGGAGTGTTGAACGCGTTCAGAGCTTCGGCGCGGAACTGGCCCTTCAACTTTTCGGTCACAGAGAAGCTCTTGAAGATCGACATGTCCCAATTGCCCTGGCCGGGTCCGCGCATATCCAGCGTGCGGGCCAGGTTGCCGAAGGTTCCGCGGGGCGAGGTGGCGAAGGCCGCGGGGTTGATGTAATTGCCCAGGCGCGATTCCAGGCTGCCGCTGGTTACCGGTGAGACTCCCGTGGCGCTGGGCCGCTGGCTGGCGTAGCCGAACACCGAATTGTTATTGGTGCTCTGCGTGATCTGCACCGGGAAACCGGACTGGTAGACGCTGATGGAATTGATCGACCAGCCGCCCACCGCGTAGTCCAGCGTCTTGCTGCTCGACAGGAACTTCTTTCCCTTGCCGAAAGGCAGCTCGAAGGTGAAGCCGGTGGACCAGCGCAGCGGCGCATCCACATTGGCCAGGCTGTACTCCGATCCGAAATCGTAAGGGTTCTGGGGACCGGCATTGCCGCCGTTCAGGAAGTTGCCCGCGCCGCCGGAGCTGGAATCGTAGTTCCGCGACCAGGTCAGCGTCGAGAGCAGCGTTAAACCCATGCTCATCCGTTTCTGGGCTTTGGCGACCAGCGAATCGTAGCGCGCCCGGGAGCGGTCGCTCAACGTCAGGTTGATGCTGCTGAAGGTTGGATACGGCAACAGGAGTTGCACCTGGCTCAGCGTGGCGCTGCCGATCACCCCGGCGCCGCCTTTTCCGAAGAACGGGTTGGCCACGGTGGCCGTGAGCGCCGACCCCTGCGAAAGCAGCGCGGGGTTCAGCGCGTTGATATTGACGTTGGCGGTAGCCTGCGAAAGGTGCGACGAACGTGAGCCGACGTAGCCGACTTCCGCTGCGATGCCGAAAGGCAGTTGCCGCTGCACATCCAGCGAGAACTGGTTCACGCGCGGCGACTTGGCGCCGGGGTCAATCAGCGTCAGGCTCTGTCCGATGCCGGTAAGGTCGCCCAGCGAACTGCCCGTGGGCTTCGCCAGACCGGTCGGGAACGGGTTGTTGAGAAAGGTGGCCGGCGTGGCGTTGCCGTCATTCGACACAATTTGCGATGTGGTGGCCGTGAAACCCGGCGGGTTGTACGGAGTCCCGATGGCGAACTGCGGCGCCCAGTAGAGCCCGTAGCCCGCGCGGATGGTGGTCAGGGAGTTCAAGGCCCAGGCAATACCGATGCGGGGGCCGAGCTTATTCAGGTTCGGATTGCCCACGTGCACGCTGTTCCCGTTGACGCCGGCGAACTCAAGCACGCCCTTGGGCGAGATGCCCGTGACGTTGGCCGCCAGCGGGTTGGCCGCTGCCTCATTGAACCCAACCACCATGGAATTGTGCGATTCCTGCAAGCCGTACTCACGCTCCCAGCGGAGCCCCAGGTTGATGGTCAGGGACTTGGTCAGACGAATATCGTCCTGAGCGTACAGCCCATAGTAATTCGCATATTCGTAGAGCTTGGTGGGGATGTAGCCGGTGCCCGCCGAGGCCGTTCCCAGCAGCATGTCCGCCATATCGGCGCCGGTGCCGGAAACCGCGGTCAGCGGGGTGGAGCGGGAGAAGACGCCGTTGAAGGTGAAAGCGCCGGCGCTATTGGCGAAGTCGTTGCCATCGTCGTGAATGCGCCGGAAATCGAAGCCGGCCTTCAGATTGTGACGGCCCTGGAACTTCGAAATGCCGCTCGAGAAATTCTTGGAGTGATGCACGTAGTAGAAGTTGTTGTTGGTGCCCAGGCTGTACTGTGAGGTCATGGTGACGTTGGGAAAAGTGGGCGAAGGCACCTGGCTCACGAACCCGGGGTCAAAGCCCAGATTGGCCAGATTAAAGCCTTGGCTCACCTGGTATCCATAGTTAGGGAAGCGGTTGAATCCGTAGCGCACGGTCAGCACCATGGTCGGTGAGAGGGTGACGATGTTGTTGAACTGCGTGGTGTCCACACGGCGCTGCAACCGCCACTGGTCGGGTGAAGAAACGGTTGGGAACCAGGTGTTGCCGGGCTCCAGCGAAAAGTAGCGCAAATAACTCAAACTGGCCCGCCACTTAGTGGTCACCTGGTGGTCGAGCTTGGCCGTTTTCTGCGCCGCGCGCGCCGGCAGCACGCCGACGCCGGTGAGGTTGGGCGCCCCATAGAAGGCGGAGGTGGTCTGCGGCGTCACATAGGTCGCGGCGATCGCCCTGCCCACGGGGTTCACGCGGGTGGCCGGGATAATGTTCCCGGCGAAGGGTTGGCGTGTGCACGTGCTGCCCGCGCACACCGTGGTCAAAGGATCGTAGATCAGGTTCAATCCGCCGCTGGCCGTCTTGCTTTGCGAGAAATCGCCAATGCGCTCCAGCGCGGTCGGCGTCGTGAACTGCGAAGAATTCGACTGCGTATCGTCGTAGTCCTCCCACGCCAGCCAGAAGAAGGTGCGGTTCTTGCCGTTGTAAACTTTGGGAATTCGGACCGGGCCGCCGAAGCTCGCCCCAAACGTGTAGTTCGGCTGGTTCGGCAGCGGGATTCCCGCCGCGTTGTTGAAGAAATTGTTGGCCGCCCAACTGGTGGCCCGCATCGATCCGAACAGGCTGCCGTGCAGCTCGTTGGTTCCCGACTTCAGGTAGGTGTTGAACATGCCGCCGCCGGTGCGCGCCATTTCGGCGTCGTAGGTGTTGGACTGGATCTTGACTTCCTGCACGGCTTCCAGCGTGGGGATAATGATGGCGCGGTTGGCCGCGTCGGTTATCGGAATTCCATCCAGCAGATAATTGTTGCCGCGAACCGGTCCGCCGGCGATCGAGATCTGCGAAGAACCGCTCTGGTCTTCCATCCGGTTGTAGTGCGGGTCGCCAACCGGTGTGACGTTTTGCGCCAGCTTCGACATCATGAACGGATTGCGGCCCAGATTGGGCAGGTCGATGAGTTGCTGGTGGTCCAGCACCTGGCCTTGGGAGGCGTTGGTGGATTCGATCAGCGGCACCTCTTCGGTGACCTGCACGCTTTCGCTCACCGCGCCCAGTTCCAGTTTCAAGTCAAGCGAGACAAACTCCTGGGTGGCCACGATCACGTGCTTGCGTTCGATCTTCTTAAAGCCCGGCGCTTCGGCCGTCACGGTGTAAGTGGCCGGCACAACCTGGCTGAAATTGTAACTGCCGTCGCCCGACGATAGCGTCGATCGATGCGTCGCGGTAGCTTCGTCGGTCAGGGAAAGCCTGACGTCGGTGACGGCTCCACCTCCAGCATCGAAGACCGTACCCCGTATGCCCCCGAGAAAAGACTGTGTCCACGACAAGGTAGCGAGCCATAGCGCCGCACCAAGAATAACTGGTAATCTCACTTGAATTGCCTCCCGTGATGGAATGGATCGGATGCGAAAACTGGAAACTGCGGAGTTTCCGAAGCGTTCGCGCGACGAGGCGCTGGAAAGGGATTTCCCCTGGTTGTGGACAAGAATAGCGTACGTCCAGGGAAAAGGTCTAGTAAAATCAGCGGTCGCAGCAATGGTTTTTTGGATTGGGGGCATTCAAGAAAACGGATAAGGGGGCTGTAGGGGGCTGTGGGGGCTGTGCAAACCTTGTAAAACGCTATCTGACCATGGTAAGATGACCATGGGTATAACCATATGACTAAAGCGGCCACGGGTATGAAGCAGGAAATAGCGGCGGGGGAGTTCAAGGCCAAGTGCCTTCACCTGCTCGACGAGGTTGAGCAGAGCCGGAAGGAACTGATCATCACCAAGCGTGGGCGGCCGGTGGCGCGGCTGGTGCCCATCGAGCAGGAGATTCCGCAGATTTTCGGGCGCATGAAAGGAACTTGTAAAATCTTGGGCGATATCATCGGGCCGACTGGTGAGAAATGGGACGCGGACGAGTAGCGCGGATGGGTAACGCGGATGGGTAACGCGGATGGAAACGCCCCTGCTGCTGGATACGCACTACTGGATTTGGCTGGAATCCGGCGAAATCGATCCCGTCCCCCAGCGCCTGCGTCTGGCCATCCAACAGGCCTCGGGCGCGGGCGCTCTCCTGCTTTCCGTGATTTCGGTTTGGGAGCTTGGGCTGCTCGAAGCCAAAGGGCGAATCGAGCTCAGCTCACCGTGCGAGGAGTGGGTCAGAGACGCCTTGGCCACGCCGGGGTTGTCGCTCGTGCCGCTGACGCCGGAGATCGCCATCGATAGCACGAGGCTGGAAGAATCCTTCCACGGCGATCCTGCCGACCGGATCATCATGGCAACCGCCAGGCGCATGAGGGCCCGTTTGCTTACGCGCGATCAAAAGATGTTGGAGTACGCGCGCCGGACCGGCATAGCAGTTTTATGAACGGGACAGGCGTCTGAACGGGACAGGCCGTCAGTCAACCTGCAGATCCGGGACGCGTGAGGACGGCCTCATCCAGCGCAGATAAAGACCCTGAACGGCGTACAGTGAGCAACCGATCGCCACCGCCAGCACCGCATTAACCGCCAGAACCGAAGCGGCGGTGGCCAGAAACGCGGCGGCGTCCACGCGGCTCATCTTCGGCAACCTTCGCCACGCGCTCCAATCCAACAGGCACAAACCCATCCAGGCGGTCACTCCGGCCAGCGCCGGCAAAGGAATGTGCGAAACCAGACCCGCGCCCAGCCACAATATCCCGGCCAAAAACACGGCGTGCAGAAGGTTGGCAAGCCGGGTGGTGCCGCCGCAGCGGACAACTGCCAGACTGCGTGCCGGAATTCCAACGCTGAGCGGCGCTCCGAATACACCCGCGCAGATATTGGCGATGCCGTACGCCCCCAACTCGGCGTCGGCATCGGTAGTCTTGGCCCGTTTGTGCCGCCCGCGGAAGTGCTCCACCACGCGCGATGTGATCAGAATATTGACCGACGACACAAATGCCAGGGCGAATGCCGAGGGCAGCACCGTAAAGACATCCTGCGGGCTCCAGGAGAAGCCGACGAACGGCGGCACCACCGACGTCATGGCGCCGATCTCTTTTTCATGGAAGCCCAGGACCCGTCCCAAAATAATCGCCAGCCCAACGCCGATCAGCGGCGCCGGGGCGCGCGGGGAAAGCCTGGCGGCCGCCGTCGCCGCCACAATCACGGTGATGCCAAGAGCCAGCGGCACCAGGCGGATGCCGCCCAGGCGATCGAACAGCGCCAACAATTGTGTCACGGTGGAACCGGCCGACCGCGTGGCCGCGGAATCCACGCCCAGGATGGTGTCCAACTGGGAAATCAGCATCATGCCGCCGATTCCGCACGAAAAGCCCGTCACCACGGCGTGCGGAACCCTGGTAATGTGCCGGCCCAGGCGCATGACGCAGAACCCCATCATGATCACCGAGGCCACAATGGAGACTTTGGCGGCGCCGCCGATTCCCTGGTGCCTGACCGCCATCGCAATGAAAGGGACGGTGGCGCTGGCCGTTCCCCCGATCAGCACCGGATTGCGCCCCAGCAACGCGATCACGGGTGCCGTGAGGATCGAGGTGAAAACCCCGAGCACCGGCGGCAACCCCATGAGCGAAGCCATAGCCAGACCGTAAGGCAGCGCGATTAACGCTGCAATCACGCCGCCCGAACAGTCGCCTAGAAACTGAGCCCCGCTGTAATGCGCGCCTCGGGATCTGCTTCCCAGAATGGCGCGCAGGTTCAAGCCATCACCTTTAGAAACGCGGCCTTGAACTTGTTCATTTCGTCCTGCGTGCCCACCGAAACCCTTACGTAGGTCGGCCAACTCGGCCACACGCGCCCGATATAAACATTCTCCTTGCTCATGGCTTTGATGATTTCGCCGCCCGGGCGCTTCACGTCGACCATGAACTTGTTTGAGACCGAAGGCACGTATTTGAAGTTGTGCTTGTCCAGGAATCCGAAGACGTCTTCGCGCACGTTGCCGATGATCTTGCGCCGCTCCGGCACCACGGTCTTGGATTTCAGGCTGGCGGTGGCGGCCACCATGCCCGTCACCGGCAGGGCGCCGGCCGACCATGACGTGATCTTCTTGAGCAGGTCCGGACGCCCCAATGCCGCCCCCGCCCGAATGCCGGCCATGCCGTAAATCTTCGAGAACGTGCGCAGAACAATGACGTCCTTATCCTTGGCCACGAAGTCGGAGCCCATCTGAGCGCCGGCGATGTGGATGTACGCTTCGTCCAGCATCAGGACGCTGCCCTTGGGCTTGTTTTCCACCAGCCACTCGATATCCGCGCGCGGCGTCAGCGTGCCGGTTGGGTTGTTGGGGTTGCAGATGTAGATCAGGCCCGCGTTCGGATCGGCCGCGGCCATGGCCTTCACATCGTGGGCGTAAGTCTTGGTCAACGGCACCCGCTTCACCTTGGCGCCGATGAACTCCGCGGCCCGCTCGCCCGCTTCATAGCCTGGGTCGCCGGTGACGAAGGATTTCGTCGGCGAGCAGAAGCCCAGCACCGCCTGATGCAGCGGCGCGCTGGAACCGGGGTAGGGCTGCACGTAGGTCGCCTTAATGCCCTCCTGCTCAGCCAGCAGTTCGGTAAAGCCAAACGTTTCCTCGTACAGATAACGGCCGCCTTGCGCCGCCACGTTGTGAATCGCCTGCAGCGCTTCCGGGCACGGGCCCAGCGGGTTCTCGTTGGCGTTGATTTTCACGGCATCCGGCGGCATGCCGCGGACCGCCGAGAGTTGCGCCATCGCAGACTCGTTGAAAAACGGCAGCGCCGCTCCGGCAGTCATCATTGCGGCCACGCGGCCGAGTGTCCGGCGCGAAAAACCGCGTTTCAAGAAGTCTTGCTTCTGTTCGTCAGTCAGACAGACGTTCATAATTCTCCCTTGCTGGATGAAATTAGCTTTCGGATTTCCTCGAACATTGGGGCGGCCGGCGTCAGGCAGGCATACCACGCCACGGCGTCCCGCAGGCATGGACGTGACGGCGTACGGCAGGATTTTCGATTTGGTTAGAAGGCTCACGGTCGCAACCCAAGCTCCGGGCTTCAGCGTGCCGAACAGGGGCACAGTGCTCAAGACCAGGAGCGGAGGCTACGCCAGCTGGGCGCAGACGTGCAGGATCACCAGAAAGGTTATCAGTTTCCGAACCATATGTCGAATCAAATTATTTTATGCCGGGGAATGCCTGTCTCACGGGACCATCATTGGACAAGGGTGTGAAGCTTCTCCAGATCGGCCGCATCCAGCCGCATGTCCGGCGCAATCAGGAGTTTGCCGGACAACGCAGCCTTTTCGACGCCGCTCCTGGCGTGGGCGCGGGACTTCGAAAGCATATGCACCAATTCGTGCGCCAGAACACGGCCGAGCGCGCGCCCCAGGAACTCATCGGCGTTGGCGAAATCGCCGCCGAACATGGCGGACCGGATACTGGACGCCACCTTATCGCAAGCCACTTCGCTGTACGGTTGTACGGCGCCATCGGTGGAGTAGGTGAAGGCCAGCGGGCCCCGCTCGTCGTACAGGTAGCCCACCGGTTCCAGGACGCACTTCCCTTTAAAGCGCACTACCACCAGATGGTTGGAGGTTACCTGGTTGGCCTCGTCGCGCATGCGCCATTCAAAGGCGAGGCCGGAACTCTTCAGGATTCCCTCGAACTCACGCTTCATTTCCTGAACCGATCTTTCCGAGCGCGGTCCCTGGAAATCGAGCACAATGGTGACGCCGGCCGTCCGGGCAGGGCTCTCCGCGGTAAGCATTGTGGCCAACGCTGCCACGGTAATTGCGCAGAACGATACGGGGCGCATCGGGTTCGGAAGGGCAATCGCGGCCCCGCTCCGCCGCTAATTATAGCAGCGTGCGATAGCAGGGTGTAGCGCCGGTGCCGGCCGTGGCTACTCGACGTCTCCCAAAACCATAATCTCGGCCAGGCCCGTGGCGCGGCCTTGGGCGGCGTCGATCCGAAACATGATCCAGGTGACATGCTTTGGTGGAATCTTGACGTGCCAGGGCGTACCATCGGGCGGGAGTTTGGGGACCGGGATCATAGCGCCGTCATCGAAGATCAGGGTCCCTCCAAGGACGTTCTCTAGCGGGCTCGGCCGGTCGTAGAGATCGATTTGTTCCACCAGGGCCGGGCGGTCCCAGGTGAGTTTGATCCAGGCGCCTTGAAGTTCGCCACGGGCCACCCATTCACTGGAATCCACCACGCCATCAGCTACGCCGGCGGGCTGGCCGCCGGAATCCGCTGCCGAGGATACCGTGACGGTGGCGAACGGCGCGATGTTCCGCAGAGCGGCCAACGTGCTGCCAGGAATGGATTGTTTGGCTCCCGTGACAACGGAAGGACGCCGGATCACCGTGACCGCGCGCCCGGCGGCGGGCACAAACCTGATGCCTACGACTATGGCAGCGGAAACCAAAGCTGCCACGATTACCACCACAAACACCCGTACTCCACGCGTCATGAGAATTCCTCCTCATGTTCCAACGGCGGATGTGCCAACGGCGGAACCAGACTTAACGGTTCCAATCTGTCCTAAGTGTAGCAATCCCGTATAGCAATACAAGGTCGTCCAGGCCAGTTTGGCCCGGTTTTTTGTCGAAACAAAGGAGTTAGCCGTTTTTTCCGGGCCAATTTGTCCCGTTTGGGCTACGCGAGCCTAGTTCTCCGTCGGCATCTTCAGCACCTGGTCGAACACCAGCACCTCCAGCGGCGCCTTGCGGAGTTCCAGCTTGAGGCCCAGTCCTTGCAAGGATGCGAACAGCCCTGTGAGCATTTTTCTGTGGGGCTGAATCTGTTCGCGATGTGCGCCGGGCGCACAGGGGAAAGGATGAAAGTCGCCCGTGGCGCTATGTGGGGCAGCTTGGCAAGCTGCGGCGGATTGGCAATCCGCCTGCCGACGTTCGGAGCGAGCCCCGATGCGCTCGTTGGGCCAGCAGCAGGCGGATTAGCAATCCGCCGCAGGTTTACAACCTGCCCCACATCTGGTGTACTGGCAACTGCGGTCACCCACGGCACGTATGTAGAATTGTGAAGGTGCGTCGGATCACGGCCATTCCGCTGCTATTCTCTGCGCTGCTCTCCGCGGCGGATGGCGGCTATGTGTCGGCCAAGCGGAAACTCGACGCCATCGACAGCGACCGGCTGCCGGCCGGCACGCGCGTGGAGTTCAGCCAGGCGGAACTGGCTGCCTACGTCGAAAAGGAAGCCCCGGCAGGCGTCCGCAATCCCCGACTCCACTTCGGTACGGCGGAAGTCGTCACCGGCACCGCCCTGATCGATTTCGGGAAGGTCGAACACGCGCAGGGGCAGCACCCGGGCTGGCTGATGTCCAGGATCCTGGAAGGCGAACGGCCGGTCAGCGTGACGGCGCGAATCCGTTCGGCCAATGGGCGTGCCACCGTGGATGTCGAGCGCGTGGAAATTTCCGGAATCGTCATCGACGGACGCACCCTGGATTTCTTGATACAAAACGTTCTGCTCCCGCTGTATCCCTCGGCGGTGGTGGGCAAGCCCTTCGAACTGGGTCACCGGATGGAAAAGCTGGATGTGCGGGCGGCCAGTGTAGTGGTGGCGATTGGGAAGTAGAAGTAGATGAGGGCCTTGCCCGGCTTTCACGCTACACTCAGTCTGAGTGCACCGCCTTCCGTACCTTGTTCTGGCCTTGGTGGCGCCCGCCTTCGCCCAGGCGCCCGCCCCCTGGAAATTCGCCGTGTCGGGCGATTCGCGCAACTGCGGCGATATCGTCATGCCGGCCATCGCCTCCAGCGTGGTCGCCGGCCGCTGCGAGTTTTACTGGCATTTGGGGGACTTCCGCGCCATCTACACTTTTGACGAGGACATGGCGCCGCCCGCCTCGCTGGGGATATCTACCAAGCCACTCAACATCAGCGACTACGAAACCACGGCGTGGCCGGATTTCATCGCGCACCAGATCGCCCCCTTCGGCGCACTTCCCGTTTTCCTGGCCATCGGCAATCACGAAACCATCCCGCCGGCAACCCGTGAGCAATACCTGCTGCAATTCGCCGACTGGCTGACGGCCCCTGCCATCCAGGCGCAGCGCCTGAAGGACGATTCGCAGGATCACAAGCTCCGCAGCTATAACCACTGGGTCAGCCATAACATCGACTTCATTGCGCTGGATAACGCCAGCCGCGACCAATTTGACGACGCCCAGCTCAAGTGGCTGCGTTCCGTGCTGGACCGCGATGAAAAGTCGGGCCAGATTCAGACCATCGTGGCCGGCATGCACGCCGCCCTGCCCGGCAGCCTGGGCGACGATCACAGCATGAGCACCTGGCCCCAGGGCGACCGCAGCGGCCGCGCAGTTTACGAAGCGCTGTGGCACGCGCAGAACTCGGCCCACAAGCGCGTTTACCTGCTGGCCAGCCATTCGCATTACTACCTGGAAGACGTCTTTCGCACCGAGACCTGGAAGGGCAAAGTCCTGCCGGGCTGGATCGTGGGAACCGCCGGCGCCGTCCGCTACCGTCTGCCCGCCGGAGTTGCCGCCAGCCGAAAAGCCATGACCGATGTCTACGGTTACCTGACCGGTACGGCGGCCGCCGACGGTTCGGTTACGTTCGCGTTCCAGGAACTGAGCATCGCCGACCTGCTTCGCACCAGCCAGGGCAAGTACGCCGATTCGCTGGTGCACTGGTGTTACGACCGGAACAAACAATGAGTCACCGAACAGGCCCTATGCATTGGAATGACGCAGTATGAAATGGAATGAGGCAGCATGAACTGGAACGACGCCGCCGAAGACCTGCTTAACCAGATCCTGGCCCAGACGCCTTATCCCGTCCGCGATCAAACCGAGTCGCAACTCCGCGGCGCCGCCGAAGCCATTGCCGAGGACGACGGCAAGAACCGCGTGGGCGTGGAGACCGTGATCGTCGCCTGGGTTCGCAACACTCCCGAAGCCCTGCGCCTCGACCTGCCGCGCCTGATGGACCGCTTCGGCCTCGACCCCGGCGATTACCGGCACCTTCTGGAGTAAGTTGCGCGACGGCTCCCTAACGGTCGAGCGACCAGTCGCCGCTCTGATCCGAAGTCTCGTATTGGCAACGAGGCCATCAGAGCCACGACTGTAAAGGAGTGGTTGTTTCTCTGCCGAACGGCGTCTGGGGTAGACTAATTCCGTTCGGAGTCAATTTTTTGAAGCCAATCGGTCTGGCAATCGGCCCGGTAATCAGCCTGGCAATCGGTCTGGCGTGCGCGCCGGTGGCAGTGGCCGCCAGTCAGCCCTTTTCCCTGGACGACTGGTGGGCCTTCCGCGCAGCCTGCGACCCGCGGATCAGTGGCGATGGCAGCCGGGTAGTCTATGTCGAAACCTGGAACGATCGGGATCGGGACGCCTTCGGGTCCAACTTGTGGACGGTCGCTGCCGATGGCGCCACCCGGCCGCGCCAGTTGACCCGAGGGCCATGGCGCGATTTTTCGCCCCGCTGGTCCCCCGATGGCGCGCGCCTCGCCTATCTTTCGGACCGCAGTGGGAAAACGCAGATCCGGGTACACACGGTGGACTCCGGCCAGGAACTGGAAATCCCCACCGCGCTGCCGCCCGAAGCTCTCGCATGGTCCGCGGACGGCAAGTGGTTGGCTTTTACCGCGCCGGTTCCAGTGACGGCCACGCTGCCCGCCTGGGCGCCGCCGGCCCTGCTGCCGCTCCTGCAGCAGAGGGTGACCAGCCGCGTCCGGATCTTCGTAGTGGGGTCCCAAGGCGGAGCGCCGCGCCAGCTTACGGCCGGCGATTTCCATGGCGATCTCAATGGCGATCTCCATGGCGATCTCAACTACACCGGCGAACCAGCCTGGATGCCCGACGGCCGCGAGATCCTGGCTGCGGCCGCACCTGTTGCCGATGCCGGCAACCCACTGCAGGGCGGGGAAATCTACGCCATCCGGGTGGCCGATGGGGCGCGCCGGCAACTCACTCAACACCGCGGGTCCGAACCCGGAGGGCACGTCCAGCCGGAATCGCCCATGGCCTCGCCCGATGGCAGCAAGATCGCCTGGGTGGCGCGCGAAGCCCTGCCCCAGAGTTACACCATCCGCAAGCTGTACGTGATGAACGCGGACGGCAGCCGGGTCAAGGTGTTGGCCGGTGCGCTGGACCGCGATGTGAGGCGGCCGCAGTGGAGTTCGGACTCGCGCACGGTTTACTTTCTGGCCGACGACCACGGCGCAACTTACGTCTATGCCGCCAGAAACGACGGCAGCGTGCGCCAGGCGACCCGCGAGCCACAGCGGCTGGGCGGCTTTTCGCTGGCCGATAACGGCCGGGCCGTGGCAGTTCGGTCCACTGCTACGGCGGCAGATGAGGTGGTCGCCTTCCCCGTCGATCTGGCGGGCCAGCCAGCCCGGTTGGCCGCACCCGCCGAGGGCCTGCTGGCGGCGCGGGACACGGGGCGGGCCGAGGAGGTCCATTGGGCGTCCGACGGCAAGACCATCCAGGGTTGGGTGCTCAAGCCGCCGGGATTCGACGCCGCGAAAAAATACCCGCTGCTGCTGGATATCGACGAGGCCCCTGGGCCGAAATCCAGCCGGCGCATGTGCGGGCCCGAATTCCGGTTGCGGGCACAGCTTTTCGCCGCGCTCGGCTACGTGGTGCTGTGCGCCAATCCGCGGGGCACTCCAGGCTATGGCGAAGAATTCGGCAACCTCATCCACTCCCGTTACCCGGGCGACGATTTTGACGACCTGATCCGGGGCGTGGATGCCGTCGCCGCCAAGGGCTACGTGGACCCCAAGCGCCTGACGCTGGTGGGCGGATTGCTGGCGGCCTGGGCGATTGGCCACACCGATCGCTTCGCCGCGGTGGTGGCGCGGAGGCCCATAGCGGACTGGGTTACCCATGTCGCGCTGACCCCCGACGGCGCCGCCAGGGCCGCGGCTTGGATGGGTGCGATGCCGTGGGAGAATCCGGAACAGTATACGAAGCATTCGCCGCTGTTTTGGGCGCAGAGCTTTCAGACGCCGACGCTGGTGATCGCTGGCGAGCGGGATCCGGAGAGCGAGGAATTGTACTTCGCGCTGCAGGCCCGGAAGGTGGAGTCGGCGTTGGTGCGGATGCGCGGCGAAGTTACCCCAGGCCAGGTCGTTTTGGAACTGGAGGCCACGCTTGGCTGGCTGGGGAGATTCGCGCCGGGGCGATAAACCGGGCGATGAACCCGGACGATGAACCCGGCCGATGAACCGCCGGCAGTTTCAGTCTGAGGAGGTTGCCTTGTTGCAACCGGAGTTTGACGCGTTGGTCCAGCAGGTTCGCCAACTGCAGGAGCGCGTAGCCTGCCTGGAACGCTCGGCGGGCGTGGCCCCCCAGGCTTTGCCGGTCACCGGCACTGCGCCGGCGCCGAAGTCCGCGGCCCAGACTCCCAGCCTTCCCGAAACCACTACCCTGCTTCCGGTGTTGGGCCGCGGCCTGCTCGGCCTGGCCGGCGCCTACCTGCTCCGCGCTCTTACCGAATCCGGCACCCTGGCACCGAAGGCCGGCGTCGCCATCGGGATCCTTTACGCCATGCTCTGGCTGGTACTGGCCGCGCGGACTCCCGCCGGGCAGAAACTGGAGACCGCGATTCACAGCCTGATCTCCGTGCTGCTGCTGTCGCCGCTGTTGTGGGAAGCCACCCTCCGGTTTCATGCCGTATCCACTTGGGCCGCCGGCGGCATTCTGCTGGCGTTCACCCTCTTCGGCTGGGCCGTCTCCTGGAAGAAGGATCTGTCGATCGTGGCCACGTTTGCCATGCTGGCCGGCTTGGGCGTCTCCGCGGCGCTGCTGGTGGCGACGCACGATGCCATCCCCTTCACCTTCGTCATCCTCGCTATCGCCGCCGCCGTGGAAACGTCGGCCTGCCTCAACCGTTGGCTCAGCAAGCGCTGGCCGGCAGCCTGGGCCGCCGATCTGGCGGTGCTTCTGACCACCTGGCTGGTCACCAACCAACACGGCGTTCCGGAAGCCTGGGCGCCCATCGCCCACCCGGCGCTCCTGGCCGCGCAAGTGGCGCTGCTTGCCATCTACCTCGGCAGCATCGGCTTTCGAACCCTCTTCCGCGGCACCGCGTTCACGGGTTTCGAAACCGCGCAGTTCGCCCTGGCGTTTGCCATCAGCCTGGGCGGCGGAATGCGGCTGGCCAGCGCGGACGCCTATATCGCGCCTGCCATAGCCGTGCTGGCGCTGGTCTGCGCCGCCGCCGGTTACGGCATTTCATTCAAGATGCTGGACCGCAGCGGGCCGCACGGGCGCAACTTTTATACTTATTCCACTTTCGCGATAGTGCTGGCGGTGGCCGGCAGCCGCATCCTGCTGTCCGGAATCGCGGCCGCCGCGGTATGGTCTCTGCTGGCCATCGCCGGCCTGTGGGGCGGCGGTTTCTTCGGCCGCCTCACGCTGCAAGTGCACGGCGCCGTCTATTTGATTCTGGGACTGGCCGCGTCCGGTGCGCTCGGTCAGGCAGGCGGCTTCTTGCTCGGCAACGCGTCGATGCAGATGGGCGGGTCTGGTGAGGGCCAGTTGCTTCTGGGGACCGCGATACTGGCGGCGGCCATCTGCTACACGTTGGGCAGCCGGTCGGCAGTGGGTTCGCACACGCTGCGTCTGGCGCTGGCGGGAACCCTGGGCTGGCTCACCGCCGGAATGGCAGCCGGAGCCTTGACCGCCGCCTGCCACCGGCTCTTCGGCGAATCGGCCAGCGACGCCTACTGCGCCACGCTGCGAACCGCCGTCCTGGCCGCCGCGGCCCTGCTGCTGGCGTGGGCCGGCGCGCGTTGGAACAAGCCGGAACTCTCCCGGCTCATCTATCCCGCCATGTTACTCGGCGCCTACCGGCTCATCGCCATCGATCTGCATCAGGACCGCAACCCCGCGCTGTTCCTGTCGCTGCTTGTGTACGGCAGCGTTCTGATGATATTGCCGAAACTGAAGGTGGCGAAACCCGTCTGACGGCTCCAGTCGGCTGTGATACGCCGACGTCGCCGGCTGTGGCCGGGCAGAGAGACAAACCGGCGGCGACCGCGCAGAGGGAAACATATGGGCCTGAGCACCTCCTCGAAATGTATGCGCCATTTCCACTCCTGGACCGGGACACCCAAAGGCCGCTGCGTGGGTTACTCGGACTTTCCCATGCTGAAGAGCGGGAATCCCTATGCGACCCTCGTATCCAGCGACCTGGCGCACCCGCTGGGAAATCGGCCATTTCTTGCAGACAACGGGAACGTCTTCAACCACGGCTTCGCGATCCTGACCCTGGCAGATTCCTTTGGCCAGGCCGATTACTACGCAATTCCCGGCGACGGCTCAAAGTATGTCAAACCGCTGAGGGCGGTGTTCCCGGAAAACCTGTGGAGCGCGGGAGAAGCTGCCGCGGCGCAGGGTGGTTAGACAGTTCTCTGCGAAGATGGTTGATCCGAGGAACTGGCGATCTTCAAACAGTGCGGTTACAGGCCGCCAGACTGGATAAGATTAAGAGTGGCGGTGAGAGTGGCGCGGCGTCTGGCTGCGTACCGAGGAGAAGAGGCGAAATCACAATGGATGACCGAACGCTGATGGATCTTTTCGGCTCGCTTTCGCGAGAGATCGGCGAGGTAAAGGACGGGATCAATCGCATCGAAACACGGCTGGCGCGCCAGGGCGGCATCATCAACGGCGGAACCCGTCAGGTCGCACGCCTGATTGAGTGGTCCGAACAAATGGACGAAATGCTCGCGGAGCGTGACGAGCGCATGGCCGAGATGTCGCGCCGGCTGGATAAGCTGGAGGGGAAGAAGGAATAGAGTCGACCTTCAGGACAACGCAACGGCCGAGGACCCGCCGTCCGAATGCCGTACTCTGTTAATGGTGCTTCCACGATCCTTGGCAACCGCAGCATCAAAACCCGGCGCGACGTCGGGGGCCGCCAGGGTAACGCTGCTGCCGCTGATCGCGGCCGTCTACCTGATGGTCTCGGGCGGGCCGTTCGGGCTCGAAGATATCGTTTCCAAGGCCGGGTATGCGGGCGCCATCCTCATTTTGCTGGTGACGCCCCTGATCTGGGCGCTGCCGGCCGCGCTGATGGTGGCCGAACTGTCCAGCGCGCTGCCCGAGGAGGGCGGGTTTTACGTCTGGGCATTCCGCTCGATGGGGCCGTTCTGGGGCTTTCAGGAAGCCTGGCTGTCGCTGGTGGGCAGCATCTTCGACATGGCCATCTACCCGACGCTGTTCGTGGGTTACCTGGGCCACTTCGCGCCATCGTTGACCGCCGGGGGCCGCGGCATCGCAATTGGCGTGGCCATGATCGCGGTCTCGGCGGCGTGGAATGTGGCGGGCGCCAAAACGGTAGGCGGCAGTGGGTTCGTCATGACCATGCTGCTGCTGGCGCCGTTTGCGGTGTTGGCAGCGTATGCCGGTTTCCATCGCGAAACCACGGCGGCGCTTCCCGTTCCGCTGCACAATGTCGACATCCTGGGCGGCATTCTGGTGGCGATGTGGAATTACATGGGCTGGGACAACGCGTCGACCATCGCGGGCGAAGTGGACCGGCCGCAACGGACCTATCCGCTGGCGATGGCCGGCGCCGTGACGCTGGTGACCTTGAGCTACGTGGTGCCGGTGGGCGCGGTCGCCTTGACTGGCCTCGATGCCAACCGGTGGTCCACCGGCGGGTGGGCCGATGTGTCACGCGCCATTCTTCCGCCCGGATTCGGCAGCCAGGCGCTGGCAGTGGCCATCACCGTGGGCGGCATTTTGGGCGCGGTGGGTTCGCTGAATGCCTTGACGATGTCGCTCTCGCGCCTGCCGGCGGTGATGGCCGAGGATGGTTTTTTGCCGAAGGTGCTGGCGCGGCGGCACTCCAAAACCGGGGCGCCGTGGGTGGCGATTGTGTTTTGCGCGGCGGCGTGGGCGCTGTGCCTCACTTTCAGCTTTACCAAGCTGATTGTGCTGGATGTGCTGCTGACCGGGCTCAGCATTCTGCTGGAGTTCGCGTCGCTGGTGGCGCTGCGCATTCGGGAACCCGAGTTGCCGCGGCCGTACCGCGTCCCGGGCGGCATGGCCGGCGCCATCGGACTGGGCATCCTGCCCTTGGCGCTGCTGGTGCTGACGGTGATCCGCAATGACGCTGAGCCTCTGGGGCCGATCAATGCGCTGGAGTTTGGGGCGATACTGGTTGCGCTCGGGGTTGTATTCTATTTCTTTGGCAACCGTTTTCGTAAGGCAGGAAGAATCTAGGCATGTGGGGGCAGGTCGGCAGCCCGGTTGGCAACCTGGTTGGCAGCCTGCAGCCGATTGTCAATCAGTTCCGCGACTACAAGAAGGCGGATTGCCAATCCGCCGCAGGTTAACAACCTGCCCCACAATTAGGAGCAGTCCGTCATGACTATTGCCGACTTATCCAAAATTGCAGGCCGTTCTTATCCGGCGCGCCGGCGCACGCAGAACCTGGTGGGGGGCATGAGCCCCATCCAGGCCACCAACTTTTCCATGGGCCACGTTACGCTGGAGCCGGACGGCGGCCAGGTGCCGTGGCATAACCAGCAGCAGGAAGAGATCTATTTCATTGTGGAAGGCACGGGCGAAATGTGCCTGGGCGAAGAGAAGATCGCGGTGCAGACCGGGCAAGCCGTTTACATTCCGCCCACGGTCTTCCACCAGTTGACCAACACCGGTCAGACGCCGATGCGTATGATCTACTGCTACGGCCCGGCGGGCGACGTGGCCCACTGGCGACAGGAACTGGACGGCACGCTGCCGCGCGCGGGCGTGGATGTGCCCCCGCTGCCGGCCGGAGCGGCGCCGCAGTGTACGGAGAAGCCGTAGAAAAGCAACAATCAATGAAATGAGCCAAAAAACCATTCATTCCGTAGGCATCATCATGAACGGCGTCACCGGACGCATGGGGCTGAACCAGCACCTGCGGCGGTCCATCTACGCCATTATGCAGCAGGGAGGAGTTGCGCTGGGGCCCGGCGAAGCCATTATGCCGCGCCCGCTGCTGGTGGGCCGCAATGCGGCCAAACTGGAGGCCATCTCAGCCGAATGCGGCGGTCTGCCCTGGAGCACCGACCTGGATTCGGCCCTGGGCAGTGCCGATTATTCGATCTACTTCGAC
Organism: Candidatus Acidiferrales bacterium; assembly: GCA_035570275.1. GTDB lineage: Bacteria > Acidobacteriota > Terriglobia > Bryobacterales > Bryobacteraceae > DATMNI01. Next base: position 40,403 of record DATMNI010000373.1, on the reverse strand, counting down.
GCGCAAACCACCGACCGGCGGGCGCCCGACGTGCGCAAAGCCATCGCCCGCGGCAAGCATATCTATTGCGAAAAGCCGGTCTCCGACAATCTTGAAACCGCGCTGGATCTCTATCGCAGGGCCTGCCAGGCCGGCGTGAAACACGGCGTGGTCCAGGACAAACTGTGGCTGCCCGGGCTGTTGAAGCTGCAAACCCTGCGCGATCTGGGCTTCTTCGGCAAAATTATTTCGGTGCGCGGCGAATTCGGGTACTGGGTCTTCGAAGGAGATTCGGTACCCGCGCAGCGGCCGTCCTGGAACTATCGTAAGGAAGATGGCGGCGGCGTCATCATCGACATGCTGTGCCATTGGCGCTACGTGCTGGACAACTTGTTCGGCGCCGTGAAGGCGGTGTCGTGCCTGGGCGCCACCCACATTCCCACGCGCTGGGATGAGGCCGGGAAGCCGTACGCCTGCACGGCCGACGACTCGGCTTATGCCACATTCGAACTGGAGGGCGGCATCATCGCGCACTTCAACTCGTCGTGGTGCGTGCGCGTGCGCCGCGACGACCTGCTCACCATTCAGGTGGACGGCACCAAGGGCACGGCGATCGCCGGGTTGCGCCACTGCTGGATTCAGCCCTACGGCGCCACGCCGCGCCCGGTGTGGAACCCGGATATCGACAGCCCGCTGAACTATTTCGAGGGGTGGCAAAAAATCCCCGAGCAGGACACGTTCGACAACGCCTTCAAGCGGCAGTGGGAATTCTTCCTGCGCCACGTGGTGAAAGACGAGCCGTTCCGCTGGGGATTGCTGGAAGGCGCCAAGGGCGTGCAACTGGCCGAGGCGGGGCTGGAATCGTGGAAGAAGCGGGCCTGGGTATCGGTGGGAGAGCTGAGAGGATAGCTATCAGCATTCAGCTATCAGCTAAACCAGCGAGCCTCCGGCGCGTGCGCCAGTTTTCAAGCTGATCGCTGAAAGCTGATAGCTGACCGCTTCCCTTCTCACAATCGATTGATCAGGCTGGCGACGTAACCGGCCCCGAAGCCGTTGTCGATGTTGACCACGGTCACGTTGCTGGCGCAACTGTTGAGCATGCCGAGCAGGGCGGCTAAACCGTGGAAACTGGCGCCGTAGCCGACGCTGGTGGGTACGGCGATCACGGGGCCGGAGACCAGACCTCCCACCACGCTGGGCAGCGCCCCTTCCATGCCGGCGCACACCACCACCACGCGGGCCTCGGTGAGGCGGTCGCGGTTGTGCATGAGGCGATGGATTCCGGCCACGCCGATATCGTGAATGGCGTCCACCTGGTTGCCCATCAGCTCGGCGGTGACCTGCGCTTCTTCGGCCACCGGAATATCGCTGGTTCCGGCGCAGACCACCGCGATGGTGCCCTTGCCGTGCACCGTGCGGTCGCGCCAGAAACGAATGGCGCAGGAAAGCGGCAGGTACTCGGCGCCCGGCAGTTTCTCCGTCACCAGAGCCGCGCATTCGCGGTCGGCGCGCGTGATCAGCACGTTGGGAGCGTTCTGCAGCAGGCAGGCGGCAATGGCCACCACTTGCTCCGGGGTCTTCCCCTTGGCGAAGATCACTTCCGGCATGCCGTGGCGCAGGGCGCGGTGGTGGTCCACCTTGGCGAACCCCAGGTCTTCGAAGGGCATGTGCCGCATGCGAGTCATGGCGGCGTCAATATCGACGGCGCCGGCACGAACCTGTTCGAACAACGTCCGGAGCTGGTCCTGGTCCATCTGGCCAGAATATCAGAACGGGCAGTACCACCCTTCGCAACTTCCCGCACGAGGCGCAACAGTTGTATTCCAGTTGGGTTATGCTTCTAAAGTACTGTCGGGCAATACAACATGCAGTAGTGCCTTGTGTCTATTGAAGAGATGTGAAGTTTCTCGCATTATATATAACAGCATGAACATGAATATTAATAATACAGGCACCGAACGAAGAACCGCGCATTTCGGAGGCGCTTTGCCGGATCGGAGGGCTACCACCCGCTTCCCACTTCGGGAAGAGGTGCGGTACAAAGTGGTTCAATCCAAATCGTCCAAAGTGAGCGGATCCGGGGTGACGTTGAATATCGGCAGCGGTGGGATTCTCTTCACCACACAGGATAAGCTTCCGATAGGTCAAACGGTGGAGATTTCGGTGAACTGGCCGGCGCGCCTGGGTGGCACGTGCCCGCTGCAGTTCGTAGCCGTGGGCAAGGTGGTGCGTTCGGAAGCAGGCCAGGCGGCTGTGAAGATTGAGCGGTACGAGTTCAAGACGCGCAGCGCCAACGGCCTGAACAGTCTGAGCGTCGCGGCAGGAGCGAGGACCTTCTAAAACACCACCTTCTAAACAGCGCGAGGACCTTCTAAACAGCGCTGGGACGTTCTAAACATCCCGGTGTACCGTGCCTGGCGAAAACGCGGGCACACAAACCGCTATATACTCCGCTCCATCGGGTTCCGGTGTACTGTAACGCACCCACTCGCCGCCGTGCGCGATTACCGCCTGTCCGGCGCGAACGTCGAATTCGCCGCCGCGATGTTCCACCCGTAGAGTGCCACGCAGCACGACTGTAAACTCGTCAAATTCGGGGGTTTGTCCGGGCTCCTGCCAACCGGCGGGACTGCGCATCCGGGCTACGCTGGCGTCGCCGGTTCCGGTATTCACTCGTCCGACATATTCGTCAATCAACTTGGGCTTGTTTCCGGCGCCCTCGACCCGAGTGGGCGCCGGGATCAGTGTGGGCACTAAGTCTCATCCTCCGAAGGCTTCATCTTATCAAAGCGGAGGCGGTCGAAAAAATTGGGACTTGCCTGGAGCTTGGGGCATGGGTATACTGACATTTTCGCTAGAGTTTTATGACGGCGAGAGACGACTTCGACCCGCTGGCACCCCAAAGGGAAGCCGCATTTTTCTATGGTCTGTTCCTTCGCGGCCATGATATCGAAGACCTCCGGCAGGATATCGACGTTCCCCGATCGATGCTGGACAAGTGGCTCAAAGCCCGCGATTTCGAGGAATCCTTCCGCGAAAACCTGCAGCGTGTGTATACCTATCGCAAGCAGGTGCTGGCGATTTTCGACGGCCTGGTGATGAACGAACAGAACCGGATGCGGATACAGTAAGGCGGATGCCGGTTGCTCGCTGCGCTCGGATGCCGGTGGCCGGTTGCTCGCTGCGCTCAGTGGCCGGTGAAAACCGACGCGAGGCCGCGCGTCCTCACCGGCCACTGGCCACCGGCCACCTAACGTTCTCACCGGCCACCGATTTGTGATACGTTAGGATTTCAACTTTACGGGAGGGCTTCATGGAGGCGCTTGGCCTGATTGAAACGAAGGGTTTGATCGCTGCGATCGAAGCGGCCGATGCCATGGTCAAGACTGCTAACGTGGTTTTGACCGGCAAGGAATTCGTCGGGGCGGGGTTGGTCATGGTCTCGGTTCGTGGCGACGTAGGCGCGGTCAAAGCGGCCACCGACGCGGGTGCGGCCGCGGCGCGCCGGGTCGGTGAACTGGTCAGCGTGCACGTGATTCCGCGACCCCACGACGAGGTCGAGAAGATCCTCCCCATCGGCGGCATCAAGAAGTAAGGTCCGATGCTCGAGGAATAGGGCTTGATGCTCGAGGACAAAGATCTCCTGTCCATTCAGGAGGTCCGCACCAAAGTCGAAAAGGCACACGCCGCCTGGCAGAAATACCGCACCTATACCCAAGAGCAAGTGGACGCGATTGTGGAAAATATGGCCGCGGCGGCTCGCACCAATGCCAGGCAGTTAGCCGATCTGGCGGTGGAAGAGACCGGGTACGGCAACGCCAAAGACAAATACATCAAAAACCTGCTGACCGCGGACTTGCTGCCGCGCCGCATGCGCGGCATGAGGACGATCGGGATTATCCGCGAGGCGCCGGAAGAAAAGATCGTGGAGATCGCGGTTCCGGTGGGCGTAGTCGCGGCCATTCTGCCCACGACCAATCCCACGTCCACCGCCATTTACAAGATCCTGATTTCGCTGAAAGCCGGCAACGCCATCGTGATCAGCCCTCATCCGCGGGCGCACCGGTGCACGTGCCAGAGCGCGGCAATTCTCTATGAGGCAGCACTCGAAGCGGGCGCTCCGCCCGACATCATCCAGTGCGTGGACAACGCCACCATGGAAGCCACCAACGCGCTGATGCGGCACGAGCGCACCGGGGTAATTCTTTCCACCGGCGGCCACGGCATTGTGAAGGCGGCTTATTCGAGCGGCAAACCGGCATTCGGCGTCGGTCCCGGAAACGTGCCCGTGCTGGTGGATGTGTCTGCCAACCTGGAAGACGCCATCGCCAAGATCGTTTCGGGCAAGTCATTCGACTACGGAACCGTCTGTTCCAGCGAGCAGGCGCTGGTTGCCGAAGCGCCGCTGCGCGATCGCATTCTGAGTTTGCTCAAAGCCAACAAGGCTCATATCAGCAGCGAGGCCCAGACGGAGGCGCTGGGCAAACTGCTGATCACGCCGAACTGGACCGTCAATCCGCAGTGCGTGGGCCAGGCGCCCACCAAGATCGCCAGGATGGCGGGCTTCGAAGTGCCGGCGGACACGTCCATTCTCTGCTGCCAGGTGGAGGGAGTGGGGAAGAAGGTCCCGCTCTCGGCCGAAAAGTTGTCGCCGGTGCTGGCGCTCTACTTCGTGGCGGATTTCAAAGCCGCCATGGACACGTGCTTCGCGCTGCTCAAGTTCGGCGGGGCGGGCCACACCGCGTGCATTTACTCTACCAACGACGCGCGCACGCGCGAATACGCGATGCGCATGCCGGCCAACCGCGTGCTGGTCAACACGCCCGCGCCGCAGGGCTCCACCGGCATCACCACCAACGTGTTTCCGGCCATGACGCTGGGCTGCGGAGCGGTGGCGGGAAACATCACGTCGGACAACGTGGGCCCGCAGCACCTGCTGAACATCAAGCGCCTGGCGTATACCGTGCGCAAGCCGGAAGAGGCGTTTGAAATGCCGCTGGATTATGACGCGGCCACGGTGCCGGGTCGACCGGCGGGTGCGGCTGCGATGGCCGGCGGCTCGATGGACCGCGCGGCCGTGGTGGCGGCGGTGGAACGTTTTCTGTTGTCGAAGGGAATTACGCTGACGGCGCCCGCGGCTTCTGCTGCTACCGGCGGCGGCGCCACGGGCGGCGGCGCTTCGTGCGGCTGTTCGCCGGCGGCAGCGCCGCCGCCAATTACGGAAGCGACCATCGCCAACATCACCGCCGAAGTGGTGAGCCGGTTGCTCTCGCAGCGCGGCGGCGGGGGCGGCGCGAAGAACAATCCGGGGGGCTACGGCTGACTGACCACGGAGACGCCGCAGCCTCAAGCAGCGCAGCCTCAAGAAGCGTGTCAAGAAACGGCGCCCCCGGCCCAAAAGGCGGTGGAGTTTGTGTGCGAGGCCGACGTGAAACTTGCCATCCGGGAGAAACGCAAAATCCATATCGGGCCGAAGACGATTGTCACGCCTTCCGCCCGCGACCTGGCCGGTCCTGGTGATATTCTGGTGTTGGCTCAGGGCTGAGGCAAAGACGTGGACTTGAATCTCGACACACTCAAACTCGAAATCCAGGAGTATCTCAGTTCGAAGGAATTCGCTGTTTTCCGCAGCAGCCCGGGGAGCCTGGAAGGCAACCCCATGGTGATGTGGGACGCCGAAAAGCATCCCGACTATCAGATGTTTCTGGACGTTGCCAAGAAGGCGGGAATCCATCTGATCCTGTTTGGCAGCCGCGAGTTTGCAGAGGACGATCTGGACGATCTGGTGGAGCAACTGGATGCCTGCGGCCTGACTCGCGAGGAGCATCGGGAAATGGAATCCCGCTTGCGCGGGTTGCGGAATCATGCGGGCCAAACCTGCACTTTGGAGTTGGCTTTCGACCACCACTCGCGCCTTTACGTGTACGAAATTCAGCCTGATTGGTACCAGGAGTATCTCGGGCTGGAGGAAGAAATCTTCGACCGTCTGGCGGACGGGAGCGACATGGAGGAGGACGACGACTCGTCGCTTGGCGGATATTACTCGAAGAACTGATGTGGGCCAGGTGATACCGCTTGCTAACGTGCGCGGCTCGGGTCCGACGCGCGGCTCGGATCATCCGAGCCATGACCGTGAGGGAGTGGTTATCTGACTCGTTGGCTACTTCCCGCGCCGGACCCGGCCGCCGTTGCGGCGCTTGTTTGCGCGTTGGATATCGGGGCGCCCGCGGCCAAGGTTCTGGTGCATCGCGGCCTGGCCGATCCGGCGGCGGCGCGGGGTTTCCTGCACCCCTCGTTCGACGCACTCCACGATCCGCTGCTGCTGCGCGACATGCCCGCCGCAATCGAGCGCATCACCCGGGCGATTCGAGATAAAGAAAAGATCCTGATCTATGGGGACTACGATGTGGATGGCACCATGTCGGTGGTGCTGCTGACGAAGGTCATCGAACTGGCGGGCGGCGTGGCCGGCTATCATGTGCCGCATCGCCTGAAGGACGGCTATGGGATGCGGCCGGAGGTGGTGGAGGCGGCGGCGGAACAGGGTGTCCACCTGATCATCAGCGTGGATACCGGAATCCGCGCCGGCGAAGTGGTGCGGCGGGCCAACGAGCTTGCCATCGACGTGATTGTCACCGACCATCATCTGCCCGAGAGCGAACTGCCGCCGGCGCTGGCGGTGCTCAATCCCAACCGGCCGGGCTGCCCGTATCCCGAAAAGAATCTCTGCGGAGCGGGCGTGGCGTTCAAAGTGATTCAGGCGCTGCTGCCGAACCTGGGTTGGCCGGCGGACAGGACGCGACGGGTTTCCGAATCGTTTCTGAAGCTGGTGGCCATGGCGACAGTGGCGGACGTGGTACCGCTTACCGGCGAAAACCGGAGTATGGTCAAACTCGGCCTGGACGGGCTGCGGGATGTGCGGAACGCGGGGCTGCGCGCCTTGCTGGACGTGGCCGGTTTCACCGGGGATAAGGTGCCGGGCGCGCGCCAGGTGGCCTTTCAAATCGCGCCGCGCATCAACGCGGCCGGCCGCATGGACACCGCCAAAGCCGTGGTGGAACTTTTCCTGACGGCCGACCGGGCGCGCGCCCGCGAACTGGCGCAACAGCTTCACGATCGGAACTCCGACCGGCAGCAGGTGGAAGCCGGCATCCGCGAGATCTGCGAGAAGACGGCAGTGGATGGGGCGGCCTGCGCGCTGGTTTACTACGCCGAAGACTGGCACCGCGGGGTTTTGGGAATTGTCGCCGCCCGCCTGGTGGAGCGCCTGCATCGCCCGGTCTTCGTGCTGAGCCGCAACTCCGAGGACGGCCTGGCGCAGGGTTCGGGCCGCAGCATTCCGGCGTTTCACCTGCTGGAGGCGCTGGAATCGATGAGCGATCTCTTCGTGCGTTTCGGGGGCCACAAGTATGCCGCGGGCGTGACGCTGGAAGCCGCGAGGGTACCCGAATTCCGCCAGCGCTTCAACACCTTTGCGTCGTCCCTGCTGCAGCCCGGGGACTTCGAAAAGCAGGTGGCGGTGGATGCCGTGATCGACCTTAGCGAGATCCGGGATCGCCATATCGAAGAGGTGTTCGCGCTGGCGCCATTCGGCAACGGCAATCAGCCGCCGTTGTTCGCGGCGCTGAACGTGGAAGTGGCGGCACCGCCGGTGATCATGAAGGAAAAGCACCTGCGGGTGACGGTACGGCAGAATGGGCACACCCTGACATTGAAATCGTTCAACTCGGCCGGGCGCGCCGGCGAACTGGCGGTGGGGATGCGGCTGGATGTGGCGTTTCATTTGGAGGAAGACGCGTATTCGGCGGCGCGGGGCTATCCGGGGTGGGCGGCGATGCTGCGGGATTTTCGGGGAGCCTGAAAGCGAACATTCCCGGACTGCGTGTCGAATCGCCCCGAGGCAGGGTTCTTGCATTGAATATTCAGGAAGGAGAAAATGCCAATGCGCAGAACACTAAACCTGCTGTGCTCAGCGATTCTGATCGCTGGCAGCATATCCGCTTATGCAGCACCCCAAGATCCGGCCGGCGCCCCGCCGAAGCAGCCGGAAACCGGTACTGCTCCGAAAACGAAGATGAAAGGTGTAAAACTTTCGGGCACGGTGAAGGCGTACGAACCAGGCAAGTCGATTGAGGTGGATGCGAAAGGCGCGCCTCACGTGTACGACCTGGCGGCGCCTGACATGACCGTGACCGTAAGTCCGGATGTCAAGATCGGCGGCAAGGTCAAGGTCACGGAGGCCTCGGATAGCTCCGGGAAGAAGACAGTTATGATCGAGGGCACCGGCGGGACCAACTGAACGGACGGGCCGGTGCAGCAAGCCCCACAAGGCCAATCCTGGCCTGTGGGGCCTGTCGTGGGCTGGTAGAAATTACCGCGCCGGATGTGAGAAGACAGACGGGCCGGGCAGGTTCCGGCACAGGCCGCACCCCTACCCTAGCGTTGTGATCTGGTATAGAATCACCTGATGGTTCAGCGTTTCCGGCAACTAGCCTGTTTGGCCGCGTTATGGCAGTTTTCTATTCTCGCCTTTGCCTTCCAGATGTCGGCCGATGAGCGCGTGCAAATCGTTCCGAGGGTCAAATCGAGCGCCGCGGCGGCGGAAACGGCGCCGCAGACAGTGGTCCGGGTGAGTTCCTCGTTGGTATTAATCCCGGTTCACGTGACTACCGTTTCCGGTTCCCCGGTGACCACGCTGAAGAAGGAAAACTTCGCGCTGTTTGAAGACGGCGTGCCGCAGACCATCACGCAATTCGCCCAGGACGATGCGCCGGTGTCCGTGGGCGTGCTGCTGGACACGAGCAGCAGCATGAAAAACAAGATGCCCAGAGTATCCGCCGCGGCGACGGAATTTTTTCGGTTCGCCAACCCGGACGACGAGTTTTTTCTGATCGAATTCAATGGAAAGGCAAAACTGACTGTGCCTTTCACGCACGAATGGCATGACCTGGCCCGGGAAATCGAGCGCGCCAAGGCAAACGGACTGACGGCCCTGATCGATGCCATCCACCTCGCGGTAGCGCAAATGAAACAGGCGCGAAACACGCGCAAGGCGCTCGTCATCCTCTCCGATGGCGGCGACAACTATAGCCGGCGCAACCTCCGCCAGCTTAGAAGCAGCCTCCTGGAATCGGAAGTCCAGGTTTACGCCATGGGCATTTTCGACTTCGAAACCTCTGGCAGAAGAACCACCGAGGAACGTAACGGGCCGCAATTGCTGACCGCGGTCGCAATGGAGACTGGAGGCCGGGAGTTTCCAGTCCGCAGTCAGGACGATTTGCTCTCAACCGGCGTCGAGATCGCCAGAGACCTGCGGAACCAGTATATCTTGGGCTACTCGCCGGCAAACTCCGTGTCCGACGGCAAGTATCGCCATGTCAACCTGAAGCTGGAACTCCCGAGCCCCGGGAGCGGTCTTCACACTTATTACCGGCGCGGCTATTTCGCTCCGGTCCAATAGTCCGGCTATTTCCGGAAGCCGAATGTCAAGGGGAGATACTCTGTGTAGTAAGTTCCCGCGAAGATCCGGTTATAGCGGGCTCCGGCGAAAATTTGCCTACCCATTTGTGCCCGAAGGCAACACCCGCGCCGTCGTCGAATCCCGGTTTGTTAACGGAATAAGACGCCACTACCAAGTTGGTGGTACGGCTGACACTGGCCACGCCACGAAGTGCCGATCGGGTTTTGGGAATACTTCAAAGTCGGGGCGCCGCTGACCGTGTTTACGATCGCCGCGGGAGTGGTTTGGCTGGGCCGGCAGGAAGGGGCGTTGGCGGCCCATCTGGGGGGGTGTGCAGATTCCCGACAGGCGGATTGCCAATCCGCCGCACTCTCGAAAGTCGCTTGTGGAGGTTCGGCGGCGCGCCAACTCCCGGCGGGCGGATTGCCAATCCGCCGCAGTTTGCCAAACTGCCCCACATAGCGCCCCGGGCGACTTTCATACTGCCCCGTGTGCGCCCGGCGCACATCGCGAACAGATTGACAATCTACCCCACAAAGGCATCGGCTGACTACCCCAGCTTTCCGCGCGCGTCCACGCGCCAGGTTTCTTCCACGGTGTCGCCGCGGACGCCGTAGACTTGTTCGTGCAGGTTTACGGCCACGCAGATGTGGTTGGGGATCACGTGGACGCGGTCACCCACCGGAAATTCCCGATCGGAGTGGCTGAGGTCCACGTAGCCGTGCTCTTCGTTCATCTTGTGGAAGCGGGCTTCGGGGGCCTCCACGATGTGGCCGAAAGTCACCTCGGCGGGATTCGAGAGGCGGTCAGAAGAGAACGTCTTCGAGCCGCCATCGACGATCATCTGGCCGGGCCGCGAAGTGGAGACGACGGTGCAAAGAATGGTGGCGGCGCAATCGGCCATGGTGCAGGCGCTGCTACGGATGGTGTTGAGGTCGTTGAATACGTAGGTGCCGGGCCGGATCTCGGTCAGTCCTGCCACCTGGTGGGAGTGGAATAACGTGGGGGTGGAGCCTCCGCTGACGACGCGGGCTTCGATACCGGCGGCGCGGAATCCGGCGAGAATGCCGCCGAGCAGCGCCGACAGTTGTTGGAGCGCGCGCAGACCGGTTTCCTCCACGTCTTTGATGTGGCCGGGATAAAACGTGATGCCTTCGAGCTTGAGGTGCGGAAGCTTTTCGATGGCCTGGGCCAGGTGGAGGAGCGGCTCGCCGGGCGAAACGCCGACGCGGCCGAGCCCCACATCCACTTCGGCCAGGACGCCTATTTCCACCTGCGCGGCGCGGGCGGCGTCAGAAAGCTGGCGGGCCGCGACGATGCTGTCCAGCGCCACGGTGACGCGCGTCTTCCTCGCCACCTCCGCCAGCCGTTCCAGCTTGGCGTGGCCGATGACCGGGTAGGCCACCAGCATGTCCGGCGGTTCGGCGCCGAGCATCACCTCGGCCTCGCCCACTTTGGCGACCGTCAAGCCAACGGCGCCCAATTGCAATTGGCGGGCACCCACCCGCACGGATTTATGCGTCTTGGTGTGCGGGCGCAGGCGCAGCCCGTGCTCCCGGGCGTATCCTGCCACGCGCTGCAGATTGCGCTCGAAGATGTCCAGGTCTACAAGAAGCGCGGGCGTATCGATTTCAGAGACGTGCATGTAAGCTATGGTAACTTGGCTCTTGCCTGCCAAAATCCACATCTTGCGTGCCAGAGTCCACACCTTGCTTCCAAAAATCCACACCTGGGCGGGGCTGTTGACATTCGTGAACCTGATGGTGTTTGGAGCCGCGGGGCTGGGGGCTGCGTTGGAACCGCCGGGCGGCGGCGCGGCGCCATCCACGGAGTACCGCTCCTTCACCGTGGAACCGGGCTGGACGGACCGGCAGGTGGCCGAACGCGTGGTCGAACTGTTGCACCTGCCACTGGCCACGCCGGTACAGAAGGCGGCCATCCAGCATGATTCTGCCAACGGGCTGGTACTGGATTTCTATCACGCCAACGGGCGCCACAAGGTAGCGGTACTGGCAGCGGAAGGGCGGCTGCGCATCTCAGTCTGGCGCGCCAGCTTTTGGAAGTACCTGAGCACCCTGCATGTCACCACAGCCGCTTTTCGTTCGGGAGACGCGCGGATGCAACTCTGGGCCTGGTACAACGAATTCGCCATGTGGTGTTTGCTGGCGCTGATGGCATCGGGCACGGCGACCTGGCTCACCGCGCGGCCGCGCCGCCGGAACCGGATTCGGAGTCTGCATTTCTATGTTGCGGTCTGCTGCCTGCCCTGCCTGGCGATCTACGGCATCACGGCGGTGCGGATGGCGCACCGGGCCTGGTTTGGAGTGGCCGCGGGATTCATGGAAACGCTCAACCGGGTGCATCGTTTGCCTGGAGCGTGGCGCGGGTACCCCTGGGTTGTGCTTCCCGGCCTGGTTTCGTTGGGGCTGTTGGCGATGGGAGTGACCGGCCTTTGTCTCTGGTTCGAGAAGCGCAACGAACGCAGGACGGGCGGCGCGATGCTGGCCTCTGGCGTAGCCCTGGCCGGTGGACTGATCGTCTGGATGCGCGCCGGCTAGGGGACTGGTTCGGCGCGGCCTGGCGGCACGCCGCTCTCAGGACCCAAAGGGCTATATCGCGTCGTGGAAAATGATGCCGACCGTATGACGGTGCCCCGACCGGATGCGGCTGACGCCGTGCCGCAGGTTTACGCGATACGTGCCGCGCGTACCCTGCACGGGCCGGTTGTGAACCGCGAAAACAACGCCGTCTCCCTGACGGAGCGGCACGACCATCGGCCGGCTCTGCATGCGCGGGCGCTGCTCCGTCATGATGAACTCTCCACCGGTGAAGTCCGCGCCGGGGTCGGACAGCAGAATAGCCAACTGGAGTGGGAAGACATGCTCGCCGTAGAGGTCCTGGTGGAGGCAGTTGTAGTCGTCGACTCCGTATTGAAGGAGAAGCGGCGTCGGCCGCACCTGACCGGCGGCGTGGCAGCACTCGATGAACCCGGCGTGCCTCTCCGGAAAACGCACATCGATTCCCATCGCTTCATTCCAATGATTGGCGACCGGGACCAGATGCGAATAGACCGCCGTTCGGAGTTCGTCAAGAAGATCGGGCAGCGGATAACTGAAATACTTGTACTCACCGCGCCCGAAACCGTGCCGCCCCATGACGACGCGGCTACGAAAGATCTCGTCTTTCGGGTAAAGAGCGGCGATGGCCCGGCACTCCTGCGGGGAAAGAAGGTGCTCAATCATGGCGTTGCCCTGTTGGTCCAGTTCTTTTCCGATCTCCCGCCAATCGAGCGCACCCACGCGCGCGGCCGGTTTCCAGTTGATCCGCAACTGGCTGATTCCCTCGATCCGAATCATGCGTGGGCCTCCTTGTGGAGAAGCGCACGTTTTGGTTCCACGCCCCAGCGGTAGCCCGACAATGTGCCATGGCTGCGCACCACCCGATGGCAGGGAATTGCCACTGCCAGCGCGTTGGCACCGCAGGCCTGGGCGACGGCGCGTACCCACTTTGGAGAGCCGATGAGCTTGGCGATGTCCATGTAGCCTGCTGTCGGGCCCACGGGAATTTTTCGCAGCGATTGCCAGACGCGTGGCTGGAAGGCAGTACCGCGGACATCGAGAGGAAGATCGAGGCCGAGTGCCGGCGCATCGACAAACCCCGCCACTTTAGCGGCGAGCCGCTCAAAACTGGCGTTACCGCCGGTAAGATTGGCCCGCGGGAACTGGTCCTGCAGATCGCGCGCGAGCGAGCCGGGGTCGTCATAAGAAGGGCTGTTGAAGTTGACGCCTGATTTTTCAGGCTTGGGAAAACGCGCCGCACGTGAGGGGCGGCAGTACACCCCAGTAGTGGTGACGGAATAATAAAACTCCCATGGCGGCTGAGGATCGCGGGCCACAACGGTTGCCCGATGGGGATCGTTTTCGGTAATCGTTGCGATCCGGGTATTTTTCGCCGAGGTGCTCATATGGGTGCCTTTCAATTAGTCGTTACAAGTACGAAGCTAGCAGCGATTCCAGATACTGACACTCCGCTTCTTGCTTTCCAATTCCGCTCGGTTCCGTGGCGCCGTCAACGCAAGGGGAGGCGAGAGCGGAGGCCGATCATGATTCGCTGCTGTGCTCTCCTCGGGTGAGCCCTGAAAGCGGGCCTCTCCCTTATGGGCCGCAATTATACCGGGTGCGGAATTGGGGTTGGTTGCTGCTACAATTCCATCAATAGGTTCCTGGGCTTGCAGGCTAATGGCATCTTCCTCCGTCGAGTTCGTCGTGAACGGGCACGCGGTTTGTGCGGAGGGGTTTTCCGCCCAGACGACGCTACTGGAATTCCTGCGCGGCCGCGGGCTCACGGGCGCCAAGGAAGGCTGCGCGGAGGGCGAGTGCGGCGCCTGCACGGTGGCGATGGTGCGGCCCCGATTCGGAGCCAATGCCAAGACCAGCGCCGAGGCTAGCGTGTATGTTCCCGTGAACAGTTGCCTGCTGTGGGTGCCGATGATGGCCGGGCAGGAAGTCTATACCGTCGAAGCCCTGGCCGGCGGCGGTCCGATGGCCCCGGTGCAACAGGCAATGGCCGCTGCCGGGGGCTCGCAATGCGGCTACTGCACGCCCGGCTTCGTCATGAGCCTGTTCGCGGAACACTACCGGCCGGGCCGCGAAGGCGCTTGCGACCCGCACGCGATGAGTGGCAACCTGTGCCGCTGCACCGGCTACCGGCCGATTCGCGAGGCCGCCGAGTCTCTGGGGGCTCCGCCCTCCGGCCCGCTGCTTGCCAGGTTGGACCGGCCCGCCCCGGTAGTGGGGCCGGCGCAGTCCGAGGGATTTGAGCGTCCAGCGACCGTTGCCGAGTGTCTGCGGTTGCTGGCTGAACATCCGGGGGCGCGCCTGATTGCCGGAGGCACCGACCTGGTAGTGGAATCGAATTTGCGGCTGCGGCGGTTCCCGTACCTGATCAGCGTGGAAGGGCTGGACGAGTTGCGGCAGGTGAGCGAGCGGGAAGACGAATTGGAGATTGGGGCCGCGCTGACGCTTAGCGAAGTAGGGCAGGCCGCGGGCTTGCCCCACGGGTGGCCCAATGTGTGGCACGACTGGCTGGCGCTCTTCGCTTCGCCGCTGATCCGCAACCGCGCCACGCTCGGCGGCAACATCGCCACCGCGTCGCCCATCGGCGATGGCCCGCCGCTCCTGTTGGCGCTCGACGCTCGGGTCCGCATCGCCAGTCCGCAGGGACTGCGTACCGTGCCGCTCCGCGACTTCTTTCTGGGCTATCGCAAGACCGCGCTGGCCGCGGGTGAGTTGCTGGTCTCCGTGATCATCCCCAAACCGTTTCCGGCCGTCGCCCGTTTCTACAAGGCCGCCAAACGCCGAATGGACGATATCAGCACCATCGCGGCATGTTTCGCCATCGATCTCGATGCCGGCGGCCGCGTTCGGCGCGCACGCCTGGCTTTTGGCGGAGTCGCCGCCGTTCCCATGCGCGCCACCGAAGCCGAGGACGCCCTGGTGGGCGCGGCCTTCACTGATGCTTCCATCGGGCGGGCCTCCATGGAGCGGGCACAGAAGATTCTCGCCCGCACCCTGCAGCCCATTAGCGATCATCGCGGGTCGGCCGCCTATCGCCTCGCGCTGGCGCAAAGCCTGCTCGCCAAATTCTGGTGGCAGCAGCGGGAGGAGGCCGCCGCATGAAACCGCTGACCGCGGGGCCAACCGGCATGCCGGCTCCCAGCCTGACAGACGACAAAACCCGATCGTCTGTCCCACTGCCAGCCGGCATGGCGGTTCCGCACGAAAGCGCGCGCGGCCACGTCACCGGCGAGGCGCTCTATACCGACGATCTGGTGGGCCGCTTTCCGCAGACCCTGCATGCCTGGCCGGTGCTGGCGCCACACGCCCATGCCCTGGTCACGTGGCTCGATGCCGGGCCGGCGCTGGCCGAACCGGGAGTGGTGGCCACGCTCACCGGATCGGATGTGCCGGGCGAAGGCAATTCCGGCGCCAACCGTCACGATGAGCCGCTTTTCCCCGACGAGGTGATGCATCACCTACAGCCCGTCGCCTGGGTGCTGGGCGAATCGCTCGAAGCCGCGCAGCGCGGCGCGGCCCGCGTGACCGTGACGTACCAGCCGCTGCCCGCCATCCTGACTATTGAGGAGGCCATCGCCCGACAAGCGTTCCATTCGGGACCCCTCCACCTGCGCCGCGGTGATGCCGCCCGAGCCGTGGCCGAAAGCGCGCTGCGCATCGGGGGCGAACTCCACATCGGCGGCCAGGAGCACTTTTACCTGGAGACACAATGCGCGCTGGCCTGGTTGGACGAATCGGGCGGCGTGGCGCTGCACTCTTCCACGCAGCACCCCAGTGAAACTCAGGACGTGGTGGCGCGCGTGCTGGGCATCCCGCGAAGCCAGGTGACGGTGGAGTGTCTGCGCATGGGCGGGGCGTTTGGGGGAAAGGAAGTGCAGGCGAACCCCTGGGCCGCCGTGGCCGCGTTGGGCGCATGGAAGACGCGCCGGCCGGTACGCGTGCGGTTGCCGCGCGTGCTGGATATGGCGCTTACCGGCAAGCGGCATCCCTTCCTGGCGCGCTTTGAGGCCGGTTTCGATGAAGCCGGCCACCTGCAAGGTCTCACCGTTTCGCTCTATTCCGATGCCGGCTGGAGCTTGGACCTGTCGGAACCGGTGATGTGGCGCGCCATGTTCCACCTGGACAACGCCTATTACCTTCCGGCGGTGGATGCGGAAGGCTACGTTTGCCGCACCCACAAAACCTCGCAGACGGCATTCCGCGGTTTCGGCGGGCCGCAGGGCATGCTGGTGATCGAAGATATTCTCGATAGGGCAGCGCGGCGCCTGTCTCTGCCCCCCGAGGTGGTGCGGCAGCGGAATTTCTACCGCGACGGCCAGACCACGCACTACGGCCAGACGGTCAAGGACGCCTGGCGAATCCAAACGATCTGGCATGAACTGCAGGAGACCAGCCGCTTCACGGCACGGCGCGAGGCCGCGGCCCGGTTCAACGCGGAGCACGCCCACCGCAAGCGCGGCATCGCCATCACGCCGGTGAAATTCGGCATCTCGTTCACCGCCACCTTCTTCAACCAGGCGGGCGCGCTGGTGCTGATCTATCGCGACGGCAGCGTGCAGGTGAACCACGGCGGCACGGAGATGGGCCAGGGCCTGCACACCAAGATCCGGCAAATCGCGGCCGGGAGCCTGGGCCTGCCGTTGGACGCGGTCCGCATCATGCCCACCCGTACCGACAAAGTGCCCAACACGTCGGCTAGCGCGGCGTCGGCCAGCACCGATCTCAACGGTGCGGCGGTGGCCGATGCCTGCGATCAACTCAAGGCGCGCCTGGCGCCGGTGGCCGGAGCGATGTTGAGCTGCCCGCCCGAAGCCGTGCGCTACGGTGGCGGTGTGTTTGCCGAGGGCGGCACGGCACGGCTCCCGTTTGCGCAAGTGGTGGAAGCGGCCTATCGTCAGCGGCTTCCGCTGTTCGCGCAAGGCTACTACCGCACACCCGGGATTCACTTTGACCCCAAGACCGGGCAGGGTGAGCCTTTCCACTATTACGCCTATGGCGCCGCCGTAACCGAGGTGGAGGTGGATGGCTTCACCGGGGAACATCGCATCCTGCGCGTGGACATCCTGCACGACGTGGGCGATTCGATTTCGCCGGTGATCGATCGCGGCCAGGTGGAAGGCGGATTCATGCAGGGCCTGGGCTGGCTCACGCTGGAAGAACTGCTGTGGGACCAGCAGGGCCGCGTGGCCACCGCCGGTGCATCGACATACAAGCTGCCTTCGTTGGCAGAGCTTCCCGAGGTCTTCGAAGTCGCCTTTCTGGAGCGGGCGACCGGTCTGGAGCGCGGCGGTCTGGAGCGGGCCACCGAAGCCGGCGCGATTCTGGGCAGCAAGGCGGTGGGCGAGCCGCCGCTGATGTTGGCGATCTCCGTGCGCGAAGCGATTCGCGACGCCATTGCCGCTTTTGGTTCCGTGGGTGTTCAAGTCGGGGGTGTGCAAGTCGAATTGGACAGTCCGCTTACGCCCGAGCGTATCTTCTGGGCCGTCGAGCGGCAGCGCTTCGTGAAGTCCCTCGGCTGGGTATTCGAGCACTCGCCATGGGTAGCCGAGCGGGCGTGGCGGGCGGAGCCCTTCGAATCGGTAGATGCGCTGCACGCCGCCATGACGGGACAGGTGGAGCGCGCCGCCCCCGAAGAACAATTGACGCTGCTGCGGGCGCATCCCGATTTGGGGGCGCGGGCCAAAATGAGCGAGGCTTCGTCAGGCGAACAGGACGGCGCCGGTCTGGACTGCCTGACGCCGGCCGAGTTCGCGCGGTTGCAGCAGCTCAATGCGGAGTACCGGGAGCGATTCGGGTTTCCGTTTCTGTTGGCCGTGAAGGGAAGCACGAAGCACGATATTCTGAGATCTCTGGAACAGCGCGTGGGCCTCACTCGGGACGAGGAGTTTCGCGCGGCGCTGGACCAGGTTTATCGGATCGCGCGGTTTCGCTTGGAGACCATACTCGAATGCAGCATTTCGCCAGCGGCGACAAACGGAATTACTACGGCAAAGGCGACGTTATCGTCTATCGGCTGAACCGCGACGGCCTTACTCCCGACTGCGCCAGGCCCGACCGTGCTACCGGCGACAGCGTTACCCCCGGCAGCGTTACGCCCGGTAATGTTACCCCCGACAGGCTCCCGCCGGTCTTCGGCGCCAGCGTCACCATGCTGCTGTACGGTGACGCCTTCTGGCCCACCTACACCACCGGTGACAATACCGGCCTGGTCGCCACCGACTCCATGAAGAACTTCATCCAGCGCGAGACCCTCAACTTCACGGGCTGCGATCTGGAAACCTATTGCCGCTTCCTGGCAGCCCGCTTCCTGGCCACTTATCCGCAGACCGAGGGCATTCAGGTGCGGGCCATGGAAATTCCGTACACCGGCGTGGTGGATGGCAGCGTGGCCTTCGCGCCCTGCGGGCCGGAGCGGGCCATGGCGCAGGTGGAACTGCGGAGCGGGGAAGTGGTGGAATCGCGATCGGGGCTTCACGGATTTAGACTGCTGCGGCTGGGCGGCAGCGCCTTCACCGGCTTTGTCCGTGACCAGTACACCACGCTGCCGGACATTCTCAACCGGCCGCTGCACATGTGGCTGGATCTGGAGTGGCTCTGCCCGGAACCGGCGGCTCTGACGGCGCGCGTGCGCGAAATGGTCCACAGCGTGTTTCATTCTTTCGATTCGGGCAGCATTCAACAGGTGATCTACCGGATGGGAACTAAAATGCTGGCCGAACTGCCGGCGGTGACGGAAGTGCGGCTGGAGGCCAACAATCGCACCTGGGATACCGTGGCTGAGCGCGGCGAGGAGCTTGGCATCTATACCGACTCGCGCCCGCCCTTCGGCTGCCTCGGGCTCACGCTGCGCAGATAGGCGCAGCGGCAAAGCCGGAAGTGACAATCATGGCTCGCCTTTCTACTCACGTTCTCGACACCGCCAACGGCAGGCCCGCCGCCGGCATGCGTGTCCAACTCTACGCCTGCCAGCCCCGCAGGCTGGTCAAGACCGTCACCACGAACGCCGATGGCCGCACCGATGAACCGCTGCTGGCGGGCGACGCGCTGGCGGCGGGAGTCTACGAACTGGTATTCGGAGTGGGGGACTACTTCGGATTGCCGGGCGGAGCGCTGCCGTTTTTGGGCGACGTTGTGGTGCGGTTCGGTGTGGCCGATGCGGCCGCGAACTATCACGTGCCGCTGCTGGTTTCGCCGTACGGGTACAGCACCTACCGGGGATCGTGATGGTCAGCATCAGGCGAACGTGGCGCGCCGTGTCCAGGATACCTTGCGGCGAGCGCTTGAGGAGACCGGGTTACCGGGTTACCGGAATCCATTGACAGATACCGGGATCTCTGATATATCTGCTACCGAACGGTCGGTTACTAAGGGGGGCAGCCATGACCACACGACGTTCCTTCCTCGCTTCCTTGGGCGCGGGTTGCGCCCTGGCCACCAAGACGGCCACCAAAGCGGCGGCACAATCGCCGGCGTCCAGCCAGCTCTTTTGGACGGTTGACACCACTTCCGGCAAAGTGCAAGGCATCGCCAACACCGGCATCAAGGAATTCAAGGGCATTCCCTACGGCGCGCCCACCGGCGGCCGGAACCGCTACATGCCGCCCAGGAAGCCCGCTCCGTGGACCGGCGTACGCGAGTGTTTTGGCCATGGACAGATCTGCCCCCAAACGCTGGCGAATCTGAACAGCGATTACGGCATGCTCATCCAGTGGGATCTGCACGTGGGCGGCATGGGCGAGGATTGCCTCTCCCTCAACGTCTGGACTCCCGGCGTCAACGACGGCCAGAAGCGCGCTGTCATGGTTTCCTTCCACGGCGGCGGTTTCGCCACCGGGTCCGGCAACGCTCCCGGCTACGACGGCGCGCAACTGGCGAAGTACGGCGACGTCGTGGTCGTCACTGTCAACCATCGCCTGGCAAGCTTCGGCTATCTCCACCTGGCAGGCCTCGATGCGCCGCCCGAATTCGCGCAGGCCGGTGTCGCCGGCATGATGGACCTGGCCGCGTCCCTCGTATGGGTGCGGGACAACATTGAACGCTTCGGCGGCGACCCGGGAAGAGTGATGATCTTCGGCCAGTCGGGTGGCGGCGCGAAGACCTCCACCATGCTGGCCATGCCCTCCGCCAAGGGCCTGTTCCACAGCGCCGGCGTGCAGAGCGGGTCCACCATCCGTTCCGCCGCGCCCGAGCAGGCGGCCAAGTCGGCGGAGGCCCTTCTGACCAAGCTCGGCATCTCCAAGGGCAATATCGCCGATATTCAGAAACGCCCGTGGCAACAGATCCTGGAAGCCCAGACGTCGCTCGGCCCCGCCGCCAGCTTCACGCCCGTAGTGGATGGCGCCGTGTTGCCCCACCATCCTTTCGACCCGGTGGCTCCGCCCGAATCCGCCGATGTCCCGGTCATCATCTCGACCACCCTGGAAGACGCCGCGCTGGCGCTGACGAATTTCGATCTCGACGAAGCCGGGCTCAAGACCATGATGAACGAGCGGTACGGCGTCAAGGCCGAGCCCATGCTCGCCCTCTACCGCAGCCGCTACCCGAACAAGTCGCCCTTCCTGATCCAGGCGCAGATCGCTACCGATGCCGGCGCGCGGCGCAGCGCCATGCTGCAGGCCGAGCGCAAATCGGCTCTGGCCAAGGCGCCCGCCTACATGTATCTCTGGTCCTATGAGAGCTCCGGCTTCGGCGGCAAGTTCGGCGCGGTCCATGGCACCGACGTGTCGGCGTCCTTCTACAACTATCGCGACGGCGTCGGCGGCACCGGTTCCCGGCAGGAACGCGCGCTCTGGGATCGCTTCGCGTCGGCGTGGGTGTCGCTGGCGAAGACGGGCAAACCCAATAATCCCAAGATCCCCGACTGGCCCGCATACGATCCGGCGAAGCGGGCCACTATGATCTTCGATAGCGAGGTCAGGGCGGAGAACGATCCCAGGGGTGAGATTCGGAAGTTTTGGGCGGAAATGCCGGCGCCGGCGGGGCGGCGCGGTTAATCCCTCTCAATCACCGGATCTTTGTGAAACACACGTCCGGCGGAATTATGGCGGGCGTTGCGGTCGCGGCTTCGAGTCCGGCATTGATCGAAAAGACTCGGGTAGCGGTCACCAGCGCGAGCGTTGCGCGAAACAGTCTATTTCGTCGCAATGCCCTTTCGACCGGAGTTAATTAAGAAGATCTCCCACCAGATTTCGACGGCATCGTTCTTGATAGCCGGTATCACAGGCAGCAATGCCAACGTGTTTTTCGAACTGGGGATCGCGCACGCTACCGGCCAGCCCGTCATTTTCCTGACCCAAGACGCCCTCAAAGATGCCCCGCGAAACTGGAGCGCTGTTCGGAACGTGCTCGTATCCAGTCTCGATGTTACGCTGATGTTTGAGACTGCCCGCGATTTGGTGAAGCAGTTCAACCTTGATAGCGTTTTCACGCACGATCGATCAATAGGTGCAGGATGGCCGACGGGATCCAAAGCAAGCGGCATTGTGGCGAAACCGCCTGCACCACCAAAAGGGATCTGAGCTAATGGACGCGCAGGAAGTGATTCGCCGCTGCGGTCTGCTGGCTAAGTGCACCGAAGAGCCCGGCCACATCACCCGGACCTTTCTTTCCCCCCCGATGCGCGAAGTACACCGACTGGTGCGCGAATGGATGGAAGAGGCCGGACTGCGGGTACGGGTGGACGCGGTCGGCAACATCCGCGGAGTGTCGGACGACGGGCCGCGCCTGATGATCGGCTCGCATCTGGATACGGTGCCGCACGCCGGGGCATATGACGGCATCCTTGGCGTCATGATCGGGATCGCGCTGGCGGAACAGCGGATCGCGCCGCTCGAAGTAGTTGGCTTTTCCGAGGAGGAAGGCGTACGCTTCGGCAAGCCGTTCATCGGCAGCCTCGCTCTGCTGGGTAGGCCCTTGATGGACGACCGAATTCTGGATGCCATCCGGCAATACGGGCTGGACCCCGGGCAAATTCCACAGTCCGCCCTCGACAGCAACGTGCGCGGCTTCCTGGAGTTTCACATTGAACAAGGACCGGTGCTCGAGAAGATGGACCTGCGGTTAGGAGTGGTCGAGACAATCGCAGGACAGAGCCGCGTGGTTCTTTCCTTCCTCGGCAAGGCCAACCACGCCGGCACCACGCCGATGAACTACCGCCGCGACGCCCTGGCTGCGGCCGCTGAATGGATCTGTTTCGTGGAGCGCAAAGCGCGGGACACGGCAGGGTTGGTAGCCACTGTCGGACAACTGGAAGTACAGTCCGGCGCTGTCAATGTAATCCCAGGTTCGGTGTGCGCGAGCCTCGACGTCCGCCATGCCGATGACCGCTTCCGAGCCGATGTTCTGCGTACTTTGGAGTTCGCCGTCACCTGCTTTGCAGCAGCCCGGAAGGTGCGTGTGGTTTGGGAGGAGCGGCACTGGCAACCCGCAACCGCCATGGACGCCTCCATGATTCGGGCGCTGTGCTCGGCAGCCGAAGCCGCCGGACAGAAGGTTCATCGCATGGTGAGCGGCGCCGGCCATGACGCTATGATCCTGGCGCGGAGAGTGCCTGCCGCGATGCTGTTTCTGCGCAGCCCGGGCGGCATCAGCCATCATCCACGCGAAGCGGTTTACGCCAGCGACGTGGACGCGGCACTGGCCGTGGGCAGCAAGTTTCTGGAAACCTGGAGGCCCTCATGATCGTTCGCGGCGGCTCGGTGGTTACGCCGGAGGGCGTCATCGCGGCGGATATAGCCGTGGAAGATGGCCGCATCCGCGAAATCGCGCCGGACCTGGCGCCGGATGGTGAAGGAGGAGCCGGCCCCGAGATCGACGCCCGCGGCCTCACGGTGCTGCCGGGGCTGATCGACGTCCACGTGCACTTCAACGAGCCGGGCCGCACCGCATGGGAAGGCGCCGCCACCGGGAGCCGTGCGCTGGCGGCGGGCGGCGGCACCATGTTTTTCGACATGCCGCTCAACTCCTCGCCATGCACGGTGGGGCCGAAAGAGTTTCACGAAAAACAGGCCGCGCTGGAAGCTTCTTCCATCACCGATTTCGCGCTGTGGGGCGGGCTGGTTCCGGGCAATCTTGACATGCTGGAGCCGCTGGCCGAACGCGGCGCGATCGGCTTCAAGGCTTTCATGACCGATTCCGGCCTGCCGGAGTTTCCGCGCGCCGACGATCTCACGCTCTATGAGGGCATGTGCGAGGCGGCGCGGCTGGGCCTTCCGGTTGCCGTGCATGCGGAAAGCGACGAACTGGTCCAGGCGCTCACCGGGCGGGCGTTGGAAGCCGGCCGGCACGGCGTCCGCGATTACCTGGACTCGCGCCCCGTATTGGCGGAGGTGGCGGCCATCCAGCGCGCGGCGCTGCTGGCCGGCGAGGCCGGAGCCAGGCTGCACATCGTCCACATCAGCTCCGGGCGCGGTGTGGCCGCGGCGCTCGAAGCCCGCGCCCGCGGCGTCGATATTTCGATCGAAACCTGCGCCCATTACCTCTACTTCACCGAAGAGGACATGCTGCGGCTGGGCGCGGTGGCCAAGTGCGCGCCGCCGCTGCGCCAGGCAGCCGAGCGCAAGATGCTGTGGCGGTCGGTGCTGCGCGGCGACGTGGATATGGTGGGCTCCGACCATTCGCCCGCGCCCCTCGCCATGAAGCAGGACGTCAACTTCTTCCGGATCTGGGGCGGTATCGCCGGGGTGCAGTCCACGCTGGCGGTGCTGCTGGAACTGGCCCCGGTAGAGCGGATTGCGGCCCTCACTGCCGCCAACCCCGCGCGCCGCTTTGGGCTCCCGCGAAAGGGCAGTCTGGCCATTGGCAACGACGCCGATTTTACCCTGGTGGACACCGCGGCCGAGTTTACCGTCACGCGCGAATCGCTTTTTCAGAAGCACGGCCTCAGCCCCTACCTGGGCGCGGCTTTCCGCGGCCTGGTGCGGCGCACGGTGGTGCGCGGCGAAACCGTTTTCGTTGATGGCCAGATAGTTGATGGCAAGATAGTAGGAGCGCTTAAAGGCAGGTTAATCAAACCCCAACATGCACCAGCTCGGACAGACACGTAGCTCCCATCAACGCGATCACATGTTGTTGACGCCCGATACATTCGTGCGGGCGCCGCTGCCTGGAATGGAACGGGCTACCGCCGTTGTGCATGTTTCGCCAGCGGTGGGCGCCGGGTTCACGCAGTACACCGTGGAGTTCGACATTGCCGGCGCCCTGCATCCGGCTCCCAGCCAGCGGTTCGTGTACGTGCTCGAAGGCGAACTGAATGTGGGCGGCCACGTGCTGCACACGGAGCAATACGCCTACATCCCGCCCGGACTCGAGACCCATGTTTGGGCGGTCGCCAGTGCACGGGCCGCCGTGATCGAAAAGCCGTACCGCGCGCTCGGCACGTTGAGGCCCCCCGGGAAATTCCTGGGCAGCGAACGTTCCTTGACGCCCAGGCCGCTGATGGCCGATCCGGACTTGCAGGTGCGCACCCTCATCCCCGAAGATCTTTCGTTCGATTTCGCCGTCAACACCATGACGTTTCAGCCCGGCGCATCGCTCCCCATGGTGGAAGCGCACGTGATGGAGCACGGGCTGCTGATGCTGGCCGGCGGCGGAATTTATCGACTGGGCGACCACTGGTACCCGGTAACGGCCGGCGACTTTATCTGGATGGCGCCCTACTGCCCGCAGTGGTTCGGCGCCATCGGAAAAACGCCGGCGAAGTACCTCATTTACAAGGATTGGAACCGATGAAGATTGCGATTGACCAGCCGCGGCTCACACAGGAGCTGGACACGTTGGCGGGGTTCTCGGACGCACCCGCCCCCGCCGTCACGCGCGTGGTGTATTCGGAAACCGATCTGCGCGCGCGGGCCTACGTGAAAGGCCTGTGCGCCGACGCCGGTCTGGTGGTGCGCGAGGATGCGGTGGGCAACACCTTCGCGCGCTGGGCGGGAAGCGAGCCGGATCTACCGGCCATCGGCACGGGATCGCACATCGACGCCATTCCGCATGCGGGCCGGTACGATGGCACGGTAGGCGTGTTGGGCGGCCTGGAGGCAATCCGCGCGTTGCAGCGTGGCGGCGCGCGGCCTCACCGACCGATCGAGCTGCTGATCTTTACGTCCGAGGAACCCACGCGATTCGGTATCGGATGCTTCGGAAGCCGGCTCCTTGCTGCCACGTTGGACGAATCGGCGGGCGCGCAATTGCACGACAAAGAGGGCAGAACCCTGGATGCGTGGCGCGCCGCGGCTGGCTTCACGGGCGATTTGGCAGACGTGCGGCTGCCCGCCGGCTATTACGACGCGTTCGTGGAACTGCATATCGAGCAGGGCCCGCTGCTGGAGCGCGCGGGCATTCCCCTGGGCGTGGTGACGGCGATTGCGGCCCCCGCCAGTTGGCGCATCTGGGTGGAAGGCGAAGGCGGCCACGCGGGCGCCCTGCTGATGCCGCAGCGCCGCGATGCATTTTGCGCCGCCGCCGAGATTGTGCTGGCGGTGGAGAAGGCCGCCCGGGGGACGGGTGCGGTGGATACGGTGGGGACCGTGGGTTTGTGCGACGTCTTTCCCGGCGCGGTAAACTCCGTGCCCAGCCGCGTGTGCCTGGAAATGGATGTCCGGGACACGGACGCCGCCCGCCGCGATGGCGTGCTGGCGACAATGGACCGCGTCTGCGAAGAAGTGGCGGCGCGCCGCGGGGTGGCGGTTCGCAAGGAAATCATCAACGCCGACCCGCCTGCCCAGTGCGACGCCCGCGCCGTGGAAGCGCTCTCGCGTGCAGCCTCAGCGCACGGTCTGGCGTCCCAGAAGATGGTGAGCCGCGCTTACCACGATTCGCTATTCATGTCGCGGATCGCGCCCACGGCCATGTTGTTCATCCCGTGCAGGCATGGCGTGAGCCACCGGCCGGATGAGTATTCCTCGCCGGAGGCGATTGCGCAGGGCGCGCTGGTGCTGGCCGAAGCGATGAGGGAGTTGGCGGGGTAAGGCTGGGCTCGATGAAAACGCTGGACTCGATGAATAACGCTGGGCTCGATGAAGCGGACTTTGCCGATCCTCAGCCTGCGGATTTCGCGTTTGATGAAACCCTTCATCCTAAAAACGGCGGTAGTCGCGTGGCCGCTGTGGCGAGCTGAGAGGAGCATTGGGTCCGCGCCGAAGTATGCTCGCGCGTCTCGCAGCATCGCCACAACTTTCCCGCAATTCACCGCGCCGACAGGAGTACAGGATCTCCGAAGACGGTAGAATAGGGAAGGCCATGGAAATCTCACTTCCTGAACCCCTGCTGGCGGAAATCCAGAGCGCAGCGCTGGCGGAACACCGCAGCGTCGATGAAGTGCTCACCGACGCAGTGAAGCGGTACGTCGAAGAGCGTTCGTGGACGAAACTCCTGGACTATGGCGCGGAGCGGGCGAAAGCACTCGGCGTCAAAGAGTCTGACGTCGACCGTCTGATTGCCGAATCCCGAGCTGAGCAGCCTAGCCATTGAGTCTAACCAAACAGTGATCAGCGCCACGCTCGACACCAGCGTCTATATCAGGGCGCTGCATTTCGGTGGCCCGGCGACCGTAATCCTCGGCTATGCGCGGGCCGGAACCATCCGCATCGACATTTCGGACGAGATACTGGCCGAGACGATCCGCGTGCTCCGCGACAAGTTCCAGTGGGATGGCTATTCGCTCCAGGACGCGCGGGGCAAACTGCTCACGCTCGGTAATTACGTCTCCCCGACCGAAACACTGCACGTCATTAAGGAAGATCCCGCCGACGACCGCATTCTCGAATGCGCTGCAACCGCCAAATCGGATTTCATCGTCAGCGAAGACAAGGATTTGCTACGTCTGCGGCAATTCGCCGATGCCCGGATCGTATCGGTCGGGGATTTCATCAGTCTGGCGCTCACGCCAGGGACAGCCCGGTAGACTCTGTGTTCGATTGCTCTTCCTCGGCCGATTTCCTAGCGGTAGCCTACCCCTGACGTTCAGCCTGTCGTCCTCGGACGTGAGCGGGGCACGCGGCCGGAAGGCTGCGAGCAAAGTCCTGTGGCGTCTGTTTAGACTAGACTAGGCAAAGTTAAATGCGCAAAAACCTCTTTGGTCTCTCGCCCGCTACGCGTGAGCTGGTCCGTGAGCTTTGGCAAGAGCGAACACTGCGCGACCGATTAACTGGAGATCACCGCACCCATAGCGCCAATGATCGAACCACATTGCCGCTCCTGTTCGATCAAATTCGAAGCAATCTGCCGTCGGCGCTTGAAAGAGAACTGAGCTTCGTTCTCGAAACAGCCTGCGGCTGACGGCCGTTCCAAGCGATACCAGCTTTCATGCACACTGCTGCAGGTGAGATACACCATCCAGAATCGTCCGGCTGTGGACATCCGGCGAAGTCAGAAAAGTTCGATGGTTGCCCACGAAGGGGAGCCAAACGCGTGTGGCCCCTTCTGCGTTATGCGAGTTGCATGATCTGCCTGAGGCCATCCTCCAGTGCCGCCATCTCTTCCTTTGTTACCAGGCCCAGTCGACTGCGCAGGCGTTCCTTTGCCACTGCTCGGATTTGGTCACTCACCGCCACTGCAGGGTGCCCATCACAGGAGATCGGGATCAGGATCGGCGGGCTGGCCTTCGGCGAACTTGACAGGGGGACAACGATCACCGTTCTTCGCCTTTCATTTAACACCTTCACCGAGATCACAACGCAGGGGCGTGTCTTGCGAATCTCCAAACCGAGCGCCGGATCGAGCGCAACCCACCAGATTTCACCGCGCTCCGGGATCACTTCCATGGTTCTGTCATCTCGTCGCGGATTCCGTCAAATTCCTTTTCGATTTCCGCCACATCCAGGTCCTGATTCGCAATCTCGCAGGCACGGGTCAACGCAGCGTCGCGCTCTTCCAGTCGTGCAGCCAGGGCCTCACTGACGAAACGCGAACGGTCGCGTGAGGCAACCCTGCGCAGAAGCTGCTCAGCCAACGGCTCGGGTACGCTAAAGGTCATCTTCCTCATCGCCATAATTCCATAATACCAGAAAGCCAGAAAGCCAGAATGGGATTGGTGCCCACCCGATCATGTCTTGACGGGACTCCGGGTGGCCTAGCCTCACGCCGCAAGTGATGTGATTGAATCTGCTGGAACATCCCTCTGACATCCGGCGGCGGGCAGATGGCAGGAGTTCGAAACGCGTCCACGAAGGGGCCACCAGAAGATCGCCGTTTCAAATCCTGCTGTCGCGGGCGACCCCGGGTCGAACACTCGAACGGGCTGTCGCTTTGTGAGCAACTTCTTTGTGGATCTACCGGACGCAATCGGCATAGTGGGTCAATTTCGAATGGTTTGCGGCCATCGCGCTTTGGCTGCCTGGGGATTCTGCTGTTTTGACTTGCGGTCCTGGCGCCGTTAACAACCCCACTGATGCCGCCGAAATCGATCGTCGACGCGCCAATCAAAGCAGTGGGAGTCCATGCGGGGTCGTGTTAAAATGTTGCCACTGGTGGAGAACCCAACCCAGCATGGCGTTTATGAGATTCTGGCCCAGTGGGACAGAGAGGCCGGCGTATGGGTGGCAGAAAGCGAGGATGTCCCCGGCCTTGTTGCTGAGGCCGATTCACCCAATGTTCTGGCTCAGAAGCTGAGAACCCTTATCCCCGAGTTGCTGGAGTTGAACGGCGTCCCGAGCAACCGGACGGCGAGGTTCCACGTACGGTATCAACACGAAGATAGTGATGTCCTGGCCTTCTGATGGTCAGTTATACGCCAAAGGTGAAGGAGATTCTCCGCGCGCAGGGATGTAATTTTGAGCGACCGGGCAGAGGAGACCATGAAATCTGGTACAGCCCGATCACGCAGCGGCGTTTCCCTGTAGACCAGAAAATCCTGTCCCGGCACACCGCGAACGCAGTGCTGAGACAAGCCGGTATCGCGAAACAATTCTGAGTACTTAGGTTCGCCGCCAAGGCGTCGCCGGTGCCGGGCGAGTTCCAGCAAAACGCCAAACGACGTGAGCGGTTGGGTCCTGGCTTCACAAGTAGATGCTACCCGAGCATATCCAGCGCCGCCTGGATTTCGCTCCGTGTGTGAAGGTCGCCCTTGCGCGTGGTTACTTCGATGCCCTGCCGGTACAAATCGCGGGCCTCGTCGAGCTTGCCCAGTTTTTCCAGCACCTGGCCGCCGTGAAAGTATGCCGCGGAGTAGTCGGGATTCACGGCCATCAGGTCCTGGAATGCTCGGATCGCCTCCTCCAGAGCTCCGGCGTTCTTGTACTCCATCGCCAGCCCGTAGCGCAGGAAACTATCGTTTGGGTTCTGCGCCACCATGTCTTTCAGAGTGTCCAGTCGTGTGCTTGCCATTGTCTCTACTGTACCGCCGTCGCTGTTCAGGTTTGCTGCCGCGTGAACAGTTCCACCAGCAGCGCGTCGGCAACCTCCGAAATCCGGGATGCCCGGCTGGCCGGTCGCTCAAACCAGCCCCATGCCGGGCGTGGTACCATACCTCCGGAATGTCGTGTCCCTACTTCGACCCGGTAGCGCCGCAGGGTTCGGGTAGCGGTCCGGAAAACGCCAGACTGCCGCTGGGAGGCGATTGGGACGGCCTCTGCCGCGCCGTCCCGGGCGAGCCGTGGCAGCCCGATCGCCAAACCCTGCAGCCGCTCTGCAACCTTGGATACGCGCGCGGGAGCTGCGTGCGATTCCCATCGGGCGACGGCCCCGATGCGGTCCGCTTCGCGGTTGCCGGCGACGATGGCGCCACCGTGCGCCTCTATTACGTTATGGAGCGCGATCATCATCCGTTCGCGCACGGGCCCCTCGATCGTTTGGACGGGCCGGCGGGTAGTTCCTCGACGCTGCTGGCACGGCAAGCCGGGGCATACCTCCAAAGCTACCGGCGCCGCAAAAAGGAAGCATCCCAGCCCTGAGCGGCATCCTATCAGGGATAATGATGGAAGGAGAATGATGGAAGGTAAGCCTGTGCGCGAGTCGGCATCCGAATATTCTGAGCTGGCGCTGCCCAATGACGCCAATGGCCTGGGCAACGTCCTGGGCGGAAAGGTGATGCACCTGGTGGATCTGGCGGGGGCGTTGGCGGCGTTGCGCCATGCCCGGCTGCCCGTGGTGACAGCTTCCGTGGACAGTCTGCACTTCCTGCACCCCGTGCACATCGGCGAGCTGATGATGCTCCGCTCCTCGGTAAACCGGGTCTTCCGCAGTTCCATGGAAGTCGGCGTCAAAGTGGTCACGGAGAAGCTTCGCACCGGCGAGAAACTGCACACCTGTACGGCTTATCTGACGTTTGTGGCGCTGGACGAAGAACGGCACGCCACAGCGATTCCGCCGGTGATCCCCGAAACGAAAGACGAACAGCGGCGTTACCGCGAGGCCGGCGAGCGGCGCGAATACCGTCTGGCCATGCGGAAGCGCCTGAAATTGTAGAATGGCGGCTGGTTTTCAGCGGTCGGCTCCCGGCTTTTGGCAGGGCCGCCCATGCCGACCGCTCCAATTCAAACTTCCTTGTACATGTACTTGATTGCCGGTTTGTAGAGCAGAATGTTCGGCTCTCCGGTGCGGTTCACCTTCAAACAGCACTTGTCGTACCACTCGATTGTGCCGTGCAGCGTCTCTCCGTCGCGCAACACGAACACCATCGGCGTCTTGGCCTGCATCTGCTTGACGTAATAAAAATTCTCAGCGTTAGTCTGGTCCGGGGGAGCAGGCTTTTTTTGCAGGGGGGGGCGACGGGGAGGTGTGATCTGTTCTTTGATCTCGTTAAGAGACGGACGAATAAGTTTACGATTGATAGCTTCCACGGGATGCCATCCTTTGGCGATTATGATTGGCCGTCGCTACTCGCTTAAGCAGGCGGTTTTTCGTTGATCGATTTGTTCGACTTGCACTCATACATATCACAATGGACCCTGCGCCGCAACGTGGGCCGCCTGGTGGGCATGGTGGGCCTGGTGGGGCTGGTGGGCACCGGGGCATTCCTACAGCTTTCCCCCTCGCCGCCGATAAGGAGGTATGAAACTGTGCAGCCTTCTTTGCCTGCTTGTTCTCAGCCCATCCCTCCACGGCGACACGGCCGCCACGTTCCAGTTGGGATCCGATCATGACCAGATTTTCGACTCGGAAAACGTCGGCCTCTACTACGGAACTCTGAAGTGAGTCCACAAGGCGGCTTTCCTGGCGTCATACGCGCTATTACCTGGGAAGTCCATGCTGCACACAGTCCATCGTGAACTCGGTGGAAGGCCCGATCTCATTTGCCTTCTGGCAGCTCATGGATACGCTAGGGAGCGCTAAGCCCGACCCGGCAGCGCAAGCCTACAGTCTGATGGCCCGGTCCGCATACAGCGACCACCTGATTACGGATGCCTACCGCAGCACCGTGCTGATCTTCAAGCCGGACGACCATAGCGCGCAACGGTTTACCACTGCGATTCCGAGCAGCGACGGGTCGTCATCGGTGGTACCGGAATCGGGGGACAGTCGCACTGGTTGCGGCAGGCCTGGTGTTAACCCTGGGTGGCACCGCCGCCGGCACGTCCACCGGCGCGCCAGGTAACGAAGGCTCGCAAGGTGATAAAAAGCCCGCAAGGTGATGAAAGGATTGATAGGATTTCGAATTTGCCGGTGACTGCCCACCGGTGCAGCCAAACGCGACACTTCTGGGATAATAGCAATAGCCAGATGAGTGTTCGCCGGGAGGAGCCATTCAATTCCGCAGTGGCCCCAGGGGGCTACGTGAAATATCCCCATCTGTCCCGAAAATGCATTTTGCCTTTCCTCGCAAACCCTTGTAACCTGTCTAGTTGCCGGTACGCCTATGCAAACGGAACAGTTGTGGTTTTCGGATGCCGGCCTTAACCATGGTGCGGCATGCTGGTTGATTTCGAGCTGATCAAGCGCGCGCAGAAGGGCGATAGTGCAGCATTCAACGAAGTCGTACTGGCGTACCGGAAGCGTATTCTGGGGACGATCACCCGGTTGATCGCCCGTACGGAGGACGTCGAGGATGTCGCGCAGGAAGTCTTTTTGCGGCTTTATTTTTCCCTCGATCAGTTGCGAACGCCGGAAGTTTTTGAGCCGTGGTTGTACCGCCTAACGGTGAACGCTGCGTATGATTATCTGAGAAAGCAGCGGCGCCGCCAGGAGTTCCGCATGTCCGACCTGTCGGAGCAGCAGGTGATGCTGGCCGATGCCATGGCAGGGGGAAAGGCGGAGCAGGACCAGCAGCACCAGAAGAAGATTCGGGAATCGGTGGATTCATTGCTCGGAGCGGTTTCCGAGGCCGACCGGATCTTATTGATGTTAAAGGAAGTAGAGGGGCTATCTTTAAAAGAGCTTGAAAAGATATACAAGGTTAACGAAAATGCTCTAAAGGTCCGGTTATTCAGGGCCAGGCAAAGGGTTCTGAAGGCGTTCGGATCGGGAGAAAAGCGGTAGGGAGCCGGGCTGAAGCCGGCGAAGTAGAGGTATTATGGATCAAATGCGCTGCAGCGACGTTGAAAAACTGTCCGCCGAAAGACTGGACGCCCTGTTACGGGCCTACCGGAGTGCCTGTCCGGTTCCGGAACCGAGCGCGAACTTTATGCCCAGCCTTTGGGCCAGGATTGAGTCTCGCCAGACTTTCAGCTTCTCCTTCCGGCGGATGGCCGCGGGTTTCGTGACTACGGCAGTGGCCCTTTCGCTGGCGCTGGGCGTATATGCGTCGATCCCCCGCGCCAACCCCAATTCCCCGCAGACATACCTTGAGGCGCTAGCGGAGGCGCGGCCGCTCGATGCTCCGGAAATCGTTGGTTCAGCTCAAATCATTGTTTCGGCCCAGTTGGAGCCCACCGGCCGGTGATCTGAGCTATGCTCAAGTCCAAACTCTCCGCTTTCCTTTCGTTGCTGCTGGTGTTTCTTAGCGGCGCGCTGGTGGGAGCTTTTGCCTACCGGCTAGTCGCCGTGAATACGGTTCTGACCAGCGGCGCCAACAGCGCGCGTCCCGCACGGCTGGATCCAGAGGAAGTCCGCAAGCACCTGGATGCCGAGATGCGGGATCGCGTCAAGCTGGATGACGGGCAGATCGCGAAGTACAACAAAATCCTCGACGAGACCCACGACGAGTTCGACCAAATCCACAAGAAGGCCAACGACGAGGCGCGCGCGCTTCGCGAAAGCCAGCACGAAAAAGTCAATGCCATTTTGCGCGAAGACCAGAAGCCACTTTACGCCCAGCTTCGAGCCGAGAAAGCCGAGCGTGAGCGCAAGCGCCACCAGAACGAAAAACAAGACTTCAAGAAGTAATTCCGCTGCTCAATACGGGCTGATCGTCGGTATCGTTGCGGGGACCGGCCCGGGAGTTGCCGTATTCTGCCCGAAGAGACGCTGCAGTTCCTTACGAAGCGGTCCCACACACTTGGCGTAGATCATCTTGTAGGCCTGGCAGAAATAGTCCAGGTCCCCGAATTGGGCGTGCGGGCCATGCCGGAACTTGGGGCAACCGCCGTGGCAAATCGACTGGTATTCGCACACCTGGCATTCCGGATGCGCCAGGGTCTTCTTGGACGCAAAACTGTAACGGCGTGTGCGCCGCGCGATCTCCGGCCACGAATCGAGCACGATATTGCCCAGCTTCCATCCGCTTTCCACGAAGAAGTCGCATGGGTACACGTCGCCGTTGTACTCCACCACCACGTAGCTGTCGCAGGTTTCGTGCATGGTGCAAGTGCCCGGCTTCTGCCCGGCCAGGGCTTCGGCAATGTTGTCGAACACCCGGATCCGCACTTTGCGGCGGTCCGGCCACCACAGGTCGAACATCTCGCAGAGAAAGCGGCCATACTGCACCGGCGTGATCGTGAACGGCAGCGGGTTGCCCTCCCGGTCGAACTCCGCCAGCGGAATGAACTGCAGGTTGTCGATTCCCAGGCGCCGGTAAAACTTGTACAACTCCCTGGCGCGTCCCACGTTAGCCTGGCTCAGCACGCAGAGAACGTTGAACTCCACCTGGTTCACCTGCAACAGTTCCACGCTTTGCATCACGCGCTTCCAGGTGCCGCGGCCCTCTTTGTTGAAGCGGTAAAGGTCGTTGACCTCCGCGGGGCCATCGAGCGATACACCCAGCAGCCACGAATAGGCGCGGAAGAGATCGCACCAACTCTTGTCCAGCAGCATGGCGTTTGTCTGCAGCGCATTGCTCACCGACTGGCCGTTGCGTCCGTAATACTTCTGAAACTCCACCAGCTTTTCGAAAAACGCCAGACCGGCCAGGGTCGGCTCGCCGCCCTGAAAAGCGAACACGCTGTTGGGATAGGAGTAAAACAGATACGTATCGACCAGCCGCTCCAACGTATCGAACGTCATGCGGCGTCCCGGTAGCGCCTGGTACGGGTCGGCCTCGCGGTCCAGGTAGAAGCAGTAGGAGCAATCGAGGTTGCAGACTGCCGAGGCCGGCTTAATCAGCAGCGAAGTAATGCGCGGCGTCGGGCCCAGCGACGGCGCGGCGTCGGGCGCCCCTTCGTGCGCCCTTTCGGCCGCCCCCTCCGGATAGATCGGGAATGGATTCACGTTGCTTCCATCTTAGGGCTTCGTGACGTCTTCCAGCCACTTTTCGGCCATCGTCGCCAACTCGTCCACCATGGCGGGGTTCCGGTGCCGCAGGTTTTTGGACTCGCCCGGGTCTTCATCCAGGTTCGAGAGGAAGAGCGCGTCATCGCCCGCCAGCGGCTGGCTGCCGCCGGGCGTTCCGTCGAAGAGTTTGCCGTTTTTCACCAGTTTCCAATTGCCGCGGCGCACCGCAAGCTGGCCGCCAGAGGACCAGAAGATGGCGTCATGGTTCGATTTGGCGCCCGATACCGCCAGCGGCAGCGCATCGAAACCGTCCATCGTGCGGTCGCTTGGAACCGCCGCGCCGGCCGCTTTGCAAATCGTCGGCAAGAGATCCACGTGGTTACCCATCTGGTGTAAGACCTGTCCCTTGGGGATGGCTCCGGGCCAGCTCATCACCATGGGCACGTGCATGCCGCCATCGAACGCGCTGAACTTATTCCCGCGGAATGGCGCGTTGTTGCCGGCGGTAGCGGGCATTCCGCCCAGCCCGGCGCGGGCTTCGCGGGTGGCGCCGTTATCGGCCGAGAAGAATACCAGGGTGTTGTCGAGCAGGCGCAGTTCTCTCAGCGTGCGCATCACCTGGCCCACGCCGTCGTCAACCGCGGACAGCATGGCGGCGTACATGCGGCGCTCTGGCTCAAGGTTCGGAAAGCGGTCGGCGTATTTCCTGGGAGCGTGCATCGGGTAATGCACGCCGTTGAAGGGCACGTACAGGAAGAAGGGGTTGGCGCGGTTGTCGTGCACGAACTGCGCGGCTTCGCGGGCGAACAGTTCGGTGGCGTACTGGCCGTCTTCGAAAACTTCGGTGCGATCGCGCCAGAGATCGTGATAGTTGACCTGGCGCGGCTCGCCCCAATAGTAACGGTGCGAGTAGTAATCGATGCAGCCCGAGTGAAAGCCCAGAAAGCGGTCGAAGCCATGAGCGTTGGGTACGGTTTCGGGGGTGGAACCCAGGTGCCATTTGCCGAAGATGCCGGTGGCGTAGCCGGCCGGTTTGAGGAGAGACGCGATGGAGCGCTCGCTGGGGCCCAGAGGCGGGCCGTTATCGGGGACGCCGGCGCGAATCGGGTAGCGTCCCGTGAGCAGGGCGGCTCGCGAGGGCGCGCAAACCGGCGCGGCGGCGTACCAGTTGGTGAAACGGGCGCCGGAAGCGGCCATGGCATCGATGTGGGGAGTTTTCAAATCGGTGGCGCCCCAGGCTCCGATATCGTGACAGCCCAGATCGTCGGCCAGAAAGAGGACGAAGTTTGGAGGGCGGGCGGCAGCGGCGCTTGCCTGTGCGCCCGCACCCGCGAATGCGGCGGCGGAAGCACCCGAGAGAAAGTCTCGGCGGGAAAACATGTCAGCCATTGTATGTCAAGGAGCTGCCAAGTGACCGGGTGTTAGGGTGCTAAAATTCCGGACATGGATGCGGCTTCACACGATTGGCACACGCACGGCATTCGCATTGTGCGCGCCGGCGAACTGGATTCGAACACGCCGCAGACCCCCGGCATGACTCGCGCCGCAGCCATCACCCACGCCGCGGCCGGGGCGCACAAACTCTGGGCAGGCACGGTGGTGGTGGAACCAAACGCCAAGACCGGCGCCCATCACCACGGCGAACTCGAAACCGTGCTCTACATCGTCAAAGGCCGGGCGCGGTTCCGTTGGGGCAACCAGCTCGAGTTCGTCGACGAAGCCGGCCCCGGCGACTTCATCTTTGTTCCACCCTACGTGCCGCACCAGGAGATCAACGCGCGGCCCGATGAACCGGTGGAGGCCGTGGTGGTCCGCAGCGGCCAGGAACCGGTGGTGGTGAATCTGGACATCGAGAGCCCGGAAGCCCGCAACGCCCCGCCGGATGGGTTCCACCCGGCGGCGTCATGAGATCGGCGGCGATCCAGTGGGACAGACCATCGCCTTTAGTGGTCTGTCGTGCTTCGGTGGCCTGCCGCCGCGGCGGCATATCCGGGGCGCCGTCTCCTTCCGAGCCTGCCCGCCGGCCGCATCAGGTTTACAGTTTCACCGGCCACTTTTGGCGGCCGTGGAACACCGCGATCAGTTCCAGCCGTGCCAGCCGAACACGATATGGAATGATGTAGGGAGTGTCCGGCACTACGAGCTCGCGGGTCCCGACCACTCGGCCGGGCCGTCCAATTTCAGGATGAGTTTGCAGAAGATCGACCGATTCGAGAATGCGCCTGGCAACGAGCGCGGCATTCTGCTCAGAGTTTCTCGCAATGTATTCCCGCAGCGCTACCATATACCGTATCGCCCGACGGGACCAGACCACCATCATCGTGGTGCTTTTGTCTCATCCGGCTTGCCCCAGGAATTCAGCCACTTCGCTACTTTGTCGTGGCTGACCACTTGCCCGGCATCCAGTTCTGCCAGCCCAGCCTGGATCTCTCCCATCTGCCATTCCTCGGACTCGATGTATGCGCCAATCGCCTCCGCGGCCAGGAAGGATTTCGACCGTTTGGACCTTTTAGCCAGGGCATCCAATCGCTCTTTTGTTCCTGCGTCGATCCGTATGGAAAGCGTTTCGGTCATCGCTTGTGCTCCCTTGTATACATCTTCGCACAAACGGCCCCCAATGGGGCATCAGTTCGATTGATACCCCATAGCATTTATTCATTCGACGCCAGCCGCGGAAGCAGTCAGACTGTAACTAGCAGATGCCTGCCAACGCTCTTTCCAGAATCCGCGATGTTCTCCCCGGCCTCGTGCTGACGCTCGTGCTGGCCTCGGCCGCCTGGTGGCTGCATAAACTGCCGCGCTTGAGCGTCATCAGCACCCTGATGCTGGCCATCCTACTAGGCATGATCGTTCGCAATACTTTGGGTGTGCGGGCCGCGTGGCAGCCGGGCATCCGATTCGGGATGCGGCGACTGCTGCGCCTCGCCATCATGCTGCTTGGGTTTCAATTGAGCATGCACCAGATCTGGCAGGTGGGCGGCCTCGGGTTCCTGATCGTTCTGGCGACCCTGGTCTCCACGTTTCTCTTCACCCTCTGGCTCGGCAAACAACTGGGCGTCAGCCGCAAGCTCACCGAATTGATCGCCTCCGGCACGTCGATCTGCGGGGCATCGGCGGTGGTCGCGACCAACACCGTCACCGAGGGCAGCGACGAAGAAGTAGCCTACGCCATCGCCGTGATCACGGCCTTCGGGACGGCGTCGGTCTTGCTCTACCCCATCGCCGCGGGTTTCCTGGGGATGCCGGCGTCCGCGTATGGATTGTGGACCGGGTCGTCGATCCACGAGATCGCGCAGGTAATCGCGGCAGCCTTTCAAGGCGGATCGGTCAGCGCTCAGTACGGCGCCATCAGCAAGCTCTCGCGCGTCATGCTGCTGGCGCCGGTGGTATTCACCATGGGGATGCTCGCCACCAGGCGGGCCACCAGGAGACAGGCAGCCGACGGCGACGCTCAGAACAGCCAGCCAACCAAAGCGCCCGTCGTGCCCTGGTTCCTGCTGGGCTTCCTGGCGATGATCCTGGTGAACAGCACCGGCGTGCTTTCCGCCGCGTGGACAGCGCGGCTGGTCGTGGTGAACCAGTTCCTGCTGGCCCTGGCCTTAGCCGCGATGGGCCTGGAAACCAGCATCCGCAAGCTGCGGGCCGCCGGGCTGAGGCCTTTCCTGTTGGGGTCGGGCGCCTGGTGCTTCATCTCCGTTCTCAGCCTCTCGCTCATCCGGCTATTCTACTGGTAGCGTATCTTCAAAGGCACGGTATCCTCAAAGGACAGTGGAACCGTTTCGCCTGCGAGTCTTTCGCATTGTGGCCGAGGAGCTGAGCTTCACACGCGCCGCCGAGCGGCTGTTCCTCACGCAACCCGCGGTCACCATGCAAATCAAGAACCTGGAGGAGGACCTGGGGCTGCGCCTCTTTGACCGCACCGGACAGCGGATTGCTCTGACGGCCGCAGGCGAAGTCTTGCAAGACTACGCCAGGCGCATCGCGGCGTTGTGCGCCGATGCCGAGCGCGACCTGGCGGCGCTGAAGGGCGAAACCCGCGGCTGCCTGGCGTTGGGGGCATCCACCACCATTGCGCAGTACCTGCTGCCCCGCCTGGCCGGCCAGTTTCTGGCGGCCTTCCCGAAAATCCAACTCTCCATCTTGAGCGGCAACACGGCCGACGTGGTGAGCGCGCTGGTGGATGGCCGCATCGCGCTCGGCCTGATTGAAGGCCCTCCCAATCGCACTGATGTAAAGTGCCAGAAATTCGTGGAGGACGAGATCGTTCTGGTAGTGCCACCCAGCCACGAATGGGCCGCCCTGGGTGACGTGGGGGGCGCCGTGGACCCGGCCGCGCTGCGCACCGCGGCCGTGATCCTGCGGGAGCGCGGTTCCGGCACGCGGCAGGTGGTGGAGGATGCGCTCAAGCGCGCGCGCATTGACGTAGGGAAGCTGCGCATCGCCATGGAACTGGACTCCACCGAGTCGATCAAATCGGCGATCGCGGCGGGCATCGGCGTCGGCTTCGTCTCGCGCTGGGCTCTGGGGCGCGAGATTTCGCTTGGATTGCTCCGGACCGTGCCCGTCCGCGGCCTGCGGATTCGCCGGCATTTCCAGTTCGTCTACGCCAGCGGGCCTACCCCGGCGGGCATTGCAGGCGAGTTCCTGCGGTTCGGCACTCTAAACCACGCCGACTTCGGCACGCCGTGACTCACCTGAAGTCCACCGCCGTGGTATTGCCACCGCACACCAGCACCCCCACCCGTTCGCCCGCTCGCGGCCGATACCGCCCTGACAGGAGCGCCGCGAAGGCCGCCGCGCCGCCGGGTTCCGCCACCACCCGCATGACATCCCATAGCGCCCTCTGCGCTGCCTGAATGGCCTCGTCCGGCACCAGCACGACACGCTCCACCCATTTCTGAGCTATCGGAAACATCAACTCGCCGACGCGTTTCGGGGCCAGCGAATCGGCCGCGATGCCTCCCGCCGGGGAGTCCACCGGCCGGCCCGCCTGCAAGGCCAGTGTGAGGGTAGGCGCAGCTTCCGGCTCCACGCCGATAATCCGCATCCGTCCCGTAAACCAGGCCGCGATGCCGCCGATCAGGCCGCCGCCGCCGACGGCCACCAGCAGCGTGTGGCACCGCGGAGCCTGTTCTTCAAACTCCAGCCCCACGGTCCCCTGCCCCAGCAGGGTCTCGATCTGCTCGTAGGCGTGGACCGCCAGCGCACCCGATTGGGCCACCCACTCCTCGCTGGCGGCCAGGGCCTCAGCATAGCGTTCGCCGTGGATGACGAGGTCGGCGCCGTATCCGCGGATGCGGTCCAGCTTTGCGGGCGAAGCCACGGTTGGAACGAAGATCCTGGCCGGCTTGCGCAGCATCATCGCGGTATACGCGACGGCTGCGCCATGATTGCCGCCGGAAGCCGCCACCACGCCGGCCTCGGGCACGTGGCGCATCAGCAGATTGGCAAACGCGCCGCGGGTTTTGAAGGAACCGGCGTGCTGCAACAACTCCAGCTTGAGCACCAGCGGGAGCGGGCCAAGTCCGAAATCCGCGCCATCGGCCTCCACTACGGGAGTGCGGCGGATATACGGGTGAATCAGTTCGTAAGTGTTTCGGATGGCTTCGGGCACGACGGCATCTGGGAGCATTCTTCCTATGATCCCATCTTGAATCTTGTGGGCAGGTTGCTAGGGGCACCCTCTGGGTCCGGCGGATTGTTAATCCGCCTGGCTGGAGTTTCTACATTTTGGTCGACCCAAAGCGGGAACGAACCCGAATGGTGGTGAGCCGGGTGAAGGCTGGAGCGGAATGAAGCGCCAATTGTGGGACGCGGAGGCGGACCCAAGAGGTACCCCGACCCGGAGCAAAACGCGGAGAAGGCGTCTT
>DATMNI010000372.1:0-14273 GCA_035570275.1 Candidatus Acidiferrales bacterium | reverse complement strand
ATGGTGCGTCCCGTTTCTGCCGAATGGCAGCGGACCCTCGACAGGCTCA
Organism: Candidatus Acidiferrales bacterium; assembly: GCA_035570275.1. GTDB lineage: Bacteria > Acidobacteriota > Terriglobia > Bryobacterales > Bryobacteraceae > DATMNI01. Next base: position 14,224 of record DATMNI010000372.1, on the reverse strand, counting down.
AGACCCGCATTTCTGTCTCCCGGCCGGTCCGCTTGCTTGTGTCGGGACGGCTACAGGCGCCGGCCGCCATGGGATGGCTTCGGCCGATTGTGCTGGTGCCGGCAGGCGCCCTCGCCGGCTTGCCGGTCGCACAGATAGAAGCGCTTCTGCTTCACGAGCTGGCACACATCCGCCGCCATGACTATCCGGTACATATATTGCAGAGCGCCGTCGAGGCCGTATTCTTTTACCATCCCGCCGTCTGGTGGGTCTCCAGTCACATGCGCGCCGAGCGCGAACTCTGTTGCGACGACATTGCGGTATCCGTCACCGGTGACGCTGTCATCTACGCTCGTGCCTTGGCGGAGTTCGACTCGGCACGCTGGATTCAGCCCAACGTCATGGCCGCGAACGGCGGCTCGTTGGCCGACCGCATTGCCAGATTATTGGGCCAGCCGTCCACCTCCCGTCGCCCCTCCTGCGGACCGGGGACCGCCCCTGCACTGATCCTGTTGGCAATTGGGGCCTGGGCAGTATTTGCCCAACCCACCGTTCGGGCGCAGTTTGAGGTAGCTTCCGTCAAGCCCTCTTTCAACCGTAGTGTACAGAACGTGCGCCCGCTTCCGGGACGTCTCACTGCCGATGCGACTCTGCAGATTCTAATTCAGTATGCGTATGGGGTCCAGCCATTCCAAGTCGTGGGTGCTCCGGCGTGGATGCAGTCCGGGCGCTACCAGATCGAGGCCAAGGCCGATGGCAATGCCAACCGGGCCCGAATGTTTCTCATGCTGCAGTCGCTGCTTGAGGACCGCTTCCAATTAAGGACACACCGCGACACGAGGGACCTGCCGGTGTATGCGCTGGTGGCTGCTAAAGGTGGGTTCAGGCTGCCTCCGCCTAAGGAAGGCGGCTGCGTGGACTCTACCGAGGACGCGTCCCCGGAGTGGGCCGGAGCCGGAAGAATGGCGGCGCCCGGGGAGGTTGAACCCGCCACGGTGCTGTGTGGCTCGGCTGGCGTCAGCTTGAACACCGCCGGTGCGCGTATACAGGGTGGAAAAGTAGCCATGCCAGAGCTCGTCCGGATGCTTTCGAGGGTGCTCGGCCGGAGCGTGATCGACAGGACCGGATTCACCGGACTCTTCGACCTGCAACTGGATTTCGTGGCGGATGAGACCACCCCGGCCATGCCGCCTCCACCGCCCGATTCCGGCATGTCAGGTTTACCCATTCCGCAGGCGCTCCGCCAGCAACTTGGGTTACAGCTCGAATCGACGAAGGGGCCAGTCGAAGTCATCGTCGTAGACCACGCCGAACGGCCGTCCGGGAATTAATACGAGATTTACCGGCCAAGTCATGCTGCATCGCCATCGCCGCAATCCAGAGGTCGTTGTCCGGAATGGGCTTGCCAAGCCGGGCGAGTTCGGCTTTGACCTAGCGAGCTGTTCCTGCCGCCGCTGTGCCTTTTGGGCGCCGAGTGAAGTTCACCCAGCACCACCCAGGGCAGGTACACCGGGGTAATTCCGGCGAAGTGTGGATGCAAAACCTTGTCACCGCGAAAGTATGCGACCACGACGTTGGTGTCCAAAAGGACACTACCGGCCGTGTTCATTGACTTGCTCGCAGCCTTCTTCGATGACCCTTTCCATTTCATCCGCTTCTTCCGGCGAGAGGCATCCGAACGCGCGGGCGAGAGCCGCATCCCGTTCAACCTGGCTGACCGGCTTGAGCTGCCGGATGAAATCGGCGGCCATTTCCAGCCTGTCCGGCGGAAGCGCCTTCAGATCCTCGACGATGTTTTCGAGAGGGCTCACAACTCTTACGGTACACCGGCATGATCGCCCAGGCAAGCAGCACGAGTGACGCCAGAACCCCGGGTTCGGTCCACCGGCCGTACCAACGTCGGTCGGCTAAACGTGTCACCATAAGACGGATGAACCTCAGTTTGGAGCCGTGGAAGAAGCTGATCCTGGCGACTCTGGGCATCACCGCAGCCGCCATACCGCTCTCTATCGGACTGGCTCATCCGCCAAAGATGCGCGCTCAATCGCCGCTAACCGCTGCGCAAATGCGATTTGAGGTAGCCTCGATCAAGTTCCCCGCCGATCAGAGTATTTTAGAAACCCGTCCGAGACGGACCGTCGGGCGTTTTCGATGGAAAACTCAGCTCATGTACCTGCTGGGGTATGCCTATCAGATGGAGTGGTGGCGGATTTCCGAAAAGCCCACCGGTTCCGTCAGCCTCGGCTCCATTTACGAGATCGAGGCAACTACGGGCCCGGATACCAGCGAAGATCAGGAGCGCCTGATGCTTCAAACTCTCCTCATCGAGCGCTTCAAGATGGTAGTCCACCGCGAGATTAAGGACGCCGTCCAAGGCTATGCCCTGACGGTGACGAAAGACGGCCCTAGAATGGAGGCAGCCAGGGAAGAGAAAGCTTCCGACGATCCCACGATATCAGATGGATGGGTCTCAGCCCACGGATTGTCGCAAGGTGTCATCGCCGTCGAAGGACGGCGCGCTACAATGCTGCAATTAACCGAAAATTTGCAGCGCCTGCTGAGCACATCCGTTCTCGATCAGACCGGCCTCACGGGCAAGTACAATTTCCAGGTGGAGTTCGAAAGAGGTGATGATCCTTCCGACTACACCTCCGTGGTGGCCGCCGTTAGGCGGCTCGGGCTCAAGCTAGAGAGGTACAAAGGGCCCGTCGAATTTCTGGTGATCGACCACCTCGATAAGCTTGCGGAGAATTGACCATCGTGATTGCCTATGTGCTCGAATCCGCGTTGTTCGCCGCCGCCGTTTTGGGGCGACCCTGGCACGTTACTATTTCCGATGGTCTTGCTCGAACGATAGCCCGCAAGTCGGCTCCGTTTTTTCGCAGAATGCCCTCACATACAGCGCCCTGCCCGAACCCCTCCGGGCGATTGTGGCCGACAGGTAGGCTTTCCGTAGAAGTATGCCGGTTGGAAGTTGCAGGTGGCCGGATGCCGGTTGGGGGCTGACGCACCTTGGGGGTTGACGTTAACCGGCCACCGGCATCCGGCATCTGGCATCCTTTCGTTCTATGCCGGCGGCTTCTTGCGCGGCCGGGTGGTCCGTTTCTTCACGTTGCCTTCGGAGCCCGGGCTGGCGGTCTTGCGAGGCGCCCTGGGCCGGCGCTGCGGCTTGGGAGGCAGTTCCGGCAGCGGGATCTCGCCGGTGGCGGTGGGCTGGCCCGGTACCAGGGGCTGCGGCTCGTCGATTTCCTCTTCATCCATTTCTGCCACCGGTTCGGGCTCGGGCGGCGGGGCGGGCGGATGGAACTCGGCGCCCAGATAAACGATGAGACCTTTCTCTTCATCCACCTGAATGCGCACCAGGCCCTTATCCTGCGCGTAGTTCAGCAACTCGCCGAACTCCTGGAAACCGTACTCGCGCCAGTCGAACGCCGGACGCTCCTGTTTCACCCATTCGGCCAACTCGTCGGCGCTGGAACCTCCGTCCACTTCGATGCGATGGATCTCCAGCACGTCGCGCAGCAGCGGGATGGCCTGTTCGGGTTTGAGGCCGGGCTTCTCGGGCGCGCCGCCGCCTTTCATGCGGATCATGTAACGGCCTTCGCCGCCGGTGACCTCCACGAAATCGGCCTTCTGCAGCTTCTCCACGAAATCCGTGAACGAACTGGCGCCATAGGCCTTTTCGTTGAACGTGGAATCCAGTTGCAGCATGGTGGATTTCAGCAGCCCGAGCTGTGGGCGCACTTCGCGCCGCTCCAGCACGCCCAGAGCGCGCTCCACCAGGGGCATGGACTGGGTGAGATCGAGCGCCACGCGTTTGTGCTGCGGCCGCTGTTGTTGCGACGACTGTTGCTGCGGCCGCTCGGAGTGTTGTTGTTGCGGCTGCTGCTGGGCCGGTTGCTGCTGGGTCGGTTGCTGCTGCGCCGGCTGCTGCTGCGACGGTTGCTGTTGGGCCGCCTGCTCCTTCTGCTGATGGCCGCCCGAAGCCCGCGAGCCCGGATAATCGATGATCGATTCGTAGGCCACGAACTCGTGACAGTTCTTTTGCAGAATCGTGCTGGTGAAGGCGCGGCCGCCTACCACGAAGATGCGCTTGTCGTACTGCTTCAGTTTGTTGACCAGCGCGATAAAATCGCTATCGCCGCTGACGATGGCGAAGGCGTTGATATGGTCGTGAGTGAAGGCCATCTCGAGGGCATCGAGAGCCAGGTTAATGTCGGCGCCATTCTTATCGCCGCGCGGCGAGGGGTCGCGCTGAACCATCTGCACCGCGTGCTCGGAGAGCGCGCGCGTGGCGGATTCCTGCCTTCCCCAGTTCGCGTAAGCAAACTTCGTCACGATTTCGCCGCGCTCTTTGAGTGCGTCCAGTACCGCGGCCACGTCAAATTCCCGATGCAAAGTGGACTTGACGCCGATTTCGATATTGTCGAAATCGATGAACACGGCGATCTTCAGTTTGTGTTCCATTTTGAGTTCCTTGAATCCAGCATTGGGTGGGGCGGACCGAAACGGCCGCCGCGCCTTGAAGGCCGGAGGTCCACCGCCGGACGACTCGTCCGGCAGCGGTGATACGGCTAAGTGCCTCATGGGTAGTGTATCCTAAATCCGCGAACGGGATTAGCCCGTCCGCCGCAAGCGGCCCGCCAGAGCGGCGCCGCGCTCAAACTCCTCTTGGAGCTGCCGCGTCCGAAGGTTCTCGCGCATGTGCTCCAGTTTCTGAATGTAGTCCGACAAGGCGCGCTCGATGGGGCCGGTGTTGGTGGCCAGAATATCCCGCCACAAATCGTAAGACCCCATGGCGAGGCGCGTCATATCCTCCAGGCCGGGGCCGGCAACCTGCAAGTGTGCCGGCGCGCCCAAACGGTCCGCCACCGTGGCCGCCAGCGCCGTGGACGCCAGTTGGCACAAGTGGGAAGTGAGGGACACCACGCGGTCATGCTCGTCCGAATCGAGCACCACCGTGCGCGCCCCGATAAGCCGCAGCCAGCCGCGGAACTCGCGGGCGCCGGGCGTGGCAAGCTCTGCCGGCTCGTCCGGCGTGAGCACCCAGGTACGGTTGCGAAACAGATCGGCATCCGCGGCCGCGGCCCCGCGCTTTTCCCTGCCGGCCATCGGGTGGCCGCCCAGGAACTGGCAGCGGCTGATGGATTGCCGGGCCTGATCGACAATCTCACACTTGGTGCTGCCCACGTCGGTGACCAGCGCTCCCGGTTGTACGTGCGCATCCAAATGGCGGATGGTATCGAGAATGCGGCCAATGGTCTGCGACAGAAAAACGAGATCGGCTGGTCCGACGGCTTCGGCCAGCGGCGCGCCGCGGTCAATGGCGCCGGCGGCCACGGCGTCGGCGATAGCGGCGGGGGAACTGACACCTACGATCTGGCCGGTGAAGCCAGACTTGCGAAGCGCCAGGCCGAAGGATGCGCCGATGAGGCCGGTGCCGATGATGGCGACGTGGTTCATTTGTGGGGCAGGTTGTTAACCTGCGGCGGATTGTTAATCCGCCCCCGCGATGCCAAGCGAGCGGGGTTCAAATCGTCCTCCCAACCGCCGGCGCAATCATGCGCAATTGGCGCATCAGCTCTTCGAATTGCTCGGGCCGCAGGGATTGGGCGCCGTCACTGAGCGCGCGGTCCGGATCGGGGTGTACTTCTATCAGCAGGCCATCGGCGCCCGCGGCCACGGCGGCCCGCGCCATCGGCGCCACCTTGTCGCGGCGGCCGGTTCCATGCGACGGGTCGGCGATAATCGGCAGATGCGAGAGCTTCTTCACCACGGGTATGGCCGAGATGTCCATGGTGTTGCGCGTGTAGGTCTCAAAGGTGCGGATGCCGCGCTCGCATAGAATCACGTCGTAGTTTCCGCCGGCCATGATGTACTCGGCGGACAGCAGCAGTTCCTCGATGGTGGCGGCGATCCCGCGTTTCAGCAGCACCGGTTGGCGCTGCTTGCCCAGTTCCTTCAGCAGGTTGAAGTTCTGCATGTTGCGCGCGCCCACTTGCAGGATGTCCGAGTATTGCGACACCACCGGAATCTGGGTCTGGTCCATCACCTCGCTCACCACCAGCAGGCCGTTGCGGTCAGCCGCCTCGCGCAGCATCTCCAGGCCGGCTTCGCCCATCCCTTGAAACGCGTAGGGCGAACTGCGCGGCTTGAAGGCGCCGCCGCGAATCACTTTGGCTCCAGCCTTGGCCACCACCGCGGCCGAGCGCTCAATCTGGTCGCGGCTCTCCACGCTGCACGGTCCGGCCATCACGACCACTTCGCCGGCCCCGATCTCCAACCCGCGAACGCTGACGATGGTGCCGCCGGGCCGGAAGCCGCGGCTGGCCAGTTTGTAGGGCGATGCAATCCGGTGGGCGTCCTTGACGCCTTCCATCACCTCAAAAGCGGCCAGATCGAAATCGTCCTTTCCGCCAACCCCGCCCAGTACCGTGTGGATTACCCCGGTGGAGCGGTGGACGTCGAAGCCCAGTTCCACCAGGCGGTCGATTACGTTCTGGATCTGCTGTTCGGCGGCGCCTTCCTGCATGACGACGATCATTTAAGTTCCTCCGTCTTGCTGCGTGCTGCTGGCCATCCGCAAACGCTGGATGGTGCGCATCTCATCGATGATGCGTTCGAAGATGCGGCGCACCGCCCCTTCGGTGAGCGGACCGCCATTGGCTTCGGTAATATTGGCGAAGACCTGTTCTTCGCGCTTGGGTTCGTAGATGGGCAGTTGGGCCTCGCGTTTCACGCGGCCGATGTTCTCCACCACACCGGTGCGCTCATTGAGCAATGCCACGATGCGCCGGTCCACATCGTCGATCAGCACGCGGTACTCCTCCAGCTTCTGGCGCGCGTCTTCTTCGTTCATGCGCTGGTTGATTGGCTGATTCATGCCTGGGCTCCAAAGCCATGCTTGAGTTCGCGCACGAAAGACTCGAGCTGGATCTCCAGCGACGCGTTGTCCGGATTGCCCAAAGAGCCCCTTTCGATCAGATGCACGATCGCGCTGCCCACCACCACAGCCTCCACCTGGCGGCCTAGTTCCGCCACGTGTTCCGGTTTCGAAATTCCGAAGCCCACGGCCAGCGGCAGATCGGTAACCGCGCGCACCGCCCGCACCAACGGCGCCACTGCGTCCGACAGCGATTCGCGCTCGCCGGTTACGCCGGTCCGCGAAACCAGGTAGACGAAGCCGGTGGAATACTGCGCCACCAGTTTGAGGCGGCGCGGCGTGCTGGTGGGCGCCGCCAGGAACACGGTATCCAGGCCGTGGCGGTGCATGGCGCCCACATATTCGTGCGCCTCTTCCACGCCGGCGTCAGTCAGCAGACAACCATCGATCCCGCAGCGCGCCGCGTCTTCCGCCAAACGCTCCAGGCCATAGCGGAGCACCGGGTTCAGGTACGTGAAGAGCAGCAGCGGAACCTCGGAACGCTCGCGGATGCGGGCTGCGATCTCCAGCACGATGCGGAGCGTGGTGCCGGCCTTGAGCGCCCGCTGCCCGCCGCGTTGAATCACCGGGCCATCGGCAATGGGGTCGGAAAAGGGCACGCCCAGTTCGATCAAGTCGGCGCCGCCGCGCACCAGCGCCTCCACCAGGCAAGGCGTGCGGTCGGGCGACGGATCGCCCGCCGTGATGTAGGCGATGAAGCCCTTGCGGCCCTGCTGCTTCAAGTCGGCGAACATGCGCCCGATGCGCGTCATGCTTCGTCCAGTTCCGGGAAGTTTTCGCGGTAGATGTCCACGTCTTTATCGCCGCGGCCGGAGAGGTTCACCAGAAAGATTTTGCCCTGCGCCGCGCTGCCGGTTAAGGCTGGCGCGCGTTGGATGGCTTCGGCCACGGCGTGTGCCGATTCGAGCGCCGGAATGATGCCTTCGGTGCGCGAGAGCCGGGTGGCGGCGGCCAGCGCTTCGGCATCGGAAGCCGCCACGTATTCGGCACGGCGCCGGTCGTGCAGCCAGGCGTGCTCGGGGCCGATCATGGCGTAATCCAGGCCGGCCGAAACCGAATGCGTCAGCGCGATCTGGCCATCGGCATCCTGCAGCACGTAGCTGTACGCGCCTTGCAGTACGCCGGGCGCTCCGCCGCGATAGCGAGCCGCATGCTCGCCGATGCCATCGCCGCGTCCGCCGGCCTCGACACCCACCAACTGAACGGCGGCATCCTCCAGAAACGCATGGAAAATGCCGATGGCGTTGGAACCTCCACCTACGCAGGCGAAGATGGTGTCGGGCAGTTTGCCCTCGGCCTCCAGAATCTGGCGGCGCGCTTCCTCACCGATCACCTTGTGAAAATCGCGGACCATCATCGGGTACGGGTGCGAGCCCAGCGCCGAACCCAGCAGATAATAGGTGTCGCCGACGTTCGTCACCCAGTCGCGCATGGCCTCGCTGATGGCGTCCTTGAGGGTGCGGCTTCCGGTGTCCACCTCCACCACTTTGGCGCCGAGCATGCGCATGCGGAAGACGTTGAGCCGCTGCCGCCGCATGTCTTCGGTGCCCATGTAGACCACGCAATCCAGGCCGAACAGGGCGCAGACCGTGGCGGTGGCAACGCCATGCTGTCCGGCGCCGGTCTCCGCGATGATGCGGCGCTTGCCCATGCGCCGGGCCAGCAGCGCCTGCCCCAGGCAGTTGTTGATCTTGTGGGCGCCGGTGTGCAGCAGGTCTTCGCGCTTGAGCCAGATGCGGGCGCCGCCCAGGGTCTCACTGAGCCGCTTGGCGAAATAGAGCGGCGTGGGCCGGCCGGCGTAGTTGTGCAGCAGGTCCGCCAGTTCGGCCTGAAAAGCCGGGTCGTCCCGCGCCGCCAGGTAGGCCGCTTCCAATTCTTCGATGGGCGCCATGAGAACTTCGGGGACATAGCGCCCGCCGTAAGGTCCAAAATGGCCGGCCCCATCTGGTTGTGAAACGTCTGGTTGAGAAACGACTGGTTGAGATTGCAGATTCATATGCCGAGCGCCGCCCGCGCCGCCTGGAGAAACTCGTTCATTTTGATGTGGTCCTTTTTGCCGGGCGCACTTTCGATGCGGGAGCAGGCATCCACGCCCCACGGATGGACCAACGCTACTGCCTGCGCTACGTTGGACGCATCCAGTCCGCCCGCCAGGATGATGCGCCTGGTGGTGTGGGTGGCCAGGTGCATTTTCAACAGGCTCCAGTCAAAAGTCTTGCCGGCGCCGCCGTAGAGTTCCGCCGCCGCCCCATCCAGCAGCAGCGCATTGGCTGGCAGTTGCTCGTACTCGGAGAAACGGAATCCCTCGCTTACGCGCGCGGCTTTCCAGACGGCCACGGCCGCCGGGTAATCGGCGGGCGTCTCGTCGCCGTGCAGTTGCGCCACAGCGAGCGAAGCGATGCGCGCCACCTCATCCACCCGTGCCCCTTCCTGATTCACGAAGACGCCCACGCGGAGGATTCCGGGAGCTGACGCAATCGCCGCCGCCCGATCGGGCGCGATGTAGCGCGGGCTGCGGGAATAGAAGTTGAACCCGATGGCAGTGGCGCCGCCGACGATGGCCGCGTCCGCGTCCTCCTGGTTGGTGATGCCGCAGATTTTCACGATTACGCCGTTTTTCACGATGCCACCATTCTTGGCACTCACGCCAGCACCAGCTTTCGAAGAGCCGCCGCCGGGTCGCCCGATTTCATGAGATGCTCCCCGACCAGGAAGGCCGTGAAGCCCGCGGCGCGCAAGGTGGCGATATCGGCAGCCGTGCGAATGCCGCTCTCGCTGACGCGGCCGGCGCCGGCGGGCATGTGTTCCGCCAGACGCAGCGAGGTATCGAGCGTGACCTCAAAGGTGCTTAGGTCGCGGTTGTTGACGCCGATCACATCGCTACCGGCCGCCATTGCCATATCCAGTTCGCGCCGGTTGTGCACCTCCACCAGCGCGGTCATGCGGTAGCGGGCGGCGGCTTCGCGGAAGTCGCGGATTTCGCGCTCGGTGAGGATGGCGGCGATCAGCAGAATGGCATCGGCGCCGTGGGCTGCAGCTTCCAGGATGTGGCTGTGGGCGACCGTAAAATCTTTGCGGATGACCGGCAGCGAGACGGCCGCGCGGGCCTTCTCCAGATCGCGCAGGCTGCCCTGGAAGAACGATTCGTCGGTGAGGACCGAGACTGCCGCGGCGCCGCCCGACTGGTACGCCGCCGCTATCCCCGCCGGGTCGAAATCCGCCGAGAGCACACCCTTGCTGGGCGAAGCCTTCTTGATTTCGGCGATGATGGCGGGCGCATGGGCGGTGAGCGCCGCGCGGAAATCGCGCCGGGTGGCCAGACACAACTCGGCCTCGCGTTCCCACTGGTCCGTTGGAGGGACGCCGCGAGCAAGTTCCTCGCGTTTTTTGACGACAATACGGGCCAGGATGTCTGGAATCGTGTCGATCAAGCGTGTTGTCTTCATGGTATCAGGTGGACGGATGCCGGATATCGGTGGCTGGTGCCGGTGAAAGAGACTCCTGGCCGGGTGCAAAGTCACAAACCGGTGTCTGGTACATGGCGCGTCGCCGGGCTTCCGATTCGGGATTTGGAGACCGCAATAGGCTGCCACACCTGCCGTGCCACGGGGTTTGAAACACTGGGGGCAAAACCACCGGCCATGGTGGGCGCGAGATTTTCAGGACGATGGAGGAACGAGTCGCGCAGCGCTGTTAGATCCCTACTCCCAGTTATTCTTTCCTGCTCGTAAACGGTAAGGCGGCGCTTCGTCTTCCATGACGCAAACCTCGCCCGCGCTGTCCTCGTAGCACGGGAAAGGCGGGGCGTCAGATCGTGGCTGCCTTTCGTAAAGGCGGCAGTATTTCGCCGCAATTGAGGGAACCCTCGACACGTCCAGTTCTTCCGGCCAGAGCCGAATGGCTAATCTCGCGCGGCTTACTGGGAAAGGCGCTTCTCGCAAGGCGCTCAAGTACTCCACCAAGGTGGCGTCCAGCCGCTGATAGAGAAGGCCGGTAAAGCTCTGCCGCACATCAAGGTACTATCGGTACATATCCATGCCCGGCCTTCAGGAGCAATTCGGCCAGATCGACATTTACCTCTTTGACCAACTCCTCCGTGGCCGCATGGCGCCGGGGACGCGGATCTTCGACGCGGGGTGCGGGTCAGGCCGCAACCTGGTTTATTTCCTCAGAGAGGGCTACGAAGTTTTCGCCTTGGACGCAAATCCGCAGGCCGTGGAGAGCGTACGGCGCCTGGCGGCATCGCTGGCGCCGGCCCTCCCGGCGGGGAACTTTCGCGCGGAAAACATCGAAGAAATGTCGTTTCCAAGCGAGTTCGCGGACCTTGTGCTGTCGAGCGCCGTCCTGCATTTTGCGAGCGGCGACGAACAGTTTCAAGCCATGCTGCACGGCACGTGGCGAGCCTTGAAGCCGGGTGGCCTCCTGTTCTGCAGGCTGGCATCCTCGATTGGAATGGAGCAGCAGATGCGGCGCATCGCGGGACGCCGCTTTCGGTTGCCCGACGGGTCGGATCGCTACCTGGTGGACGAAGCTCTGCTGGTCAAGCTCACGGAAGAGTTGGGCGGGCAGTTGGCCGACCCGTTGAAGACAACCGTGGTGCAGAATCAACGCTGCATGACCACGTGGGTCGTACGGAAAAACGGCTGAACAGGCGGGCGCTTCAGGGCAGCAAGCAGGCGGATTGCCAATCCGCCCCAGGTTGGCAACCGGTTGGCAACCTGTCCCACAACAGGGATATACTTTCTTACGTCATGCCCACAGGCTCCATCACCGGCGACCAGGTTCGCGCGTATCACGAAGACGGCTACGTGCTGGCGCGAGGTTTGTTCGAGCCGGATGAGATTGCACTGTTGGGGCGGGCGGCGCGGGAGGATCGGGCGTTGGACGCGCACGCGTTCGGGCGCGCCGATGGCGAGGGTGGGACGGTGCGGCTGTCGCTGTGGAACCACCCGGGCGACACCATCTACGGGATGGCGGCGCGCTCGGAGCGCGTGGTGGGGTCGGCTGAAAAGCTGTTGGGCGGCGAGGTTTATCACTACCACTCCAAGATGATCATGAAAGACGCGCGCGTCGGCGGGGCGTGGGCGTGGCACCAGGACTACGGCTACTGGTATCAGAACGGCGTGCTGTTTCCGCTGTTGACCAGCGCGTCCATCGCGGTGGATCGGGCGACACGCGAGAACGGATGCCTGCAGGTAGTGCGCGGATCGCACCAGCTTGGCCGCATGGAGCACGTGCTGACGGGGGACCAGGCGGGCGCGGACGCGGAGCGCGTAGCGGAAGTGCTGAAGCGGATGGAACTGGTGTATGTGGAGATGGAGCCTGGGGACACGCTGTTCTTCCACTGCAATTTGCTGCACCGGTCGGACCAGAACCGGTCGGAGCGGCCGCGTTGGTCGATGATCTGCTGCTACAACGCGGCGCGCAACAATCCTTATAAGGAGTCGCACCACCCGCGGTACACGCCGTTGGTCAAAGTTCCCGACTCAGCCGTGCGGCAGGCCGGGCTCAAGCGCTTCGGCGATTCTCAGGCGGCGGTGGGGTGGCTGGACGCGGCCAGGGATGAAAGCGCGGCCGGACTGGAATCGCAAAAGTGAAGACCATTTCGATTGGGATGATCGGCTCCGGGTTCGTGGCCGATTTCTACATGCAGGGGCTGCGCGATGTGAACGGGCAGCAGGTGGTGCTGAACTATTCGCGGTCGCGGGCACATGCGCGGCGGTTTGCGGTGCGGTGGGGAGTTGCGGAATCGACGGCCGATCTCGGCGAGGCGATCGCGCGGGACGATATCGACCTGTTCGTGATCGCGCTGCCGAACGAAGCGCACCTGCCGGTTGCGCTGGCGCTGGCGGCGGCAAAGCGCAACCAGGTGTGCACCAAGCCGTTGGCGCGCAACCGGGCGGAGGCGCGGCGGATGCTGGCGGCGGCGGTGAAATCGGGCGCGCTGCATGGGTACGCGGAGACCGAGGTGTTTGCGCCGGCGGTGGTGAAGGCCAGGGAGACCATCGAGCGCGGGGGCGTGGGGCGCGTGATCTGGGTGCGGTCGCGCGAATCGCACAGTGGGCCGCACCGGGCGCACTTCTGGGACATCGAAAAGACCGGCGGCGGAGCCATGAACGACCTGGCGCCGCATTGCATTGAGGCGGCGCGGTATTTCTTCGGGAAGGAAGACCCGGTGGTGGAGGCGATGGCGTGGACCGGCACCCTGGTTCACGGCGCGCGCACCAAAGGGGAGGACAACGCGCTGCTGGCGATGAAAATGTCGGGTGGCGGGATTGCGCATTGCGAGCTTTCGTGGACCACCAGGGGCGGCCTCGATCTGCGCAATGAGATCCACGGTTCGGAAGGCTCGGTCTTCACGGACGTGACGCGCGGGACGCCCATCCGGAGCTTCACTCCGCGGAGCGCCGGGTACGTGGTGGAGAAGGCGGATATCGATTTTGGGTGGACGCAGCCGCTGCCGGAGGAGGCATTCACGTACGGCTATCAGGCGGAAATGCGGCATTTCGTGGAGTGCGTGCGGTCGGGGGAAACGCCGCGGGAGACGTACCAGGATGGCTACGTGGTGAGCTGCGTGCTGGAGGCGGGGTATCGGTCGGCGCGGAATGGGCGGTGGGTGCGGGTGAAGTATTGACCGCGGCGTTATTGACGACGGGCTGCTGTTTGAGTGTAAAAGGGCGTATAATCCGAATTAGGAGATTCGGTTATGGGCTCTTTGGATGTTCCGGAAATTCTCATCGCGCTAGGCCTGGCGGCCGGATTGATGTGGGCGATCCATAACTGGACGCATCGGCGCGCGAATCCGCCGCGGTAGGCGTGTGGGGCAGGTTGCTAACCCGCGGCGGATTGGCAATCCGCCCGCCGGGAGTTGGCGCGCAGCCGAACTTCCATAAGCGACTCTCGAGAGTGCGCCGGATTGGCAATCCGCCTGCCCGCGCTTTGACGAGCCCCTCGGGCAATGCAGCAAACGCGGGCTCGCTCGCTGCAGCAAACGCGGGGCTCGCTCGCTGCAGCAAACGCGGGGCTCGCTCGCTGCCGCATCGCGGGCTCGCCCGCTGCCGCATCGCGCAGGCGGATTAACAATCCGCCGCAGATTGGCAATCTGCCCCACAATCGGCGGGGTAAAATTGAGGGTTCGCATGTCACGAACCCATACACCGATCACCGATGAACTGGCCGGCTACATTCGCGAGGTGACCCTGCGGGAGCCGGAGGTGCTGAAACGGCTGCGGGAAGAGACCGAAAACCACGCGCAGGCGTCGATGCAGACGGCGCCCGAGCAGGGCCAGTTTCTGCACCTGC
>DATMNI010000371.1:0-16780 GCA_035570275.1 Candidatus Acidiferrales bacterium | reverse complement strand
TGGCAGGAGAACTCGCTCCAGATGGAGTGGTGCCTGAACTGCCACCGCCATCCCGAAATGTACGTCAGGCCGCGCGAATTCATCACCACCATGGGCTATCAGGCCGCGGGCGATCAGGAAGAGACCGGACGCAAGCTGGTGGCGGAATACAAAATCCAAGGCCCGCGTGTGCTAACGAGTTGTTCCACTTGCCACCGATGATTGATGCAGACCGATGATTACACACCGATGATTGATACAGACCGATGAGCGATACACGCAGGACTTTAGATTTGGCAGACGCTCGCGCCCGGTTGGAACCTGCCGCGGGACGCGACTATTGGCGCAGCCTGGACGACCTGGCGGCGACGCCCGAGTTTCAAGATCTGCTGGCGCGGGAATTTCCGCGTCAGGCCGTAGGCTGGAGCGATGACGAAGACCCCGCCCGCGGCCGCCGCGATTTTCTGAAACTGATGGGCGCGTCCCTGGCGCTGGCCGGTCTGACCGCCTGCACCCGCCAGCCCACCGAGCAAATCATGCCGTACGTGCGGCAGCCGGAAGAGTTGATCCCCGGCCGCCCGCTATTTTTCGCCACCGCCATGACGGTGGGCGGCGTTGCTACCGGCGTGCTGGCCGAAAGCCATGAAGGGCGGCCGACCAAGATCGAAGGCAACCCCGATCATCCAGCCAGCCTGGGCGCCTGCGATGCGTTTTCCCAGGCTTCGGTGCTGCAACTCTACGATCCGGACCGGGCGCGGGCCGCCACGCTGCTGGGCGAAATCCGTTCCTGGGGCGCGTTCCTGGGCACTTTGCGCGATGCCCTGGGCCCGCAGAAGGGTAAGAGCGGCGCCGGCATCCGGATCCTTACCGAGACCATAACTTCGCCTTCCCTGGCCGCACAACTCGCCGCCATTCAGAAGCTTTACCCGGCGGCGAAGTGGCACCAGTGGGAGCCGGCCGGTCCGCACAGCGCCCGCGCCGCCGCCAGCCAGGCCTTCGGCCAACCCACCAACACCTATTACAACCTGGCCAACGCCAACGTGATTGTCTCGCTGGATTCGGATTTCCTGGCCTCGGGCGCCGGCAGCCTGCGGTACGCGCGCCAGTTCGCCTCCCGGCGGCGTGTGCATGACGTCGAGAACGGCGGCCAGAACGGCGAGAACGGCGAAAAGGCGGCCATGAACCGGCTTTATGTCGTGGAGCCCATGCCCACGCCCACCGGCACCAAGGCCGATCACCGGCTTCCGCTGCGCGCCGCCGATATCGAAGAGTTTGCCTGGGCGCTGGCCACGGGCCTCGGCATCGCCAACGGCCCCAAGAAGGGCGAAAACGGCGACGTCTACAAATGGGTGCCGGGGATCGCCAAAGATCTGCAGGGCAACCGAGGCGCCTGCCTGGTGATCGCCGGCGATTGCCAGCCGCCCATGGTGCACGCCCTGGCTCATATCATCAATGAAAAGCTCGGCAACGTCGGCAAGACCGTTTTCTACACCGACCCACTGGAAGCCAAACCGGTGGACCAGCTTGCATCGCTTCAGGATTTGGTCAAGGACCTGGATGCCGGCGGCGTTGAGGTCCTGCTCATCTTTGGCGGCAATCCCGCCTTCACGGCCCCGGTGGAACTGGGCATGCGCGACCGCTTACAGAAGGCAAAACTCCGGGTGCACCTGGGCCTCTACGCCGACGAAACATCCGAGCTCTGCCAGTGGCATTTGCCCGAAGCGCATTACCTGGAAACCTGGGGCGATGCGCGCGCTTTCGATGGCTCCATTACCATCCAGCAGCCGCTCATCCAGCCGCTCTACAACGGCCGCTCGGCGCTGGAAGTGCTGCAGATGCTGACCGAGCAGCCGGACCTGGGCGGCTACCAACTGGTGAAGGGCTACTGGGCGGCACAGGGCCTTCCGACGACACCCCACCAAGCCGCCGATTTCGAAGCCTGGTGGCGCCGCGCCGTGCACGACGGCATAATGGCCGACTCGGCATTTCCCACCAAGACCCCGGCGGTGCGCGGCGAAGCAATCACATCCCCCGGCACTGCCAAGCGCCTTGGCGGCAAACTGGAAGTGATCTTCCGCCCCGACCCCACTGTATACGATGGCCGTTTCGCCAACAACGGCTGGCTGCAGGAACTGCCCAAGCCCATCACCAAGCTCACCTGGGACAACGCTGCATTCCTGGGCGTGCGCACCGCCGCGCGCTTAGGCTTGCAGACCGGCGACCGGGTTGCGCTAACCTACCAGGGCCGGAGCCTGAACGCGCCGGTATTTGTGCAACCCGGCCATGTGGATGGCGCGGTGACACTGCACCTGGGCTACGGCAGGACCAGGGCGGGACGCGCCGGAACGGGCGCCGGCTTCAACGCCTACGGGCTGCGCACCGGCCAAGCCCTGTGGAGCGACACGGGCCTGGAACTGGCGAAGATTTCGGGCGATTATCAGTTCGCTTCCACCCAGGATTTCCATGCGCTGGATACGCCCGACCGGCGGCACATCATCCACCGTGGCGATATTTCCGAGTACCGCAAGCAACCCGAATCCGTTCACGCCGGCGCCGAGGCGCCACCCCGCGAGCTCACCATTTATCCCGCCTGGAAATACGAAGGCCACGCCTGGGGGATGGCCATCGATCTGAATGCCTGCACGGGATGCGGCGCTTGCGTGGTGGCCTGCCAGGCGGAAAACAACATCGCCGTGGTCGGCAAGGACCAGGTTCGCCGCGGCCGCGCCATGCACTGGCTGCGGGTGGATTCCTACTATCAGGGCGAGAATCCGGCCGATCCGGCCATCTACAATCAGCCGGTCCCTTGCATGCACTGTGAGGACGCGCCGTGCGAGTTGGTCTGCCCGGTGCAGGCCACCAGCCACAGCTCCGAAGGCCTGAACGATATGGTCTACAACCGCTGCGTGGGCACCCGCTACTGCTCCAACAACTGCCCCTACAAGGTGCGCCGGTTCAATTTCTTCCTGTACTCGGACTATGAGACGCCGAGCCTGAAACTGCTTCACAATCCCGATGTGACGGTGCGCAGCCGCGGCGTCATGGAAAAATGCACATACTGCGTGCAGCGCATCAACGGCGCCAAGATCACCGCCGAGAAAGAGGACCGGCCGGTGCGTGACGGCGAGATTCAAACGGCGTGCCAGGCCACCTGTCCCGCCGAGGCCATCGTATTCGGCGACATCAACGATAAGGACAGCCGGGTATCCAAACTGAAAGCGGAGGAGCGCAATTACTCGCTGTTGGCGGACATGAACACGCGGCCGCGCACCACTTACCTGGCGACGCTGCGCAATCCCAATTCGGAGCTTGAGTCTTAAGGCATGGCAGACGAACCACCAGTAATCGACCAGCCGGAATCCAAGCCGATCATCGCGCCCGGCTATACATTCGGCACCGTCACGGACCAGATTGCCAGGGTGGTGCTCACCAGAAAGACTCCGGTCTTCTGGTTTGCCAGCTTCACGGTGGGGCTCGGGCTGCTGTTTCTATTCCTGCTGGCGGTGGCGTTCTTGCTGTTCCAGGGCGTGGGCGTCTGGGGAAACCGCACGCCGGTGATGTGGGCATGGGACATCACGAACTTCGTCTGGTGGATTGGTATCGGCCACGCCGGCACACTGATTTCCGCCATCCTGCTGCTGCTCAACCAGCGGTGGCGCAACTCCATCAACCGCTTCGCCGAAGCCATGACGCTGTTCGCCGTAGCCTGCGCGGGCATGTTCCCGCTGCTGCACCTGGGCCGCCCGTGGCTTTTCTTCTGGCTCTTCCCGTATCCCAATACCATGGGGATTGAGCCGAACTTCCGCAGCCCCTTAATATGGGACGTGTTCGCCGTCTCCACCTATGCCACCGTCTCCATGATGTTCTGGTTCGTCGGCTTGATCCCCGATTTGGCCACGCTGCGCGACCGCGCCCGCAACCGCCTGGCACGGTTCCTCTACGGTATTCTGGCGATGGGTTGGCGCGGTTCGGCGCGCCACTGGGCCGTATACGAAACTGCGTCCCTGCTGCTGGCGGGCCTGGCCACCCCGCTGGTGCTTTCGGTCCACACCGTGGTGAGCCTTGACTTCACCGTGGCCATCGTGCCCGGCTGGCATAGCACGTTCTTCCCGCCTTACTTCGTGGCGGGGGCAATCTATTCCGGCTTCGCCATGGTGCTGGCCCTGGCCATCCCGCTGCGCTCGGTATACGGCCTGCAGGGTTTGATCACCGACAAGCACCTGGACAATTCCGCCAAGGTCATGATGGCGACCGGCCTGATCGTCGGCTACTCATACATCCTGGAAGCCTTCGCCGCCTGGTACAGCGGCAATGTCTACGAACAGGCGGCGATGTGGAATCGCATGACCGGACCCTACAAGTATCATTATTGGGTTCTGATCGCCTGCAATGTGATCGCGCCCAACGCGCTGTGGTTCAAGCGTATCCGCAACAGTCCGGTAATTCTGTTCATCTGGTCGCTGATCGTACTGCTGGGCATGTGGCTGGAGCGCTTCGTCATCATCGTGAGCAGCCTGGCGCAGGACAACCTGATATCCTCATGGCGCGTTTATCAGCAGACCCGTTGGGACTGGGCCACCTACCTTGGCACCATCGGTCTCTTCCTGTTCCTGTTCTTCCTGTTTATTCGGTTGCTGCCCATGATTTCGATCTTCGAAGTCCGGACCCTGCTACCCCAGGCAAGGGTTGACGAGGAGGGGCAAGGGTGACCAACCCGATGAACAAACCGCCGACCAAACCGCCGGCCAAACCGGTGACCAAGCCGCTTTACGGAGTGATGGCCGAGTTCGAGAGCCCCACTTCGCTGGTGGCCGCGGCCCGCGCTACCCGCGAGAAGGGCTACCGCAAGATCGACGCTTACTCGCCGTTCCCCATCGAAGAACTCACCGACGCGCTGCACCTGCATCACAATAAGCTGCCGCTGCTGGTCCTGCTCGGCGGCATGCTGGGCGGGCTCTCGGGTTACCTGCTGCAATACTACGTGACGGTGGTTTATTACCCGATCAACGTCGCCGGCCGGCCGCTGCATAGCTGGCCCGCCTACATCGTCATCACGTTCGAAATGACGATTCTTTTCGCGGCGTTGACCACGGTACTCGGGCTGCTTGGTCTTTGCGGGCTGCCGATGCCCTACCATCCCGCATTCAACGTTCCGCGCTTCGCGCTGGCGTCGCGCAACCGGTTTTTCCTGTGCATCGAATCCACCGATCCGCTGTTCGATTTCGACAAGACCTGCGCGTTCCTGGAGACGCTGGAGCCCAGAGAGGTGTCTGAAGTTGCGCATTGATTTCACAGTGGCCGCGACCCTCCGGGTCGCGGGGGTTGCCCTGCTCCTTCTCGCCCTGGCCGTGCTCACCGCCTGCCGGCAAGACATGCACGATCAGCCGAAATACATTCCGCTGCGGCCCAGTGAATTCTTTACCGACGGCCGCTCCGCGCGGCCCATTCCCGAAGGCACCGTGGCTCGCGGACACTTGAACGAGGACACGCTCTTCTACACCGGCAAAGGCCCTGACGGCAAGCCCGCCGATACCTTCCCGTTCCCGGTGACCAAGGAAATCATCCTCCGCGGCCAGCAGCGGTTCAACATTTATTGCACCCCCTGCCATGACCGCACCGGCAGCGGTGAAGGCATGATCGTGCGCCGCGGTTATCGCCGCCCGCCCACGTACCACAGCGACCGCCTCCGCCATGTTACCAACGGATATCTCTATGACGTGATTACTAACGGTTTCGGCGCCATGCCGGATTACGCGGCCCAGATTCCGCCCGCCGACCGCTGGGCTATCGTAAGCTACGTTCGCGCGCTCCAGTTGAGCCAGCAGGCGCCGTTGAACGAGTTGCCCGCCGCGGCGCGGAGCCAACTGCCGCCGTCGAGTCGCGTGGTGATCAGCCCTGCTATCCGCCAGGAGGGAGGCGCGAAATGACGGCCCGCGTGCTCGATTTCAACATCTCCACTGAACTCAAGGCGGACCTAAAGCAGTGGCGCACGCGTGCCGCGGCCGTGGGGGCGGGCGGCGCGCTGTTGAGTGCCATCGGCTTCTTCGTAGCCGGCCCCAACCAGTTTTACCGCTCCTACTTGTGGTCGTACCTCTTCGTGGTGGCGCTCGGCCTGGGCCCGCTGGCCTGGCTCATGCTGCAATACGTCACCGGTGGCGCATGGGGCGTGGTGATCCGCCGGCCGTGCGAAGCCGCGGCGCGAACGCTGCCGCTCACCGCGGTCATGTTCCTGCCGATTCTGATCGGCATGAACAACCTGTACCCGTGGATGCACGCCAACGTGGTGGCTGCCGACCCGCTTCTCCAGCATAAAGCGCCCTACCTGAATGCGCCGTTCTTCGTCGCCCGCACCGCCCTGTACTTCGCCGGCTGGCTGTTCCTCTCCTGGCACTTCAACCGCTGGAGCGACCGCGAAGATCGCGATGGCGCTGAGGTGGCGCATGGCAAAATGAGCTTCCTCGCCGGCCCCGGCCTGCTGTTCTGGGGCTTCACCGTCACCTTTATGTCGATCGACTGGATTCTCTCCGTCGACCCCAAATGGTTCTCCACCATCTTCGGCCTGCTGTTCATCGCCAGCCAGGGGCTCACGTCGATGGCTTTCCTGATCGCCCTCATGGTGCTGCTCTACTACCGCAAGCCGATGTCGGAAATCCTGACGCAGCGTCATCTTCACGACCTGGGCAAATTCCTGCTGGCCCTGGTCATGGTCTGGGCCTATTTCTCGTTCTCGCAATTCCTGATTATCTGGGCCGGCAACTTGCCCGAAGAGATCCCCTGGTACATCGTCCGCCTCAACAACGGCTGGGAATTCGTCGGCCTGTTGCTGGTGGTTGGACACTTTGCCCTGCCCTTCGCGCTGCTGCTCTCGCGCGATCTCAAGCGTAACTTCAAATTCCTGGCCGGTGTGGCGGTCTTCATCCTGGGCATGCGCCTGGTGGACCTATACTGGCTGGTAACTCCCACTTTCCGTAAGGAGGGTTTCGGCCTCCACTGGCTGGACTTCACGGTCCCGGCCGGCATGGTGGGAATCTGGCTGGCGTACTTCCTGCTGCAGTTGGAAAAACGCCCGCTGATGCCGCTCAACGAACCCCAGTTGGAGGAGGCTTTGGAACATGGCAGAGAGTGACCCGCACCTCCGGGAATCGCACCCCGAAACGCCCGTCCCCGAGACACCGGGCAACGAACCGGGCCACGAAACCGGCGACGTTAACGTTTGGGCCATCGGAAAGTTCGCCTTCGCTTTGATCGCGATCATCGCCATCTCGCTCGGGCTTCTGGTGGGCCTCTTCAAATACTTCCAAACGCGCGACCAGGCCAACGCCACTGCCGTCAGGGTCGACCCCGTCAAGCTATTTCCGGAACCGCGTCTGGAGCGGGCGCCGATCCCCGAGTTGAAAACCGTGCGGGCCGAAGAGGACCGCATGCTGAACAGCTACGGCTGGGTCGATCCGCAAAAGAACCTGGTGCGCGTGCCGATCGATGTCGCCATCGATCTTCTGGCTAAGAAGGGCCTGCCTTCCCGGCCGCAAGGAGGCCCAAAATGACGATTTTTTGTGTGGGGCAGGTTGTTAACCTGCGGCGGATTGGCAATCCGCCTGGTGGGCTCGCGCGTACTGCCGGCAGGCGGATTAGCAATCCGCCGCAGGTTAACAACCTGCCCCACACGCTTCTCCTGCTGTTCTCTCTTGCCGCCGCCGCCCTGGCCCAACCCGGCCAACCCGCGCCCGTCCGGCCCTCCCTCAGCATGCAGGATGCAAACCTGAAACCGGCGCTGCCGGGCTCGCTCCAAGGCGTGGGCATTTCACAACGACTCGACCAAAGCGTCCCCTTGGACCTTATCTTCCGTGACGAGTTCGGCAAGACCGTGACGCTTGCCAGCTACTTTCACGCCGGCAAGCCCGTGCTGCTGGCGCCGGTCTATTACCGATGCCCCATGCTCTGCACGCAAATCCTCAGCGGGGTGGCCAGCAGTCTGAAAGCGGTTTCCCTGACCCCCGGCCAGGATTTCGAAATCGTCGCCTTCAGCTTTGACCCGAAAGACACTCCGGAGACGGCCGCCGCTAAAAAGCAGTTGTACCTGAAGCGTTTCGGCCACGCCAACACCGCCAATGGATGGCACCTGCTCACGGGCGATGAAACCAACATCAAGGCGCTCACCGAAGCCATCGGTTATCACTACAAATACGACCCCGCCACCGACCAGTATGCGCACGCCAGCGGCGTGATGCTGTTGACGCCGGAAGGCCGCCTCTCGCGTTACTTTTATGGCGTGGAGTACGCCCCCCGCGATCTCCGCCTGGGCCTGGTGGAGGCGTCGCACAACCGGATCGGCAACCCCGTGGACGAGGCGCTGCTTTTCTGTTTTCACTACGACCCCGCGACCGGTAAATACGGCGCCGTGGTCATGAACCTGGTCCGGATCGCAGGCGCAGGCTTCGCTATGCTCTGCGGCGTGTTTCTGTTGATAGTCTGGCGGCGCGATCTCCGCGCCGACCGCCGGGTTCTCAGGCGGGTTGGATAAGTCAAGATGGGAAGTTTACCACTATTTCCGGAACAAGCTTCCACCATCGCACCCGAGGTGGATCATCTCCTGTACTTTCTCCTGGCGGTCGCCACGTTCTTTACGCTGTTGATTTTCGGCGCTATTTTCTACTTCGCCGTCCGATACCGGCGGCGTTCCGAGAACGAATTGCCGCCAGTCGTCCATGGCGGCATGACGCTTGAGATTCTCTGGACTGTCATCCCCTTCGGCCTCACCATGGTGATGTTCACCTGGGGCGCCGCCGTCTTTTTCGACGAGAGCCGGCCGCCCGATGACGCCATGCAAATCTACGCCGTCGGCAAGCAGTGGATGTGGAAGCTGGAACACCTGGAAGGCCAGCGCGAGATCAACGAACTGCACATCCCGCTGGGCCGCGCCGTCCGGCTCACCATGACGTCCGAGGATGTCATCCACAGCTTCTTCGTGCCGGCCTTCCGCACCAAGCAGGATGTGGTGCCCGGCCGCTACACTACCACCTGGTTCAAGCCCACCAAGCCCGGCAGGTATCATCTCTTCTGCGCCGAGTATTGCGGCACCAAACACTCCGGCATGATCGGGTGGGTCTACGTGATGGAGCCGCAGGACTACCAGACATGGCTTTCGGGCGGCGCCACCGAGGGTTCGCTCGCCGAGAACGGCCAGAAGCTGTTTACCCAACTGGCCTGCGATAACTGCCACAAGGCCGACAACCAGGGCCGCTGCCCCACCCTGGTCAACGTCTTCGGCAGCACCGTGCAACTGACGGGCGGCGGCACGGTAAAGGCCGACGAAGCTTATATCCGCGAGTCTATCCTTTCGCCGCAAGCGAAAATCGTCAAGGGCTATGAGCCGGTGATGCCCACCTTCCAGGGCCTGGTCACTGAAGAGCAGGTCCTGCAGTTGGTGGAATACGTCAGGTCGCTAGGTCCGAAGCCGGCGGCCGGGCAGGCTCCGGGCAGCCAAGCTCTGGGCAACCAGGCTCCGGGCAACCAGGCGCCGGCGAGTAAAGCTCCGGCAGGCAAGAAAAGCGCACCGGGCGCGGCGCCCGCGAAACAATAGGAATCTATGATCACCGCAGCGGTACATGAACGCGAGCATTACTTAAATGCCAGTTACGGCATCAAGAGCTGGCTTCTTACCAAGGACCATAAGCGGATCGCCCTGCTCTATCTGGCCACCATTACGCTGTTCTTCTTCTTGGGCGGCTCGTTCGCCACGCTGATCCGGATCGAATTGCTGACGCCCACGGGCGGCCTGGTCAGTTCCGAAACCTATAACAAGCTCTTCACCATGCATGGCGTGGCGATGATATTCTTCTTTCTGATTCCTTCGATACCAGCGACCCTGGGTAATTTCTTTCTGCCGATCATGATCGGCGCGCGCGACCTGGCGTTCCCCAAGCTCAACCTGCTGAGCTGGTACCTGCTGGTGATCGGCGGCCTCTTCAGCCTCTTCGCCATGCTGGCAGGCGGCGTGGATACCGGATGGACCTTCTACACGCCGTACAGCACTACTTATTCCAATTCGTACGTTATTGCCACGGCGCTCGGCATCTTTATCGCCGGATTCTCCTCCATCCTTACGGGTCTCAACTTCATCGTGACCGTGCATCGCATGCGCGCCCCGGGCATGACCTGGTTCCGGCTGCCGTTGTTTGTCTGGGCCAACTATGCCACCAGCCTGATTCAGGTGCTGGGCACCCCGGTGATTGCCGTCACCATCCTTCTTCTTTTCTGCGAGCGCGTCTTCCACATTGGCATTTTCGACCCCGCCCTGGGCGGCGACCCGGTTCTCTTCCAGCATCTCTTCTGGTTTTACTCGCACCCGGCCGTCTATATCATGGTTCTGCCGGCCATGGGAGTTATCAGCGAACTGATTTCGGTTTACTCGCGCAAGCCGGTGTTCGGCTACAAATTCATCGCGTTTTCCAGCGTGGCCATCGCGGTCCTGGGCTTTCTGGTGTGGGGCCACCACCTGTTTGTCAGCGGCCAATCGCTGTACGCGGGCCTGGTCTTTTCGTTTCTGAGCTACTTTGTCGCCATTCCGTCCTCTATCAAAGTCTTTAACTGGACGGCCACCCTGTACAAGGGCTCCATTTCCTACGCCACCCCGATGTTATACGCCTTTGGCTTCATCGGCCTGTTCACCATCGGCGGACTTACCGGCCTGTTCGTGGCCGCTCTCGGTATTGACGTGCATGTTACCGACACTTACTTCGTAGTGGCGCACTTCCACTATATTATGGTGGGCGGAACCATCATGGCATACCTAGGCGGCATGCATTATTATTGGCCCAAGATGACTGGCCGCATGTATCCGGAAGCATGGGCCAAACTCTCCGCCCTGGTCATCTTCCTGGGCTTCAACCTGACCTTCTTCCCGCAGTTTCTCCTCGGGTATCTGGGGATGCCGCGCCGCTATCATGTTTACCCGGACGAGTTCCAGGTGCTGCACGTTCTTTCCACGGCCGGCGCCTCCGTACTGGCCGTTGGCTACCTGATGCCGATGATCTACTTCGTCTGGTCGCTGCGCTTCGGCCAGATGGCGCCGGCCAATCCCTGGGGCGCAACCGGCCTGGAGTGGAAAACGGCATCGCCGCCGCCGGTCCACAATTTCGATGAGGCTCCCATCGTCACGCATGAGGCTTACGATTACAGCACCGTCATCCCGGAGGTGATCGAAGTTGGCTGACCTTACCAGTCACGAGGCTCAGGCGTCCAGTCACGAAGCTCACGCGGCAGTTCACGAGGCTCACGCGGAAACCCTGGACCTGCGCGAGCAGTTCAATACCGCCGAACAGCAGAAGGACGCCTCCACGCTGGGGATGTGGCTCTTCCTCATCACCGAAATCATGTTCTTCGGCGGCATGTTCGCCTGTTACACGGTCTACCGCCGCACGTTCCCCGAGGTCTTTGCCGTGGCCAGCAGCAGCCTTAACGCGGTGCTCGGCGCCATCAACACCGGAGTCCTGCTGCTATCCAGTTTCACCATGGTGATGGCCGTGCGCGCCGGTCAACTGGGCCAGCGCAACATGATCATCCTCCTGCTGATCCTGACGCTGTTCTTCGGCGGCGTTTTTCTCGGAGTGAAGGCCATCGAGTGGAAGGAGAAGTTCGACGAGCACCACATCCCGGGCCAGGCCGCCTTCCACCTGGAGGGCCTGCCGCCAGATCAGCAGGGCCACGCCCAACTGTTCTTTTCGCTCTACTTCGCCATGACTGGCTTGCACGCGCTGCACATGGTGATCGGCGTGGGCATCCTATCGTTCCTGATCTGGCAGGCCAAGAAGGGCACTTACTCCGCCACTTACTTCACGCCCGTTGATGTAGCCGGCCTCTATTGGCACTTCGTCGACGTAATCTGGATTTTCCTGTTCCCGCTGCTTTACCTGATTGACCGCCACCTGGGGAAGTAGCTGACGGAGATAAGCATGACCGGACACATCGATTCCATCAAGACTTACCTAGCGGTGCTGCTGGCGCTGCTTTCTCTTACAGGCCTGACTACCTGGGTCGCTTACCAGCCTCTCGGCGCCTTCAGCGTCGTGGCTGCCTTGGGCATCGCCACCGTCAAGATGCTGCTGGTGTCTTTGTTCTTCATGCACCTCCGCCACAGTAATCAGCTCACTAAGCTGGTAGTCTTAGGCGGATTGATGTGGCTTGGTATCCTGCTGGTGCTGACCCTCAGCGATTTCGCCACCCGCGGCTGGACGGGCGTGCCGGGAAAGTGATTACCCATCGGGTTTGTGGGGCAGGTTGTTAACCTGCGGCGGATTGGCAATCCGCCTGCGGCTTGCTTTAAACAGCCCTTGCCGACGACACAGGAAAGGCGTACTCTTGGGACGGCCGTTTCACATAAAACATCAGCAGCGCGTCCTCGCCCGGCAGGCGGGTTACCAATCCGCCGCAGGTTAGCAACCTGCCCCACAAGCCCTACTTGTCTTGCTGTTTCATCTCCGCCACGCCGGCCACAATCTTCTCCGCTTCCACCAACTGTGACCGCACCGTGGCGGCCTCCGGCCCATCCGGCGCGATCTTCAGGTAATTCCGGAAGGCCGCCGCGGCGGCGGTGTAATCCTTTCGGATTGCCGCCAGCATCCCCAGCAACTGGTTGACTTGTGGCATCAAATGGCGTGTGTCCAGTTTTTCGGCCTGCACCGCGGACTGCTCGGCGGCCTCCATGCGCTTCAGGTTGTAGTTGGCCACGGCATTGTAAAAGAAGGCGTTTGGATAGTCGAACGGGTCCAGTTTCACCACGCGGTCCGTAAGTTCGGCGACCTCCAGCCAATTCTTTTCATGCAGCGCGAGCACGGCCAGATGCATGTAGGGCCCGGTAAACTTCGGGTCGGCCTCTACCGCCGCACCAAACGATTTTCTGGCCGCTTCCGGATCGTCCGGTGCTTGCAATTTGCCCAGTTCGCTCCAGGCGGCGGCGTATTTGGGATACAGTTCCACGGCCTTAGCGAAATCCTTCCGCGCTTCCTCAGCTTTCTGTTTCTTCAGCGCTTCCATGCCCCGATCGTAGGCCTTTCTGGCGTCCTTCGGAGCCGCCAGCGAAACCGCGGACACCGTGTTCCCTTCGGCGGTTCCCACCCGGTGCAGCAGAATCGTGCCTACATTGGGATCGTCCATGGACCGCCGGTTCCCCAGGTTGATCACTTGCGACCGGTAGCCGGCAAGTTTGGCTTGCAGTTCGCAGTTGGCGAACCTGCGGTCCGAATAAGTGCTCGAATTCGCCATGCTTCCACCGGCCGTCGATTGCTGCGAGGATTGTCCGATCCCACCAAAACCCCCGCCACCCATACCACCGCCACCCATACCACCGCCGCCAATACCGCCTCCGCCAAACTCGCTGGCGTCCTGGACTGCCATGTTCCGGTTCCCCAGTTCAAATGCAAAGAACCCTTTGGAATCGGTATAGCCTTCCGCATGTGGGGCGCCGTTGCACACCCGCTGGATCGTCACCGCCTCCGGCAGCGGTGTACCGTCGTCAACCATCACCCGGCCGCTCACATAAATCGGCGTCGGCATCGACGGTGATGTGTTATTCGGATTGGTAGTAGTGGTGGACGTGGGCGGCCGAGTCGTGGTGCCTATCGATGGCGTCCCGGTCGCGGGCGCACCCGTGGACGGCGGCGTCGCTCCTCCCCTGGCTTGGCTGAAACCTGTTTGCAGGAAACCTGGCTGCAGGAGCATCCCCGCCGCCGCAATCGCGATCACCCTCACGCGGACGATCACCCTCACGCAGAATGTCGGGCGCATATCGGCCTCCGATTGCTTATCATTATCCCACCAATCGCGCCACCCGGTTGTTAACTGCCGATACAGCGGTTCAAACTGCTGATAGAATAAGCACGATCTATATGCGAAAACTCCCACTGATCATTGGCAGCGCTCTCTTCCTGATGCTGGCGGGTTGCTCCGAAACGCCGACCACAACCGCCAAGAAAGAGCCCGAAAAACTCGAGCCGGTCACCGGTGAAACGGCGCTTTACCGGATGTTCGGAATGGCTCGTACCTGGGCCTCGGACGCCCAGGTTCTGCAGTTGATGAGCATCCGCATCAGCGAGTTTACGCAGGAGGTCCCTGGAAAAGCCGCCGCGTGGCAGGCCACGTTCGTATCGGCCTCCAAGAGCCAATCCCGGTCCTATTCCTACTCCATCGTGGAATCGCAGGGTAATCTGCACAAGGGCGCGTTTGCCGGCCCCGAAGAATCCTGGTCCGGTCCCCGTGGCGTGGCGACTCCGTTCCTCATCGCGGCGGTAAAGAAAGACAGCGACGAGGCGTACCATACCGCCATGTCTGAACCCAAGAGCAAGGCCGCCGATTACGATAAGAAGAGCCCTGGCAAGCCGATCACCATCCTGCTCGAAAAGACCAACAAGTTCCCCGACCCCGCCTGGCGCGTCGTTTGGGGCGAGTCCGTTGGCACCTCAAGCTTCTCCGTCTTCGTTGACGCCAGCCTCGGCACCTACCTCGAAACCATGCGGTAGCACAACCATTCCGGCCGTAGCACAGGCATTCCTGCCTGTGGTTCATCAGCCGGCGCTTCCCGCCGTGCTCACACCCTGCCGTTTCCAGTGCTCCAGCCCACGCTCGAACCCGTGCCGGAACGCCTCCGAATCCCACGTGTCCGGATACCACCATTTCAAGCAGTCCGCCGACTCTTCCAGCGATTTTCCGCGGCATTCCGTGCGCAGTGCCGATTCAAAGCCGGCCCGGTACGCGTCCTGGTCCAACTCGAAGTTGTGCCCCAACGCACGGTAGTGTTCCTGCTCCACGTCGCGCAGCCCAAGCCACCAATCCTCCCGCGCCGCGTCCAGACTTTCCGCTCCCGCGGCCGCCAGCAAACGGTGGGCGCTCTTGGCTTCCGCGCTGCTCTTGGCCAGCAAGACGACCAGCGATCTTCCTTGCCGAAGCGCATCCTCGTAAAAGAAGACCTCGTCCGACGGCACGCCCTCGGTGCTCTTGTCGTCAGCCGCTTCTCCCAGCATGGCGCCGGCCGTCGCTCCGCCGGCGCCGAGCAGGGCCGCCGCGGCCACCCCGATCGCCACTACGGGTCCGACGCCGGGAATCAGCGCCGTCGCCGCCACACCCAACTCGAACCCTCCGGCCAACCCGAGGGCGCCGCCCAGCACGCCTCCAATGGCTCCGCCCACACCCGGTTGTTCGGTGTCCGACGTCGATATGGAGTGAACTTCCTGCGTTGTCGCGCCCGGCAACAGGAGGTTAACCTGGTCCCGCGGGAAACCCGCGCGCCCTAAATCGCCCGCGGCACGTCGTGCCGATTCAGAATCCCGAAAAACGCCTGCCACTGTTTCCATACCGGGTACACTTGCACGTTCTTGTCCCAAGTGGCGCTCACAACACTTCGGTATTGCGGACTGCGCAGCACGCCTCCTGGCACCCCCGCTCCGTAACCGTCGCGGCTCTGATCGGAACCGCGCGCATAATTCGGAGCCGCGCGCATAAATCGGAGCCGCGCACATAAATCGGAGCCGCGCGCGTGAGCAAGCGGTTTCCCGATACTCTGACGAACTTCTGAAAGGGCGTTCTAAGCCGTCGCCGCCGCCTCCGTCCGGAATCTTAATTCACCCGTCTCCCCATCCGCGTCTACCACCAGCCTCTGCCCGTCCCGAACCTCGCCCTTCAATAGCAGCCGGCCCAGCGGCGTTTCGATCTTCTTCTGGATGGCCCGCTTCAGCGGCCGCGCACCGTAATTCGGGTCGTATCCCGTCTTCACCAGGTTCGCCCGCGCCGTATCCGTCAACTGCAGCGTGATATGCCGGTCCGCCAGCCGCGCCCGCAGTCTGCCCAACTGAATCTCCACAATCTGCTTGAGATGCTCCACCGATAGCGAATGGAACACAATCAGCTCGTCCACCCGATTCAGAAACTCCGGCCGGAATTGAGCCCGCATCTCTTCCAGCACCGCCTCTTTCATCCGTTCAAAACCGGCACCCTCAAATCCGCCGTGATACTCCAATATCCGCTGGCTCCCTACATTCGAAGTCATAATCACGATGGTGTTCCGGAAATCCACCGTGCGCCCCTGCCCGTCGGTCAACCGCCCATCGTCCAGCACCTGCAGCATCACGTTGAACACGTCGTGGTGCGCCTTCTCGATTTCGTCGAACAGCACCACCGCGTACGGCCGCCGCCGCACCGTCTCCGTCAACTGCCCGCCTTCCTCGTAGCCCACATATCCCGGCGGCGCCCCGATCAGCCGCGCCACTGTGTGCTTCTCCTGGTACTCGGACATATCGATCCGGATCATGGAGTGTTCGTCATCGAACAGGTACTGGGCCAGCGCTCGCGCCAGCTCCGTCTTCCCGACTCCCGTCGGCCCCAGGAACAAAAAGCTCCCAATCGGCCGCTTGGGATCTTTCAAGCCACCCCGAGCCCGCATCACAGCATCTGCAACCGCATCCACGGCCTCATCCTGTCCGACCACGCGTTTATGCAGTTCTTCGGACAGATGAATCAGCTTCTCGACCTCGCCCTCCATCAGCTTGGTCACCGGAACTCCGGTCCACCGGCTCACCACCTGCGCGATATCCTCTTCATCGACTTCTTCCTTAAGCAGCGTGGTCTCGCGCTTCTGCGCCTCGAGCTGCTTTTCGAGAGAGGTAAGCTTGCCGTACTTCAGCTCGGCCGCTTTGTTCAGATCGTAAGCTCTCTCCGCCTGCTCGATCTCGACTTTCACCTGGTCGATCTCGGCGCGCATGTCCCGCTGCTTGCGCAGGGTTTGCTGATCGTTCTTCCATTGAGCCTGTAGAGC
>DATMNI010000370.1:0-10394 GCA_035570275.1 Candidatus Acidiferrales bacterium | reverse complement strand
AGTAGAGCTTTCCGGGCTGCAACTGCTCGACGATAGCGTTCACCTGGTCTTGAAGGGAATTGGAAGTCACCAGCGGGTTCGGATGCGAGGCGAGCGGGTCCAGCATCCAGCGCGGCACCGGCGCGGCGGTGTCGAAATTCTTCGCGGT
This sequence comes from Candidatus Acidiferrales bacterium, assembly GCA_035570275.1. Lineage (GTDB taxonomy): Bacteria > Acidobacteriota > Terriglobia > Bryobacterales > Bryobacteraceae > DATMNI01. The sequence continues at coordinate 10,246 of DATMNI010000370.1, read as the reverse complement.
GATAAGGGCTTCGGAGAAGCGCAGGTCATAATGCACGGCGCCCGAGCCGCTGAAATGCAGGATCGCGCTGCCGGGCCTGAGCGAGGTACGCCCCAACGCATCGGCGGAGCGTGGCGTCAACGGCTTCACGGGCCCGGGCACCGCGCCTGGCGCCGCGCTTGGCACCGCGCTTGGCATACGGCCTGGCGTGGAGTTGGCGCGCGTACCCTCGAGGATCAGGACTGGCGGATCGGCGCTCTCGCGGCTGCCGATAATGTGGCGCGTGCGCGTTTGTCCCTTCTCGTCGGTCAGCATAATTCCGAACTGGTCGCCTGTGGCCAGAGAAGCCGCGATTTGCGGAGGGATGTCGATCTCATACCATCCGCCCCCGGCGTCGTGCGCCTTTACATAGGCGTAGAGGCTGCCGCCAAGTCCGAAGACCACGTCGGCCAGATCGGAGCCGGGGTATGACCAAGGCTGGCCCTTGCGCGCGAAGAAGTAGTTCATTTCGCCCTCGGACCACGGGCCGGATCCGCTGATGGTGGAGATGCCGGCCATGGTCAACGGGATGGGATCGGGCTCACGATGCACGCGCAGGAGAGCCTTCTCGATGCGCAGTCCCCTGGCGGGCGCCATGTCGAAAGCCAGCAACGCGAAGCTGTTCCGGCTGTTGACGATCAAGTGCCGATCAAGGCCGTAGTTGCGGGATTCACGGGCGTGCGGTTCCCATGGCGGAGTCTCCACCCAGTTGTCCGCCGTGGCAGGGCATTGTACCCGCTCCGTTGCCTGCACACCCACCCCGGCCAGGGACAAGGCGCATAGCAGCATCGCTGTTCTGTTCGGCAGGCTCATGGATCGGCGCCTATCATCTCAACGTAGCCGTGGCGGGCCAGGAATTGGAAATAGCCCAGAAAATCGAATTCCGTCGGGCCGAGTTCCAACCGTGTCAGCCGGATCACATCCGCCAGATTCCGCCGGCCATCGCACCAATAAAGAGCGATGGTGGGGACGGCGGCCCAAGCGCCCGAAGGGTAGCCTTCCCATCGATCTTGCGCCAGATCGTCCAGAGGCAGCGTGCCGAATCGTTTGCGCTTCACCACCAACTTCAAGGCGGCTGCCAGTTGCGGGTCCCGATCTTCGGCCGGCTTCACGGCTGTGTTGATTCCAAGCGCGCGCGCCCGCGCATCCACGGCGCTGCCAACGCGGCTGGATTGCAGATATCCGAATCGGCGCAAGCCGTCCAGCATCGGGCCGAGAGCCGTTCTAACCGCGGCGTTGCGAGGCTTGGGTACCAGCCGCAGAACGCTGGAAACCGCCTGGCTCTCCCGATCCACCGAATACGCGATCTTCGCTTCCGCCTGTCCGCGCAGCGTGCCCAGTGCTTCGGCATCCGCGGCATACGCAATGGAATCCAGAAATTGTGAGGCGAACTTGAGTGTCTGGCCGTATCCGCGGCTCTCGCTCAAACGCGCCAGCCAAAGGGCCTCGGGTTCACCGGCGTTGGCGATGAAGTAGAGGAACGCGGCGTCAATCACTGAAATGTCGCGCAGCGATCGTTCGTCCACGCGGTCGGGCGTGTCTTCACTGTTGTGATGGGTCTCTACGCCGCTGCCGCTGTATCCCCAGACCGTCGGCACTCCCACCATGGGCTCGGCCATGTAGGTGTCCGTCCCAGTGGTGAATTCCTTTTCGTGCCATGGCCGGTTGACTTTCGGGAGATATTCGCCTGCCACCTTAAGAATGAAGGCGTCGGTGAAATCCTTGGCCACATGGGGGTTCATGTAGAATGTGTACTCGGTTCCGGCGAGATCATACGATGCCGCGGGCGTGTCCACGCACATCGCCGCCACCGTTCGCCCAATTCGCTCCGGATTGCTCTGCACGTAATTCATGGACCCGTACATCTCACCCATGGACAGCACCCGGATACTTCGCTTCGGCTTCGGCAGCACCCCCTCGGCGATCAGGCGATGCAGGGTACTCAGTGCCTCCAGCGTGGCGGCGACCCCGGTGGCATTGTCTTCCGCTCCCTGCTCCGAGGTATGGCCCAGGGTGAGGACCTCTTCCGGACCCGTTCCTGCGATCACGCCAGTCACGTAAGGATAGGATCCCGGGTAATGTCGACTATCGACCGCCGCCTTGACGCGAACCGGCCCGCGCGCCAGCAGGCTGCGCATCAACGCCGTCTGCCGCGGCGTGATAGAGAACGACAGCAGCGGCGTGCTCCGTTTGGTGAACGCCCACCCATCGTCTCCCCAGGCGTTAATCCACTGCCGGCCATCGGCCAGGCCGGGGTTTTCGGTAAAGGTGTTGATTGCGCCCAGCGCGCCTGCCTTCACCAACAGCCATTTGATGTTGGCCGGATTCTCTTCCGTCAGGGCCAGTTTGCCGCGAAGGTCCATCTGGGCAAGATTGCGAACATCGCCTTTCTTCACCTCCACCACCTCCGCGGTGATGCCCTCGGGCGTCGTGGGCCCGCTCCACATCCCCAGGGAACTCGGAACCTTCTGGTAGTCGGCGAGAACTCTCGCCGCCGCGGGCACGCTGTCGTCCAGGATTTCGAGGCGTGCGCTGCTGACGTCCCAGGCCAGAGGCATCGTCCAGTAGCCAACCTGCGAGACGCCATCGGCGGGCGTCTCCACCAGCTCCACACTGCTGAGGCCGGCCTTCAGCATCGAGCTCTTCAGGTATTCGGCAGTTGCATGAAAGCGGGGAAAGGTGAAGTAGCGGTCGCTGGCGTAGACATCGCCCAGGACGCGCATGGCATCGCCGGATCGATACCCGCGGCCAACTTGTTCGATCACGGCCTGGAGGCTGGGCTCCGTGTCCGCCGCCGGCGCCGGCCACATCAATAGGACGACGAGCCACCGAAACATGCCGGAAGGCCTCATGTCAGACGGCCTCGAAGCTCGATGCGTCGGGCTGGCCCGTCGGCAGATCGTTCACACGAACGTTCCATCGGCCTCCTCCTCGCCGTGATTCCATCATATTACCTTGCGCGGAGAAGATCATTACGGTTTGCGAGTGGCACACTCGATAACACCAATCGTGAATGCGGGAGGCGCGCTGCGGCCCGCCTCCCGCCGTGAAAGCGGGAGGCGCACTGCGGCGGCGCGCCTCCCGCGTCAGACTCCACTCTAGTCAGTTAGAACGCCGCGCACTGGCCCTCCTTCTTCTGCGCGGTATTGGCTCCACCCTTGATCGACACATTGCCTGAGCAGCCCAGGTTCTTTCCGATGCTGTTGTTATAAAGACTCACAGCCCCGGTGTTACCCTGAATGTCTACGTTCTTGCCTAGCGTGTTGCCGAAGCAGAAGGTCTGCGGTGAGCCGATAGCGATCGGAATCGCGTTGTTCGAAACCTCCAGGTTGCCCGTCACCTTCGCCTCGCAAATCTGGCTCGCCGTCGATCCCGAACCCACATTGCTGATCGCCAGGTTTCCGTTGATCGTGGTTCCCAGGCCGATCGAGAAAGCGGATCCCCCCAGGATCGCGAGATTTCCGCCAACCGTAGCGTTAAGGAGCGCCAGGCTGCCGCCCGTCATCTCGATGTTCGCGGTCACGCCGCCGCCAAAGAAAGCGCAGTTTTGACCCGCCGAAATCGAGATGCTGCCCGTGAACGTGCCGCTGTAGTTGCCGTTGCACTGCGTGCCGGAAGCCGGAGCAGCACCCGTGATCTGCACAATGTTGAGCATCAGCGCCTGCGTCGCCGGCTGTCCAACGCCGTTTTGCGCGGTGATCTGTACCGCGTGCATTCCCACATCGCCGGCCGTTGGCGTCCCCTGAATGGTCAGCGTTCCGCCCCCGAATCCTGCCGAGTCGAGGTTGCTGGCCCGCAGACTCAGCGGCAATCCCGTCGCCGCAAAGTACATCCCGTTCCCCTGCGAGGGATCGGTTGGCGGCAGCGGATTCGCCGGAAGCGCGTGCGTGGAGATGCTGGGGAACCCAGTCGTCGTCACCGCAAACATACCCGGCGTTCCCACAAACATCGTCGCCGTGTTCTGGCTCGTGATCTTGGGAGCGTCGTTCACGTTCAGAATCAGGCGCTGCGTCGCCGTGCCCGCCGCTCCTGCGTCGTCAGTCAGCGTCAGCGTGTACTGGCCGCCCGTGCCGGCTGCCGGCGTTCCGCCAATGGTGGCCGGATTGCCGGCCGTGAACGTGAGGCCCGTGGGCAGCGTGCCGGTCAGGCTGACTGTGCCCATGTTGGCGGAAATGGAGAGCGAGGCGGCGCTACCGGCCGTAAGGGATGCCAGGCTCGCGCTGGTGAACACCGGTGTGTTCGAGACCGTCACCGGATAGTAGTGGATCTGGTTGACGCCGGCAAAAGCGGTGGTCACACTGATCTGGACCAGGAATGTTCCCGCCGTCCCACCCGGAGGCGTCCCACTGAGAGTTGCGGTTCCGTTGCCGTTATCATGCAGGGTCAACCACGGTGGCAGCGGGCTCGGATTGATCCCGCCAGTTCCAGCCAGACTCCAACTGGTCACCGGTGTCGTGGCGCCTGAGGTCGTCAGCAGGATCTGGTTCGGCGTGCCCGCATAGAAGGTGGTTCCGGGACAGTCAAAGACGTCGATGTTGAACGTGCATCCGGAGATCACCGCGGGCGGTGGGAACGAAACGTTCAGGCTGAATTGCTGTTCCACCGTGCCTTGCGAGTTAGTGGCAATGATTCCGCACGGCCCCGGAGGAACAATGTGCTGGCACGAGAGAGTGACGTTCGCGCTGTAGACGCCGCCGATCGTCCCGGTGCCATCGCCGTTATCATTGAAGGTCAAGCCGCCGAGGAAGAAGCTCGAATCCATCGACAGTTTCGGCGCCGGAACGCCGGTTGCTACCACCTTGAAGTTTGCCGGAACGCCGGACGTCACATTCATCGTGCTCGCCGAAATGATCGCCAGTTGCGTGGCCACGTTCACCGTAAGAATTGACTGCACCGTGCCAGCCGTGTTCTGCGCCGAGAGCGTCAGGCTATACACCCCCAGCGGTGCGCTCACATCGCCGTTGAATGCCAGCGGCAACGAACCGTTTCCGCAATTGCCGCCGGGGAAGCTGAAGTTACCCGGCAGTGAGCTGCTTACCACGCAGATGTTGGGCGCCGGATTGCCAGTCGCGGTGATGGTTTGTGTAGAAGGAACACCGGGCCCGAAGGAAAGCGCCGTGGGGCTGGTGAACACGGGAGCCGACAGCGTCGACAACGATACACTCGCGTGGTTCCCCTTGGCATCGGTAAGCGGCAGGCTGCGGGAGATATAGGTGGAACAGGTGCTGAAGTTCGTCCCGGGGCTGACACCCGTGGAGTCGGGCGCGCACAGAGTGTCCGTCGTCGCCGGGCTGGCCTTGGTGCTGACAAACTTATCGCCGGCGCGCGAACCGATCCAGTCAACGCCGTTCCAGTCGACATAATGGATGCTGGCGGTCAGACTGTCGGTCTGCGGGCACGGGTTCGTGGCGGCGCTGGTGCAGGTCTCCACCAGCCAGCCGCCGGATGTCTGGGCGTTCCAGGAGTTTCCTTGCCAGTCCTGATAGGCGAGCGTACTGGTCAGGGTCGGCGCGCCGGCGCTCGCGGGCGCGATCGCGAAGTTCAGGTCGCTGCTGCCATGAGCCGGCAGGGCGGCGTTGCTCGGCTTATCGGGAAGGGTCTGCGCCACCAGCGTCATCCGCAGTTTGGTCATCCCAATCGTGTCCTTCAGAAAGGCGGTAAGATCCGGCGGTGTGGCTTTCACCTGTGCGAGTGTCGCCTTCAGATTGTTGATATCGTTCTGGACCTGCTGATTGTTGTAGATCTCAAAGCCCGCCACAACGCCGGCAATGATGCAATCGAGAATGATACCGAGCGGGCCCAGGTAGGCAGCGCCGGTCCCAATGACGCCCACTACGGGCGCCAGCGCAACCAGAATATCCAGCGACTGCAGCGTCTCGGCTGTGGTGAGAGAGATCGCGTAGGCCAGATAAGCCCACTGAATCACCGTCTGGATCACCGGGATCAGGTACACGATGGACACGCTGCCGCCGAGGATCGCCAGGCTCGAGAGCACATCATGCTGGCCGACGCCGGTTCCTGCCACAAGGCCCCCAAAATAACCATACTGACTCGCCGGCGCCTGGTACGACTGCTTCATTCCATAAGCCACGAAGTAGCTTGACGCCGGTAACATCGGCGAGAATATCGACGACTGCGAGTTGTAGCAGAAAGGCGTCCCGTCGTACGCCAGCTTGTACTGCTGCGCCAGATCCGGATCCAGTGTGAAGTGGCACGGATCCGCTATCAGGCTGTTGAAGTTGCTCAAAGCCGTCGTATACTCGGTGATCTCGTTCTGCTGCACCAGTGTCTGCAGCCAGGTGTACAGCGCCTGTTCGTGGGTGCTGCGCTGGCTGGCCGGCTTCAGAACGATCGCCGCAAGGATGTTCATCATGGAGCCGCGAATGTCATTGCGCAGGTCCTCCCGCCCGGTGTCGTAGACAAGGTGCGCATCCGTGGTGGGCAGACTGTGAACGGCGAGGTATGCCGTCACGGCCTCGCTCTCCAGTTGCGTAAGATCGTTGAAATAGATGGCGCCGTTGAGGCAGTAGTTCTGAATGATGCTGTTGGTGGTCGAAGCGCAGCCTTGCACGACTATCTGCGCCTGGGCCTGAAATGGCGGTGGTTGCCTGCTGCCGGAGCTTTGTATCCAGGAAACTGCTGGCATGAAGAGAATGGCCATCAGCACTGCGAGCGGCTTATGGATCACCGATCGCCGCAGTCCCGTGACCGTCAACATCTGGTTTACCTTTTTCATCTCGCTTTCCTTTCGAATTGGGGCAGATCGCCCATCTGTTGTAGGAAAGGGAGAGTGGCGGACCAAATCACGCCACAACCCGGCAAACTCTTTTGGATCCTGGGAGTCTACGGCCGCGCCGGCGCCATCTGGTGCTCCAGCCACTTTCGGGCAAACGACCAGCGCCGGTCAACCGTCCTCGCCGCGACGTTCAACTGCGAAGCGATGTCCGGAATCGAGAAGCCATCAAACACACGCATCTCGACAATCGTCCGCAGTTGGGGATCGATACCTTCCAGCCGCGTCAGAAGCGCTTCGATCTCCGCCATTTCCGCCGGGCCGCCGGTCTCCAGATGCAGTTCCTCCGGCAGTGGAATCCTGTCCGCCTGCCTGGCCAGCGGACGCGCATGGTGGATCAGCAGGCGTCGCATGATATGCGCCGCAAGACCTAAAAAGGCAGCCCGGTCGGACCGGCTCTCATCCGAGCCCAGTTCCCGGATCTTCACCAGCTCTAGATACAGTTCATTCACCAGAACGGTAGGTTGCCAGGTGTGCGGCGTGCGCTCGCTTCGCATTCGCCGCGCCGCCATACGCCGCAGCTCAGGATAGAAAGCGGCTACCAACTGGCCGGCAGCCTCTTTGCTCCCGCGGCGGAGACCTTGCATCAGCTCCGCGATCCGCTTCAGATCGTCTCTTTCGTGCCCTTCAACACCAATGCTCATGTTCGCATGGGGCGCGGCCGGAGTAACCGCGATTAGCCGTATGTTATTGTGTCACAAAGGTACAAGCTGAAGTGCAGACCGAGGTCACGAATCAACCCGATGACCAAAGCTGGAAGCGCGCCTATGAAGTCTTTGAGCGCGCCATGGAGCTTCCGGCCGGCGAGCGCTTGACATTCTCGCAGCGGACCGCCAGGGATCCGGAAGTCCTGCGCCTGGTTGTCGAACTGCTCGAAAGCGAACCGGACCAGGACGCGCAGGCGCCTCCACGTCCCCAGCCCGGCCAGACCTTCGGGCGCTTCGTCATCCAAGACCTCCTGGGCCGCGGCGGCATGGGCGAGGTGTACTCCGCCCTCGACACCGAATTGAATCGGACCGTCGCCATGAAGTTCCTCTCGCCTGGCGACATCGGCAGTGCGGGACTGGTGGATCAATTGGTCAGGGAGGCCCGGGCCGCTTCGGCGTTGAATCACCCCGGCATCGTCACCGTCCACGAGGTAATCCGCACCGACGATTCGCTGGCGATCGTGATGGAACTGGTCGACGGCGTGGCCCTGCGGACGATGTGCGGCAAGCCCCAGCCCGTGGCGCAGGCGGCGAAGTGGGGCAGTCAGATTGCCGCCGCGCTGGCCGTGGCGCATGCGGCCGGCGTGGTGCATCGCGATCTTAAGCCGGAAAACATCATCATCCGGCCCGACGGCTACGTCAAGCTCCTTGATTTCGGCGTCGCAATCCACGTCGGCAGTGAAGATATCCTGGCTGGAATCCCCATCGGCACTCTCGGCTATATGTCCCCCGAGCAGATCGGGGGCAAGCCCCTGACGGGTGCGAGTGACATTTTCGCCCTGGGCGTAGTGCTCACGGAACTTGTCATCGGCCGCCATCCCTTCCTGAAAGACACGGCTGCCTTGACCACCCGGGCCATCCAGGCGGCGGACTCCCAGGTGCTGGCCAGCGGTCACTCCGCGGTCCGCGAGCCCTTGCGGTCGCTCTTGCGGGAAATGTTGTCCAGGACGCCGGAAAGCCGGCCCACGGCCGCTGCCGTCGCCGGCCGCCTGGCCTCCATCAGCCGCGAATCGGCGGCCAGCCCATGGCGGCGCTGGGCGGTCCCGGTTCTGGCGGCGCTCCTCATCTCCGCGGCCGGCGCCCGGTGGTGGTGGAGGGATAGCGCCGCGGCGCACGTATCGCCGCGCGTCCTTCCCTTGACATCGTTCGAAGGACTGGAGCGGAACCCCACATTCTCGCCGGATGGCAATCAGATCGCCTTCTCCTGGAACGGACCCCAGCAGAACAATTGGGACATTTATGTGAAGTCCACCAGGGACGACGTCCCCCGCCGTTTAACCACCAGTCAGGAGGAAGACTTCAATCCGGTTTGGTCTCCCGACGGCAGCCAGATCGCCTTCTTGCGCAAAACTCCAGGCACCGAGGAGCCCCTCATCCTGACCGTGCCGGCTGCCGGCGGACCCGAGCACGAACTGACGCGCACCGCTCCGTTCATCCTGCTGCTCACCCACCCCATTGCATGGTGGCCGGACGGCAAGTCCCTGATCTACCGGAACGGCAACAGCAAGGAAGGATATGGCCTGTACCGCCGCTTTCTCAATACCGGTGAAGACCAGCGCCTGACTTCGCCCGGGCCCTCCCATACCGACAGCCAGCCGCTTCCCATCGACGGCGAACACCTGGCACTCGTTCGGTATGAGGCTGGAAGGAAGTGCGCGGTTTGCCTGGCGGTCTCCGGAAAGCCGACCCAATGTCTGGAACCGGTAGATCCAATCGACGGCATGGCCTTGGCATCGGACCGCAACAGCCTGTTGTACGCCGGAGAGTCCGGCCTTTGGCGGGTTCCCTTGCGCCGGGACCGCCTGGGAGCCGCCACACGCATCGCCGATGGAGCCTTTCCGGATCTGACCGCCGACCGCCAGGGGAAACGCTTCGCCTTCACCAAATCGTACTCCGACATGAACATCTGGAGAATCGCGCCGGGCGCACGGACAGCCGGAAAACTCATTGCTTCGAGCGCCGAAGATACCAACGCCGACTACTCGCCCGACGGAAATCAGGTCGTGTTCACGTCCACGCGCACGGGTCATTCGGAGCTATACGTCGCCGCCAAAGACGGCACGGCCGCGCGGCAGTTCACCTCGCTCGGCGGCTTCGTCGGCAACGCACAGTGGTCTCCGGATGGGAACTGGATTGCGTTCACCGCGCTCACCGACGACACGCACTTTGCGAATGTCTACGTCACGTCGGCAGCCGGAGGCAGCGCCCCTCGCCGCATTACGGACGATCGCGACCCCGCCCTGGCGCCGGCATGGTCCCGCGACGGCAACTGGATCTATTTTTCGAAAGGGCGGATCAGCTTCTGGAAGATCCCATGGAACGGCGGAACGCCCGTCATGGTCGCCAAGATAGGGACCAGGATGGACCCACGCGTCTCCAGCGACGGACAGTCGATCTACTACATGGGTGAAGTGACGAAGGGCGGCGTCCGCCGCCTCAACCTCGAAACCGGCGAAGACACTCTGGTTCCGGGCACGGAACACGCCATCTACCGCAACTGGGCCCTTGGCCAAACCGGCATCTATTTCGTGGAAGCCGGCTCCCCACCTCAACTCCGCCTCCTGGACTTCAAAACACACCGCACAACCCAGCTCTCCACCGTCCCAGGCTCCCCAACCACAAAACGCCGCGGCCTGGCCGTGTCCCCCGACGAATCCACCCTCCTCTACACCTCCATAGACGCCGAAATCGGAGACATCATGCTGCTCGAAGGCGTTCGATAAGCCAA
>DATMNI010000369.1:0-9808 GCA_035570275.1 Candidatus Acidiferrales bacterium | reverse complement strand
CCAGCCACCGAAGCGGCTTCGAACGTGCATCGCGAACCGCTCGCGGCGGTCGGGCGCCTCCAGCCCGATGGAGGTCTGTTTTTGGGACACCCTGCCCCAACCCCGTGTCACGGGGCCACAGCGGAAAGCCGTAGTACGGTGTAAACTACCTGGAATCAACGGAATCAGTTGGTCTGTTACATGCTATTTACCTGCGCGTGAAGCGCAGTTTACTCACACCCGCTGTAGTATTGCCCGCGCTCGCTGTATTCTCCATGTGGATGGTGCCCCTAGCGGGCGCCACGCTGGAACGGCTTAGCATGGACGACCTGATCGCCAAGTCCACGGCCATCGTTCGGGGGACGGTCACGGACTCCTGGGCGGCTTACACGGGTTCCGTCATCTATACCCACTACAAGCTCCAGGTCGCCGAGACTCTCAAGGGCGCCAGCCGGAACTGGGTGGAGATCGTGGTGACCGGCGGAACTGTGAACGGCGTTCACCAGAATTTTACCGGTTCGCCCACGTTCAATAAGGGAGACGAGTTCGTATTCTTTCTGTGGACCAGCAAAGCCGGGCTGACTCAGATCATGGGCCTGACCCAGGGTCTGTTCGCGCTGCCGCGAGATGGTTCCTCCGATCCGGCTGCGACGCGCGCTCCGACGCGGGAACTGATGCTGGACCCGGCCACCGCGCACCCGGTGAAAGACGCGGCCCTGAGCATGCGGTTGAGCGACCTGCGGTCACTAATTGCCAAGAAGCTGGCAACAGGCAATGGCGGTGGAGCGTAATGCGTGGGGTACTGCGCACGCGGAACCGCTTCGGGCGGGCCGGTGCCTTCCGGGCGGCCGTGCTTTCAATGACGGCGTTCCTCACCACCGCGGTCCTCACCACAACCCCGGCTGCAGCCTATTACCACTACGTTCACTTCAACCGCAACGCATTAGGCAGCCCGATCCAGGAAAAGTTCGATCTCAACGGCTTGGGTCCGTCCAAGACGGTGACCTTCTTCGTCAATGACCAGGGACCCGCCGTTCTAGCCCCCGGCGATTCCTTCGGTTCGGTGCTAGGCGAGGTCAAGCAGGCGCTGGCGGCCTGGGATTCGATCGGCACCTCGGATTTGCGGGTGGCCTTCGGCGGCCTCGAAACCACCGGCCAGAAATCGAATTCGCCGGGCGGCGACGTGATCTTCCAGGACCTTCCTCCCGGTTTGTTGGGGCAGGGCGCGCCAACGGTTGCCGTTGGGACCACGACGATCCTGCGCGGCACGGTGATTCTTTCGAACAATACCAGCCGTGGCCCGGGGCCGAGCTATCTGGAAGAATTCCTGACCACCGCCGTTCACGAAGTGGGCCACGCACTGGGGTTGCAGCATACCTGGACCGGCGCCGCGATGTCGCAGGATGTGATCCGGAACACCTCCCGCGCCCGCAAACTGGACGCCGACGATGTGGCGGCGATTTCGGTTCTGTACGGCCACCCAGGCTGGCAGGCGAATTATGGTTCGATCTCGGGCCGCGTGACGTTCACCAACGGCACGCCGGTAGCGCTGGCTTCGGTGGTGGCGCTGAGCGCCAACGGTCCGGCGGTGAGCGCGCTGACCAATCCCGATGGCACCTACGAAATCGACGGTCTTCCACCGAGCAATAACTATTACTTGTACGTTCACCCGTTGCCGCCGGATGCCATTCCGTTGGACACCTCCGGGCTGCGGCTGCCGGTGGACCAGAACGGCGTTTCCATCCCGGACAATGGCAAGTTCGCTACGGTCTTTTATCCGGGTACGGTAGATCCGCAAGCCGCAACCACGATTTCCATCAACCAGGGCACGGTATCGACCGCAAGGAACTTTTCGGTAAGGCCGCAAGCCGGAGTGCCGATGTACGACGTGATTACCTACAGCTTCTACGATCCGGCAACTCGCAGCGCCTCGCTCAATCCCGGCGCCAACGCCGCCTGGATCACGCCAGCTTCGGTCAGCAGCTCGTTGAACGGCTTCTATGTGGTAGCGAGGACCAATTCCGGCGACACGCCGGTGCCGCAATCGGTGGTGACTTTGGGCGGATTCGGCGCCGCCAACATGGTTCCCTTCACCCTTCCGGACAGCCCGCGGAGGGCTTTGGCGCTGGCGTTTTTTATTCCGCCCTTTGCCGGGACCGGCCCGCGCCACATGATCTTCAACTTCGGCAATGATATGTATGTGCTGCCCAACGGGGTCAACCTGGTGCAGAGGGGCGCGCCCGTGATCTCCTCGGTTGCACCCAATCCCGATGGCAGCTTTGCGGTGGCGGGCAGCGGTCTGGGCAGCGACAGCCTGGTTTTCGTGGATGGGCTGCAAACCTCGGTGCAAACGCCGTTCAGCGGCTCGGATGCTTCAGGCTCCGTCACGGTGATGCCGCCGCAGGGCTCCAGTGGACAGACTTCCAACGTCACTGTGTTTAACGCCGACGGCCAGAACTCTACCTTCCTGCCATCGCAGAACCCGCAGACCTACACTTACCCGGCCCAGGCAACACCGCAGATTTCGGTGGATAAGACAGCGCTGCCGGCAGGCGCCACATCGCTGGTCAATATCACCGGACAAAACACTCATTTCGTGGAGGGCCAGGTAAGTTTGGGATTCGGGTCCGACGACGTCACCATTCAGCACCTCTGGGTGGTGAGCCCGACCCTGCTCCAGGCCAATATCGTAGTGGCCGCGGGTGCAGCTTTGGGAACATCCGAAATCAGCGTGATTTCAGGCTTCCAGGTGATGACCAACTTGGGCCTGTTCCAGGTGCAATCCGCCAATCCGGCGTTACCAGTTGTAGCGGTGCCGGTGGTGAATGGCAATCAGAATCAGCAGACCGTCTATCCGGGATCCACGGGCACGCTCTTCGGCGCGAACTTTCCCTTGAGCGTACAGGTGACGCTGAACGACGCGCCGGTAGTGGTTGCATTTGCGAGTTCCAGCCAGATCAACTTCCTGATCCCGGCCAACTTCCCCACGGGTCTGGCGACGGTGAAAGTGATTGGCGGCGCAGCCAGCGCCAACCCCGTGCTGGTACAGATCGTCAGCCCGCCACCGGTCATCCAGAGCGTGACCAACACTTCGGGTGTGGCTTACGACTCCTCCCACTTTGCCGGCGCCGGCGAAATGCTCAACGTGTACGTCACCGGCCTCGACCCCGGAGTGCAAGCTAACCCCTCGCGGTTGCAGGTGACGGTTTCAGGAATCTCCATGCCGGTTCTTTCCATCAGCCCGGCGCCGGGCAACCAGTTCCAGATCCAGACCATCCTCACCCAATCGTTTGGCGGCCAGCCGGTGCCGTTGGCGGTTGTGGTTGACGGTTCCGGCAGCGCGACCGTCACACTAACGGTGCGGTAGTTAAGTTAGTCAAAACATCCCGAGTTTTTGGTACTCTCTAGCACATAGCACTCCTTCTTTTTAGGGACCGAAGGCCGAATTGTAGGTGTATACTAGCCGCACATGGGTGCGCCAGACATGGCGCTTCAGGCTTATAGGAGGAGGATTTCGATGAATCTGCGGAGTTATCTCTTTCTCGCGATTTTTTGTGCGCTATCAGTTCCGGCCTTCCCGCAGGGCGAAACGGTCAACGCCCGTCTGGATGGCACTGTGGAAGACCCCAAGAACGCAGGAGTGCCCGGTGCCAAGGTTACACTTGCGAACAAAGATACTGGATTTACGCGTGAATTCGATTCGAGCGACACCGGCCGGTTTACGTTTGCCTTGATTCCGCCCGGCCGGTACGAGTTGACGGTCGAAAAGGCTGGCTTTAACACCTATCGGCAAACTAACATTGTGCTTGCCGTGGGACAGGCGTCCACGCTGAATCCCAAATTGGAAATCGGAGCCGTGACGCAGACGGTGGACGTCGAAGGTGCCGCGCCCGTGCTGAATACAGGCAGTTCCGATGTTGGCTCGGAGGTCAGCAGCAAACAGGCGGTCGAACTTCCATTGAATATTCGCAATGTCTTCGGCCTGGTGCAACTCGATTCGAGTGTCAACAACAGCCAGCAAAATCAGGCTCTGAATCCGCCAGGCTCGCAAGGCAACGTCGATCAAGACATCGCCTTCTTCAACTTCGGCGGCGGCCGGTTCGGCACTACCGCCTTCATGCTCGACGGCCACTGGGACGGCGCCGGAGATTGGGACGGCATCATCTATGTTCCCAGTGTTGACGAGTTGCAGGAATTCAAGATCCAGACAAACTCGTTTTCACCGCAGTACGGATGGAGCATGGGCAACGTGGTAAATGCCATTACCAAATCCGGTACGCGCAGTTTCCACGGCAGCGCCTTCGAATTCGTGCGCAACAACAACTTCGACGCGAACAACTTCTTCAACAACGCGGAGGGATTGGGCCGGCCCCAGTTCAAGCGGAACCAGTTCGGTTTCACGGCCGGCGGCCCGCTGTATCTGCCGGGCATCTACAGGCAGCGGGACAAGACCTTCATCTTCGGCACTTATGAAGGACTGCGCCAGCAGACACCCACCACCTTAATCACTACTGTCCCTACCCAACTCGAACGCCAGGGTGACTTTTCCAAGGTATTCAATGCCGATGGGTCGCTGTCCACCATTTTTAACCCTTTCACCACGCGCCAGGCAGGCGGGCAATTCGTGCGGAGTCCTTTCCCGAACAACGTCATCCCGTCCAACATGCTCGATCCGGTCGCCCAGAAGCTGCTGCAATACTGGCCCAATCCCAACCGGGCTGGCGATCCGGCCACCGGAACCAACAATTTTGTGGGGACCGCCGGGCTGCCCATTGGCAGCGATCAATACACTATTCGTGTCGATCACAACATCAACGACCGCCAACACTTTTACGGTCGCTGGTCACAGAAGCGCCAGTTCAAGCAATTGGCTGGTGAGTTCTTCGGCGCCAGCGATCCCGGCGGCAATGGCACCCTGGCTCCCGACAATCGCTGGGATGGCGGCCTGGGGTACACATTTGCGATCAGCCCTACGCTGGTGCTCGAAACCAACTTTGGCTGGGGCCGCTGGAATGAGGGGCGCAAGCCGCAGGGAGTTCCCTTCAATCCCTCCACGGTCGGCCTGCCCGCGCTGCTCGACAGCTTTGGAGGCCCGGGCGCCTTCCCCGCTATCAACATCAGCGGGTTGAATGGACTGGGCTCCGGCGGCCTGAACTTCACGCCTCGCGAGGCCCGCACGCTGTCGGTGGATGTCACCAAAGTTCACGGCCCTCACACCTTCTCCATGGGCTTCATGGGCATCGATTTTATCCTGAACACCTTCAACTCCTCGCAGGCTTCTTTCAACTTCGGGCCGGACTTCACGCAGGGACCTAATCCCACCTCCGCCAACCCTCTGACCGGCGTGGGCTTCGCCTCCTTTATGCTGGGGACCGGCGACGGCGGGGGGATTACCCTTAACGCGCTGGCAGCTTACAGTAAGAAGTTTTTCGGTTGGTTTTTCAATGACGACTGGAAAGTCAACCGCCATCTGACTTTGAATCTCGGTATCCGATACGATTTCCAGAATGCTCCCACGGACCGCTTCGACCGCCTGTCCTACTTCAACTTCGACAAGAACCCGATCAGCAGTCAGGTCAGCGGACTCAACCTGCCTGGAAATCTGGTGTATACCGGCGGCCGGAACCCGCGCGGTGTCTACGATCCCCAATATAACAACGTGGCGCCCCGCGTCGGACTGAGCTATGCGCCCGCCGACAAACTGGTGTTCCGGGCCGGATTCGGCATGTTCTACACACCGGCCATCGAATTTGGCGACTACCAGGGCCTGAGCCTGAATGGGTTCACGCAGACCACTCCGTACGTGGGATCCGTCGATGGCATTACCCCACAGAATCTGCTGAGCAATCCCTTTCCGACCGGGCTTCTGCAGCCTGCGGGCAAAGCTGGTGGCGGCGCGACGAACGTGGGCCAGCAAGTCAACGCGGTGCTTCGAAACCGCGCGACCCCCTACATCGAACAGTGGATGGCCGGCGTACAGTACCAGGTGGCCGGAGACACCGTGCTGCAGGCAAACTACGTCGGTAATCACGGCTTAAAGCTGCTGTTCGGCAGCGCGTTCGAGTTGAATCAACTTCCCATAAAGGACCTGTCCCTGGGCAACGCGCTCCTCGATCCGGTTCCCAATCCCTTCCTGGGTGTGATTACCTCGGGCTCGCTTTCAGGCGCCACCATCCCGCGCGGCCAATTGCTGCGTCCGTTCCCCGAATATACTTCGGTCAGCGACGTACAGCCGCCGGCAGGGTTCAGCAGCTACAACGCACTGACGGTTTCCGCCAACCGCCGCTTCCGGAATGGACTCCAGTTTCTGGTGTCCTTCACCTGGTCAAAGT
This sequence comes from Candidatus Acidiferrales bacterium, assembly GCA_035570275.1. Lineage (GTDB taxonomy): Bacteria > Acidobacteriota > Terriglobia > Bryobacterales > Bryobacteraceae > DATMNI01. The sequence goes on along the minus strand of DATMNI010000369.1, from coordinate 3,497 downwards.
ACCTGACCAACACGGAGGGTTCCGAAGGATGGACAAACGGGCAGGCGCAATCGGTGCGCAATTGGTATGATACGTCGCTTGAAAAGTCTCTAATGATCGACGACATTCCGCATGCCTTAGTCGCAAGCTATATATACGAACTTCCCGTTGGTAAAGGAAAGAAGCTGGCGCCTTCCAGCAAACTCGCGGACGCCATCGTGGGCGGGTGGCAGATTTCCGGCATCACCAGCTTGAAGGATGGCTTCCCGCTTTCTATCACCGCCGCCACGAATAATACCAATTCGTTCGGCGGTAACCAGCGTCCCAATCTGACAGGCGATCCCCGGCTTGCGAACGCCTCGATCTTCGAATGGTTCAATACGGCAGCCTTCGGCCAGCCCGCTCCTTTCACGTTTGGCAATGTCCCGCGCACCACGGGTTATATCCGCGCATTGGGGACTATCAACACGGATGCGTCTTTACAGAAATACTGGAAGCTCTGGAGTGAAAGCTCCAAGCTGCAGTTCCGGGCGGAGTTTTTCAACCTGTTCAACCGCGCCGCTTTCTACTCCCCCAATACGACGTTCGGCGATCCCAGTTTCGGCAGGGTCACCGGCGCATTCCCCGGCAGATCCATCCAATTGGGGGCGAAACTATACTGGTAGCAGTGCGTTGGCTTCCGATTCTCCTGTGCTCCGCGGCCCTTGCGGGCGATACGGATGTGGCCGGCAAAATACGCGAGGCGATGGCTAAAGGCGACTATGCCGCCGCCGCTGCACTCTACTCCGGATTGATTAACGGAGGCCAGGCCAGCCCGGAACTCCGCAGCAACTACGGATTAACGCTGCATTTGGCAGGCCGCAACCAGGACGCACTGGAGCAATTCCGCCTCGCCCTCCGGCAGAAGCCGGATCTGACCGCCGCCAATCTTTTTGCGGGCGTCGCGCTGGTGGAACTGGACCGCGCCGGCGAAGCCCTTCGGTATCTCGACCGGGCCCGCTCGCTGGATGGCGCGGGGGCAGCCCCGCTGGTAGCCCTGGGCAAGGCTTATGTCGCCCTGCGAGACTTCGCCAAGGCCAACGCGGCGTATGCCGAAGCGGTCAAGCGTGACCCCAAGCTCTCCGAAGGCTGGTACGGCCTGGGAATCACTTACCGAAGCCTGGCCGAAGAACAACTGAACCGCGCCGCCCACAGGGAACCGGGGAATGCAGCGGAATGGCGCCGCCTGCTCGACCAGTCGTTGGTGGCCCTCAACCAGGCCGTCGCACTGGCTCCGGACTCGCCGCGCGCGCACCTGATCCTCGGCGAGTCTCTGCGCGACTCGGGAAAGCTGGTGGATGCAATTCCTGAATATCAAGCCGCCATTCGGCTGGCGCCGAAGATGCAAGCCGCCTACCTCGGCCTGGCCACCACCTACTGGAAAAACGGCGATTTCGACCGGGCTCTGCCGGAACTGGATCGCGCCCTGGATCTCTCACCCGCCGATCCGGAGGCCAACGCGATCTATGCCGACATCCTGGAACACCGCAACGATCCGGACAATGCCGAGAAGCGCGCCATGCTGGCCGTAGCCGGGAACCCCCGCCTGTTCGCCGCGCACATCGTGTTGGCCCGCATCTATTTGTCCCGCAGGCAGCCGGAAAAGGCCGTGCAGCAACTGGAGCAGGTAGTAAACGCGGACCCCGACGGCAGTTATCACTTCCTCTTGTGGCGCGCCTACAAGCTGTCGGGAAAACCGAAAGAAGCCGAAGCGGCCCTGGCAGAATTCCAGCGGATCCGAAGCACTCAGCAGCCCTAGCTCATTGTGCCGCCTTCCGTTTCCTGGCGCGGTCCAGTTCACTTTCCCGGATCTGCGTGGACACGCGCAGGGCCGCATCGGCTTCCCTGGCGCGTCCCAGCTTTCTCAATGCCGTGGCCAACTGGTAGTGGATCTCACCCTGCTGGTCGGCGGCCGAGGCTTTTTCCAGTTGGTCCACCGCCTTCTCGTACTGAGCCAGGTGCAGATATGCGCGCCCCAGATCCGCCCGGGCCGCCACCGCATCGGGCTGAGCTTCCAGAAACTTCTCCAAAAAGGGAACCGCAGCCGCATCCTGGTGCCGGCGGATGGCGATGTTCGCCAGCTCAAAGATAGCCTGCAAGGAGCCGGGATTCAGCCGCAGCGCCTGCTGCAGCGATGCTTCGGCGGCGTCGAATTCTCCCAGTTCCCAACGCACGGTGCCTATGCCCAGCAACGGCCCGGGACTCTGCGGCTGCAGCGCGGCGGCTTGCTGGTAATGCTCCAGCGCTGCTGGAAAATCCCGGTGCTGGCGCGCCACGTCGCCCAGGAAGAGGTGTGCCTGCCACGCGCCCGGGGCTAGCCCTACGAAACGAGAGAACGCCTCGCTCGACTTCCCGGCCAGTTCCCGAGCCCTGCGATACAGAGCCGCTGCCTGCAAAGAACCCGTGGCGATGGGCGACTCTGCCTCCGCCTCGCCGAAAGCCTCGCGCGCCAACCGCGCATCTCCGCGAGCCAGCAAAAACTCGCCCAGCAAGTTCTTGGAATAGGAGGACGCCCCCGGTGTCTTCGAGAGTTCCCGCGCAGCCGCCTCCGCGAGCCGTTCGTAACAGATGGCCTGCCCATACCACGCATCTGCGTCCAAGGGGGCATTGGCGGTCCGTTCTTCATACAGGGCGGCGGCTTCGGCCACCTGGCCTGCGCCGATTCGTGCGCTGGCTAGTCCTAGCAGGGCATCGCGATTAGCAGGATCGGCACGAAGCACTTGTTCCAACGGCGCGATGGCATCCGCGGGCCGGTCGCAGCGAACGGCGGCCAGCCCCGCAATCAGCGCCGCCGACGCCATCCCAGGCTGCGCTTTCAGCGCCCGCTCAGCCAGGTCCCAGGCCCGCGCATAACTGCCAGTCGTGTAGTACATCACGGCGAGGTTGTTGAGCGCTTCCGCCGCTCCTGGCCGCATCGCCAGCGCGGCGTTATACTTGCCGATGGCTTCCTGGTATTTTCCCTGTTGGCTGAATTCCGCCGCCTGCCGAAAGAGCAACTCATAATTGTCCTCCGCGCCGCCGAGGACCTTTGCGATCAGCAGCAGGACAGCCGCTTGCCATATCCGGCACGTGCTCCAACTGGCGCTTCCAGTCACCGCGCAACTCCACTTCACTCCATATTATCGCCAGAATATCTTCGTGGAGCGTCGATAGATTCCACAAATCCGCAACATCCGGCAAATGGTTCGCCCGGGGCGGCGTGCGCGCAACTGCCGGCGACCACGCGGCAGGAGATCGGAACGCCGGCGCCTGTGGGAATATCGCCTGAATGACGCAAGCGGCAACGGGTTGCTCACCACCACCTCCGCCGGCCTGCTTTTTTCGGGCCATCGTGAAGTTAAATAGCTTAGTACACTGTTTCTCAAATACGGTCTCGTATCTCGGAAAGAACGCTCCCTAAGGCTAAGAAGCTGTGAAAAATTCTGCTCTTGTAATAACAAAGTACTTTTCATTTTGGAGTACCTGCTCCATACTAGAGG
>DATMNI010000368.1:0-43296 GCA_035570275.1 Candidatus Acidiferrales bacterium | reverse complement strand
CGCGGCCTGCTTGCGGGGCGGCTGCTCAGGGATCTCGATCAAGGCTGGCTGGCAGGGGGCATCCATACCTCTAGTATGGAGCAGGTACTCCAAAATGAAAAGTACTTTGTTATTACAAGAGCAGAATTTTTCACAGCTTCTCACGGTCGCGGCTCTGATGTGCTTACAGAGCCACGAACGTAAGGGAGTGGTTGCTTCCGGCCTCAAGAGGCGGGTTGCCAACCCGCCGCAGGTTAACAACCTGCCCCACAAAGCGTCCTAGAACTGCACTCGCATTTCCAGCGACACGATGCGCGGTCCACGCTCGCCGGTTAAAGCTCCAATGTTCGCGTTGGTGTTCACGCCAGCCGCGTTGTAAGTGAAAGCGCTGTTCACGCCCGTGAACTGCGTATGGTTAAAGACGTTGAACGCTTCCAGCTTAAGCTGCATTTGGCGCTTTTCGCTACCGAGCGGAATCTTCCGGTTGAGAGTCATATCGTTATTAAAGTATCCGGGGCCGTACATGACATTGACGCCCGCGGTGCCGATGGTACCGATGGCAGGTTCCGCGAACGCGGCCGGATTGAACCAGATTCTGCCGTGCGGCAGGCCGGGGCTGCCAACAGGAACGTTGGCGTAAGGGTCGCCGACCACGTTGATACGCGCGCCTTCCGACGCGGATCCCGTGATATCGAGGGCGTTGGTCGTACTGAAGCTGGGCGTAAAGGGCGAACCCGTCGACATAGTCGTGATACCCGAGAAATTCCAGCCGTCAGTCAGAATTCCGAGAGGTTTGAAGTTGAGTTTCTTCCCCAACTTCGGAATATCATAGGCGTAATAGATAGCGGCCACATGCCGGCGGTCGGAACCCTGCGGGCCCCAATTGCGTGCGTAGTTATTCGCCACCAGCGGGTCGAATGACGTTACCGCAAAGCTATGCGACCAGGTATAGGTAACGCCAAAGATGAGACCATTCTGCAATCTCCGCCGGGCCGTAACCCGAAGTCCATCGTAGCGGGACTTAGAACCGAACTGCTCCTGGCTTATGTCGCCAAAGCCTGGAAAGTTGGGCCGCTGGAACGCGGATGCGAGATGCGGCGGCTGCGCGGGGTTCGTATTCGGCACCGTCGGATCGAAGTAGGTGCTGCTGAAGTCCGCAAACAGCGGAACCGGGTTGAGATTCACCCGGAAGGGCCGGTTGATGCCGTAAGTGCCCTGGTAAGCAACATCCAATACCGTGCTCCACCCAATACTAGTCTGGAGACCGAGGCTGGCGCTCCGATTCTGCGGGACCGGCGTATGGCCGTTCCATTCGCTGATACTGGGCGGGCCTATCAATCCGCCGGCGCTGGCGAGATTACCGATGTTGCCGTAGAAAGCCGTGGGTTGATAGCCGACCGGCGGCTGGCCGGACATGTTGTAAACCTGGTTGCCATCCAGACGGTCGTAAAATGCGCCGTAGCCGCCGCGGAGGGCCATTTTGCCGTTGCCAAACACGTCGAACGCAAAGCCGATGCGGGGGGCCGGCACGATATATGCATTGGTGTAAGTGTCGTAGGGCACACCGTTCACGCCGTCTACCACCATTCCATTAGCCGGGTTACCGGTGTTCGGCACGAACAATCCAATTTCGGCGGAGGGCACCTGGGCTCCCGTGAGGGGGTCGACGCCAATCCGGTTGGCTCCGGTACAGGCCACACCGCCACCAATGCACGCGGGAGTATAGATCCGGGGCACGTTGGCTTTGGAGAACTTGGTTGGGTCGAGATACGAGAATTCCTTGAGCTTGTCGATCTGCGGCGATACATGATAGAAGCGCATACCATAGTTCACAGTGAGCCGCTTGCCGATGCGCCAGTCGTCCTGGACATAGAACTCGGTGTTCCAGTAATAGACGTCGTAAACGAAATGGCCGCTATTCTCTTGATAGGTGTCATAGTTCCCGAGTAACGCGTTGGCGAATCCGTTTCCCGAGTTCAGCGGATTGTTGACATCCACGCCGAAGTTGTAGTTGCCGGCATAGGTTGGGCTGCCGGGCTGCAGCTTGCGGTTGTACTCGATATATATGCCGGCCTTGATGCTGTGATTGCCCTGGATCTTGGTGAGGTTATCGGAGAATTGTTTGATGCGGTTGGTATTGATGTAATCCGCCGAGCCTAGACTGAAACTGGGCGTGTTCAGCGGAGTGGCGCCAGCGGCGCCAAAACCGATCGAGGGCAGATAACTTCCGTATCCATTCGAGCAGTTACACGGACCTTCGAGCAAATCGCCGCCGGGACCTGGTCCCAGCGGGTGCAGCGGGAAGAGGCTCGGGAGCGGCTGTCCCGACTGAGGAGTTCCGGCGGTCCCATTGGCCAATGACCGCGCCACCTCGGCGGGAACTTCTTCATAATAGGAGAAGTAGTTGTAGCTGAAGTTGAACGTCGCCTGGTTGACCAGAGTCGGGCTGAACGCATAATTCACGGTGCCTACATAGCCAGTACCCGGATTCGGGTGAGCCTGAACGGCCGAATTGAACTGAATGCCATTGTAGAGCGAGTCTGAAAAATCATAATCGTGCCCATAGCGGAAGAACCCGGTCAGCTTAGAAGTTGCGTTGACATCGACCCGGATAATGTCGTTGCGCCGTGGATGGGTGCCGGCGGCAGCCGCCTGGAAATTGTCCGCCTGATATTGTGCGGTCCCCTGGCCAAATACCGTGTTGGGGAGCGGGAAGAAATTGAGCATGGCCTGGCCCCAGCCATTGATGCGATTTTGCGGAATGACATTATTCGGAAACGGAGCCAGATTATTCTGCGGGTCCTTGATAACGATCAACGACCCACCCTGAGCGAAGCTCTGCGAGAAGTCGCCGGTACGCTCCAGCGACGAGGGCATGGTCCGGTACTGGTTGGCGGCGTTGAGTAATTGCCTGGTGTACTCCTGCGAGCCGAAGGCGAAGACTTTAGTCTTTTTTGTATTGAATAAACGGGGAATGTAAACCGGGCCGCCGAAGCTCCAGCCGGCGATATTGTATCGGTACCGGGGTACCGGCAATCCGGTCTGATTGTTGAAGAAAGCGTTGGCATTCAGGTCTTCATGACGGTGAGTCCACCAACCGGTGCCATGGAACTCCTGCGTGCCGCTCTTAGTCGTGACGCTGACTGTCGCTCCCGAATTGCGCCCATATTCCGCAGCGAAGTTGGACGTAAGAACCTTGATTTCAGAGATCGAGTCGATATTCGGCTCGAAGTGAGTGAAGCAACTGCTGCAGCCGGTATCGATGTCGGTAGCGCCGTCTACGGACATTCCGATGATGCCGGTATTGCCGCTGAAGGTAAGGCCGCCTAATGGAGTTCCGCCCGACGCGTCCCTGCCAGTCGTCGTATCCACCACGCCAGGGAGCAGCTTCATGTAACTCATCATGTCCCGGCCTTTGATGGCGACGACGTTGAACTCGTGAAAGTCAACCAGGGGGGCCCTTTCGCTGCTGGCCGTTTCGACGGCCGCCACTTCCCCGGTCACCGTGACCGAGTCGGTGACGTTGCCCAACGTCAGGGTGAGATGCCCGAGATCGCGCGTCTCGCTCGCCCCGATGTCGATGTTGGTGACGGTCAATGCCTTGAAACCTGTGGCCTGGACACTCACCGAATAGGTTCCCGCGAAGATATTGGCTATGCGGAAGAGACCCGAGCCGTCGGTGGTCGCGGTATTGACAGCAGCGGTACCCGCGTTGGTCAGACGGACCTCGGCGGCCGGGACCACGCTGTTAGCCGGGTCAACAACGGTACCCAGTATCGAACTGCTAACCGTTTGGCCGAATAGCGCGGAGGCGCTTCCCAATATCAACAGAGAAATTGGCAATCTTTGAAATGTCATCTTGCGTACAACCCCTTCACTCGTGAATCTCGATGCCGCAGTTTGGAACTGGTACCCCTCGCGAGTTGTTGAGATCGTATAACAGGTCATCACCAAATGCAAGCGGTTGCGCGAGAATCGCAAAAATCGAATGAAATTGGCACTTCCGGCCATTCACGACGCCGGGTCCGCTACTTTATAAGGCGCCGGTCGAAGTTTTCTTTCCGAATGATGCCGGAGCCTTCGCGAATCACTACCAGTTGATCGGCGGCGACATCCGCCACGGGCTCTTCTTTACCGTTGGGCCAGCGAATCTCCAGGCTGGCTTGAGTTTCCGGGCCGAGTCCGAAATGCAGCCGCCGGTCGTTGGCCGAAAGGTAGGAAGACTGCGCCAACACCGCCTGAGCCTGCCTCCGCTCCCCGTACGTGGCCGTCACCCGGGCGCCGATGGCAGAGCGGTTCGATGCCACGCCGATCAGCAGCACCTTCAGCCAGTGACTGGAACCGCTCACATCGTTACGCAGCAGGGAAGGCGGCTCATTCATATTCATGATCAGCACGTCCACGTCGCCGTCGTTATCGAAATCTCCGAAGGCCGCGCCGCGGCTGGAATGCAACTCCTTCATGGCCGGTCCCGCCAGGTCCAGCAATTCTTCGAACTTGCCTCCGCCCAGATTTCGAAACAAGACGTTGGGCGTTTTATACGGCGCGTCAGGCAAGGGGCCCTCCAGCTCCGGAGAGACCATGCCCGTGGTGAAGAAGAGATCCGGCAGGCCGTCGTTATCGAAGTCCTGCATGGCGGCGCCCCAACCCACGAAACGGGTTTCCACACCGAGCCCCGCCCGCGTAGTCACGTCGCGAAAAGTGCCCTTGCCATTGTTCCTGTAGAGGATATTCGTATCGGCGCTGAAATGCGTTTTGAAGATGTCCAGGTGGCCATCGGTGTCGAAATCGCCGATGCCGAGCCCCATTCCCGCCTGTTCCTTCCCATCCTCATTCAGCGCCACGCCGCTCTCCAGACCCCGCTCTGTGAACGTGCCATCGCGATTGTTCCGGAACAGCAGACTGGGCGAACTGTCGCAGGCGACATATATATCGGGCCAGCCGTCACCATCGAAATCGGCGGCCGCGGCCGTCAGACCGTGACCGGCATGTGGGGCCAGGATGCCGGACCGCTCGCTCACATCGGTGAAGGTTCCGTCTCCGTTGTTGTGGCACAGGCGGCATGTCTCCTCCGGCAGTCCCGTGGGGCCGCAATAGACCGGCACGCCTCTCCAGTTGCAGGCGGCGTTCTTCCCCCGAGGCGCGATCTTGTCCGGGTCGAAAACGACATAGTGACTCATGAAGAGATCCAGCCTGCCGTCGCGATCGTAGTCGATCCACGTGCAGCCGCTGCCATAGCGCACTCCCGGATGCAATAATCCCGCCTGGGCCGTGACGTCCGAAAAGGTGCCGTTGCCGTTGTTGTGGAACAGAATGTTCTGGCCCCAACAGGTGATGAAGAGGTCGTCAAAGCCGTCGTTATCGTAATCGCCCACCGTGATACCGGCCGCCCAGACACTGCGGCCGATGCCGGACTGAGCCGTGACATCCTGGAACGTGCCATCGCGGTTGTTGTGATAAAGCCGGATGGTCGCCTCGGCCGGGGTCGGCCCGGTGCGGCGGCGGCCAGTCAGCATCACAATGTCCAGCCAGCCATCGTTGTCGTAATCCACAAACGCCGCGCCGCATCCCATGGAGTCCAGTATGTAATCGGCTCTGCCCTCATCGCCATAAATCACCGGAGAATGCAGGCCCGCCGCACCGGCCACGTTCACAAATCTGGCGTTGAACGGCAGCCCCGATGGCTTACCGCGGGGTATCGGCGTGACGCCTCGCGACGCCATTCCACCGTAGCGTTGCGCGCGGGCTTTGGGAGTCGGAGCGGTCAGCGCCAGGGCAGGCAGAGACAGGATTTGCCGGCGTGTCATCGGGTGATGGCCTTGAGGATAGCAGAACCAGCGGGATGAGCTTGGCACAGTATGCGTCACCGAAAACTTCAAGATATTTCTCGCAAAGACGCAAAGTACCGCAAAGAACGCAAGACACTTCCTGTTTGGAGTCGCATTCTCCGAAGGAACTGGCATTCTGTGGGATTTGGGGGTTTTCATCACCTTTTTGCTCCAGCTTTCGGGGGACGAAAAGCAAATTGACCAAACGAACCCAATTTTGGGGGTCCAAGCCAGGAAAGCACAAGCGGCTGCGCCTGACGAAACGAACCCATTTTACCCACCCCGGCTCCAGCCCTCGAACCGCGATCCTTTGCTGTCGCGGCGGCCTTGCCTTCGGGGGGCATGGGGCCAGTGGATTCTTGCGGAATATGGCGACTCGCGTTGAATTGACCGTTCTTGGGCATAGGTAGTAGCTTCGTGATGGACGGGACTCCGTAGCGGACGAACTGGCCCTGTCCTACACCGATCTTGGCATGAGGGAGTTTGGATTGAGGCCGGAGAGGCGTGCATGTTATTGAAAAGATGGGGATGGGAAATTGAAATCGATGGTGACTGGTTTACCGGGTGAGTGGAAAAGAGGAGAGACGACTGATCTTCTGGGCAGACCTTGCGGTTCGTAGTATGAATTGCCGGCCAAACCGGTCCGCGGCCTAGGTCGTTGGAGCATCTTCCGTCGATTCTGCACTGCCCCAGTCGACCGTCTGCAACTCCCCGGCTAAGACCTGTTCGAATGCAACAAAGTCTTTACCTTGTAGCTAATCGGAACCTCACTCGGGTGCCACCAGAGACGATGCCGATCTCCGGTGAACTGAGGATCTTTGGCCAAAAACTAGTATCACCAGGAAAACGTCCGCGTTGGTGCGCTGTGGCGAAATCCTTCTTCAAATAAAGACTGAACCGACGCTGGCCAGCGACTCCTCGTGGAGATCCAAACGCTCCAGAATATTGGCCGCCACTAGCGTTGGCGTGGCTAAAGGGATCAACTGTTTGTTCACTCTCGATATTCTAACCATCTTTTCTAACCATCTTTTCTAACCATCTTTTCCTCCGCCTCTTGGCGCCGCTAATCGGAGGGCGGACGAGGCGGTCCGCTTTTTTCCGTCGCTTGCAAGTGCCAAGTTAAAGTTAGGCGCTTTTCAGGAAGCGAGCTCTTTCTTTGCCTCGGCAAAAGCAAGTTCTTCGAGTTCGACTCTCTCGCGGAGAACCCGTTCGACCCACTTGTCCACACCGGTCTCGCGGTGCAAGTTTGCCAAGAAAGCTGCGCGCGCCGCTAGATCGCCCGGAATCGACAGAAAGGCCGGCTCGGATTTCCTGACCTGGATTGGTGCCTCCCAGGCTGAATCGTCCTCGGAGTGGGCAGTCACGAGTTGATCGATTCCTTCCTGATCGAGTGTTGTGGTCTTCGTTCTCTTTCGTGCAGTCATAAGGGCCAACCTGTGATGATGCGAACCACGCTGTCCGGCTTGAGTTGGAAAATGATCTTGAGGCTCCTTCCACCGGGCGTTTTGCCGATCAACTGGTAGCGGTCACGGAACCTCTTGTTCCGTCGAATCTCAAAGTCCGAAAAAAAGCACTCGACCGCCTGGTTAAAGGTGGCTCGGTGCGCAGAAAGTTTGTCGCGCTCAAAATCGTACTCGAAGTTCGACGGCGTGAATCGATGCCAGTCGGCCAACCCTCATTGTACTGCCGTTTTCCTCCACTGACGGCACGGTGGGAGTGCGCGGCATGAAAGTGATGGATCGCGTCGCGCACTCTGACAACACGGTTTCGTCATGCCAAAGGCTTGGTCATGCGAAAATGGCGAGATGCACGCTGTACTGCGCGCCCATGGCCGCGCCGGTTTCCGCCTCGCTGGCCGCATCGGTTTCCGTATCGCGGGGACATTCGTGATTCTCGCGCTCGCGCCGGGTGGGTTACCGGCCTCGGAGCCAAGTGGTCCGGAGTTAATCCGCCAGGGCAAGTTCGAAGAAGCGCTCGCCGTCTATCGCGCCGACATTGAGGCCTCCCCGAAGTCCGTGGCGGCCAACAATGGGGCCGGAGTGGCTCTCGACCTGTTGGGCCGCTTTACCGAGGCCCAGCAGTATTTTACTCAGGCCATCAAGGCAACGCGGACTCCATTGGAGCGAGCCGTGGCCCAGCGTGCCATGGCCATCGCCCACGGTTTCGCCGGAGACTGCAAAGGCGCGGAGAAATTTGAGTCCGACGCCTTTGATTTCTATCTGGGCACGTCTGACTTTTTTAATGCGGGTGAGGTTGCCGATGAACTGGGGCGTTTGTGTCTGGATGCAGGGGACCTGAACCGCGCTTCGGAGTGGTATCGGAAAGGCCACGACACCGGGCTGGACCAACCCGACATGGCGCCAGCCCGTAAGGATCTGTGGAGCTTCCGGCTGGCGCACGCGAGAGCTCGCATCGCTGCCCGGCGCGGCAAACCCGAAGAAGCCTTGAAATATGTGAGGGAAGCCAGGACCATTCTGGATAGGAGCCGGAATCCGGACCAGGAGCAGTATTTTCCATACCTGACCGGGTATGTGGCATTCTATGCGGGCGACTATCCGGCGGCGCTGGCCGCACTGCAGCGCGCCTCTCCGGCCGACCCCTTTATCCAATGCCTGATGGCGCAAACTTACGAGGCGCTTGGCAATCGGGAGAAAGCCCTTGAGTATTACCGCCAGGCGGCTAATAGCTCCGCCCACAGCGTTCCGGCCGCCTATGCGCGCCCGTTCTCGCGGCGAAAGCTGGAGGGCTTCGTCTCCAAATAACGTATCCGAGTAGTGGGCTATTTCCCGAGTAAAGCCGTCAACCGGGATCGGTAAACGCTGCTGATCGTTACTTGGCGCGCGAAAGCGACGGTTGGAATACCGCCGATTTCTGAGCTCAAGATCCAAACGTGAGGAACTCCTTTGCCCCTTGGCGCGCGCGAAGCATGGAATGCCGTCATTCTCTCGATCCGCCGCGGAAAGGCTTCAAGGGCCGATCTGGGAACTTGTTCTTCTACCCACCGCGGTTATCGCGTCGAGTGGATCCAGGCTGTCGATATGTTCCCGCACGCAGATCGCGCTGAAAATGATCGTGCGGCTTAGACGTAGGCACTACTCCGCTCGAAGCGCGGTGGCCGGATCGACACTGCACGCTCGGCGCGCAGGCAGGTAACTCGCGATGCTCGCCACAGCGAGCAGGCAGCCGGAAACGACGATCCACGTTGGAGGATCGAGCGGCCCGACACCGAACAGCATTGCGGCAAAAAATCGTGAAATCGCCAGTGCGCCCAACCACCCGGCCGCCATTCCACAGATTGCCGGGAATAGTCCGTATCGCAGCATCAAGCCGGTAACGCGAGCCGGTGAAGCGCCCATCGCGATGCGAATGCCGATCTCGAACGTGCGCTGTGCAACCGAGTGGGCGATCACGGCGTAAATGCCCGCCAACGAAAGGATGAGCGCGACGACGGCGAATGTGGACAACAGTATAGTGGAGAACCGCCGTGGCGCCAGCGACTCGGCAATGAGCTGCGTCATCGGTTTCACATCGAAGACGAAAGCGTCCTTGTCGATGTCCACAATTCCTCTGTGCATGGCGGGATAGAGGGGCAAGGGGTCACGATTCGTTCGCACCAGCAGCGTAATCGCGGATTGTGGATATAACCCCTCGGGAAGGTAAAGCTCGTTTCCGGGCTCCGCGTCGAGTCCCGTATATCGCACGTCGTCAACCACACCGATGATTACCGATGGGGTCGTCTTCCATGACATCAGCACTCTCTTGCCAACTGCATCCTGCCCCGGCCAGGAGCGCCCCGCCAGTGTGCGATTCACGATTACGGATGGAAGGCTTCCGACTCGGCCCACTTCATCGTGCTCGTCATAACCGCGTCCGGAGAGGATAGGGATTTTCATCAAACGGAAGTATTCCGGGCTGACGACGCGGAGTCGCGCGGAGGGCCGATCCACCGGCGCGTCCGGCTTTCCTTCGATGCTGAAGGAGCCATAAAAACTTCCCGCGCGCATGGGCACGCCCTGGATGACCGCGGCGCCGCGAACTTCCGGCATCGTTTCCATCGAGCGGATCACCTGGCGGGAAAACACGACGTTGTGCCTCCATTCGAATTTGTTATTGGGAAGGGAGATCGTCATCGTCAACAGATTCCGGGTATCGAAACCAGGATCGATACGCGACAGCCGATTCGCGCTCCTGACCATCAGGCCTGTGGCGATCAAAAGCATGAGCGTCATGGCCACTTCCGCAGCGACGAGAATGGCGACCAGGCGTTGCCGACCGTAGGCGGCGGTGATGCTTCGCCCTTCGAGCTTAATGGCATCCCCCGGATTTGCAGACGACGCCCGCAATGCGGGGATGATGCCCGCGATCAACGCTGTCAGTAAAGCAACCATCACCGTGAACAGGAGAGCGGTGCGATCCACTGTCGCCTCCTGCGCCAGCGGAACGTCCGCGGGAATCAAGGGCCGCAGCAGAACGAGGCTGGCATACGCCAAGCCGACTCCGATCGCGCCCGCCGGCAAAGCAATGCATGCGGACTCAGCCAGAAACTGACGCAGGATTCGCCATCTCGCTGCGCCGAGCGCCGCGCGTATGGACACTTCTTTCTGGCGCGCCGTGGCGCGAGCCAGCAGCAGGTTGGCGACATTTCCGCATGCAACGAGGAGCACAAAACCCGTGCAGGCGAACAACAACAGCAACGCCCGCCGAGATCCACCCAACACCTCATCGCGCAGAGGGACGACACGAACGCTGAGACCGTTGTTGGTTTCGGGATGGGCCGCGGCAAGATTGCGGGAAACGGTATCCATCTCCGCCTGGGCTTGCTCGATCGAGATTCCCGGACGCAGCCGGGCAATGGCGTCCAGATCGCCATTATCACGCTTCGCCGGATCGATCAATTCGGGAACCCAGAAATCCACCGAATCGCCAATACCCGTGACCACTCCGGGCGCCAGACTGAAATCGGCGCTGAGCGGCGGGAAATGCGCGTCGGCCGAAGCGATGCCGGTAACCAAAGACGGCGTGGGCCCGATGCGGCTCAGATTGATGAGGTTGACATCCAGAACCTTGCCGAGGAGTTTCCCGTCCGATGCGAAGCGACGCTGCCAGAGGCGGCGGCCGATAATGATCTCGAACCTCCGCCGCTGTGGATCATTCGGACCGAACGTTTCGCCCATCAAAGGTACGCCGAGAACTCTGAAGAACTCAGGCGTGATGCTGAGCCCGCGCAGGCGTTCGCTTCGATCTCCCCCGGTCAGATCCACAGTTTGCCGCCGATAGCCGGCGATGGCTTCGAACGATTTCGCCCGAGCTTGCCAGTCGAGCAGATTGGCCGGCGCAACCGTAGGAAAGAACATGCCGTGCTGAGGATTCATCGGGCGGAGCATGACCAGGCGATCCGCCCCGGGGTAAGGCAGCGGGTAGACCAGCATCGCGTAACCAACACTGAAGATCGCCACGTTCGGGCCGACACCGACAGCCAGGCTCAGGATCGCGACGACTGATGAAATGCCTCCGCGTCTGAGCGTCCGAAGAGCGTAGCGGATGTCGGAAGAAAGGCCGCGCATCGTCTGTCATCTTAGCCCTATTCCGAAGTAGCCGGCTATCGGAGGGGTGCGCCGCGTGCGCCGCAGTTGCCGCCTACCAGTCCTGGGGCGGTCTGGTCCGGAAAAGTTTACCCGGATCGGGAGCCTCGGCCCCCTTGTCCGGAGACTCCTTCCGGATCGCCTGCGCGATTTCTTGCTGAGCCTGGGCTTCCTGCTTCCGGCCCAGCGCGGTATAGGATTGCGCCAGATCCTGGTGCGCCCCAATCCAGCCGGGACGCAGCCGGATCGCATTCTGCTGCCGTTCCGCCGCGGTCTTGTAGTCGCCCTTCTTATATGCGATTTGACCGGCTAACGTCTGTGTCCAGGGGTCCTCCGGCGCCAGTTTCAGAGCTTCGCCAACAGCGGCTTCGGCGTCACCGATCCGGTCCGGCGCGGAGCGAACCGTGGTGTCCGCCAGATAGAACCAGGCTTCCGGACTGCGCGCGCCCAGCGAGACCGCCGTTTCCAACGCTCGCCGAGCCTCCTCAAAATGCCGCTGGGCAGCTAAAAAGATCCCGCGCGCCACCCAGACGGCGCTACGTTCCGGCCACCGGCGCTGTATTTTATCCAGCAGATGGTCGGCATCCTCGGCTTGACCGGCCGATTCCAGCACAGTCGCTCTCAGTAGTGGAATCTGGGGGTCCTGCGGCAGGATTTGTTCGGCCCGATCAAGCAACTGCAGCGCCTCTGGCGCATGGCCGTTCCGGTTCAGAAAAACCGCCCCCTGCCAGTACAACTCGGCACGTCCCGGAGCCGCATGGATCGCCCGTTCGAGAGCCGCCATGGCATCCGCGGCCTTCCCGGATGCGTCGAGCATTTGGGCGCGGGCGAGATAATAATCGGCGTTCCGGCGGGATTCCGGCACCCGTTCCAAAAGCCTGAGTCCCGCTACCGCGCCTGAGTTAGGAGGAGCGGCGCCTGAGTTACCGGCAGCCGCGCCTGCGTTAGGGGAAGCCCCGCCCGTGGTATGGAATGCGGCAATGGCCAAGTCCAATTCCAGGCCGGCGGAAGGATCGGCAGCAGCGGCTTGTTCCAGCAGTTCCCTGGCGGGCGCATACTGCCTGGCGGTGAGAAGCGCGCGCCCCGCATCGGCCAGCACGGCTGCGCCGGGCTTCATGCCGCCAATCGCGCGGGCGGTGGCTGATGCCTGGTCGATCTGACTTTCTTCCAGTGACAATTTCAGATAGTGCAGTTGTGCGTTGGCATCGCCCGGATTGTCGTGGACGGCCTTTTCCACGCGCACCCGGTAGTCGGCCCGCTGCTGTTCGGGGGTGAGGCTCAGATAGCGCATCAGGTCCCTCGGGGCCTGCGTGGGGCGCCGTTGGCGATAGCGATCCATCAGAATTTCGGACTCGGCGTTCTCACCCGCCTCGGCCAGCGCATTGGCAAGGTGAAGCTGTATGGTGGATTCGCCAGGCGCCAGAACCGCGGCTTTGCGCAGCACGCGTATGGCATCCGCCAGCCGGTCCAGAGCTCGATAGGTCTGTCCCAGGCGATCCAGAATCACGCCGTTCGAGGGCTCGCTGGCAACGGCGGATTCCAAGTCCGGCACGGCAGCTTCCAGCTTTCCCTGGACGTAATAAAGTGCCCCTCGGGCAGCACGCGCCGCCACGAAATCCGGTTTCAGCTCCAACGCCCGGTCCAGACTTGCCAGTCCTTTTGTCGGATCGCTGGTGCTCTGCGCCAGGCCGAGTTCGTAGTGCCCCATCGCGTCGTCGGGATGCCGTGCAATGTACCATTCCAGGTCGGCGATACCCGTCTCGAATTGCCGCAGATGAATCCTCGCGAAGCCGCGCTCGCGGCGGGCTGTGTCATCTTTTGGGGCCAGCGCCGCATAGCGGTCCCAGGCCTCCGCGGAGTCCTCATTCGCCTGCAGGTCTCCGGTTGTGACAGCCACCAGCCTTTGCACGTCCGCGCGCCTCGGCGCCAGTTTCGCGGCCCGCGCCAGCAAACGCAATGTGGGCTCGGGTTGCCGCAAAGCGCTGTATACAAAAGCCAGGCTGTAGAGCACGTCCACGTTGTTCGGCTGCTGCCTGACGGCGGTCTCCAGCACATCGCGCGCGCGTTCGTAATGGCGGGCATAGCAGGCCACCACGCCAAGATCGTAGAGCACCTGGAAGTTCGACGGGTCGGCCGCCAGCGCATGCGTCAGAAAAGTCTCGGCGTGGTCAAATTGTCCGGCCTCCGTCAAGGTCCAACCCATGGAAGCGCTGAGCCTGGCATCTTGCTGCGTGGCCGATGACAGGCGAACGAATAGAGCCTCGGCTGCTTCGCGATCGCCGCTCAGATCCAGCGCGGCTAATCTTTGAACTGCCGCTTCCGGCGCTTCCCGCTGGTCCGCGGGCAGGTGATCCAGATAGAGCAGCGCTTCCTTGGCATGGGCGGCATCTTTCGCCTTCAGTGCCAGTTGGGCCAACTGCAGGTTCGCGTAACGGTCGGATGGATCGATCGCGATGGCATCCTGAAATGCCTTGCGGGCGCTTTTTTCGTCACCGGTGCTCAGCAGGTGGTTAGCGTATCTGCCCAGGACGCGGGTGGAGCCAGGCGCCGCGGCGACCGCCCGGCGGTGGACGGAATCGGCCTCCGGGAACTTCTTCTGCACATCGAGCGCAAAGCCGAGCAGACTCAGAGTCTCCGCATCGTCGGGATGGACCTGCAACTCGGCGCGCAACTTCAGCTCGGCGCCCGCAAAATCTCCTCGTTGCAACGCCGCCGCCGCTTCCTGCAGTGCCGGGCCGGCATCCGCGGCTTTGGCGGAGGGCAGGCAGAATAACCCGCAAAACAACGCGCTGACAAGCGCGGCGCGCAACGCGGCGGACACACAACGGCGAACCCGCGCCAGCCATGCTTGCGCCAGCCATACCTGAGCCAGCGGCGATGAGGCGTGGGATACCTGGCGGCTCACTTATCAACTCCATCGCCGATTGTATCATTGCCTCCATCGCCGTCCGTACCTTGAACTGCGGGCTGTGCTTCTTTCGCGTCGTCGTCATCGACCTCTCCTTGCCAGCGACTTCGCCCGAAACCTTACCCTCTTGCCTGATCTGAAATCCTGGGACCACTATAAAGGCCGCGAATTCATAGTCTTAGAGGTCGTCTCCAGGACCGTATCAGTACGCGCGGTACTAAACATTTCGCGCGTCGGCGGCTATGCTGTTAAGCATGAGAGCTTATATTCGTTCGCTTGAGTTCATGGTGATTTTGACGGGCGTGGCAATGGCCCAAAACAACGGGACCACCGAACCAAACCTCTACAATTTGCCGTCACCCGGTGATATCGTGGTGGCCGCGAAAGCACCGGAGTCCGCTGAACACAAGTTTGCTCAAAAGCAATACGATAACCAGGTGGAAGTCGTTGCTGGACTGTCTAATCAGATTGAGACAATCCTGGTTGATGTAGACGCTCCCAGCAAAGAGAGCCCGGAGGTTCACCACCTTTATGTAATCGCTCAACTTGACCGGGGAGATAAACTTGCCATTCGAATGGGTGTCGAGGAGGAAGAATTGGCCCAACGAAAACTCCGCGTGGAACATGCAGACGAGTGTGTGGCAGTCTTTCAGGCAACGACTGGCAAGAAAACATCTGACGTGACGATCAAGGACACGGAACAGGTGAAGGCGTGCCAGTCTATGAATCTGTACCCGCCACAGAAATAGCCCTCACAAATCCTTTTAACGGCCGCTAACGATCTCGCTCCCTGCGTCGCTAATGTGTCTCCTGAAAACCTCGCGCCCATGTTCGGTTTTGCGATTTTGCAAATTACCGACTGCGCGCCGGTTCACGGTGGGGCCTCCGGCCGTCTGCTCCGGATATTTCAAGCGCCACGCGGAGCGTTTACGGGAACCCAAGCCGTAGAATGGCTCGTCTCCCGTAACCGGCGATTCCCCGGCCAGGCCCGCCTTGAGCGACACCACTTATGGAACGAGTTTGTGGTGTTTGCCCCGGTGGATGTAGCCTGATCGGCTATGAAATTCCTCCCCGTTCTGGTGTTCGCCTGCCTCGCCGCCACCGCACAGGACTCATCGCAGTTCACCAGGGGCGACCTCATGATCCCTCCGGCGCGATGGCGTCAAGCTGCAGGACCGCGATCTTCACGCCCAAGATCTTCACGCCGAACGCCGCCGCGCTTCCCCTGCCCATTCTGCTGGAACGCCACACCCTTGAGTAACCGATGCCCGGCAAAACGCCTTTGAACCCCCTTTAGCCGCTCAAAGCGGCTGTTCGGGGTCGCTGCCGCGGCCCCGTGGTTGTGAGCCGCTCAAAGGCGCTTTGGCGGGTCGCTAACGCGGCCCGCTAAACCTTGGCCACTAAACGGTGGCCACTCAGAGCTGCAGGTTCAGTTGGTCCAGTCTTTTGTCCTCCTGTTCGTGCTGCTGGAGGTACGCTCGAATGACTCCTCGTCCCGTCCTAGTGTTGAGACGAGGTATCCGCGCGCCCAGAAATGCTGCCCAACAAAACTTCGCTTGCGCTCGCCTTATACCATTGCCAGGTGTATGGCGCGGTTCCCGTTTATGTATCCCACCACCTGCTGACTGCGTTATTTCGGCGGGATCGCGATCAGCGTGTGCACGTGATCGCTCATCGGATGTCCCTCCTCGATCCGGCTCTCCTCCTGTTGGGCTAACCGTTTGAATACCTCCCCCAGATATGGTCGTAACTGCGTGTACAAGGTCTTACGACGGCATTTCGGGATAAACACTACGTGATATTTGCACTCCCACTTCGTATGGTTTACTCTCGTATTCGTCCATCGTGTGAAATCTCCTTTTCGTGCGCTTGGCGGCTCACGTTTAGGCGTTTCCGCGATGGACTCCCGGATTTGTCAAACTGCTACTGCCTCCCCGACAGAGCCGGGGGGCCTCTCATTTTAGGCCAGGCGCCCGTGGCACGGAGAAAGCTCCGCTGGCCGCCGGCGGCTACGCCAATTGCCCGCGCGGTAGTAGTACTCTTACAAGGCGACCTTAGAACTCTCTGGGGGGCGCAGGGGTCAAAGTGCGTATAAGAGTATCTTATCCGATGTTATGATTAGTTTCGAATCAGCAGACACAAACAGAAACTCTTCCAGGATCTGTCTGATTCATGGAGAACTCTTAGAATATGAAACGACTTTTAACGTTTGCCCCGCTTCTCGCCCTTATCGGAGTACTTCCGGTTCATGCGGGAACCATCGCCTACACCGATCCTGCCGGCCAGGGCCGTCAGGACTGGGGAGGCAACCTGGCGTTGACATTTGACGTCCTTTCGCCTGTCACTGTGACGGCCTTGGGCGTGTTCAACGCTTCGGGATCCGGCACGATTGATGGCCACATCGACGTGGCGATCTGGGACATGGGCAACCACACACAGGTCACACCCACCGTAAGCTTCAACGGAAACTACACCGCCGCAGGGATTGGTTTCGACGTGTTCCAGGCCATTAGCCCGGTAGTCCTTGGGCCTGGCTCGTATGAGGTCGATGCGGTCGGATTCAACCCCATCGATAAAAACGGTAACTTGAATACCGGTTCCACCAGCGGCCCGGCATTGACTGGCGCCGGCCCGTTGAGCTTCACTGGCGCAGCCTGGGACTCCATTACAGCCTTGGACGGGCCAACTACCTGCGTGGGTTGCCAGGGTGCCCCGCTTCAGTCGCAGCAATTCGATGCCGGCACGTTCCAGTTCACACCGGGCAGTGGCGTGCCGGAACCGGCCACCCTCGGTCTGCTGGGTTCGGGCTTCGTCGGCTTGTCCGTTCTCTTGCGCCGCAGGCGGGTACGCTAACATAAGTTGAGTCAACTAAGTAACGTTGTTTGAAAAAAGGACAGTCGCGTAAATCGCGGCTGTTTGGCGGGGCAGGCGGTTCGCCTGCCCCCGCTGTGAGTCTGCATGTTATGTCCGCGATCTTGAGCCGTATGGCGCTCGGGCGCTCTGGAACACGCGCCCTGTCGATGATCCTATCCCTGCCGATGCAGTCGCGGTCACGCAGTCTGTGAGAACCTGCGGCGGCACTGGCGGCCGGCCGAGCGGAGCGAGAGGCCCTGCGGCGACGCGCTAAGTTCAACGCCATGCATTATGCGTGCTGGGCGCCGCGCAGCCCCGACAGCTATGTTAAGCCGATCTTGCAGCCATCCAATCAAAGCGTTCTTCCGCGTGACGCGGTGGTCTGCTCCGCGGTCGGGTGTATCTCCGCCTTGTCTCCCGAAGAAATGCCTGCCGAAATCACACGGCAGATGCTTCACGGCTGAGGAGTTCCGCGTATTGCAATGAAGCACCCGCTGAATGCGCCAGAGCTTCACCGGCAGGCGGAACATGAGGCGCGGTGCGCTTCATCGGATTCCCAGCGGTGACGGAGCTTGGTTTTCTCCGGACGGCGGCAGACCCGTGCAACCTGATGTCGCCCACAATGCGAGATACCAACGGCGCGCCGGTTCACCTCAGGGCCTGTAGCCATCCTCTCCGGATATGGCAAGCGCCATGCTGGAACGTTACGAAACCGTAGCACCGCTCTCCCCCGGGTAACCGGTGAGTCTTCGGCCAAGCCCCGTTTGGAAGAGTTTGCGGTGTTTGCCGGGTAGGTGTAGCATTGCGGGGATGCGTGTAGCCCGCTTGGATATGAAATTCCTCCCCGTTCTGGTGTTCGCCTGCCTCGCCGCCACGGCTCAGACTCAGGACTCATCGCAGTTCACCAAACGCGACGTCATGATCCCCACCCGCGATGGTGTCAAGCTTCACACCGTGATCTTCACGCCGAACGCCGCCGCGCCCCACCTGCCCATACTGCTGGAGCGCACCCCCTACGGCGCGCGCAGCACCGAGAGGGCACTGCTGGCCGCCTACCGGCACCTGGCCGCCGACGGCTACATCTTCGCCTTCCAGGACATCCGCGGCCGCTTCACCTCCGAGGGCCAGTTCGTCATGCAGCGCCAGGTCCGTGACCAGGCCGATCCCAAAGCCATCGACGAAAGCACCGACACCTACGACACCATCGACTGGATGCTCCACAACGTCCCCGGCAACAACGGCCGTGTCGGCATGCTGGGCGTTTCCTATGGCGGGTGGCTCACCACCATGGCGCTGCTCGACCCGCACCCCGCGCTCAAGGCCGCTTCCGAACAGGCCTCGCCCGCCGACATGTTCCTGGGCGACGACTTTCATCACAACGGCGCCTTCCGGCTCAGCTACGGTTTCGAATACGCCGCCCTGCTCGAAACCGCCAAGGAAACCAACACCAATTTTGAGTTCGACCGCGCCGATACTTACCGCTGGTACCTGGATCTGGGCGCGCTCTCCAACGCCAACGAGCGATATTTCCATGGCAAGCTCCCCACCTGGAACGATTTCGTCAACCACCCCAATTACGACCAGTTTTGGCAGAAGCAGTCCTTCCGCCCCTACATCGGCACGCCCAAGGTGCCGAACCTCAACGTGGGCGGCTGGTGGGACCAGGAGGATTTCTACGGCCCGCTCAAGATCTACGAGCTCTTCGAAACGCATGACGCCGCCGGCTTGAACTATCTGGTGGTCGGCCCGTGGAACCACGGCGGCTGGGCCCGTTCGGACGGCGCCAAACTCGGCCCCATCTCATTCGACAGCAACACCAGCAAGTATTTCCGCCAGGAGATCGAAGCTCCCTGGTTCGCCTACTGGCTCAAAGATATCGGCCTCCGCGCATTTCCCGAGGCTATGGTCTTTCAAACCGGCTCCAATCGTTGGGAGCGCTACGATTCCTGGCCGCCCAAAGCCGCGCGGCCGAAGAATCTCTATCTCCAGGCCAACGGCCGCCTCTCCTGGGATCCGCCCGCCGAAGCCGGCGATCGCTTCGACACCTACCTCTCAGATCCCGCTCATCCCGTGCCATACCGCCACCGCCCCATCAGCCCGACCTATCCCGGCGGCGGCTGGCCCGCCTGGCTGGTAGAGGACCAGCGCTTCGTCGACAACCGACCCGATGTCCTCACCTGGGAAACCGAGCCTCTCAGGGAAGACGTGAAGATCGCCGGCGATATCGTGGCCCAGCTTTACGCCTCCACTTCCGGCACCGATAGCGATTGGGTGGTGAAGCTGATCGACGTCTACCCGGAGACCTGGCTCGAAGACGCCTCACTGGCCGGCTATGAGTTGATGGTGGCCGATGAAATCCTGCGCGCCCGCTTCCGCGACTCCTTCGAGCGCCCCTCGCCCCTCGTACCCAACCAGCCAACCGCCTACCGCATCGACCTCCACACCAACGACCACGCCTTCCTCAAGGGCCATCGCATCATGGTCCAGGTGCAGAGCACGTGGTTCCCACTTTACGACCGCAACCCGCAGACCTTCGTGGAAAACATTTTCAACGCCCGCCAGTCGGATTATCAGGTGGCCACGCAGCGCATTTTCCGGTCGAAGACCCAGCCGTCGCACATAGTTCTGCCGGTTGTGCCCTAGGCTAGGCTGGCGGGAGTTTCCCAGGATTCTGCCTTGCGAGCCGCGCTGTTCATTCCAAGCCGCGACTGTTCATTCCAAGCCGCGACTGTTCATCCCGAGGCGCGACTGTTCATTCCGAGCCGCGACTGTTCGTTCCGAGGCGCGACTGTCCATTTTGAGCCGCGACCGTTAGGGAGCGGTTCCCCCCGTGTCGCTCACGATGTTGAGTCACAAGGAAACTCAATAATTCGACAGAGCGATTTCAATGACTTACAAATTTCTTGCCCGGAACCTTATTGACACAGTGTTTATTGCGACCAGGCTGGAGTAACTCCGCCACCGCTCTGGCCAGTCTCAGCGTCGGCGACAACTCGGCCAAGTGATGGCACGAGCACTTTCCGTGAACGGCGTTTTCATGCCGTTCTCGGGGAAAACGGCGCATATCCACTGGAATTGCAGAGGGCCAAGGCTCGCTCAAACGCTCGGCGTCGTGCGCCCAAATTGCCCCGAATCGCCCAAGGCAGATACGGGCAGATCAGGCTGACGCGTTTTCCAATGATGGACACCGACCTCATGGCCGTATTGGATGTGCAAGTAATGTGCATACAGAAGCAGGCAGCCGCCGCCGTCAAGAAATGACCGTACCTGAACGAGCTATCCCAGGAACGGACGGTAAGACAGGCTTCCCATCCTGTCCAATCGGCGGAGTTCCAATCCAATCCAAGCCGTAAGTCGCCCAAAACCAACGACAAGACAAGCAGCCCGAAGCCTAAGACTTCCCGGCCCCAGACGTGCCTGCCAGCTCCGAGTGCCTGAGCCGCCGCTGCAGATTACCGAAACCAGCGTAGTCCCAGATGCCCGCACTGCGTCGCAACGGCGACTGGCTTCGAAATCCCCGCAATTCGGGGAAATTTCTGACTTGGAGGTCGGAGATCCATGTTTCTAATCAAGCAGCCGGCCAGTAGACCGGCTTTGCTGGCGATCCTCATCACCTGGGCGTTCGGCCTGCCAACATCGAATGCTCAAACGTTTGCGTTGACCGACGCCACCGCTCTGGTCCCGGTCAACGTCAAGGCCGCCGCCGCCGAGTACAAAGGCCGTAAGGCCGTCCTCATCACTAAGGACCCGTCCAAAGACGGCTTTGCGCTTCTGAAAGGCGTGGATTTTCAGGATGGAACCATCGAGGGCGAGATTGCCCTCAAGATCACCGCCCCGCCGGAACCGCCGGGAGTGAGGAGAAGCCCCGGCTTTGTCGGCATCGCATTCCGGGCGCGGCCGGACGCCTCACACTACGAACTCTTCTACCTGCGGCCAGGTAACTCAACATCGGATGATCAATCAATGCGGAATCATTCCGTGCAGTACAGCTACGTGCCCGACCAGGGCTGGTTAAAACTGCGCCGCCAGTGGCCGTGGGTTTACGAGACCTGGGCCGATCTGAAAATGGAAACCTGGACAAAGATCAAAATTGAAGTCAAAGGCCGCTCCGCCAAGCTATTCGTGAACGGATCGGAGCAGCCCAGCCTGGTCGTGGACGGGCTGAAAGGCGATGATTTGCACGGCGGCATTGCGCTGTGGAGTTATCCGGACCAAGAAGCCTATTTCTCGAATTTCCACATCGTGAGTTCGACTCCGGTCCCCGTGAAGAACGGCTCGGAGGCCGCCGGCTCGTGGCAGGTGACGGCCGCCGGCGACGCTATCGGCTTCGAGGGCGCGCTGCAGCTCAAACGCGATGGCAACAAGCTGACCGGCGATTGGTCTGGCGCGTCCGGCAAGGCTCGCCCCGTCACCGGGACGTGGCGCAACGGCTACATCGAACTCAGCTTCGACGCGGAACTGGGAAACCCCGCTAATCCCATAATCGCGCCGGCGATTATGGCCGGATGGATTGACGGCGACGCGGGGAGCGGCCGCATGAGGGTCGTGGATCGGACCGATGGCCGCTGGACGGCCGTGCGAAAGCCGTAGCAGCGCTACATTACCGGTGGTAGAGCATCAGGTAGACCACCACGCCCGCAGCAGAGCCTGGAGTACCGAACGCCGGTGGATCTGTACCGAGGCAGGAGGCTGCGGCCATGACCGAGCCAATTCGGAAGGAGAGCATTGTTGAATTGGGGGCTCTGGAAGAGTATGGCGCAAGCGCGTCGCGATTTCGCACGTAGGGGCGTCCCGACAAGTGCCTTGCCGCAGCCACCGGGCTGTATCACGCCTGACGATGAGAAGTGGCCGACGCCGGATTTATCCACTGTAACGGCGTAGGGTTTACAGATCCACCTGGCCGTGTAGTCGTCATCTCGGACATTAGCCCAGGCCGTTCCCGCCTTCGGCGTTCTGAGCGATCGTTCCTTTCTGGTCGCGTAGGGTTTACCGATCTGTGAGCGTCATCGCCCAATACCGAAAACTGGCGTTATCTTAACGCCTATGCCACCCTCCCTACCCCCACCCCCTGGCCGCCGCGGCCACCGGCCACCGGCCACCGGCATCCGGCATCCGTTTTAGCTATCCTTACGATTTGGTGTTCTGGTACTGGTTCTTCGCGGCCCCCGCGCTACTGCTGGCTTTTCTCTCCCTGCGCGGCGAGCGCAAGCGCGCCGATTACGTAGCCGCCCGTCTTGCCCAAACCCCCGAACGCCTCCCGCTGGCTTCCGTCATTGTCCCCGTCAAAGGCCCCGACGAAGGTCTGCGCGAAAACCTCGCCGCTCTGGCTGCCATGGACTACCCCGATTACGAACTGGTCGTCGTGGCCAACTCGGCTTCCGATATTCCTCCGGGCGTGCTGCCTGGCCGGGCCAAGATCGTCCTGGCCCATGGCAACGATCCGAACACCGGCGAAAAAGTGCGGAACCTTTTGGCCGCCGTCCGCGCCACGCGCAAGCATACCGCGGTCTTCGCCTTTGCCGATTCCGATGGCCGGGTCACCCGCGGATGGCTGCGCGCCCTGGTGACGCCGCTGGCCGAACCTGGAGTCGGCGCCGCCACCGGGTACCGTTGGTTCGTACCCGATCCGCCCACGTTCTGGTCGTTGATGCGCGGCGTTTGGGACGCGGTCGCCGGCGGCATGTTGGGGCCGGGCAATAACCCGTTTGCCTGGGGCGGCGCCATGGCCATTCGCAAGGAGCTGTTTTACGAGATCCGAGTGCCGGATTTCTGGCGCAAGGCCATCAGTGACGACTACACCCTGACGGCCGCGGTGCGCGCCGCCTCGCTCACCATTGCCTACGCACCCGGGGCGCTTACGCCCAGTCCCGAGCATATCTCCTGCGGCAACTTCTTCTCATGGATCCGCCGCCAGTTGATGCTCACGCGAGTTTACAATCCGCGCATCTGGTGGCCCGGCCTGCTGGCGCACGTCTTCTATTGCGGCGGCATGGCGGTCTCCGTCGCGGCGTCGGCGAGGGGCAACCGTCTGGCCGAGTGGGCGTTGATTGCGCAGCTTTCCCCCGGTATGCTGAAGGGCCTGAACCGCGCGGTCCTGGCCAAAGCCTCGCTGCCCGAATACGAGGCTTGGTTCAAGCGCCATACCTGGGTGCACGCCATCTGGGTACCCCTGGCCACCTGGATCTGGCTGGCGGCTTTCGTATCCTCCGTATTCGGCCACACCATTTCGTGGCGCGGCTACCGTTACGATATAAGGCGGCACGATTTAAGGCGTCACCGGATGGTATAGCGGTTATAATCTCAACGTAAGGGAGGATCGCATGGGCAAAGACAAGAGTCCGAAAAAGGAAGTCAAAAAGCCTAAGAAAAAGAAGTAACGGTCAACCGCAACCATTTCGTTTCGGGATTGGGCGGGGTTGGCTGCAGCCGGCGCCGCCCGGCCACATGAGGAGCCATCATGCGCACACAGTGGGTAGAAAAACGTAAGAACGACCAGATTCGAACGCAGATTCACTATGCCCGGAAGGGCATCGTCACGGAGGAGATGCTCTACATCGCGCAACGCGAACGCCTCTCTCCCGAAGTGGTCCGCGCCGAAGTGGCCCGCGGCCGGATGATCATTCCCGCCAACATTCATCACCGCAACCTGGAACCCATGTGCATCGGGGTGGCTTCCAACTGCAAGATCAATTCCAACATCGGCAATTCCGCCGTTACTTCGGATATCGCGGGCGAACTGGAGAAGCTCCAGTACTCGGTGAAATACGGCGCCGACACGGTGATGGACCTTTCCACCGGCGGCGACATCCCCGCCATCCGCAAGGCGATTATTGCCGCCTCTCCCATCCCCATCGGCACGGTCCCCATCTACGAAGCGCTCTCGCGCGTGCGCCGCGTCGAAGACCTGAGCAAGCAGGTGATGCTGGAAGTGATCGAGGAGCAGGCCGAGCAGGGCGTGGACTACATGACCATCCACGCCGGCGTGCTGGTGCAATATATTCCCCTCACCACGAAACGCATCACCGGCATCGTCAGCCGGGGCGGCTCCATCCTGGCCGAGTGGATGATGAAGAACCACAAACAGAACATGCTCTACGAGTGCTTCGAAGACATCTGCAAGATTTTCCAGAAGCACGACGTCAGCTTCTCGCTGGGCGACGGCCTGCGCCCCGGCAGTCTGGCCGATGCCAGCGATGAAGCTCAGTTCGCCGAACTCAAAACCCTGGGTGAGCTGACGAAGAAGGCCTGGGAATACGATGTCCAGGTGATGATCGAAGGCCCCGGCCACATCCCCATGGACCAGATCGAAATGCAGGTCCGGATGGAAAACGAGCTGTGCCACGAGGCACCCTTCTACACGCTCGGCCCTCTGGTCACCGATTTCGCGCCCGGTTACGACCACATTACGTCGGCCATCGGGGCCGCCATGATCGGCTGGCACGGCGCGTCCATGCTGTGCTACGTCACGCCCAAGGAGCACCTGGGACTGCCCAACCGCGATGACGTCAAGGCCGGCATCATCGCCTACAAGATTGCCGCCCACGCAGCCGATATCGCGCGCCACCGCCCCGGCGCCCGCGACCGCGACGATGAACTGTCCCGCGCGCGCTACACCTTCGATTGGAACCGCCAGTTCGATCTCTCCCTGGACCCGGAAACGGCGCGCTCCATGCACGATGAGACCCTGCCCGAAGAGGGGTTCAAGGACGCCCATTTCTGCTCCATGTGCGGCCCCAAGTTCTGCTCCATGAATATTTCCGCCAAGGTGGAAAGTTTCACAGCGGAAGACGCCGCCGCGGTGGTCAACGGCGCGGCGCCCGAAAGCGCCGTGTCACTCGAAAGCTTCGTGCAGATTTCTGGTAATGATTAGCACGTTTGGGCGGAGCGCGCGTCCTGCCCGGCACTCCCATCGGCCCCTCGATTGCATCCTATAGGGTGGAGGTTCTGATGAAACGTTCGAATAACCACATCCGCCTGCTCCTGCTGGCCTCAGCCTTCGTTGCAACCGCAGCATTTGCCCAGAAGCAGCAAGTCGCGAACCGGGAAGCAATGCCGGCGGGCGATGACCGAATCACTCGCGAAGTTCGCCACGAGTTGGTTATGCTGCCGTACTACGGCGTCTTCGACAATCTGGCGTACCGCGTCGACGGCCGGACGGTAACCCTGCTGGGCCAGGTGACGCGGCCCACGCTGAAGAGCGACGCCGGCAACGTGGTAAAGAGAATCGAGGGCGTGGAAAAGGTGGATAACCAGATCCAGGTGCTGCCGCTCTCGCCCATGGACGATAGGCTCCGCATCGCGGAATATCGCGCCATCTACGGCCATCCAGGCCTGGACCGCTATGCCTTGCAGGCCGTGCCCCCCATCCACATCATCGTCGACAACGGCAAAGTGACGCTGGAAGGCGTGGTTGCCAACCAGGGCGATAAAGACCTGGCCAACATTCGTGCCAACACCGTGTCTGGTGTGTTCTCCGTCGTCAATAGTCTGCGGGTGGAAGGGAAATAGATCGGCGCGCCAGGGTGGGGACGTTATTGGCGAGCCCTTGTGGGGCAGGTTGGTAACCTGCGGCGGATTGTTAATCCGCCCGCGCGATGCGGCAGCGAGCCAGGCGGCAGCGCCTTCATCCTGTCGATGCTTGTTACGAGAAGGTTCATGCTGGCGAGTGGGTGATCACGACCAATCCTGAGACTCCCAGGTAATCGTTGCGGTTGTGGGTGATCAGCGGAGCGCCAGCCTGCAAGGCCGTGGCCGCGATCCAGGCGTCGGCGCAATCGATCCTCCGGCCGCACGCCTGAGCGGCGACGGTTACCTCTGCCCATTTCGTGCATAGATCATGGTCGTACGGCAGCACGACAAAACGCTCCAGATATTCGTGCAGGCGCTTCCGGCGGGCCTCGCCCCAGTGAGCTACGAGCACCCAGCGATCCAATTCCGCCAGGGTCATAAACGAGATCATCGGCGTCCTCCGGGGGGCGTCCGGTCTGTAAGGTCCGGAAAGTACTGGAAGGCGATCGGACGACGAAGACGGTAGCGCTCATGCGGCGCGGTCGGACCTGTTATGCCCGCGCC
This sequence comes from Candidatus Acidiferrales bacterium, assembly GCA_035570275.1. Classification (GTDB taxonomy): domain Bacteria; phylum Acidobacteriota; class Terriglobia; order Bryobacterales; family Bryobacteraceae; genus DATMNI01. Next base: position 17,074 of record DATMNI010000368.1, on the reverse strand, counting down.
ATTCGTGGAGGGCGGCCAGAAATTCCTCAATGGGCTCGTCTCCTGGCCAGAAATCCCCCAATAATACTCTGGGATCGTGGATGGGGCCCTTCCCCTGTTGGGCTATCAATTCGTCCACCGTGGGGCGGCGTGGAAGTTGTACCGAGGATCATTGGATCTTTCCACTTTGGGCACCGCATCCTGAGTATAGCCGGTCAATCGTGGTTGCGCGGCCGGCTGGTGGACGCGACAGCCTCCGACGCCGTGCTCGTCGACAAGCCGACGGACGCGGCCCACCCCGAAGAGCGGCGCTTGCAACTCTGTACGCTTTTGGATTCGGCCACCATCGCTCGGTGCCCCGCCGTTGTTGTCGGGGACGAGACCGGATCGTTCTACGTGTGTGATCGTGGCCACCCGATACAGCGCTACTCGACCGGCTCACTCATAGCGGCGTTCTTCGTGTGCGCGCTCCGGCCAAACGGTCAGCGTTGCCGTTGCCGAATAAGCCCTAAGAATATCAGGCGCTGCATCAGTTACTTCGACTTACAGAGATTAGGTCAGATCTACCGATGCGCTCACATTTTAGTCCTTTCCCTCAAATGGATCAAGCAGCACCTATGGGTCATAGCTTTCTTTGGCACCAAAAGGATTACTGGAGACGCATATATCAGGAGCGCCCTCGGCCTGACCTGCCGGCCGCCGCCGTCCGCAAGCCCAAGCAGTTGAATCTATTCGAGTTGTAACTGGACCGCAGTTAGGCCGGCAGCGTGGACTTATTCCAGCAGGACGCCGGCTTGAAGACGGCAGCCGGAAACCCCGCAGCCAGCCGGCAACGAAAGGGATTGACCGGAGGCTAACTTAAATAATTAGGAGTATACTTGGCAGGCAATCGGGAGCAAGAATCGAAACCCCGATGAAAGTAAGTGGGGTATAAGACGATGGCAATAACTAGTGTAGAAGAGCTTCAAAAAGCAATTTCGCAAGCGGGTCACTCGTGGCGGGTTCGCGAGCTCACTCCAGGTGAGCCGCCCCACGCGCTCGGCTGGCAGCCCTCTGGTGCGCAGAAGATTCAACGAGCTATGGTAGTTGGCGATGCGGTTGCCCGCAGCCGGTTCCCGAATTTGAAATCGGCTCCCGGCGCGGTTCCCGCACCCGCCCCTTCGGACGGCGGCCCATCTGGGGGGCCCGCTGGGGGGCCCGGCCAGCCCAGCTCATTCGATTGGCGTACCAAGGGAGTAATTGGACCGGTACGCGACCAGAAACAATGCGGCTCCTGTGTCTCCTTTGCCACCACCGGCCTGGTCGGCGCGATGGCGGGAATCGAGTTAGGGGCCGTTGACCTCGAGTTATCGGAAGCGGACCAGCACTTTGACTCCTCCCATGGACCCACCTGCAGCGGTTGGAACAACGACGATGCCCTGGATCAGATCAAGAGCCGCGGCGTGTCCACCGAGGGTACGTTTCCTTACATGATGGCCTTTGACAACCCGCCAGTCGCCGACCTTAGCACGCCGGATCATGAATGGATCGCGCATAATCGCGCCGAGCCTAATCGTGCGTTTCGGACATACAGCATCACCGACTACAGCGGCTGGACCGGCGATCTACGCAAGTTCTACCTGGCGCTGGTGGGACCGCTGGTTTGCGGTTTCGCGGTGTACGAGGATTTCGATCACTACGCCGGCGGCGTCTATCGCCACGAAATGGGGAATTTCCGCGGGGGCCACGCCGTTCTGGTCGTAGGCTTCTCCGACATCGAGCAGGCGTGGATTTGCCGCAACTCCTGGGGAGCTGGTTTTGGCGGCCCGGCCAATGCGGATGGTACTGGCGCGGGCTTCTTCAAGATCGGCTACGGCGAATGCAACATCGACAACGAGCCTTTCTACGGATGCCACGGCGTGATTTCGCCGGCTACTCTGCCCATGGTGACCGGTGCTTCCCGAAGCGCCGGTAAACTGGATGTGCTGGCTGCCGGGACCGACGACGGCACTTACTCCGCCGCCTGGCAGCCGGGTGATACCGCCTGGCGCGGATGGTGGCGGCTGCAGGGTGGCGTGGCTGCGCCGGGGACTTTTGTCCATGTGGTCTCGCGCAGCGCCGATCATTTGGATGCGTTCTGCGTCGGGACCGATCATCACGTCTACACCGCGGCCTGGCAGACCGGCGATAACACATGGCGGGGCTGGTGGCGAGTGGGCGATCTGACGGTGGCGCCGAACTCTTCGGTCACCGCGGTCTCCCGCAGCGCCAATAAGCTCGACATCTTTGCGGTGGGCGCGGATATGGGTGTCTATACCGCCGCGTGGCAGCCGGGCGACACCGCCTGGCGCGGGTGGTGGCAGATTCAAGGAGGCGTGGCGGCGCCGAACACTTCAGTCTTCGGTGTTTCCCGCAGCGCCGACAAGCTCGACATATTCTCCGTCGGAACGGACCACGGCACCTACACCGCCGCCTGGCAGGCGGGCGACACCAGTTGGCGCGGATGGTGGCGGATTCAAGGGGGCACGGTGGCGCCGAATACCTCCGTGACCGCCGTCTCCCGCGGCGCCGACAAACTGGATGTGTTCTGTGTCGGCACTAACCACGGCGCTTATACCGCCGCCTGGCAGACTGGCGACAGCAGTTGGCGCGGATGGTGGCGGATTCAGGATGGGGTTGTGGCTCCGGACACCTCGGTCTTTGGTGTTTCCCGCAGCGCCGACAAGCTCGACATATTCTCCGTCGGGACGGACCACGGTATCTACACCGCCGCCTGGCAGCCAGGTTTCCCGGCGTGGCACGGCTGGTGGCGGTTGGCTGGCGGCGTGGCGGCTCCGGGCACTTCGGTCTACGCCGTCTCCCGCAGTGCCGACAGGCTCGACGTGTTCTCCATTGGGACTGACCACAGCATCTGCACTTCAGCCTGGCAGCCGGGCTTCGCTAACTGGCAAGACTGGTCGAAGATGGCGGGCGGCGTGGCCGAAGGCGGCTAACCACAGGGGGTAAGACATGAGTGACATGGCCGCGCCGGAGGAGTACAAGGTGGAAGGCGTCTCCGGCCTTCCAATAACCTTGCCGATCTCCACCGGCCCGGCCACCGGCTACGCCTGGGAGTTCGATCTGCCGACCGGGGTCAGGCGGTTGGCTGATGCGGCTGACCGGGACGCGCCAGAGGCCGGCTGGCTCGGCGGTGCGCAAGGAGGCCGCATCCAGGTGACGGCGGTTCCTGGTGAGCATGTCATCATGGCCCGGCTGGTTCGGCCGTGGAATCGGGACTTGCCAATTCGAACCGTACGAATCCACCTGAGTGTTTCCGATAAATGAGCGCGGCCTGCTCACTGTTCCTTAAGTGGCGTATAGGCACGGCGCTATCGCTTCTCCTAATCGTCTGGGGCACGTTAACCCGGGCGCTCTCCGGTGTCAAGGTGATCATAAGTAATGACACCGAAGCCCCTGTCCGGGACATACACATCATTTACTGGAGGAGCAAGGTATCTCCCACTAATTGCACCTGGGCGTACAGCATCGGTCAGAGTCAATCCTGTGGCTGAATCACGTCTGGAGGCCGGGTTCACTCAAGCCACGGAAGGTAGTCATCAAGGAAGCGAGTTTCCCAAGTTCTCCGCGGTAGCCCCTATCCAGACGTCCAGATCCTTGGTGTAGCGGGGTCCGTGTAAAGCATCACGGCATGTCCGCCCACAATGAGTACTTAAACTTGGGCGCGATTGAAACTGCTCAACAGTTCTGCAAAGTCGGAGTTCATCGGAACCGCCGGGACGGCCTGAATGTGCGTCGACGACCATCTGCCAGGCTGCTTCAAAGATGGCGGCCGGACCCAGACCCTGCCAATACGCAATATCGAAAGAGCGGTCCATGTCCGGTAGCCGCCCATAGCGTTCCATGACGAAGGGTGGATGCGTCTTCTGCACGTGTTTATCCCTCCTCAATTCTAGCTTGCCCTCAGACCGATACGGTGGGCTGAGCCGCCCAACATATGGCACGGCGGGAATGGTCGAGTCCCGCCCGATCCGGTTCTGCGTTACCCGCATCGCATTGTGACGCGGGGCGCGGCGCATCCGGTCCACTTGTTTCTGCAAGCCGGACGGCGCTTGGTTGGACCCGGCGGCCGCGAACTCGGCAGCGGCCATGGGTTCCAGTTTACTGTGGCTTGGGACGGGCCTCAGTTCCCTCGCCAAGTTCCCTGGATTGCACAGCCATCACTGATGGATTATCATTCATTTCGATAGTTCCAAACGCTTTGGGCTTGGTGGAGGAGTGGCCATGACGCCAGCTTCGGAGACGCGGAGGCGCGCGTGTGCTTCGTCCGCGCTCGTTCTGTCGCTATGCGGCCTCACTCTATCCGGGTCCGCCTTGGCCGCTGACCCGCCCTATCTCGCCGTCATCGAAAAGATCGGCGGGGCGGTGGGCTTCTTCGCCGAGGACGGCCGGCCGCTGGCCCAGGTCAAAGTCGGCAGCTTCCCGCACGAAGGCGCGCTCTCCCGCGACGGCCGGTTTCTTTACGTCAGCAACAACGGCGTTCTGTGGATGACCGAGGACAGCCAGGGCACCAACAGCATCTCCGTGGTAGATGTCCGCGCCATGAAGAAGGCCGCGGACATTGATTTGGGCCGCTTCCACCGTCCGCATGGAATGGCCCTGGTCCCGGGTTCCGGGCAGATTCTTGCCACCACCGAGAGACCGTTCGGCCTGATCATGGTGGACTGGTCCACGCGCCAGGTGATTCGCGACTACGATGTGAAAGGCAAGAGCCCTCACATGGTGTTCCCGATGCCTGACGGCGAGTGGGTCTATGTGAGCGACACCGATTCCGATTCCGTGGTGGCCATCCAGTTGAAAACCGGAAACGCCAAGGTGATTCCCACGGGAGCGCGGCCGCAGGGAGCGGCGCTCTCACCGGCCGGCGACCGGCTGTACGTGGCGTGCGCGGACGGCAACCGGATCTCAATCATCGACACCCGAAAACAGGAAGTGGTCGGCACGATACCGACTGGAAAAGGGCCGGCCCGCATTGCCATTACCCCCGATGGCACCACGCTGGTTTACAACCTGGGGTTTGAGCCGGGCGTGGGCTTCGCGGACGTGGCATCGGGCCGCCAGACAGCCATGGTTCCGCTGAGCGGCCGTCCACTTTCGCTGACCATGACGCGCGACGGCCGGCGCGCCTTCGCCGGAGTGCAGGATCAGGACAAGGTCTTTTTTATTTCCGTGGCGCAACGGAAAGTCGAACGCGTACTGGCGACGCCGAAGGGCAGCGGGCCCGACCCGGCCATTCCGTTGGAGAGCTGGCCCTGACCCTCCGGCTCGCGACTAAGAACAGGATTGACGATTCCGCAGGAGGTTATTTCATGCGACGCATTTTGTTTTTGGCGTTGGCGCTGCCGGCATTCGCAGCCAGCAGTTTCGCACAAACCACGTTTGCCACCATTACGGGCCTGGTGACCGACCCGAATGGCGCGGTGATCGCCGGCGCCGCCGTCACGGCAACGCAAGTGGACAGCAACTACCGGCACAACGCCAGATCTAATGACACGGGATACTACACGCTTGGCCAGCTTTTGGAAGGTTCGTACGTGGTGCGCGTGGAAGCCCCGGGCTTCAAGACATTTGTGGAGCGGGAGGTGCGCCTGGTCAATCAGGAACTGCGCCGGCTGGATGTGCGCATGGAAGTGGGCGCGGTGGAAACCACGATCGAGGTCACGGGCAACGCCAGCCTGATCGAAACCGAGACGGCGCGCATCAGCGACACCAAGTCGGCGGCGGTGATTCGAGACCTGCCGCTCAACCAGCGCTCGCTGTGGGATTTCGTGGGCCAGAATCCGGGCATCGTCCAGGCGGCCAGCGGCACGGCCACGCGGCGATTTTCGGGCAGCCGCAACAACCAGTCGGACGCCTCGGTGGACGGTATCACCATCAGCAACGGCCGCGATGGCACGCAGATTTCGCCGATGGTGAACTACGTGGAGAGCATGGCCGAGGTGCGGGTGGACATGGCCAACAACACGGCCGAGTTCGGTGGACTGGGGCAGGTGACCGTGATTTCGAAATCGGGAACGAACAACGTCCACGGCAGCGGCTTCGATTACTACCAGACGCCGATATTGGTTTCGCGCAATCCGTTCGCGCAGACCGGGAGCGCCAGCGTGACTCACAGCCCCGGCGCTACGATCGGCGGCCCGGTTTACTTCCCGCACCTCTACAACGGCAGGAACCGCACGTTTTTCTTCTTCTCGTACGAAACCGGCAAAGGCAGCGGAATCCACGATCTGGTGAACCCCACGGTACCGCTGGCGAGTTGGCGCAACGGCGACTTCTCGGGCTTGCTGCCGGGCACCACGGTGAAGGATCCGTCGAGCGCCAACACGCCGTTCCCCGGCAACATCATCCCCACCAGCCGGCTGAACCCGGTCGCCCAGAAAATCCAGGACCTGTTCTATCCGCTGCCGAACTACGGTAATACGAATATTTTTTCGAGCCAGAACTTCCGCCAGGTGCTGAACCGCCCGTTCGATCCCTCCACTTACTGGACTACGCGGATTGACCACCGATTCAGCGATCGCGATTTTCTGTTCGGGCGGTTCACCTGGGCCAAGCAGTATTCGCGCGGCTGGGACGACAACCTGCCCACCATCGGGCGCATCGACAACCAGCGCGAAAATCAGGGCGCCAACGTTTCCTACAGCCGCACCATCCGGCCCAATTTGCTGAACGAATTCCGCTGGGGGGCGGTCTACAACGATCAGCCGCGCAACGGCGCCCAAAACGGGCCGAACGTGGTTCAGGAACTTGGCCTCACCGGCCTGGCGCCCAACCTGCCGGATATCGCCGGAATGTTGCAGGTGACCTGGAGCGGTCTGGGTCTGCAAAACCTGACGCAGCAGGTCTGGCGGCGCCCCGGTTTCAAGAACAAGGTATTTCAGTTTCAGGACAACCTGAGCTGGTACCGCGGACGCCACTCGGTGAAGGCGGGGTTCGTAGTGGCGCGCACCTTGTATGCCGATGGCACGGCGCCCACCAACCTGTTCGGCGCCGTGACCTTCTCCAACCGGTTCACGGGCTACCCCTACGCCGATTTCCTGCTGGGAATTCCCACCACCAGCGCCCGATCGTTCCCCAATTTCGTGGATCGCGAACTGCGCTGGTCGTATGACTTCTTCGTCACCGAGGAGTTCAAGGTTTCGCCGTCACTCACCCTGGATCTGGGACTGCGCTACGAGTTGCATCCTTCGGCCACTAATACGGATGGATATAACTCCATTTTCGACGTGGGGTCGGGAAAGATCGTGGTGCCCGACGCCAGCATGTCGAAAGTAAGTTCGCTGCTGCCCGCAAGCTATGTCGGGGTGGAGACGGCCAGCCAGGCGGGCTTGCCGGCCGCGCTGATCCGGACGGACAAGAATAACTTCGCGCCCCGCATCGGCCTGGCCTGGAGACCCTTCGGCAACAAGATGGTGTTCCGGACCGGCTTCGGAATCTTCTATGACATCGTGCCGGAGACGGCGTCGAGCAACAGTATCCCGTTCGCCATCGACCAGCCGGCGTACACCAACCCGGCCGTCAATCCGAACGTGATTCTGCCGCTGGTGTTCCCATCGAGCGGCACCGGTGGACCGGCCACGGTCAATCTGCCGACCGCGGTCAACCCGAATATCAAAGTGCCGTACAGCATGCAGTACAACGCCACCATCGAGCACCAGCAGGGCAGCACGGCGTTCCGTTTGTCTTACATCGGGACTAACACGCGGCATGGGGACTATAACTACAACATCAATCAGCCGCTGCCCAGTACGGCTGCCTTCATCGTCAAGCCCAGGCTGTTTCCGGCCTATCCCACCATTAACTATCTGACTAACGGCGCCGGGCATCAGTACAACGGGATGACCGCCGAAGTGAAGCGGCGCGGCGCCAGGGGTCTGACTTATCAGTTGTCTTATACACTGGCGCGCGACATCGGCGACCTGGAACGCGGCGGATCGCCCGAGAACGCGTATGACCGCTCGCGCGAGCGCGGGCCGTGGATCGACATACCCAAGAACTCGGTCACCGGCAACGTGATTTGGGAGCTGCCGGTGGGCAAGGGCAAGCGGTTCCTGACCAACGCCAGCCGCTTCGCCGATGGGCTGCTGGGCGGCTGGGAGACATCGGTGATTTACACCTACCACTCGGGCCGTTTCCTCACGCCGTTGTGGACGGGCGCCGACCCGGCCGGCACGGCCTATACGACCAACGCCACGCCGACCAATGTCACCATCCGGCCCAACATCCTTTCGAACCCCAATCTGCCGGCCAGCCAGCGCAGCGTCAATGAGTGGTTCAATCCGGCCGCCTTCGGACCGCCGGCGCCGGGCCAGTTTGGGACTTCCGGCCCCGGCGTGATCGTCGGGCCGACGCTCCACGTTTGGGATGCCGGACTATTCAAGGCGTTCCGGCCGAAGGAGCGGCTGATCATTCGCGTTGAGATCACGGCCGTCAACATTCTCAACCATCCCAACTACTCCGACCCGGCGCTCAACATCAGCCAGGTGGGCACCGTGGGCGTGATCAGCAGTGTGGGCAGTTCGTCGAACGTATCGGGCGCATCGAACCCGCTGGACCCCACCGGGGCCCGCGCGTTCCGGACGGGGCTGCGGGTGGAGTTTTAGGTTCGCCACCGGCGCTCGAGAGCTCGCCCGACCGGTGCCACAACAACGAGGACCTCGCTCGACGAATACGAGAAGGCGGGGGCCTACATTTCCCAAGGATTGATGACAGAGGCCCGCGCCTTATCGTAGTTGCTGCGGTCACGCGTGGCGATTGTCAAATCATGCTCTATGGCGGTTGCCGCAATGATGAGGTCAGGCTGAGAGAAGGTGTGCCCCATTTTCCGGCCTTCTTCGACCAACAACCGCCACCTAAACATGATGTTTTCGCTAACCGGAAGAATCCGGTTCTCAAACATCGGCCTTACCTTGTGCGCCAGCCAGTCGTTCAGTTCGGCCCGGCGATGCGGTTCGGCTAGCAACTCAATCCCAAAGCGAATTTCAGCGAGAGTAACGGAGCTGATGTACAGGCTCGCAAGCGGGCGGTCAGCAACAAATGCAACTACCTTCGGTTCAGGCCTTGGCCGTCGCAGTTCTGACAATACGTTGGTATCAAGCAGCCAGGGCATTTACAGAACAACGTCTCGCACCGGCAGGCGGTCACGCCTTGGTTGAAGGTCAATATCTCTATACGGCGAGGCCTGCATCACCGCGACCAGTGCCGCACCCGATGCCCCATGAAGGTGCTGGCCGGCTTGCTCTTGGGTGAGAAATCCGCTTCGCGGCAAAGCTTCCTCGCCGCGCTTCACGGCCTCGACGAAGCGGGCTTCTTCCTCGAAATAGCGCGTAAGAACGTCCTGCACGAGATCGTCGGGATTGCGGCCCTGCTGCGCGGCTGAATGCGTCAGCTTCGCTTCGAGTTCAGGTGAGAAGTGGACTTCCATCGGCTCGACTCCCTTCTTTCAGAGTACATTACAGGTGAATCGCTGTGCTGGGGTAGCGCCGGACTACTCCAGTCCCTGCAGCCACTCTTCCAGTTCCCCGGCCAGTGGCGACACCACCGTTACCTCTTCACCCGATGACGGCTGGTGGAACCGAATCCGGTGGGCGTGGAGGAAGTTGCGGCCCAACGGAGGATGATCTTCGATCTTCGGGGCGCCGTACAGGGTATCGCCCACCACCGCATGGCCAATACTGGATAGGTGCACGCGGATCTGGTGCGTGCGCCCGGTTCCAATCCGCACTTCCAGCAGCGTGAATTTTGCCCAACGCCGCAGCACGCGGTATTCGGACCAGGCGGCGCGTCCCGTGGCCAGGCGCGCGGTCATCCGCGTACGATGCACCGGATCGCGCGCGATCGGCTTCTCAATGCGGCCAGTCTCCTGCTTCAGACTGCCGTGCACCAGGGCCAGGTACACCTTCTCAATCCGCCGGCCGGAAAACTGGGCGGCCAGGTTGCGATGGGCCGCATCGTTTTTCGCCACCAGCACCACCCCGCTGGTGAAGCGGTCCAGCCGGTGAACGATTCCCGGGCGCCACGCGCCACCGGCGCTCGAGAGCTCCGCGAACCGGTGCAACAGCGCGTTCACGAGCGTTCCCGAATGGATGCCCGCGCCGGCGTGAATCACCATGCCGGCCGCCTTGTCGATGGCCACCACGTCCCCGTCTTCGTACAGCACCACCAGCGGTATGGCCTCGGGCGCGGCTTCCATTGGCGGGGGCTCGGCCGGTTCCACCCGGATGGCGTCGGCCGCGCGCACCAGGCAGGAAGCGCGCACGGCCAGGCCGTTCACCAGGACGCGGCCGCTCTTGATCCAGTCCTGAATCCGCGATCGGCTGAATTCGGGAAGGCGCTGTTGCAGAACATGGTCGAGCCGCCGCCCGGCTTCGTGAGGATCGATATTGAGCAGCACTACGGTGTTGAGCAGCACTACGGTGTTGCGAAGCACTACTTAGCCGGTTCTGCATCCGGGGTCCCGGAAACTTCCGGGCGCTCTTCCGGCGGGTGGGACGGTTTGGACGGCTCAGACAATGGGAGCTCGCCGGTCACTTTCCGGCGGTCGTAGAACTGCATCCGGCACCACCGGCAATGGTAGAGCCGGTTGCCTCCCACCAGCCGCTCCAGCAGATTCAGAAAACCGCCGTGGAGCCGGTCGATGTGGTCGCGCTGCCTCAGGCGCACCACACGGAAGGTTCCGCAGACCGGGCAGCGGCAAGCTGGGCCCAGGTGATACCGGAACCGGCGCGGCGCGAACTCTCTACGCTCACATTCCTGGCATGCGTAGACAGCCATGTAGTTAAAGCGCTCGAAGAGCGTCCGGTGGACCCGCCGCAGCTTTCCGCCGCATTGTCCGCACTTGACCATCGCCTGTTGTTGTGTGGCCTCGCCCTGTTATACCCAATTTGCGGAGTTGGCACAAGCCGCGCGACAATAGGAATCACTCAACCACCCCCCACCAATTATGCTGGACCGGATCACCGTGCATGGCGCGCGCCAGCACAATCTAAAGAACATCGACGTCGAGATCCCGCGCAACACGCTGACGGTTATCACGGGTCTGAGCGGATCGGGGAAATCCTCGCTGGCCTTCGATACGATTTACGCCGAGGGTCAGCGGCGGTACGTGGAAACCCTTTCCACCTACGCGCGCCAGTTCCTGGACCAGATGGAGCGGCCGGATGTGGATTCCATCGACGGCCTGAGCCCGGCCATCTCGATTGAGCAAAAGACCACCAGCCGCAGCCCGCGTTCCACGGTGGGCACCATCACCGAGATTTACGACTACCTGCGCCTGCTGTATTCCTCCATCGGCGTGCCCTTTTGCCCGGTGTGCGGCAGCGAAATTTCGCGCCAGACCACCGAACAGATTCTGCAGCACGTGGTGGCGCTCAAACCGGAAGACCGCATTATGGTGATGGCGCCGGTGGTCAGGGGACGAAAGGGCGAGTATAAGAAAGACCTCGAAAAACTGGCGCGCCAGGGCTTCGTGCGGGCGCGCATCGATGGCGTATTGCGGGGGTTGGACGAAGACATCCCGCTCGACAAGCGCAAGAACCACACCATCGAGGTAGTGGTGGACCGCCTCCTGGTGAAGCCGGGAATTGAAAAGCGGCTGGAAGCTTCCATCGAAACCGCCACCAAACTGGCCAACGGGTTGGTGCTGATCGCGGTGGTGAATGGCGAGGAGCGTTTGTATTCGCAAAAGCTGGCCTGCATGGAGTGCGGCACCAGCATTCCGCAACTGGAGCCGCGCTCGTTCTCGTTCAACAGCCCCTACGGCGCCTGCGAGGAATGCCACGGTCTGGGCAGCAAATGGACGTTCGACGCGGACAAGGTGATTGTGGACGCGTCGAAGCCGCTGCTGGATGGCGGTCTGGGCCCTGGAGCCGGTTCGTGGTCGATGCAGCAGCGCCTGGAGGAGTTCGCCAAGCGTTCCCGCATGAACCTGAAGAAGCCCTTCGAGGAGCTGCCGAAAAAGACGCGCGCGCTGCTGCTGGAAGGCGGCAACGGATTCGAAGGCATTCTCGGGGTGCTGAACGAAACCTACCGGGAATCCTCCGACGCGTACAAGGAATGGCTCACGGATTACATGTCGCCGGCCGAGTGTCCGGCCTGCCACGGCAAGCGGCTGCGGCCTGCCAGCCTTTCGGTTCGGGTGAAGAACTTCGCCATTGCGGAGTTTACTTCCATGTCGATCGCTCGCTCCCTGATGACGGTGCGCAACTGGGAGCTGACCAGCCGGGAAACGCAGATTGCCGGCCGCGTGGTGGATGAGATCCGGCGGCGGCTGGAGTTCCTCTCGGACGTGGGCCTGGACTATCTGAGCCTGGAGCGCTCCGCCGCCACGCTTTCGGGCGGAGAAGCGCAGCGCATCCGCCTGGCCACGCAAATCGGTTCCAAGCTGCGGGGCGTGCTTTACGTGCTGGATGAGCCCTCCATCGGGCTGCATCCACGCGACAACAACCGGCTGCTGGAAACGCTGGCGCACCTTCGGGACATGGGCAACACGGTGCTGGTGGTGGAGCACGACGCCGAGACCATCGAGCGCGCCGATTACGTAATCGATCTCGGCCCCGGCGCCGGACGCCTGGGCGGTAAGCTGGTGGCCCAGGGCTCTCCGGCGGAAATCGCCGGCAACCCCGATTCGCTCACCGGACGCTACCTTTCGGGCGCGCTCGAGATCCCCATTCCGGCCGAGCGGCGCAAGCCCTCCGGGAAAAAACTGTCGATTCACGGCGCGCGCGCGCACAACCTCAAGGACATCGATGTGGAGATCCCGCTGGGGGTCCTCACCGTGGTAACCGGGGTTTCAGGCAGCGGGAAATCCACGCTGGTGAACGAGATTCTCTATCGTTCGCTGGCCCGCGAAGTGTACGGCTCGCACGAAGAACCGGGCGCGCACGATTCCATCGAGGGCATCGAGCTTCTGGACAAGGTGGTGCGCATCGACCAGGCGCCCATCGGCCGCACCCCGCGCTCCAACCCGGCAACCTACACCGGGCTCTTCACGCCCATCCGCGATCTCTACGCGATGCTGCCGGAATCCCGCGAGCGCGGCTACAAGCCGGGCCGCTTCAGTTTCAATGTGAAGGGCGGCCGATGCGAGGCATGCCAGGGAGACGGGCTGAAGCGCATCGAAATGAACTTCCTGCCCGACGTCTACGTAACCTGCGATGTCTGCCGCGCGCGCCGCTACAATCGCGAGACGCTGCAGGTGAAATTCAAGGGCTACTCGATTGCCGACCTGCTGGATGCCACCGTGGAAGAAGCCTTGCCGCTGATGGAAAACTTTCCGCAGATCCGCGCCAAGCTGCAAACCCTGCTGGACGTGGGCCTGGGCTACGTGCACCTGGGCCAATCCTCCACCACGCTTTCGGGCGGCGAGGCGCAGCGCATCAAGCTGGCCAAGGAGTTGAGCAAGCGCCAGACCGGGCGCACGTTTTACCTGCTGGACGAACCCACCACAGGCCTGCACTTTGACGACGTCCGCAAACTGCTGGACGTGCTGCAGCGGCTGGTAGGGCTGGGGAACACGGTGGTGGTGATTGAGCACAACACCGACGTGATGAAAACCGCCGACTGGATTATCGACCTGGGCCCCGATGGCGGCGAGTATGGCGGTAAGGTAGTAGCTGCCGGGACTCCGGAGCAGGTGAGCCGATCTAAGAAGAGTTATACCGGCGAGGCGCTGCGCAAGGTGCTGGGCAACGGCCGGGTTGGATCGGCGGAGCTGCGTTCGTAGACCCCAGGCAACGACCCGGGGTGGCCGACAACGCCCCTGCCCATGGCCGTGGTCCCCAAACGCCTCGGCTCGCAGATTCAGTCTCGGGCGACTTGTTGCCAGATCGCAAAGGCCGGCTGGGGGAGGCCGGCGGGCGTTTCTACGCCATAAACGTCCATGTGCATTGCCGGACCCTGGCGCGTTGTCGTTAGTAATCTGCCGCTACCGCCGCAGGTCCTCGCCAGTTCGGCGGTTTGGGCGTTAGACGGCCAAGTGTGAGAGAGCCCCTTTCCGGTAACCCCACTCAAGTGCCCCGACGTCGGGAGATCCGCCGGATATAGTGGTGATCGCATGCGGGCAAGCAGAAGAGCAGTCTCCCGAAACTCGAGGCTTAGAAAGCGCGATTTATACTTCGTCAAGGAAGTTGTCTCACCGCTAGCATTCAATGGGCTGATCGGAGGCTTCAGGCCAAGCGGCGGCGCATCATGATCCAGCCAGCGACTCCCAACAGTGCGGCGAGCAGGATTTGGCTCCACTGAGACAACGTGGGAACTGTAGGACTGAGATTGGTGACCCAAGAGCCATTGGAGTTGTCGTGTGCAAAGCTGGACGCAGAGTCGGGTCCGGGAGTCAAACACGTGTCAGGTGTGCCATCTGGACTGATTCCGACGCTCCCGCAAATCGAGTTACCGTAGGCATTATCATTCTCGACAATGACGAACTCGTCCAACCTGTTACCAGCAACGTGCGGGGAAGTGCCAGTCATCCAGAGTTGTATGTCAATGAGAGCTTGGGTGATCTGCCCCTGGCTGTCCGTGGAGACTTGGAACGCAGAGACCCTTGTGTTCGGAACTGTACTGGCGAACGCCGTGATCCCATTGTTAAAGGAAAAAGAAGTTACGATGGCCGCTATGTTCAGAAGGGTGACGTTCGGCGGCAGCGAAGAAGGTACCGTGGCAAAAGTGCCGGTGAGTTTCATCGAGGTCGTGAAAGTTTCGCACGTGCCGGCCGTACAGCTCGTGTAATTGACGACCGTCGTATAAGTGTTGCTCGTGTAGGTATAACTGGCGGCCCAAAGGCAGGGCGCTAACAGCAATGGTGCGACTCCAAGGAGCTTCTTCACACTTCCTCCCGGTGAGATTGTAGCACGTGGCCATTTTCACGATAACAATAGTTTAGGGTTTTATTTTAATGATTTTTCGGAACGGCATCTCAAGCCAAGCGACGGTTGACAGCCCGTGTGCCATGTGATAAACGGCGTTACCGGAAACTGGCTGCGCCACTTGAGCGTATTTTCGTCGACTCAACGATCTGGTTGCCCCAGCGTCTTCCCAACCATCGTTCGAGGAAATCTGGCCGGATTAAATGCGTGAGCGCTCGTGGCCTTCTCCAGCGACGAGTTGCAAGCCTTGTTGGCCGATGGCGCGGACCTCAGAAGTCCGACAAAGTCGAAGAGCAGAGATCCAAGGAGGTCCCAGCCCGGCGACGTCATGGAAGAGGTATTATCGAAACCGGGGAGGGCTTTTTGAATGCAGAACGTCTCTATTCAAAGAGCGGGTGATTTGCCCGCCGCCGTGAGAGCCGCGGTGGAGCAACTTCTCGGCAGGGCCATCGCTGCGGATGAAGAGGTCAGTGTCAGCGCTGTCCCCCCCCGACAAAGGTTGCCGTTGGCCGATCAGAGGGCAGTGGCGCGCCAACTGGAGGACTTCCTGGATCGCCGTGCCGGGAAAGTCAAAGACTTGCCGGACGAAGAAATGGATCTGGCTATCGACGAAGGTGCCCATCACGTCCGGCACAGCCTTAAATGAGGGTTGTTCTGGATACCAACATCTTGGTTCGGGCAGGAGCCAGGTCGAAGGGTCCGACGAAAGAACTTCTGCGGCTTGTTCGTACCCCCGTGTACGTACGGCGACCAGATTGAGCGACGATGAGGTCATGGAGTATCTTGGCTACCTGTGTTCACGGCATGTTTCGGAGGCTGTTTTTCCAGGACCGGCGCCGGCTGTTGTCCCCTCGGATGCCGATGACGATCCCGTGGTCCATATCGCCGTGGTTGGGCGCGCGGATGTTCTTTGCACCTTGAATCGCCACTTCTATCATCCCTCGGTCCTCGCTTATTGCAACCAGCGCGGGGTCACAATCGGAGGCGATGTGGAGATACTCCGTCCCGTTCGCCGTCCGCAACAACCGCCGGTGTAGGCTGAGGACAACAGGGCCGAATGAGCATATACGAAAAGCGTCCGCTGGATTTCGCCAACCTCAAGACCGTGAGCCTGCGGGAACGCGGCGGGAAGGTGAAGACCAGCGACTTCGCTTCCGCGTATGCCAAGGGTTCCGGCGTCAACGGCCTGCTGGATTCGCTGCCCCGCCTGCTGGCCGCCGACGGGTTTCGCGCCGTGGTGGAAGCGGTGGCCGCGGCGCGGGCCGCCCGGCGCGCCATCATCTTTGGGATGGGCGGCCACGTGATCAAATGCGGCCTGGCGCCGGTGCTGATCGACCTGATGCGGCGCGGTTTCGTCACGGCGTTTGCCATGAACGGGTCGGCTGCCATCCACGATTTTGAAATCGCGCTGGCAGGCCAGACCAGCGAAGATGTGGAGGCCGTGCTGCCCGATGGCCGTTTCGGTTCGGCCGAAGAGACCGGCCGCGAAATGAACCGCGCCATCGCTGCCGGCGACCGCGAAGGACTGGGTATGGGCGAATCGCTGGGCCGATGGCTCGAACGGATTGCCGCGCCGGAGCACGCCGCCGCCAGTCTGCTGATGCAGGCGTACCGGCACGCCAAACCGGTCACCGTGCACGTGGCCATAGGCACGGACACGCCGCATACCCACCCGGCGGCCGATGCGGCGGCCATTGGCAGTACTTCGCATCGCGACTTCCGCCTGTTCTGCGCCTGTGTGACGGACCTTAACTGTGTGACGGACCTCAACGGGGGCGGCGTTTATCTGAACGTGGGCTCGGCCGTGGTGCTGCCGGAGGTGTTTCTCAAAGCCATCTCGGCGGTGCGCAATCTGGGCCACCCGCTGGCCGGTTTCACCACCGCGAATTTCGATTTTCTGCAGCACTACCGCCCGCGCGTCAACGTGGTGGAGCGGCCGCACGCCGGCTCGGGCGGCGCCAGTTCAGGCGGCGCCACTTCGGGCGGCAAGGGCTACGCGATTACGGGCCATCATGAGTTGATGGTGCCCCTGCTGGCGGCGGCGCTGGTCGAGAGGGATTCATGAGCGACGCCCCAATGAGCGACGCGCCGGCACCGGTCCCCCTGGACTTGGGACTGGAAGTTCCGCCCCCGCCTCCTGAGTCCCCGCACCTGCCTGCGCCCGAGTCCCCACCTGCCCCCCCCCCCCCCCCCCC
>DATMNI010000367.1:0-5899 GCA_035570275.1 Candidatus Acidiferrales bacterium | reverse complement strand
TTTTCGATGGCCTTCCGCTTCATCTCAATGTCGATCGTGGCGTAGCGGTTGGTCGTGGTGATGCTAGCGTGGCCCAGCCATTGGCTGATCGTGAAGATGTCGACGCCCGCTCGCAACAAATGTACCGCGGTGCTGTGGCGCCTATGTCTTTGAAGACATAGTCGGCACACCTGTGCCATGGTCGTGCTGCAAGCGACGCAGGACATCCGGAAAGTCTCCCTGTGGTTGGGGCACAGTAACCTGACCACGACGGAAGTCTACGTTCGGGCCGATCCCACCGAAAAGCTGGAGGCCATTGAGGCGGTTGTGCCGCCCAGCCTTCGCAAGGGCAAGTTCCGGCGTCCCGACAAACTGCTCGCGCTGCTGAAGGGCAAGCCTTAATGGAGAGTCGAAGGGGCGTGACGCCGCGTGCATCATGCCCTTTTGCCACTCCACTCACCATTAGAAAATACTCCCCATAAGGCAGGTAATGGGGTGATCTCCATTACCTGCCGCAATCGGCATTGCCCGAAGTGCCAGACCAACGCCCGCGACAAGTGGCTCGCCGAACGCAGCAAAGAACTGTTGCCGGTCAGCTACTTTCACGTCGTGTTCACGCTACCCCACGAGCTTTCGTGGCTGGCTTTGCAGAACAAGGCCGTCGTCTACGACCTCTTGTTTCGCACCAGCACCGCGACTCTGCTGGAGGTCGCCCGCGACCCTCGGCATCTCGGTGCGGAGATCGGCTTCCTGAGTGTGCTCCATACCTGGGGCCAAAACCTCCTGCACCATCCGCACATTCATTGTGTGATCCCATCTGGTGGTTTGTCGCTCGATCACCAGCATTGGGTCCACCCTCGCTATCCTTTCTTCTTGCCGGTGAAGGTACTGAGCCGGGTCTTTCGCGGCAAGTTCGTGGCCGGTTTGAAGGAAGCCTTCGGTCAAGGTAAACTCGTGTTTCCCGGCAGCCTCCAACCGCTGGACCAGGAGAGAGCGTTTTATGCTTTCCTGCGGCCGCTGTTTCGTAAAGACTGGGTGGTATATGCCAAACGCCCCTTTGGCGGGCCGGAGCATGTGCTCCAGTACCTGGCACGCTTAAGCGATCATATCTCGGGATGCGAAAGGAGCCGATGTGCGCTTCCTGTCTGTTCTTGCCGCCGATTTGCGTTTTGCACTCCGGATGGTGCGCCAGAATCCGGTTTTTTCCTCCGTCGCGATTCTCTGCCTGGCACTGGGAATCGGGGCTACCTCGGCCATGTCCAGCCTGGTCTACGCGCTCTGGGTCGATCCTTACCCCTACCGCGATTCGACCCGCCTGGTGAATCTCAGCTTCGTAAACCAGCAGGGGCGCAGTGGAACCATGCAGTACTCCCTGGCGGATTACCTGGAGCTTCAGCGCAGCACGACGACTCTGGAAGAGGTCGCCGCGCGCGACGGCCTGAACGCGGTCGTCACATCGGGACTTCCGGAGAGCGTTCGCGTCGTGCTTTTCACGCCTAACGCCTTCGATCATTTCGGCGTTCCGGCGATGATCGGCCGCACCTGGAACCCCAGCGACAGGCCACAGCCCGGTGCGCCGCCGCCTGTGGCCGTGCTCAGCTACTTGTTCTGGACCCGTCACTTCAATGCCGACCGCTCCATCGCCGGCCGGACGATTGAGCTGAATCGCAAGCCGCATACGATACTCGGGGTCGTGCCACCCCGCTTCACCTGGAACGATGCGGACATTTATCTTCCGATGGCCGTCACGCCGGACCCGAAACGCTCCGTGGCCCTGATGACGCACGTCAAGAAAGGCGTCAGCCTGGACGCCGTAAGCGCCGAGCTACAAGCGATTACCCAAAAGTTCGCCGCCCGCCCGAACAATTATCCGAAGGCAGGCTTCCGCATGAAGGTCCAGACCCTGAACGATTTCCTGCTTCAGCGTTTCGGCGGCACCTTAAAGGTGCTGATGGCAGCGGTGGGCCTGCTCCTGGTGATCGGCTGCGCGAACGTATCCGTCCTGCTGCTGGCGCGGGCCACGGCGCGGCAGCGGGAGATCGCCATTCGAGTCTCGATCGGGGCTCCGGCGCGGCGCATCCTGCGGCAGCTCCTGACGGAATCGGTAGTGCTGGCGCTTTCCGGTGGGCTGCTAGGCGTGCTGCTGGCGTATCGCAGCGTTCCGGCGATCGTGAGCCTGATGCCGCAGTATTCGGTTCCGCATGAAGCCGACATCCACGTGAACGGGCAGGTGGTACTGCTGACGTTTGCCATTTCGATGGTGACCGGAATCCTGTTCGGCATGGCGCCGGCGCTGCAACTGGCCGGCACCGATGTGAGCCAGACGATGCAGAGTGGCAGCCGGGGATCTTCCGAAGGCGGGCGCGGCGGCAAAATCCGGAGCGTCCTAATTGTCGCGGAGGTTGCGCTCACGATCGTTCTCCTCAGCGGCGCGTCCGTTGCCATCCGCAGCTTCCTGGCGCTCGAACGCGTGCCGCTCGGCTATCGGCCCGAACACGTACTCGCCATGAACATCAATCTTCCGCAGGGGCGTTACACAACCTGGTCGGCCCGCAATGGATTCTTCGAGCGGATGGCATCGGAGTTCCGCACCATACCGGGCGTGCGAACCGCGACATTTACGGAGACCGCGCTGCCTCCTTACATTGGCTTCACCACCGATTTCGAAATCGCCGGCCGCCCGAAGACGGAACGGCAGCAGTTGCACGTCGGCTTGATTGCGTCGCAGTATTTCGAGACCGTGGGCATTCCCTTGCTCCAGGGGCGGCTGTTGACCGAAGCCGAGATCGTTCACAACGCGCATCTCGCCGTGATTAACGAGGAGCTCCGGAAGCGGTACTTCCCGTCCGGCTCCGGTCCTGTGGGCGCGCGCATTCAGGTGCCTGGCCTCAAGATCGACCAGCCGGAGGTTTTCACGCCACCGGAGGGCGACCAGTGGTTTGAAGTGGTCGGGGTGGCCGCCACGGCCCGCAATCGCGGTTTGCAGGAAGCGCCTGAACCGGCCATCTACATTCCGTACAACATGGCAACCGTGCCCGGCGGCACATTTCTGCTCAAGACGGAAATGGAGCCGCTCTCGATCGCCCGCGCCGCACGGGAACGGGTGCGCTCGGTGGAGGCCGATCTTCCGGTTACGGAAGTCCGGACCCTGGAAGAGTATTTGAGCAGTTTCGAGAGGGCCTATCCCCGCTTCAGCACGACACTGTTCAGCATTTTCGCCGGGGTGGGCCTGCTGCTGGCAGCCACCGGGCTGTATAGCGTGGTGTCCTATACGGTGGCGCAGCGCACGCATGAATTTGGCATCCGCATGGCCCTGGGAGCCCAGCGCCACCACGTGCTTCGGCTCGTGGCCGGCTCCATGATGGTGTTGATCGGCATCGGAACCGCGGTCGGCCTAGCCGGCAGCATGGCCTTGAGCCAAGTGACTTCCCGTTTCGTGGAAGGCTGGAATCCGCGCGACCCGGTCGCCTATGTTGCCGTGGCGGCGGTGCTGGTGTTCACGGGTTTGCTCGCCTGCTGGTTCCCCGCGCGGCGCGCCACGGCCATTGATCCGATGAACGCGCTCCGGCACGATTGAGCCGGGCGGAATACGGCGTTCTTTCCGACAGAGCTGTTAAACGCGACCGGAATTGGCCCCGTCAGACGACTGGGATTTTGGTCAGTGGGCGGATCGCGCCACCCGGATATCGGGCGGAAATTCCGCTTTTAGGCGCGTAGCTGGCCCCAAGTCCTTTTATACCGGCCAATCCCTCAGCGAGGTTGTCTGCTCGGCGAAGAGCCACAGTCCGATGGATAGGCTTCCATTCTTCTTTTCGTTCGAGTTTTCTTACCTGAACAGTGTCCACGAGAGCTTTGTTTGGCGGGGGTCCCGCGGGTTGACTCGATTGGGACAAAAACCTCTTGCAGTCCGCAGTTTCGTTATGCAGAATGGTCCTGCGTAGTCTTGACTGGGCTCGCCGCGCTGGCGCATCAAATCGGGCACAAATTAGCCGGTTAAGTCGCCTTGGGGGAAGCGTCACAACCGGGCGATGCCGGTGGCATCGTGATCTCCTCGAACGCCGTTTCTGGCCAACTTCTGGGTCGCCGACCATATGGACAGAATCTCCGCGTGCGAGCGCGGTCGGCGAAGCCAGCGCCGGTCTTAACAGCTCGTTGGACGGTCATTCGCGAGCAAGAGGTCTGTGAAGCGTTCTGCGATGGCCCGAAGTTCCGTCAGGCCAATCTCTGCCTTCCACGTCGTCTTGCTGTTTCGCGTATTCCACACCCTGACAGATTGAATCTTTTCGCCAATGAATTCGATATTGAAGTGAGCAATGGCATTGCGGAGATAACGGATCAGCTCGCGAAGGTCTTTGGCCTGTGGAAAGTCTCCATCCACCTTCGGTATTGGCCAACCGTTCGCCTCCAGATCGCTCAATGAGGTCTGGGGAATTTGATCGATGAACTTTTCTCTCGGGAACACGAGGAGCCCGAGCATTGAATTCACGAGCTGCGTTACCTCGTATGCCTCGCCTCCTTTCGCTTGAAGGTCCTCAATGGTACGCAAGTTCTTTCGTGTCCGTTCCGCGAAGTCGCGGATCACCGATTCGTAATTCATTGCGTTCTCCTTGTCCGTCCAATTTCTTTGAACGAGCCTCGCCCGCCATCGAGACCGAGAAGCCTCGGCTCTATTCTCCTGTGAGTCGGCGCCACGAGCTGCCTATGGCTCCTTCCGCTCGACTCAAGAATCATAGAATCGGGAGCACGTCACCCGCAAGGTCCGCTGCACCGAGTGCATACAGTCCTCCGGGTGGTTGCGGATCGGTTGAGTGCAAGACCTAAAACCAAACAGCCGTGACGAGAAACCCTACGGTCCCGCTCTGGCAAACTCCGGGATATGACTTGTCATGCTCTGGTGGCAGTATTAGCGCCAACCGGAAGTTAGCCAGAAGTCCCATTGTGGGAAACGTGGCGCACTCGGATCGGATTCCTCCCGGTAAACGCCGTTCAGGGAAGTGCGACGGATGCCGCTACGCGATGGCGCGGCGGACGTGCCAGCACGCCGCTGTAGCTTTGACCTGTCTATTGCCGGGTGTACCCCGGCCAGCAAGGGCAGGAAGAGGATCAGAACGAGCGCGCGGAGATCAACAGATCCGGGCTCGCAACCGACAACGGTCCTCGCAGTCAAGGGTTCGCTTCGCCGCGCCCAACACCGGCGCGCCCTTGACAGCTCCGGTCCGTTCTGAAAAACGCCTCCTGACAAGAGGGAAAGGCTCTTTTCGAAGGCTTCCAGCAGGAGGGCCAGTCGCCGCCAAAAATGGCCCCTTTTTTCGCCGCCTTCAATAACCCCATCCGTTCGTCGAGGTGGATCGTCCAGTCCCGCCGGTGTGAATTGCCCAGGCTTCCACTACGCTGATCTGATTCCCGTCGCCGGCGACCAGGTAGTGGATTTCTCCGATTGTGGCGTGTGCTTCAAATGGTATCCCCAACGCCCCGAGATCGCTGAAGAGTTTCGTGGCGTCGGGGCCGCCTGCGGCGGTGAGCAGTACGGATACATCACTCCCGATCGGCGTCCGGCGCTCTTCACAGATATGCTCCAGCCGATCCAGGGATGCAACCTGATCCTGATGGACGACGATGGTCAGACGGACTGACGGCATGCCCAGATTGCGGCCGCCATCAATGATCAGCGCGACCAGCCTGTTTATTCTATCTTGTCCTTCGCCTTCGCTGCCGCCTTGGTCTGCCATTGCATGTTGCCGGGTTCATCGACGCCGCCGCGCTTCAAAGGAACAACGTAGTCGATCACGTAGCCGTTGCAGGCTCCAGAACTCTTGCCGGTTGCCGGGCAGGGATGGGATTTCTTGAATGACTGCCGGGCGGTCGCGGAGCGCTGGATACGGCCGCGGTTATCGCGGACGCAAGAGGTACATTTCCTGGA
>DATMNI010000366.1:0-14904 GCA_035570275.1 Candidatus Acidiferrales bacterium | reverse complement strand
GGCCCGCGCTTCGGGCGCAACGCGTCTCTATCTGGAAACGAACCGAAAGCTTGGGGCGGCGATCCGGCTGTATGAATCCGCAGGCTTCCGGCACATCCCACCCGAGCGCGTCGTCGCCTCGCCTTACACACGCTCCAATGTCTCCATAGAACTGTATCTTTAAAGCCGGGACCCCAGACTGTCTTTTAATGTGCCGTGCGCCTGCTCACCTCGCGCCGCATCATCCCAACCAGGTTACGGACGCCGCGCTGCCAGTCCGGGAAAAGGTCGAGGTAATGCCACTCGGTTTGGATCGATCGCGGCACTGCGCACTCGTTCAGGCGCACGGGGACCAGGAAGATCTCGTCCAGCGGCAGGCGGCGCGCGCAATCCAGCGCGTACCGGATTTCGATCTGGAAGCCGCCCTTTTTTCTGACCGAGTTCGTGGAAAAGCAGGCGATAAAGAAATCCGAGTCCTCAATGGCGCTTTCGATGGCGCGCGGCCAGTTCTGGCCGGGCAATAGCTTGCGAATGTCCAGCCAGGCGCCGAAGCCGGCCGCATCCAGTTCATCGTAGAGTTGGCTGGCGGCGGCGCTGTCCTCTTTGCCGTACGCGATAAAAACCTGCGGCAAATCACGCGGCTCGAAACGTAATCCGCCAACCGGGTCGGGATAAAACACGCCCAAACCGTCGATCTCGACGATTTTACCGGCCGCGACTCCCTTTATCACCACCTGCGCCAGTTGTTCGGTTAAAGAACGGCTAACCATGGCGGGGCCCGCTCTCCGGCTCGAACGAGACCTTGCCGTCGGTGCCCCGTACGAAGCGGCCCAGGCCGGGAAGCGACGTAGGTGTCCCCTTTCGAAGGTCTGTGAGGATCTCGTGAATCACGCGGTCCAGGCGGTCCGCCGCCTCGGCTTGGGTCACACCACTCTGCCGGGCGATCCGTTTCGCAATGTCGGGCTTCTTCATGCCGATTCCACTCTAACAAGGTGGCTTGCCGATCCCGACGCTCCAGCCGCCGTCCCGCCTAGCTAACCGATTGAAAAACAACTGGTTGCGGAAAATCGAGAAAAATGAAATTCCTTGTGACTGTCACATGAACCGATTTTAATTGTGGGTTAAGGGACCTTTCATGTGAGGTTCGCTATGATAGCCGCAGACGAGAAAGAATCGTCGAATCCAAAGGAGATCCGCCCAAATGAAGAAACTCGCAACGCTGATGCTCGCCCTGACGTTCGCTTTCGGTACTGTGGCCGTGACGTTCGCCCAGGACGCCCCCAAGAAGGAAGACACCAAGAAAAAGAAGAAGGGCAGCAAAAAGAAGGAAGACGCCCCCAAGAAGGACGGCGGAGCCGCGCACTAACGCGTTTCTTCCAGCCGCAATTTGCTGGTGAGCCGCGTAGCGTCAAGGAACCAGGACCAAGGGTCAGTATCGACCAGGTTGACCTGCGCGGCGTTCCAGCTTTTTCCCCCCACCGTTTCCGATCCCGCCCTCATCTCCCTCAGAATCATCATTTCTGCCGTAGTTGTTTTTAAGCCAAAAACCATACAGCCAAGAATCGTTGTGCTCCCCATCTCTCCGGCGCCACTCGGTATGTAACCTTCCGGAAACGCCCTTCGCCCTTCTCCATGTTCATGATTGCAATCCAGAAGAGGAGACGGATGAAGGTTCTTGACACCCTCGCACTAGCCCGCTTCGGACTAGCGACGCTCGCAGCCCTGTGCGGCGGAGTCCTGGCGCACGCCCAGCAGCCGGCGGCGGCCCGGAGCCAGGTTGCCGGTTCGGTTACGGCTGTGGATGCCCCTAATAACCAGTTAACCTTAAAGACCGACAAGGGCGAAGCCGTCACCATCGCCACCACCGAGAAGACACTGGTGCTGCACATGCCGCCCGGCGAGACCGATCCCAAAAAGGGAAGTAAGATGCTCTTTTCCAGCCTGGCCGCCGGCGACCGGGTGGTGGCAATCATACGGGCCACGCCCGATGCCAGCGGAACCGAGCAGAAGACGCTGCAGGCCAGTTCGCTGATTGTCCGTACCAAAGCCGACATCGCCGACCTGCAACAGAAGGATCAGGACGACTGGAAGAAGCGTGGCGCCACCGGCACTGTCACGGCCCTCGATGCGGCCGCCAAGACTGCCACGATTAAGGCCGGGCAGCGCACCATTACGGTCCAGCCATCCGACAAAACCACATACCACCGCTACGCGCTCGATTCGGCGCGCTTTTCCGATGCCAAGCCCAGCAGTTTCCCTGAGATCGCCGTTGGGGACCAGATGCGGGTTCTGGGCGAGAAAAATGAGGACGGCAGCGTAATCAAAGCCGAGAGGATCGTTTCCGGCTCCTTCCGCCAGATCGCGGCCACCATCACCTCCATCGATGCCGGGACGGGGGAACTCAAGGTGAAGGATTTGGCCACCAAGAAGCCATTGACCATCCGGGTGACGGCCGATTCCGCCATGAAGAAACTGACCGACCAGATGGCTGGCATGCTGGCCCGCCGATATGGCCAGGCGGCGCAGACTGCTCCTGCGGGCCAACGCGGCGGCGGCCCGGGCGGACCAGGCCGGGGGATGGGCGGAGGCCGCGGCGGCGATGTCGGCCAGATGCTGGACGCGCTGCCACCGCTGCCGCTGACAGACTTGAAGCCCGGCGACGCGATTATGGTTTCCACCACGCAAGGCAGCGACCCCGGCCGTGTCACCGCCATCACGCTGCTGGCCGGTGTGGAGCCCCTGCTTACGGCTTCTCCCAACGCTACCCGCGACATCATGAGCGGCTGGAATCTGGGCGGAGGCGGAGGCGATACCGGCGGTCAGTAACACGCGGTCAGTAACGCGCGGTCAAGTAACACGGCAGTCAGGGCAGCCGGGAACACGGCGCCCGGTAACAATTTTGCAATCCGGAAAAAACGACCAGTTCGAACAAATAGAGGATGGGATGGTTAACTTGCGAAGGATCGGTTTAATTTTATCGGCAGTGGCGCTCGTCGCGTTGTGCGCAATTGCCCAACAGACGTTCGGCACGCTGCGTGGCACCATGACGGACGATTCCGGCGCCGTCATACCGGCGGCCAACATTACGCTTACCGGCAATGGGGCCACCAAGACGGCCCAGACGCAGGCCGATGGGACGTATACGTTTCAGGGTCTGGCGCCCGGCCAGTACACAGTCCACGTCACGTTCCCAGGCTTCTCTCCGGTGAATAAGCCGGTCACCATCGCCGCCGGAGCCAACCTGGTGTTGCCGGTTCAGATGAATGTGCTGGCGGAGAAGCAGGAAGTCACAGTCAAGGGCGATCCCGGCCCCAGTGTCAGCGTGGAGCCAGACAACAATGCCACGGCGCTGGTGCTGCGCGGCGAAGACCTGGCTGCGCTGCCTGACGATCCCGACGACCTTTCCGACGCTCTGCAGGCCCTGGCAGGCCCGGGCGCGGGCCCCAACGGCGGATCTATTTATATCGATGGCTTCAGCGGCGGCCAATTGCCTCCCAAGGAATCCATTCGCGAGATCCGCATCAACCAGAATCCCTTTTCCGCCGAGTACGACCGCCTTGGTTTCGGCCGCATCGAGATTTTGACCCGGCCCGGCACCGACCGTTACCGCGGCAGCATGAACTTCAACGACAGCGATGGGATTTTCAATTCCCGTAACCCGTTCTCGACCAACAAGCCGGATTTCTCCAGCCGGACTTTTGGCGGCAACGTCGGCGGCCCCATCAGCAAGAAGTCTTCGTTCTTCCTCGACTTCACCCGGCGGCAGATCACCGACAACGCTATCATCTACGCTCCTTACCTCGACCCTGTCTCCTTGCAGCAAAGCCTGATTTCCGAGTCGGTGGTAACGCCCAATACGCGCAACACCATGGACGGCCGCGTCGATTATGCCCTGAGCACCAATAATACTCTGGTGGCGCGTTTCGAAGAGGGCTGGAATTCGCGTCAGAATCAGGGCATCGGCGGCCGCTCGCTCCCCCCGCCGTTCGCCAATAGCGAATACAACTCGACCGGAGACCAGCAGAACCTGATGGTCACCGAGACCTCGATTGTCAATCTCCATGTGGTAAACGAAACCCGCTTCCAATACACACGGAATTACACGAATTCCATCGGCAATCTGCTCCCCTCCATCAGCGTGTCCGGCGCGTTTAACTCGGGTGGCGCCAACTGGGGCAACAATTACGACACCCGGGTGCACTACGAATTGCAGAACAACACTTCGATCTCTCATGGAACGCACACCTTCCGGTACGGCGGGCGCGTTCGCCGCGAGTCCGACCGCAACCAGTCGCCCAACGGTTTCGGCGGCCAGTTCTTCTTCGATGGCGGCGTGGCCCCTGTGTTGGACGCCAACAACCAGATTGTTCCCGGCCAGACCACCACGATCCTCGGGATCGAGCAGTATCGCCGCACTCTGCTTTTCCAGCAGGCGGGCTTTCTCCCGGCGCAGATCCGCCAGTTTGGCGGCGGCGCTTCGCAGTTTGTCATTGACACCGGCACCGCTTACTCCAGCATCGCGCAGTACGATGCGGGCCTGTTCGCCCAGGACGACTGGCGCGTGAAGGCGAATCTGACGTTCAGCTTCGGGATTCGCTACGAAACCCAGAACAACGTAGTCGACCACAAGGATTTCGCCCCCCGCTTCGGTTTTGCCTGGGCCCCCGGCAACGCCAAGAACGGCCGCCAAAAGACCGTGTTCCGCGGCGGATTCGGAATCTTCTATGACCGGGTCAATGAAAGCACTGTCGAGCGCGCGAACCTGCTCAACGGCACCAACCAACTGAACTTTACCGTGACGAATCCGGACACGTTTCCCAATGTCCCGCCCATCGCGGGGCTGACTCCGTCGCAGAACAGCATCTATGTGCTGGACGCCAGGCTGCGTCCCGATTACATGATGCAGTCCGCCATCGGCGTGGAGCGCCAGTTGCCGCACTCCACCACCGTCGCGCTCACGTATACCAATACCCGCGCCCTCCACCTGTCACAGACCATACCCATCAACACTCCGCTGCCGGGCACCTATGTCTTCGGGCAGTCCGCCAGTGGCTTGCGGCCTTACGGCGCAGCCGCCGGCAATCTTTTCGAATACGAATCGGGCGGCCTGCTCAAGCAGAACATCCTGATGGTGAATTTCAACACGCGTTTCAACGCCAAGGTTTCGCTGTTCGGCAACTACAGCTATAACAACGCGCATGACCTGCCCGGAACCCCGAGTAATCCGTACAACTTCCAGCAGGATTATGGACGCTCCTCGCTGGATCGCAAACACCGCTTTCAGTTGATCGGCTCGGTGCTGGCGCCGTTGAATATCCGGCTCAGCCCCTTTGTCACGCTGCAGTCGGGCACACCGTACGACGTAACTCTGGGGCGCGATATCTATGGCGACACCCTGAAGAATGGGCGTCCTACGTTCGCGACCGGTTCGTGCCAGGTTCCGGACCAGACGGCTTTCGGCGATTTCTGCACCGATCCGATTGCCGGTGGAGGCTCCAGTCTGGTCCCGCGCAACTACCTGACCAGCGCCGGCATGATCTCCATAAACATGCGGGTAGCGCGCACGTTCGGCTTCGGTCCGCCTCGGCGAGGTAATGCCTTGGCCGGCGCCGGTGGGGACATGGGCGGCGGTCCGGGCGGCGGACGCGGTGGGGACGGCGGTGGACGCGGCGGCATGGGCGGTGGCCCTGGCGGCGGTGGCCCCGGCGGCGGTGGCCCTCGCGGCGGCGGAGGCGGGGGCGGCATGCGCATGGGCGGTGGCGGTGGCCCCGGCGGCGGCCGTGGCGGCCCCGGCGGCGGTGGCGATCTCACCGAGCACCGTTACAACGTTACACTCTCGCTGGTGTTCAACAACGTTTTGAACCACTTCAATCCCGGCGGTTATGTCGGCGTTCTGAACTCGCCGCAGTTCGGCCAACCCACCAGCGTCAACACCGGTTTTGGTGGTGGCGGTGGCCCAGGCGGCGGTGGCCCGGGCGGCGGCGGCGGCGGAAGCACGGCGAACAATCGCCGCATCGAGATGTCTTTGAGGTTCGCCTTCTAGGGTAGGGCTGGATTCATCCTGTGCCGGACTTCAGCCCGGCGCACGCGGTCGGGCAAAATGTAGCCGTGCAACCTGCTCAGCCCCGCTGGGGGAAAACCCGTGGCCCAACTCGACGACGTGCATTCGGTTTTGAGAGTGAATTATGAGACTCTGCCAGGGCTGATTTCATTGGCCTCGCCGAGCGTTGCAAAACCTACTCTTTGTGAGACAACACAAGCGCCGCCGCAAAGGGAGTGCACATAGCGTCAGATCGGCCCGGTAAGTCGATCCAAGCAGAACGGATCACTGTCGCGCGGCGAGATCATAGCTATCGCCGCTACGGAGCACGACGGGGTTCGCCGCGCGGCGTCTCCCGTCGTACATGTTGACCGTGCCCTGGCCAACGACCTGAGCGCGGTCGCCTTTGGCGATCAGGGCCGTCTCCTCGTCGATCCCGATCCCGAGTTCGTCGGGATACTCTGCGCTGAACCTCACGGCCGCGTCGCTTCCGCGCTTGTCGAAGTGGGGGAAGACCGCCGCACGCGTCATAAGCCCGAATCCGCCACGACCGAAAGCCTTTATCAGCGCGCGAATGTCCGGTGTGAACTCGTCGTCCGTAGTATCCAACCACGAGGCCTGGATCATGGCCCCGGCTGACTCTCCGCCCACGACGCTGCCGCGGTCAAGCAGCTCACGGATCGCACGCTCTGTTCTCGTGCCTAGATATGAGTGGACCAGGCGTTCCGGGAAGCCACCAAGAATCCACACGCCCGTGGCGCTTCGAAGCGGCTCGACGAAGCGATCCGAATCGGATGTGGCGCGGTCGAGTGAGTGTAGCACCGTGACGGCGCCCACGCCGAAGCTCTCCCTCATGCTACGGGCGAGGGAGGTTTCCATCGCGCGTGGCCCGGCGTCGCCAACGCTCGCCGTCGGAATGACGACGATATGGGAAGCGGGTCCTCCGGCGAGCGCCACGAACGCCGAGTCAATCGCATGGTTCAATCCGACTCCGCCTTGAAGGAGAAGACTGCCGCGGGATGGACCATGCGTCCGTGAGTCCTGGGCCGGCTCGTCGCGGGAGCCCTTGTCTTGGGCTACGGCCAAAGCCGACAGGACAACCAACACGCACGCGATTCGATTCTTTTCTCTCCTTCCGTTCTCGGGCCTATCCAAAAGCGAGGCGTCAACCCGGCGACTATGGCTGTGCATCAAATAGCCAAGCCCCTGGCCTGAACCGTTACCAAATAGACGATGCTCCAGAGGGATTCGTTGAGAACGTTCGCATCCCCGGAAATTTTACCTAACGCCGGATTGGCGGAAGCCGGGCAGGAAAGCGCCCGCGTGGTGATGCGCAAAGGACCTTTTGTGAGACGGAAGTGCGAGCGTCGCAACGGAGCCAATCTCTGAGCCGCTTCGCCAACCAGGCATGATGTATAAACGCGCATTGCGGCGATTCAGAGAATTACCCTGTCAACACCGATCGAAAATGTTCCGGGCGCGCCTATACAAAAAGTCCTGTGCGCGCTTACAGCGCAGTCGCAGGAAACGCCATCGTGGAGCGGTTGACCGCCATCGTGGGCGCACATTAGGAATTTCTTACAACCCGTGCCCGGTTCCGCAGACGCTCACCTCAAGCCCCATTTCGCGGAACATGGCCGCCTTGGCCGCCATCGCCAGATTGGCGGCTAAGACGTCCGGCGCATAAGCTACCTGCACATGGTTGGACTTGTGCCGCGCCATTAGCTGATCGCGCGTGATGCCGTACATCACCGCATGCATAATCGGCCACTGCGGCGTGGTGATGTTCCACCGCCTTTCGGTCTCTTCCCGCGGCAATTCAATGGACCGGGCGCGGCCAATATCCACCTTCAGTTTGCCGCCGGCCACGAAGATGCGGCTCCACACAATTTCGCCCGGCTTGCTGACACCCTTCAGGCTGCCGCCGCCCAGGCGAAAATACATGGCCGGCTGCCGCTCACTCACCGACCCGGCATAACCGCCGGTTAAGTGCGCCGGAGGAACGGCTCCCGAAATCTCGAACACCCAGACGAATTCCCGCTGCCCGTTTACTCCGTACGCTTCCCCGTAGCGCACGTCGTGGAGTGTGGTCTCCGGGTCGTAGCCCAGCGTAGCCCAGATCCGGTTGGTCACCAGCGCATCCAGGCCCGCGCACTCGTCCACCTCGTTGAAGTGCGGCAGCGCCCGGCCTTCATACAGCACCCGCCCATTTCCGCGCGCGGTCACCGGCGGCCGGTCGACGTTGTTCAGCAACCCCTCCGCCAGGTCCGACGCCGGCGCCAGGTCCTTGAGCCCTTGCTGATACTGAATACCGATGGTGTCGCAGCCGAAATCGTCGGCGATTCGCAGCGCCGCGATGTACATCTTGCATTGGCCCAGAATCTGGCCGTCGGTCAAATCCGTTTCGGGATTGGGCCCGGTCTGGAACTTCATTCCCTTCGCATCCAGCCATTGGCGCACGCCACCAGCCTCGGCATCGCCCACCTGCTGCATCTCCGCGAACAGCGCCGATTGGCTCAGACGCTCCTTGAACACGCCCGTGGGGTGCAGCAATTCGTCCGGGATGATGGCGTTGTACATCCCCATGCAGCCCTCGTCGAAAATACCCATGATGGCTTTGCCGCGCCGCAATTCCCGCGCCAGCCGGCCGCCTACTTCCTCGGCCTCGGCCGGCAGTTGGAAGTCGCTCAGCGGATGCACATGGCTCATGTCGTGCTGCACGGTTTCGCCGGCTAACCAGCGGCGCAAACCGGCCAGAAACGTCTCATCGGTGAAATCTTCGCTCCACAGCGTGCTATAGTCCACGCCGGCCTTGGTCAGCGACGCATTCAGGTTCAGCATGCCCACCAGTCCCGGCCACTGGCCGCTCCAGTTGGCTACCGTCAGAATGGGCCCCTGGTGGGTGTAGAGCCCGTGCAGAATATGATGGCTGTACTGCCAAACGGCTTCCACTACCACCAGTGGCGCTCCGGGCGGCAGGCTGCGGAATACTTCCATGCCGTATTTCTGGCTGTCAATGAACCCGTGGCCTTTCTCCGCGTCGCACGGGTGCCCCCGGCGCACGTCCCTGCCTTCGCGGCGGATGGCATTCGTGACGGCTGCCTCGACGGCCGCCTGAGCGGACCAGCACCGCTGGTTCGCCGAGAGACGCAAGTCGCCGTTGGCTATGATAATTACGGTATCCTGCATGTTTCACATTGTGACACGCAGCGCGGCCGGAGTCTAGGCCTCCGTCGGATTCGACCCGATTTTAGCGATACAACCCGAGCCGTCCCGCCCGCGCGTTACCATGGTCCGTAATGACCCGGAGAACCCTGTATTCAGCCGCCCTGGCAGCATCCATTACTGTGTCGGCCTCCTTTACCGTGGCCGCATTTGCCCAGGCAACCATGGCGCAACTTTCGCCCACACAGCGGCTTTCGAAATGGAAGCCGGTGGAGATGCCGTTCCACGCCGAATCGCTCGCCGTCAAAGAAAAGCAGATGGTCGAGAAACTGGTGGACGCTTCCCGGCTGCTGGACCAGGTCTACTGGCAGCAGAGCGATCTCGCAGGACTCAAGCTCTACCACTCCACCACCGATCGGGCGCTCAAGCAACTCCTGGAGATCATGGGCTGCCGCTGGGACCTCATCGACGAGAATCGCCCCTTCACCGGCAGCGAAGCTATGCCGCCCGGCCACGAACTCTACCCTCGCGGCCTCACCCGCGCCCAGATCGAGCAGTACGTGGCGCAACACCCCGCGGACAAAGCGGCCGTCTACGACCCTTTCACCGTGGTGAAGCGGCAGGGCCAGCGCCTCATCGGCGTTCCCTACCGCGAGGAATATAAGCAGTGGCTCCAACCTATGGCCAAGGACTTGCGCGAGGCTGCCGATCTCAGCCCCGACCCGGCCTTCGCCAACTTCCTGCGCCTGCGCGCCGACGCCCTGCTCAGCGACGACTATTACAAGAGCGATCTGGCCTGGATGGATCTCAAAGACCCCAAGTTCGACGTCATCTTCGCGCCCTACGAAACCTATCTGGACGACCTGTTGGGCGTGAAGACCTCCTACGGCGCTTCGATTCTGGTTCGCAACGACGAGGAGAGCCGCAAACTCGCCGTCTACCAGAAGTACGTTCCCGACATTCAGGACGCGCTCCCCATCGCCGCCGCCGACCGCCCCTCTAAACGCGGCCACCTCACCCCGATGGAAGTGATGGACGCGCCCTACCGCGCCGGCGATCTGCGCCACGGATACCAGGCCGTGGCCGACAACCTGCCCAACGATCCCCGCATCCACCAGGAAAAAGGCACCAAGAAAATCTTCTTCAAGAACTTCATGGATGCCCGCGTGACCTTCGTCATCCTGCCCATCGCCCAGAAACTCATGCAGCCCGCGCAGGCCGCCAAGGCCTCGGGCGAAGGTTACCTGGCAGGCACCCTGCTGCACGAAATCTGCCACGGCCTCGGCCCGGTCTTCGCCCGCCAGACCGGCAAGCAGGGCGGCAAGCAGATGGACATTCGCGAAGCCATCGGGCCAGCCTTCTCCGGCCTGGAGGAAGCCAAGGCGGATGTGGTCGGCATGTTCGGATTGAAATGGCTGGTGGACCACAACGCCCTGGCCAAGGAGCGCCTGGAGGAATACTATTCGTCCTACGTGGCCGGCATTTTCCGCACGTTGCGATTCGGCACCGGCGAAGCCCACGGCCGCGCCGAGATGATGGAGTTCAACTACCTGCAGGAAAACCACGCGCTGGCACAATCGGGCGGCCGGTATACCATCGACTTCGCGCGCATGCCGGTAGTGCTGGCGCAACTCGCCAAGGAACTGCTGACCATCGAGGCCACCGGCGACCGCGCTCGTGCCGAGTCCTGGTTCGCCAGGTATGACCGGATGCCGGCCGAACTGAAGACCGCCCTCGCCGCCACCAGCGGCATCCCTGTGGATGTGCAGCCGTTTTTCTTTTTCAAGGATTAGCCGCCGGCGGATTGGCAATCCGCCTGACGCTGGCCCAACGAGCGCCTCGGGGCTCGCTCCGAACGTCGGAAGGCGGATTGCCAATCCGCCGCAGGTTGGCAACCAGGTTGGCAACCCGCCCCACAGAAACGTGCTCACAGGGCGGTTCCCCATTTCGGTTGCGGCATGACGATCGACTGGTAGACGTCGATGTTCGGACGGTTCCGCCGCGAAGCATGCGAAAGACTTTCCGGGCCGCGGCGGAACTCGAACAGGCGGGTCCGGATTCAGAGGGATTCCTCGCGGCGCCACTGGCTTCACCGGGCTCCATTTCACCAGATCTCACTTTATCTTCCCCGCCTTTTCAATCATTTCAAGACCTCTAGACCCGAAAATCCTCGGCGGCTGTGTTACACCTGAAGAGAGAAGATAGAACCTGGTCCGTCAAAATGCGTGTTCCCCGGCCCCATCCCGCACCGCGACCCTTCCCTCCCCGCGATCCCCCAAAAATTGGCTTCGTTCTTCATTTCGCCTTGGGCCGGCCCACCCGCTCCGCTACGGGCATCCGGCATCCGGCGTCTGCCAGCCTCAAGGCTGCCTGTCCGGGCGGGAAGCAGGCTTACCGGGCGCCAATTGGGTTCGTTTCTTGGATTGCAGGTACCTCATTTTGTTTGAGTTGGCGCTTGAAATGGCTTCGCTTGGTGATTCTTGCTTCAACCGGACCATCGAACCGGGCCAGCCAGCCACCGGCCAGTGGCATCCGGCTTCCGGCCCCGCCGGTGCAGCCAGCCATCACTCGCGGATCTGTCATAATCCAAGCTGGAAAAGGTTGCAGGAAAATGTCCGGTGAACCGGCCTACCCACTCCACGTCACCGCCCTCGCCGCGCTCTGGGCCCTCGCCCTCCTCGCTCCCGCCGCCGCCTTCGCCCAACCCGTCGAGTTCAACCGCGATATCCGCCCCATCCTCTCCGACCGCTGCTTCCCCTGCCACGGCCCCGACGCTGCCAACCGCAAAACCAAGCTCCGTTTCGATCTCGAAAGCGGCTTCCGCATCCCCCTGGCCAACGGCCGCTTCGCGATCGTCCCCGGCGACCCCGGCCAGAGCGAAATGGTCCGCCGCATCGCTGCCGACAACACCGCCGTCCGCATGCCGCCCGCCTACGCCGGCAAGGAACAGCTCAAGCCGGGCGAAATCGAACTCATCCGCCGCTGGATCGCCCAGGGCGCCCATTGGCAGCCCTTCTGGTCGCTCATTCCGCCCCAGCGGCCCGCCGTCCCCGCCGTGCAGCAGCGCGGTTTCGTCCGCAGTCCTATCGATGCCTTCATCCTCAGCCGCCTGGAACGCGAAGGCCTGCACCCCTCGCCTCAGGCTGATCCCGCCACGCTGATCCGCCGCGTCACCCTGGACCTCACCGGCCTCGCGCCCACTCCCGCCGAAGTTGACGCGTTCCTGGCCGACACCTCGCCCGCCGCTTATGAAAAGGTCGTGGACCGCCTCCTTCGCTCGCCGCGTTACGGCGAGCGTATGGCCTTCCGCTGGATGGAAAACGCGCGCTACGGCGACACCAACGGCTACCAGACCGACGGCCCCCGTGAAATGTGGCGCTGGCGCGATTGGGTGGTCGCCGCCTTCAACCGCAATATGCCGTTCAGTCAGTTCACTATCGAACAGCTCGCCGGCGACCTGCTCCCGAACCCCACTCTCGATCAGCTCATCGCCACCGGCTTCAACCGCAATCACCGCACCAACGGCGAAGGCGGCATCATCCCCGAAGAGTACCGTGTCGAATACGTGGCCGATCGCGCCCAGACCACGTCCATCGTCTGGATGGGCCTCACCCTGGGCTGCGCGCGCTGCCACGATCACAAGTTCGACCCCATCGCGCAGAAGGATTTCTACCGCTTCTTCGCCTTCTTCAACCAGATCCCCAACGAACAGGGCTTCGCCTGGAATTACGGCAACGAAGACCCGCGCGTGAAAGCCCCGCTCCCCGACCAAACGCAGAAACTGGCCGAACTGGATCGCCAGATCGCCGAAGCCCGCCGCCGCTTCGAAGCCTTGCGTCCCGCCGGTCCCCCACCCGCCGCTCCTCCGCCCGACCCCGATTTCGACATCACCAAGTCCCTTGTCTACCGCTCTCCGACCCCCGCCCCCGAACACTTCGACGGCAAACGCTTCATCGAAGAGGATGGCAAAGTCGCCGACTTCGATTACATGCAGCCCTTCACCTACGCCGCGTGGATTCGCCCGGAGTCCCCCAAAGGTGCCATCGTCTCCCACGCCGAAGATTTCTTCGAAGGCATGGGCCACGGCCTGTACCTGATCGATGGCAAGGTCCGGCTGCACATCCATCGCCGCTGGACCGACCTCGGCATTCGCGTCGAAACCACCGCCGCCGTCCCCCTGTTCCAGTGGCAGCACGTGCTGGTGACCTACGATGGCGAACGCAAAGCCGCCGGCGTGCGCATCTATCTCAACGGCGAGCCGCAGCAGTTGAAGGTCCTGTTCGATCAGAACAACGAGCCCATCCACCATCCCAAAACGCCGCTCCGCATCGGCGCTGGCGGCGGCCTGCGGTGGGTGGGTGACATCGCCGACGTACGCATTTACAACCGGGCACTGACCGCCGACGAAGCCGCCATCGTCCCCATCCGCGAATCCATCGCGGAAATCTCCGCCATGCCCGCAGCCCGGCGCAGCCGCGGCCAGGCGCTCAAGCTGTCTACCTGGTTCCTGGAAGAGGGCGCCCCCGCGGAGATACGCAACGCTTACACCGAACTCACCGCCCTGGAGGCGGAGCGCCAGCAGTTGTACCGCGGCATCCCCACCGTGATGGTGATGGCCGATGGCGCCGCGCGCGATACCTTCGTGCTCAAACGCGGCGCCTACGACAGCCCCGGCGAAAAGGTCACCTCCGGCGTGCCCGAAGTTCTCCATCAGCTTCCAGCCGACTGGCCCAACAACCGCCTCGGCCTGGCGCGCTGGCTGGTGGACCGGGGAAATCCGCTCACCGCGCGCGTCACCGTCAACCGTCTCTGGCAGACTTTCTTCGGCGTCGGCATTGTCAAGACGGTGGACGATTTCGGCTCGCAAGGCGAGTGGCCCGTGCATCCCGAGCTGCTCGATTGGCTGGCGGTGGAATTCATGGACAGCGGTTGGGACGTCAAAGCTCTCATCAAGACCATGGTCTTGAGCGCCACCTACCGGCAGTTGTCGAAAGTCACTCCGGAGCTTCTGCAGAAGGATCCCGATAACCGCCTGCTGGCGCGCGCACCGCGCTACCGATTAGGTCCGGAAATGATCCGCGACCAGGCGCTGGCGGTCTCCGGCCTGCTGGTCGAAAAGCTCGGCGGACCTTCGGTGAAGCCGTATCAACCGCCCGGCCTCTGGCAGGAACTGGCCAGCGGTGGAGGCTACAAGGCCGATACCGGCGAGGGCCTCTACCGGCGCAGCCTCTATACCTATTGGAAGCGCACCGTGGCCCCGCCCTTCATGGTGAACTTCGATTCACCCAATCGCGAGCAGTGTACCGTCTCCGAAAATCGTACCAATTCACCGCTCCAGGCCCTGGACCTGATGAATGACGTCGCCTTCTTGGAGTCCGCTCGCAACCTGGCCAAGCGCATGCTAGTGGATGCGACCCTCCGGGTCGCGTCGGCGCGCATCTCTTATGGATACCGCCTTCTACTGGCCCGCCCCCCCGCCCCCGCCCAACTCGATGTGTTGCTAAAGATGCTCGACACCCTGGAGTCCACCTACCGCCGCGACCCTGCCGCAGCAAGAGAATTTCTCAAACAAGGCGAGTCCCCCGTCCCCTCCAACTTAGATGTTTCCGAACTAGCCGCCTACACCGCCCTGGCCAGCCTCCTATTGAACCTCGATGAAACCATTACCAAACAATAACCCTCCCCAACCGACCCCTGGCCCCCGGCCCCTGGCCCCCGTC
>DATMNI010000365.1:0-38662 GCA_035570275.1 Candidatus Acidiferrales bacterium | reverse complement strand
TGCGGCCTTCGAGCACTTCTTCGAGCTGGCTGCGTTCCTTATCGTCGTAGTACTGCGGCCCCCAATTCGCGCCCGTCAGTGGCCGCGGCCTTACCGGCGTCCCGCCGTTCACCGCCAGTTGGGGAACTGCGCCAGCGTCTTGGGCCCTGGCGGCGGCAGCGGCGGCAGCGGCCAGGAAACCTCTCCGATCTACCATGGGCAGACCTCCTGTCCTCAATGCTACGCTCAATCGAGGGCGCCGGTGAAACACGTGGTGTCCTAAGCGCGTTTATGGCAATTTGCGATTAGCGGCAGCCACGGCGCTCCAGCTTGTCCTTTGCCTTCGCAGCAGCGTTTGTCTGCCACTGCATGTTGGAAGGTGAATCCGCCCCACCACAAGCCAGCGGTTTCACATGATCAATCACATAACCATAGCACGCGCCGGTGGCACTGCCCGTCGCAGGACAGGGGTGCGCGTGCTGAAACTTGCGCCGGGCGCTGGCGGCGCGAGCGATCCGGCCCTTGGAATCGCGGATGCATGACGTGCACTTAGGACTCGGTAATGCCGGAACAGTAACCAGCATTGCGGCAAACAGAAAGAGCAGATAGGTGCGCATTAGTGAAGTATACCGGCGAATGTAGCAGCACTGTTGACTTTTGATAGTACTAGAACCTTCAGAACTTACATTGGCCCCGAAGTCTCAGTTATATTTGTCCCTTTGTAAGAATTTGTTAGTACACTGGTATAGTATTTGATCGTTCGAAAGCATTTTATGGGTTGGAATATTCGTCGCAGCATAAACCTCGGTCCTCTAAGGGTTAATGCCTCAAAGTCCGGCCTGGGGTGCTCCGTTGGCGTTCGGGGACTCCGCATTGGGAAAGATGCCAAAGGGCGTACCTACACAACTGCTTCGATCCCAGGCACCGGCATATACCGCCGGGATTACTTCAAGACGGCAGCGCAACAAGCACCGGTTTTACCGGCTGCCCCACGGAATCAACAAACCACCAAGAGTTCACCAGGTCTCGCACAGCAAGGCCCAACCGCAGCCGCATTAAACGCTCGCACGGGGCTCTTATGCACCGGTGGTGCACTCTTGCTTTATTTCATCATTCGTGTACTTTTCTGATTTAATCGATTCACCCCAAGACCCAAGTGTCCACAGGAGAAACTATGTCTACTGAGCAAGTGCCTTTTGGCGAAAATGCCGAATTCGCCGATAATCCCGAGCCGCGTTGTCCTTGCCTGCTGCTGCTCGATACGTCGGGTTCCATGCGGGGGCAACCGATTAACCAACTCAACGAAGGCATCCGGATTTTCAAGGACGAATTGAGTGCGGATCAAATGGCGGCGAAGCGGGTGGAAGTAGCCATCGTAGGGTTCGGTCCCGCTCAAGTCATAACAGACTTTCAGACCGCGGACATATTCCAGCCGCCGGTGCTAACCGCGGCAGGCGACACACCGATCGGCGCTGCCATCGAAATGGGTCTGGCCCTACTCGATCAACGCAAGCAGGTCTACCGGACCAATGGAGTTTCCTACTACCGGCCGTGGATTTTCCTTCTTACCGATGGTGGGCCGACTGACTACTGGAAAGATGCTGCCGAGAAGATTAAGGCGGGTGAGGCTGCGAAACACTTCTCGTTCTTTACAGTGGGTGTTGAGGGGGCCCGCATGGATATCCTGTCTCAGATTGCCACTCGCGAGCCCCTCAAACTCAAAGAGCTTCGGTTCCGCGACTTGTTTGTGTGGCTCTCGAGCTCGCTTGCTTCGGTGTCGAAATCGTCCGTCGGCGAACAGGTTCCTCTACAAACTCCTGTTTCACCGAGCGGGTGGGCGTCGGTATGACAGGGGGCGGCTGGAAGTATGCCGCCGCTTCGGTTATTGGTACCTCGCACCAGGGATCTTCTGAGGGTGTCTGCCAAGACTCCCACGCTTGCCAATACCTTCAGCAATCGTCGGCGTTTGTGGCGGTTGTCTCAGACGGTGCGGGTTCTGCGTCCCATTCGCAACTTGGATCACGTCGCACTTGCGACTACATCATGGAACGAGCCACCGATGCATCGGCAGAGACGATCCTCTCTCGCGATTTCGCGGTCGATGTTCTCGACGGTCTGAGGCAAGGACTGCAGGAATTGGCGGACGCTTCCGAACAGCAACTCCGGGACTTCGCTTGTACAATGCTCGTAGCGGTCATCTGCGGAAACCGTGCGGCGTTCTGGCAGATCGGGGACGGCGCTATGTGCTTCCGCATTCGTGATAGCGAGACCTTCCAATATGCTTTTTGGCCTGACAAGGGGGAGTATGCCAATGAAACGTCTTTCGTCACGCAGGCGAATGCGCAGCAACATCTTGAATTTGATTTATCAGATTGCGAGATCGTTCAGCTCGCCGTATTCAGTGATGGTCTGGAAAGGCTCGCACTCGATTTCACGAAGGGTGAGCCGCATAACGGGTTCTTTAACGGCCTGTTCCCTTATCTGAGCCCATTCGAAGCCGGCCACGCCGTCAATATTTCTTCGCAGATCGCGGGATTCTTAGGCTCCGAACGCGTCACCAGGCGCACGGATGACGACAAAACGCTGATTCTGGCGGCTCTGGAACTATGACTGGCTCTCGTCTCAGGTCGAGGGCAACCGTCTATGACAGTAGCGGTACAGAGCTGCTGCTCGACACGGAGATTGGTAAAGGGGGCGAGGGATCGGTCTGGTCTATCGTCGGGCAACCTTCGGTGGTAGCCAAGTTCTACCACCAGGGAATGGCCCCCGAGCAAGTCCGCAAGCTCGAAGCAATGTGCCGGCTGAAGTCGGAGAACCTTCTGAAAATCGCTGCGTGGCCCACCGCAATGCTAACGGGGAGTCGCTCGGGAAAAGCGGAAGGGCTTCTGATGCGCCGCATTACGGGTTACCAGGAAGCACACCTTCTTTATAGTCCCAAGAGCCGCCGAACGTCATTCCCTGAAGCCCAATTTCCATTCCTCCTGCACACGGCCATAAACGTCGCCAACTCCTTCGCTACGGTCCATGATGCTGGGCAAGTCATAGGTGACGTAAACCATGGAAACCTGCTCGTCTCAAATAACGCAACCGTCGCATTGATCGATTGCGACAGCTTCCAGATCACCGAGCAAAACACAGTTTTTCCTTGCTTGGTTGGAGTGCCGACCTACACGCCGCCCGAACTTCAAGGCCGGAGCTTTCAGCAAACCCGTCGGACGCAGCAACACGATGCGTTCGGCCTTGCGGTGATGATCTTTTACCTGCTCTTTCTTGGCCGTCACCCATTCTCGGGGATTTACAAGCACGGTACGGCGGATATGACGATCGAACAGGCGATAAGCGAATTCCGCTTTGCATACCTTTTGGATCAAACGGCAACGCAGATGGAGCCGCCTCCATCCGCACCCCGACTTTCGGACTTCACACAACCAATCGCGCAGATGTTCGCCCGCGCATTCACTCGCGCTGGAATAGATGCTGGCCGTCCTTCCGCTCATGATTGGATTGCCGCCCTGGCGAATTTGTCGAAGAGCATCAAGCCGTGCCCCGCGAACAACTCGCACCATTTCTTCGATCATCTGTCATCCTGTCCTTGGTGCCGAGTCGAAGGGATGATCGGAATCCGGATATTCGGCGTCAAACTCGGCGTAGTCCGTGGCGAGCATTTTGATATCGCTCTCATTTGGACCCAGATCGAAGCAATTCGTTTGCCTATCGAAACCCCGCCACTTCCGCGAAGCGAGACGTTTCATTCCGGCTGTACAGTGGATCCTATAATCGCATCGATCGTGAGACAACGAAGAATAAAGCGGCTGTCAGCCTGTGCTGTGATCCTCGCGCCGGTTATTGCCGTAGCGGTTGGCGGCCTTCCTTTTCTAGCCTCAATCGTTGTCTTAGTATGCGGGCTCTTTGGAATGGCGAAGCTATGGGCTGCCGGCAGTACGCAGGAACAGGACTTCAGGGCGGTTCACAAGGGTACATTGGCAGATTACGCGGCGATAATGCAGGAGTGGCTTAGACTCAAGGAAACACCGGCTGAGTTTGTGCAGACGAGACAGAAACTAGAGGCCGCCAAGCAGGCGTTCGACAGTCTGTCTTCGCTGCGCGCGCGCAAAATGGCCGAGCTGAATGCAGGCCTTCGGCAGAAGCAGGAGCAATATTTCCTCGAGCAACATCGCATCGAGGATGCCGTGCTACCCGGTATTGGTCCAAGCCGGAAAATCGTGCTCCGTGTCTTCAACGTGGAGGATGCCTTTGACGTGACAGCCGCGAAGATCAGCACGATTAAGGGATTCGGTCCCAGCCTGTGCGCAGTCCTCCTCGCCTGGCGCTCTGAAATTGAACGAAGGTTTCAGTTCAACCCAAGCCTGGGTGTCGATTCCCGAGATCTTCGAATTCTAGAGCAAGAGCTAAACCAGAAGAGAACGGATTCGATTCAAGTGCTTATCAACGGACCGCAGCGGCTTCAGCAGTCGTTGCTGCCGTGGCAGAATCAACGGTTAAATGCATTGAACCGTTTGCACGATTCGGCTAAGCACCTCGCTCAAGCTGAGGTCAACGTAGCGGCGCTAGCAGGTTTTTAGCGCTGTGGAACGACCCAACGAGTTCGACGCTAAACCAGGCCGCTTCAGCACACTGGCGACTGGGTTAACCTGGAGGAGAGGACCCATGAACCTGACGATCCAACTTCCCGACGAGGATGTACCGGCCCTGAAGGCCAAGGCGACTGCGCGTGGTGTCTCGGCCGAGCAATACGCTTTGCAAGTTCTGGAGCAGGA
Source organism: Candidatus Acidiferrales bacterium (assembly GCA_035570275.1). Lineage (GTDB taxonomy): Bacteria > Acidobacteriota > Terriglobia > Bryobacterales > Bryobacteraceae > DATMNI01. The sequence goes on along the minus strand of DATMNI010000365.1, from coordinate 33,905 downwards.
TTTGGCGCCGGAATGGCTTCGTCAATCGTGGACGAGCGCCAAGGTAGCCGGAGTGGACCAGCTTTCCATGGATGAGATCGACGCAGAGATTGCGGCGGCACGGAAAGGCAGGCGAGAAGCCAAGCCGCAGCCGGACGCATGAACCGGGTCGTTCTCAATACAAACATTATCGTCTCGGCTGTTTTAAAACCTCGGCCCACCGGCTCAGGTATTTTCGCTGGTTGCCGGTGGCTCGATTCAACTTTGCATCAGTGGGGAGGTGTATGCCGAGTACGAAGAAGTCATCCGCCGTCCACGCTTCCGCCGCGATGAAAATGTAATCGCCGCCGCACTCGACACCATTCGTGGGAAAGGCTTTTGGGTCAGGTCGATGGAAGCCATCCGGGCATGTGCCGATCCGGATGACGACATTTTCCTTGAGTGTGCTCAAATTGCCAGGGCTGCCTATTTGGTGACCGGCAATCTCAAACACTTTCCTGCTGCCGGCTCGACACCCGGATTGTCACGGCGCGGCGCTTTTTGGAAATCATGACCGGCGAAATCGAGAGCCACCGTGAAGACCATTGAAGTTGGGAGACCGGAACTCGAAGCCCCGCATCCGGGGAACGATCAAAAGCGGCGTTTCACGTCGCCGGCAGATCCCGGCATCGAAATGCGGTGTCTGCCGCCCTTGCGGTTCCCAAATTGGCGCCTCGGTGAAAGGAACTGCGGGCGCACCTCGGGAATTTCGAGCGCATGCCGCTCATTCGCCGAGTTTGGCCGCTAAACGGTCACCACGGTTTTGAAATAGCTATCTTCTATCGCTTCAATAACATCCACCCACTCAAGCGCCGAAACCTTAGCATCCTCGTGCCAAACTCAGAGTCGGGATAGGTGCAAAGCCGTGTCCCCGGGAAGTCATAACCATGTCTACAGCCGCGAAGTTCAACGCCAACCGCCAGAATTCCGCTTGCACGGGCAAAATGGGTTCGTTCGGTGGGGTACAAGTGGCTTCGGTTTCTTCGGGTTGGACCTCCAAAATGGGTTTGTTCGGTAATTCCGGTTGGCCGCCGCGGGAAAGTCGCGAAACGCCCTCAAAAACCGCCAACGGCTGGCAACTCCAGGGCCAGTTAACGAACAATCCTCGTCAGCGCCGCTCCAACCGCCGCCGCTGGGACAACCAGTGGGACGCGCCGTCGCCTTTTATGCCCCGCCGCGCCACTATACTGAAAACGATGGCGCTCCGGAAGGGGTTTAAAGGCACTGCGTCCTATGCCGGCCTGCTGGCGGCATCGTTTGTCGTGGCCTACGTCGGCAGCATTGCGTTCGGCCGCAAGGTCGATAACTTCGCTTATGACTACATGTTTCAGCGCTACCAGCCCGCACCCTGGCCCAAACAGTCCGTGATCCTCGCCATCGATGACGCTACCTTGCGCGCCTCCCGTGGCCTGGGCCATATCCGCGCCTCGCTGGCAGCGGCGTTGCGCATCATTGCCGCGGCCAGGCCCAAGGTGGTCGCGGTCGATATCATCCTCGCCGACAAGGTCGACGATCGCGTGGATGCCGAACTCGCCGAGGCCTTCCGCGTGACGCCCAACCTGGTGCTGGACTGCGAAACCGACCCCTCGGGCACGGTCTGGGAGGATCCTCTGCCCGAGTTCCTCAACGGGGGCGCCAAGTTGGGCCAGGTGTACGCCGACCCCGATGGCGACGATTCCGTCACGCGCTCCATCCCCCTGGAGCGCGTGGCCAAACGCGACCAGCGGTGGGCGCTCTCGCTCTGGGCCTACCGGCTCAGCCGGGGAGACCCGCGCTTCCTGTACACGCCTACCGACCTGCAGGTTGGCGACGCCATCCTGCCGGTGCCCAAGATCAAAGATCGCCGCAGCATGCGGGTGCGGTATCTCCGCCAGGAAATGGCGGTGCCGCAAATCGGGCTCCAACAGGTGCTGACCGATCCTTCGGTGGCCTCGCGCTTTGCGGGCAAGGCCGTCTTCGTCGGCGTCACCGCTATGACCGAAGTGCGCGACCGCCTGTTCACGCCCTTGGCCAACGGACAGACCCCCGGGATTGTGATCCATGCCGATGCCTTTGAAACCATGGCGCACGGCGCCTTCATCACCGATGTTGCCGACCAATGGGTGATTCTGTTCAGTTTCGGGTTGCTGGTGGCTTCCGGTTTCGCCTTCCGGTATCTGCCGGGCTGGTGGGCCTACCTCGCCAGCACGCTGATCGTGTTGGCGTCGGCCATCACGCCCTACATCTTTTTCACGTACTCGCGCGTCTTCTCCTTTGCCACCCCCACAGCCGTCGCCGGCCTCGCGACCATGACTGCCGCCGCTTACTACCACCTGGTGGTCCGCCGCAACCTGCGAATCGAACAGACCTCGCGCGAGCGCTATCAGGAGGCCATGCATTTCGTCACCCACGAAATGCGCACCCCGCTTTCGGCCATCCAGGGCTCCAGCGAATTGATTTCGCGTTACAACCTGTCGGAGGAAAAGCGCCACCAGATCGCGCTGCTCATCAACTCGGAATCCAAGCGGCTGGCCCGCATGGTGGAGATCTTCCTCAACGTGGAACGCCTTTCCGCCGGCCAGATGGAGTTGAAGCGTGAAGCCATCGACGTCAAGCAGATGATGGAGGTTTGCGTGGAGCGCGTCCGCCCGCTAGGCGACCGCAAACACATCGGCATCGCGCTGCAGCCCATCCCGGAAGATCTGCATATCTCGGGCGACCGCGAGCTGATGGAGTACGCTTGCTACAATCTACTTACCAACGCGGTGAAGTACTCACCCCAGCGCACCGAAGTGACGGTTACCGGATGGAAGGACGATGGCCAGATCCGTATCGCCGTAAAGGACCAGGGCATCGGTATGGACCAGAAGGAAGTCAAGCAGATTTTCCAGAAGTTTTACCGCACGAAAAAAGCTGAGGAATCCGGCGAAGCGGGGACCGGAATCGGGCTCTCCATCGTCCAACAGATTGTGGAACAGCACAGTGGACGAATCGAAGTGACCAGCCAGCCCGGAGCCGGCTCCTGTTTTACGCTGGTGGTGCCTGCGGCCGCGCATGCGCGCGTGCCCACCGCAGCGGAACGACATTGATGCAGAGACTATTACTGGTGGAAGACGATCCGGCCCTGCAGTTCACCATTCAGACGGCCCTTGAGGAACAAGGGTACGCGGTGGATGCGGTGTCTACAACCGGAGAAGCCATCGAACGGCTGAGCGGCTCCGCTTACCCGATCGTGATTACCGATATTTATATTGACGAGCGCACCGGCCTGGATGTGCTGGATGCCGCCAAGCTCAAGGACCCCCTCTGCTCCGTCATCCTCATGACCGGCCGGGGCACGGTGGAGACCGTGATGGCCGCCACGCGCGGCGGCGCTTTCGACTATATTGCCAAGCCGTTCGACCTGGACGTGATGATCGGCGCCGTGGTTCGCGCCGAAGCCGCCCGCAACGACACCGAAGAGGAAGCCGAAGAGGAAGAGCTGCCGGAGAGCCAGATGATCGGCAGTTCCCCGGCCATGGTGGAAATTTACAAGAAGGTTTCACGCGTCGCCCCCACCGATGCCACGGTGGTGATCGAAGGCGAAACCGGCACCGGCAAGGAACTGGTGGCCCGCATGATCCACCGCTTCAGCCTGCGCGCCAAGCAGCCCTTTGTCCCGGTGGATTGCGCGGCCATCGCGCCCTCGCTGCTGGAAAGCGAACTCTTCGGCGCCATGCGCGGCGCCTTCACCGGCGCCGACCGCGACCGCGTGGGCGTCTTCGAAGCTGCCCACCGCGGCACCGTCTTCCTGGACGAAATCGGCGAGATCGAAATGAGTTTTCAGGCCAACCTGCTGCGTTTCCTGCAGGAGCGCGAAATCCGCCCGTTGGGGTCTTCGCGCGCCAAGGAGGTGGATGTGCGCGTGGTCGCAGCCACCAATCGCGACCTGCAGCGGCTGGTGGACGAGCACAAATTCCGTGAAGACCTGTGGTACCGCCTGAATACCGTGCGCCTCGTGATGCCGCCCCTGCGCGAGCGCCGCGACGATATTCCGCTGCTGGCGCGCTTTTACGTCAACAAGTACACCGGGCGTTACAACCGCGAAGTCAAGCTGATGGTTTCGGGCGAGAAAGCCCTCCAGGCCTACACCTGGCCCGGCAACGTGCGCCAGTTGCAGCACGTCATCGAGCGCCTCACCATCCTGGCCGACCGCATCGATAACGAAACCGTTCTGGACGCGCTCACCGCCATGGAATCGCGCGATAAAGCCGTGGAGACCCTGGCCGACACCGAAGAGGTGCAGATCCGCAAAGTCCTGGCAGCCACCGGCGGCAACAAGAGCAAGGCCGCGCAAATTCTGGGAATCGAGCGAAAAACGCTTTACAGAAAGCTGGAACGGATGAAAATGTAGGAAGTAGCTTTCAGCTATCAGCTATCAGCTTTCAGCGATCAGCTAAACCAGCAACCGCGCGGCGCAATGCGCCTAAGGTTTAGCTGATAGCTGACCGCTGATAGCTGATAGCTGGCGCAGGCACGCATGATCGACATACACAGCCACATTCTGCCCTGTCTGGATGACGGTTCCCACTCCCCCGAGGAATCCGTGGCGATGCTGCGGATGGCCGCCGCCGCCGGCACCACGGATATTGTCGCCACCCCTCACGCCAACCACGAGTTTCGTTTCGACCCCGCCCTGGTAGAGCGCGAGATCGCCGGTTTGCAAGCCGCCATCGGCGCCACTCCGCAGATTCACTATGGCTGCGATTTCCAACTCACGCCGGACAACATCGAGGATGCCATCCGCTCGCCCGGGAAGTACTCCATCAACCATCGCGGCTACCTGTTGGTGGAGTTCTCCGATTTCCTGATTCCGAAGACCACTTCGGAGATTTTCGCCCAACTGATGCGCGCCGGTCTGTGCCCCATCGTGACCCACCCGGAGCGCAATCAACTCCTGCGGTCCAGGCTGAAGGAACTGGCCGAATGGGTGGAGGAAGGCGCGCTGATACAGGTGACCGCGCAATCCATGCTGGGCCTTTTCGGCAAGTCCGCCCGGACTGCCGCCCACGAGTTGATGAGGATGGGCCTGGTCCACTTCCTGGCCAGCGACGCGCACGATCTGGAGCACCGCACGACCGCCCTGGACGCAGCCTGGCGCTACGTGGAGGCAGATTTCGGTAAAGAAGCCGCGGTGCGCATCTTGGAAGAAAACCCGCGCGCCGTGCTGGCCGGGGTGGGGCTCAACCCGGCTCCTTACGCATTGAAAAAGAAGTGGTTCGGGCTATGGTAAGTGATCGCCGAAACCGAGCCCAACCGACCGCCCCAGCCACGAATTCGCCCGCGCCTTGAGACATCGTGCTGGTGAACGTCGCGCGGCAGCCCTGGTGGCGGCGGACAAGGTCGCAACGTTCCGGAAGGGAATGCGGCGCGGCACAGGCGAAGCTGGATGCGTTGGCGAGGTTTATGGCAAATCGGTGCACCCTTAACGCGACGATGTCAGGGGGATTGCCCAAGGTTTGGGCAGTTTGGGAATGAAATAAAGGACTTAGCTGCCAGAACCGCCCAAAGTTTGGGCAGTTTACCAAGGAGGCGGTCCTCCGAGCCGGCGAAGGCAGAAGCGACCGGCGCACGGCGAGGATCAATCCGTCTTGCGATTCTTGGCTTCCTTCTCGCTGCGGAGTTTCTCGATGGCGGAGGCCACCTCATCCTCCCAGGGGAACTCGTGTAGCCTTGGTGTGGTGCGGAGCCGTTGGCTCAACTCAGTGAGGATTCCCGCTGCGACGCCTGGAATCGCGGAGGTGCTTCCGCCGGCTTTCGATGCGGGTTTTCAGGCTATCCGGCCGGCCACGTCCTTTCTCTACCGAGTCGCGAAACATCTGATAATGCCTCTTGAGACGCTCGACGTAATCGGGTGACTGGAGAAAGATTCGAAACAGATTCAGGTGGGCGGGCGAGTACTTGGTTTGTGGGTTGAGCGGGTCGAGCTCCGGCCCCTTCATCTCGACCGGATCGCTGTGGGCCCCGCCCCACTGCCGGTAGAAATCCAGGCTCTCCCAGCCGTAGCCGATGGTGGCCCAGACCTTGCTCCACCCCGTCTCCGGCCGCAATACCTGAATAATCACCCGGCGGCAGTCACAGCCGGATTCGTCGCAATATAACTCCAGGAAGCCATATTCGCCAGCCGGAAGATCCTGGTGCTCAGCGACCTTAACGGACCTGGTTTCGCGCGCCCCCACTTCAGGGAATCTTTCCACAAATGGCGTCATCGGCATCGATCCACCCCCCGGTGCACAGATTGGTGCGAATGTGATTGTACCCCGGCGAGACGCGAGTTCGAAGGCACTGCCGTTATGCTTTTTTTTTTCGCTTCTCGTTCCAAGTCCTTCACATGCTCAAGATCGGTACCGCGCCCGGTGGACTGTTTTTTGCTGATGAGGTCGCTCAACGAAGTGAAGTGTACAGACGCTCCGAAGATGCTGTCCTGAACCCGATTTCGCCATGCGGTATCGAACGTTACCCCATCGATGTGCGTCGAGATGTCAATTCGGACGGGAGCAACGCCGATCTGGTAAACGACCGAATCTTTCTGAACGTTTCGGGCGTCACTCCGTCGTGTTGTAGCGGCGCCCCAAATCTCGCAAGAGCGTGATACAGACGAATGGAATTGCTTGGCGAATTATGCACCCACACGTCGAGGTCCTTTGTGTATCGTGGTTCGGTGTACTTCATGACGGCGTACCCACCTACGATGAGATACTCGACCTCGAGTTCATTCAAGATGTGTAACAGTTCTTTGTAGTGTGGGCTTTCGGCCATGCTTGATTTCCTCGGCTAACTCCACCATTTCCCAAGCAGCCGAAAAGATCGCTTCGGTGCCCTGCTCCTGCCAGAACTCAATGTCGAAGATCTCTGTCGGGAAAACGCCCTTCGACCAGACGGGTCTTCCATTTTGGCGGAGATTGACTATGGTCGTCCATTTCATTTGCCTCCGTTTCACAAATCCGATCTCGTATTTCGAAGAACCGCTCCCTCAGGCGCCCTGAAAAAACAAGACAAGTATCTCGCAAAGTCGCCAAGGCGCAAAGGCCCGCCAAGAAAACCAGCAAGCTATTCTTGGCGACTTCGCGTCTTTGCGTGAAAACGGCTTTCTTTCACAGATTCTCACGGTCGCGGCTCGGATTCGGCAGGCCAGGAGGCCTGTCCCCCTCTACTCCTTCGGCCCGATCCCCAGCGTCTTCATCTTGCGGTACAGGTTGCTGCGTTCCAGCCCCAGCAATTCCGCCGTGCGCGTGACATTCCCGTTGGTCTCTTCCAGTTTCTTGAGGATATACTCGCGCTCGGCGGCCTCGCGCACTTCCTGCAGGCTGCCGAAACGGTCCAGCGGCCGGTCCGGCTGCCGCCGCGGCGTCTGCAGCGGGATGTGCCGGGCGTCCACCCTCACCTGCGGGTTGAGTATCACGATCCGCTCAATCAGGTTTTTCAATTCCCGCACGTTGCCCGGCCAGTGATGTTCCGCCAGCACCTGGTACGCCTCGGGCGTCAACTCTTTCGGCTTGCGGCCGTACGCCGTGGTGAACTCGCGCAGGAAGTGGTCGGCCAGCAGCGGAATGTCTTCTCGCCGGTCGCGCAGGGGCGGCACGAAGAAGGGAATCACGTTGAGCCGGTAGAACAGGTCTTCCCGGAAATTGCCGCGCTCAATCTCTTCCTCCAGATTCTTGTTGGTGGACGCCACCACGCGCACATCCACCGTCACGAATTCGCCCGCGCCCAGCGGTTCGAAGCGCTGCTCCTCCAGCGCCCGCAACACCTTGGACTGCGTGCGCAGGCTCATGTCGCCCACTTCGTCCAGGAATAGGATGCCGCCATCGGCCTTCTGGAACTTGCCCACCTTGCTTTCGTGCGCGCTGGCGAAGCTACCCTTGGTGTGGCCGAACATCTCGCTTTCGATCAGCTCCTCGGGGATGGCCGCGCAGTTCACTTCCACAAACGGCTGGCCGGCGCGCGGGCTCAACGCGTGGATGGCGTGCGCCACCAGTTCCTTGCCGGTGCCGCTCTCGCCGTAGATCAGCACCCGCCCGTTAGTGCCCGCCATCAGGCCGAGCTGCTGGCGCAACGCCTTCATGGGAACGCTTTCGCCGATGATCCGGTAGCGCGCGCCGGTATCGGCCTTGAGCCGGCAGTTCTCCAATTCCAGGTTGCGATGCGCCAGCGCATTCTTCACCACCACCGAAACCTTGCCGATGGAAAGCGGCTTCTCCAGGAAGTCGAACGCGCCCAGCTTGGTGGCCTTCACGGCCGCTTCGATGCTGCCGTGGCCGGAGATCACCACCACCACCGGCCGCTCGCCGAAGGGAATCTCCTGAATCCGCGCCAGCACCTCCATGCCGTCCATACCCGGCAGCCAGATGTCGAGCAGCACGAGTTCGAAGTCGCCGCCGGGCAGCGCCGCCAGCGCGGCCTCCCCACTCTCCGCGGTCTCCGCCGTATAGCCTTCGTCCTCCAGCACACCGCTTAAGGACTGGCGGATGCCCGGCTCATCGTCCACCACCAGCAAGCGTCGCGGCTTCATACCTTGGCCGCGACTGGGGCCGTGACTGGGGCCGCGGCCGGACGGGTTGCCGGCTCAGCCGCTTCGGTATCTACCAGAGCGTGCAATTCCACCGTAAAGCGCGCGCCCACCGGCTGGTTGTCCTCCACCCGGATCTGCGCGTTGTGTTCGGCCACGATGTGGCTCACGATCGCCAGCCCCAGGCCGGTACCGCGATTCTTGGTCGAAAAGTAAGGCAGGAAGAGTTTCTCCTTGTCATCGGGGCTGACGCCGCATCCGGAATCGGCAATCACCAGCTCCACAGTTTCAGCGGCTCCAGGCTGCGTGGCGATGTACAAATTCTTCACCAACGCGTCCTGCATGGCCTCGGCCGCGTTATCCACCAGGTTCACCACCACGCGCTGGAATTGTTCGCGGTCCAGATTTACAGGCGGCAGCCCCGGCGCGAAACTGGTGCGGATGGCGATGCCTTCGAGGCGTCCCTGAAACACCGCCAGCGCCTCGGCGACCACCTGGTTCAAGTCCGATCGCACCGGCTGCGCCCCAGGGAAGCGGGCGAACTGCGAAAACTCGTCCACCAGTGTCTTTACCGAGTCCACCGATTTCGAAATCGTGGCCGCGCATTCGTACACGATGCGCGCGGTGCCTGGCGGCAGGTTCAGCCGGTCAAGCTGGCGGCTGATGCGTTCCGCCGAAAGCGCGATGGGGGTGAGCGGATTCTTGATTTCGTGCGCCACCCGGCGCGCCACCTCGCGCCACGCCGCCGATTTCTGCGCCCGCAGCAGCTCGCTGGTATCTTCCAGCACCACCACGAACCCCGACGTCAGCTTCTCCTCCAGCGCCGCCACCGTCACCGCCAGGTGCAGCTTGCGGTTCTCGGTGCGCAGTACCAGCTCGCGCGAGGCCACGCCCGTGCGGCGCGCCCGTTTCATGAGGTACTTGATTTCAGCCGTGTCCTCGCGCGAGAACAGATCTTCCAGGCGCGTGGCTTTGGCGGCTTGCTCGGCGGGGAAAATCTTCGAAAGGGCGCGGTTCACCCGCTGAATGGAGCCATCGGGGCCGACCGAAATAACGCCCGTCGGAATGCTTTCCAGAATGGCTTCGGTGAAACGGCGGCGGCGGTCCAGCTCCTCGGCGCTGGTTTCCAGCTCTTCGGTCATCTGGTTGAAGCCGCGCACCAGGATTGCCAGTTCATCCTCCGCGCTTACGTTCACGCGATGCTTGAGGTTGCCGCGCCGCACCTCGCTGGCGGCGTCCAGCAGCGCCGTAATCGGCACGCTGATCCGGTTGGCCAGAATGCGCGCGATCCATTGCGCGAAGAACAGCACAAACAGCGCGATCAGGGCCATCAGCATGATGTAGTAGGTGCGCAGGTTTTTCCGGTTACCCTTAACCTGCGCCCACTGATCGTTGTACATCCTGACTTCGTCGGTCTGCCTCGCCACATCGATGGGCTTGGCCGCGGACAGCGAAACGTATCCCAGGGTGCGGTCCCCTTGCTTAACGGGTCGGAGCACCGCGATGGTGCGGCCATCCTCCACGTGCGGAGGGTACGGGCCCGAAGCGTCCAGCGGCCGATCACCCGTGGCCGGCAGGATGACGGCCGAATCCAGTCCGTGATCCTGGCAGAACGTTGCCAGAAAGCCCGCCGGACGCGTGCCTTCCGCCAGCAGTGAGCGGACCTCCGGGGTCCCCGCCAGCAGTTCAGCCTGGGAGTTCAGGCGGTTTTCCAGTTCGCGGTCCAGCAATTTGCTCCCGTTCACGAAAAGATTGATCTGGTTTTCCACCGGATTGGTGAACCAGACCATGAAATTGAGATTGAGAACCTCGTAACTGAAGAAGACCAGGAAAAAGACCGGCAAGAAGCTAAGCGCCAGCGCGCCCAGTACCAGTTTGGTCCGGATGCGCGAGCCCAGGCGGTTGCTCTGTCGCGCCACATAAAGTTTGATGGCTTCACGGGCGAGGTTCCACCCCAGCACCAGCATCAGGATGACCACCAGGCTGGAAATAGCCCAGAAGAGGAACGTCTGCTGCGGATTGACCGGGCCGAAGCGCTGCAGTTCTTTATTGAACGATCCCTGCCATACCACCACCAGCACCGACAGGACCAGCAGCACGCTCGCGAACCCGTAAAGCAGGCGTTTTTTCATGGGATTAGGCCGTAACTTCGATTATACGTGCCCAGCCCTTTGTGGGGCAGGTTGTTAACCTGTTCGCGATGTGCGCCGGGCGCACAGGGGGAAGGAAGAAAGTCGCCCGTGGCGCTATGTGGGGCAGCTTGGCAAGCGCTTGGCAAGCTGCGGCGGATTGTTAATCCGCCCTGACGGCGCTAAAAGCGGCTCTCGCACCCACTTGGGCAAGCCCTTAGCGTGTCAGCGCCGGCGGTCTCGGACAGAAGAAGCGAGTGAAGCCCACACGAACAAATCCCCGCGCCCGCGGAGTTGATTGGGCTCAATTGGCCGGTCCATCCAGTTGGTATCGGACTCGGCCGCGGACTTGCAGGAAAGCTGTGCGGCCGCGCTGCGGCGCTGGGCGGCATCGTCAACTTGCAGGCGCGGCCGGTCTGTACAGGGTCGCGGGTATGGAGGGGGGTGGTGAGTGCGGTGGCTGCGGAGGATAAGAACAGTAAGTAAGATATAATTATCCCATTTTATTATTATAGGCGCGGCGACCGGAACGGGGCTAAGATAGAACCATGGGTGGCATACCCTCAGTTACGCGACCCGGCCTTTTCGGCGACTAATCCCCGCCCGGCGGCGCGTGCCGGCGTGCCCGGCGACGCAGGCTCTCAACCCGTGAAAACCGAAAAGGAGATTCTACTATGGGAAACACCTTGGAACAGGTCCGTCCGGACCTCCCGAGTTTCACCGGTGCCGTGCCGGGTCCGCGTGCGCGAGCCTTGATCGAGCGGGACTCGCGCGTGGTGTCCACTTCGTACACGCGAGGTTACCCGCTGGTGGCCGAGCGCGGGGAGGGCGCCATCGTCGAAGACGTGGACGGCAACCGCTTCCTGGATTTCAGCGCCGGCATCGCGGTGGTTGCCACGGGCCATTGCCATCCACGAGTGGTGGAGGCGATCCAACGGCAGGCGGCGCGGCTGATCCACATGTCGGGCACGGATTTCTACTACGAAGAGATGGTGGCGCTGGCGGAAAAGCTGGCGGAGATTGCGCCCGGCGACGCGGCCCGGCGCGTGTCGTTCGGCAACTCCGGCGCCGAAGCCGTCGAAGGCTGCATCAAGCTGGCGCGGTGGGCCACCGGGCGCCCCAAGCTCATCGCCTTCTTCGGCAGCTTTCACGGGCGTACCATGGGCGCGCTTTCACTAACCGCGCGCAAGGCGGTGCAGCGCGAAGGCTTCGGTCCGCTGCTGCCGGGCGTGGTGCATGCGCCGTATCCGTACTGCTACCGATGCCCGTATGGCAAGGAGCCGGATGGCTGCGCGGTGGAATGCGTGAAGTACGTGGAAGAGACGCTGCTGAAGACCATCGCGCCGGCGGCGGAGACGGCGGCCATCGTGGTGGAGCCGGTGCAGGGCGAGGGCGGCTACATTGTTCCGCCGAAAAAGTTCTTCGACGAACTGGCCCGCGTGGCCCGGCAAAATGGCATTCTTCTGATTTTCGACGAGGTGCAGTGCGGAATGGGCCGGACGGGCAAAATGTGGGCGGCCGAGCATTTTGACGCCGTGCCCGACATTTTCGCGGTGGCCAAGGGAATCGCCAGCGGGATGCCGCTGGGCGCCACGGTGGCGCGCGCGGACCTGATGACATGGCCGCCCGGCGCCCACGCCTCCACCTTCGGCGGCAATCCGGTCTCGTGCGCCGCCGCGCTGGTGACCATCGAACTGCTGCAGGATGAGCTGATCGAAAACTCCGCGCGCATGGGCGCTTACTTGAGGGAACGGATGCGCAGTTGGTCGAACCGCTTTCCGAACGTGGGCGACGTGCGCGGGCTGGGATTGATGATCGGGATTGAGTTGGTGCAAGACCAGGCAACCAAGGAGAAAGCGCCGCAGTTGCGCGACCGCGTGGTGGACCTGGCATTCGAGCACGGGCTTCTGGTGCTGGGGGCGGGCGACAGTACCATCCGCCTCTGCCCTCCGCTGGTGATCACGCGCGACCAATGCGATTTCGCGATTGATACGCTAGAGGAGTGTCTGCGAGCGGCGCCAAACCAGATCTGAATAAACCAGGGATGAGAATGCTGGACGTCGGCTGCGGGATTCACAAGCAGCCGGGGGCCATCGGCCTCGACCGCAACGCCGCCAGCCGCGCCGACGTTCTCGCCGACCTCGACCGTTTTCCCTACCCCTTCGCCGACAACTCCTTCGACCGGCTGACGGCGATCCACGTGATCGAACACGTCAACGACGTGATCCGCACCATGGAAGAGTTCCACCGGCTGGTGAGGGCAGGCGGAACGGTGCGCCTGGAAACGCCGCACTACACGGATTTCAGTTCGTTTTGCGACCCCACGCACAAGAGCCACTTGAACAGTTTCAGTTTCCGCTACTTCGGCGAAAACCACGGCGGGTTCGGCTACTATTCGAAGGCGCGGTTTCGCGAGATTTCCGTGCGGGTCAAGCTGCTGGCTTTCTGGAGGTGGTTAGGCTTCCAGTTTCTGGTGAACGCCTTCCCGCGCTACCGGCGGTTTTGGGAGCACTATCTTTGTTACGTGGTTCGCGGAAAGGCGATAGAATTCGAGTTCGAAGTGCTGAAGTGAGGAACACAGGCCACGAGGCCCGTGCCGCTCTACATCTCCACCGCGGCTTCCAACGTAAACCGCAGCGGCGTTTCGGACACCACTCCAACCTGTTTCTTGCCGGTAATGGCCGCCCCTGCCGTTCCCGCACCCGCGCCCGCGCCGGCGCCAATCAGGGCGCCTTTCGGACCGCCGGCGATGGCCCCAATGGCGCCTCCCAACGCGGCCCCGCCGCCAATCAACCACGCGTTGCGCTTCTTGTGGCGATCGCTCACGCGGTCGATCCTGGTGGTCCGCACACGGATATTCCTGCCGCCCAGATCGAACGAGTCCAGGGTCAACCCGATTACCGCGCGGCCCTTCATGCGGCCCGAAGCCGCAGCCGCGGTAATATGTCCGTTGAATTGCGTTCCAGCCGGGACCAGCGTCCGGCCGCCGACTTCGATGGGAGCGCTCAACGTGGCGGTGAATCCGTCGCCCGCCCGATTGGCGCGAGTGCTTACCGATTCATCCAGCCGCACGTGCAGCGGAGTGCCCGCCGGAATGGTCGGGACCTGCTTTTCCACGGCGGCTGGCTGAGCCACGGCTGAGGCGCCCCCATTGCCCGAGCCGCTCGGTGGCTGCATTTTGGAACAACCGGCCCACAGCAATACGGGTGCAATCCAGATCAATTTGCGCATTCGCTTCGAGTCTCCGGAAATAGATGGGCAGGCTGGTGGCCACTTGGTAAGTACTTTCCCCTGAATAGAGGCCTGATAAATATCCGCGCAAAACTGGGGCAAAACTTACGCAGGCCCCACTAGTGAGTTAGAATCCAGGTAGGACATAGCCGAAATGATCGGATGGCTTTATCTCGCTGCCGACACCCTCAGACGCCGCGTGCAGCAAGACGACCATGGCCGCATGGGGGAAGACGCAGCGCACCGCTACCTGCGGAGGCACGGCTGCACGATCGTGTCGCGGAACTACCGGATGCGCTCGGGCGGCGGTGAGATCGACCTGGTGGCCTGGCACGGCCGGACGCTGGTGTTCGTCGAGGTGAAGACGCGGGCGAGCGAAGACTTCGGCGCGCCCGACGCGGCCGTGGATGCGGAGAAGCGCGCCAACCTGCGGCGCGCCTCGCAAGACTACATACGGCGCGCGGGCGTGGACTGGGATAAGACGCGCTTCGACATTGTGAGTGTGGTGCTGGCCAGGCCGATGCGGATCGACTGGATGAGGGATGCGTTCCGGTAGTCGTCCCATCCCGTGGGCGTCCCAATGGGCGCGGCAGGCGTCCCAATGGGCGCGGCAGGCGGATTGCCAATCCGCCGGACCCAGAGGGTGCCCCTAACAACCTGCCCCACAAACCCCTGGGTATAATCTACAGATGAAATCCGGTCTCCTTTCCATCGCTGTTGTTTCTTTTGTGGCCCTGCCTTTTGCGACTCTGGCCGGTAGGGCCGAAACGCGCGGCGTGACCGCGGAGGATTACTTCGCCTTCCAGAATATCGGCGACGCGCACCTTTCGCCCGATGGCAAACAGGTGGCCTATGTCCTCACCACCGTGGACCAGAAGCGCAACCGCCGAGACAACGGGATCTGGGTGGTGGCGACCGACGGCAAATCGGCGCCCAGGCGCTTGACCGCCGAAGGCGTCAACTCCACTGTGCCGCGATGGAGCCCCGATGGAACGCGCGTAGCCTTCCTTTCCACGCGCGGCACGGCGGCGGCCGGCGAGACCGAAGCCCTGGGCCCGCAAATCTACATCCTGCATCTGGATGGCGGCGAGGCCCAGGCGCTGACCCATCTGAAGAACGGCGCCGGCGTGTTTCAGTGGTCTCCCGATGGCAAACGCTTCGTGGTGGTGAGCCGCACCGGACCCAGCGACAACGTGGCGCCCGCGGCCCGCAAGAGCGACGTGCGCCACTATTCGCACATCTCCTACAAGTTCAACGACACCGGCTGGTTCGACGACAAGCGGAGCCATCTCTGGGTGGTCGAAGCCGCCACCGGCGCCGCCAGGCAGATCACCTCCGGAGAAGACTGGAACGATACCGATCCGCAGTGGTCGCCCGACGGGACGCGCCTCGCGTTCGTTTCCGACCGCACCGGCCTGGAGTTCGACGACGGCCGCAACAAAGACGTCTGGGTGATCGCGGCCGATGGCGGGAGCAGCCTTGCCAAGATTTCCGATCACAATTTCGACGACACGCAGCCGCGCTGGTCGCCCGACGGCAAGGTCATCGCGTTTGCCGGCCAGACCCAGCGCCGCCAGTTTCCGAAGTTATATATTGCCTCGGCCGCCGGCGGCGGAAAATCCAGCCAGGCGGTCGACGACTTCGACCTGATCCCAACCGACCTGCATTGGGGACCGGGCGCTCGCGAACTGCGTTTCGAAACCGGCGTGAAGGGCCAGATGCACATTTTCCGCGTGGATCTGGACACCCGCAAGGTGTCGCCCGTAACCTCCGGGGAGCGCGGCGTGCGCGGCTTCGACGCCAGTAAGGAGGCCGGTGTGATGACCTATCTGGCCAATGATTTTCAGCACCTGGACGACCTTTATGCCGCCGCCCTGGATGGTTCCGGCGAGCGCCAACTGACGCATCTGAATGGGGCGCTGTGGGCGGGTCTGGAAGTGGCGGGCGTGGAGCGCGTGCCGTATAAGAGCACCGACGGTTGGGACATCGATGGCTTTTTCGTGAAGCCGGTCGGATGGCAGGCGGGCAAGAAGTATCCCATGGTGCTGAGCGTCCACGGCGGGCCGGCGGGCCAGTATGGCGTGGATTGGTATCACGAATTTCAGGTCTACGCCGGCAAGGGTTGGGCCGTCTTCTTCTGCAATCCGCGCGGCTCCACCGGCTACGGCCAGAAATTCGAGCGCGGCATTGTGAACAACTGGGGCGGCATGGACTATCAGGACGTCATGGCGGGCGTGGACGCCGCGCTCAAGAAGTATCCGTGGGTGGACACGGAGCGGTTAGGCGTGACTGGCGGCAGCTACGGCGGATTCATGACTAACTGGATTCTGGGTCATACTACAAAGTTCAAGGCCGCCGTGACGCTGCGCAGCGTGGCCAACTTCATCAGCGACGACGGCACGCGCGACGGCGCCTACGGCCACGAAGAGGATTTCAAAGGTTTCCTGTTCGATCAATTCGACCAATACTGGAATGCATCACCGCTGAAATATGCTAAGAACGTCAAAACGCCGACGCTGATTCTGCATTCGGACAACGATTACCGCGTGCCCCTGGAACAGGGCGAGCAATGGTTCCGCGCGCTGAAACACTACGGTGTGACCACGGAGTTGGTGATCTTCCCGCGCGAGAACCACAATTTGACCCGCACCGGCGAGCCGAAGCATTTGGTGGAAAGCCTGGATTGGCAGTGCTATTGGTTCGACAAGTTCTTGAACGGCAACGAAAACGCCAAGCCGCCGGACCTGTAGGGCGAGTGGTCCGCTCCCTAACGGTCACGGCTCCGAAGCGCGATTTCAGAGCCGCGGCGATCAACCTACGGCTTCAGCAGCGACGACGTAAATAGACTCTCGATAGCTGGATTCTCGAGCATCCTCCAGGTGGCGAGAATCAGCCATGGTTCGTCAAAACCGCCTGTGCTGTCCTTGACGATTCTGGCGCCGACTCGCACCAGCGATTGGTCTGCTTCGGTTAGAGCCTGCGCGTAGTCTGCCATAGCCGCCGACCACCAAATCAGAGTCGTGACATCGGCGGCGGTGATTAGACGAATACCGCGATCGTTCATCAAATTGATCTGCTTAGGCGCCGTGCCGGCATCCCTCAAATCCTTCCAGAATGCTTCTCCGGCGGTAAACAACTTCAGGCGCTCCGCACTAACCGTATCCGTATCACCGGTCAGAATTGCCGCCCCCGCGCCGCACGCGTAGCGGAGATAGGTAGTCCAAGCATAAGGCTGTCCCGCGGTATCGAGAAAAAGCTGCCGGCAGCGCTGAGGAGTCAGGGTGAGGCCCAGGTACAAAGACGAGGTTCCGTAGTGCTTAAGATTCCGATCGAGCAGCGATTCGGCGACGGCTGCGCCGGGGGCCTGCGTTGCCTCAAGCACATTGACGAACTGGCGCATCTTTGACCGATTGGTCCCATCCTGGCGGTCGAAAAAGACCATGGTAATCGGAGTTGCAGCCTGCTTGGTATTGGCGGATGCGGGTAGCGTCAGAGTAATCCCTTTCACAACGACTTGCCGCAGTTTCTCCGCGTTGAGGTTGTCGCTCACGACCTTGATAGTCTCGTCCGATAATACGATCTCATGCGTATCTTTGGTGAAATCGACCTTTGATTTCGCGACGAATGTATTGGTGCTTCCCCAGTTGAAGATCCCCAGCAGGTGCAGCGTGAGGCTGTGCTTGATCGTGGAAGTAACGGTAAGCGCGGAATCCATTTCGCGGATGCCCACGAATGCCGCCCGGGAGCTTGTGATAGCGGTAAAATCCCCGGTCAGCGCAGATTGGAGGGCCGCGGTACCGGCCCCGTCGAGAGCGGTCAGATCAATCTCGTAAAGAAAAATCCGGCTAGTGGATGCGCTGTCGTCCAGAGCCGCCTTCAGTGAAGCCTGCAGCGAATTGCAAAGCGCCGCGTCGATTGCCGCCTTGATGTCGCCGGTGAGTTTCTGGTACTGATCGGCCGGCATATCGGCCTGGAGCTTCTTTACCTCCGCGGTGCTGTTGGGACTGATTTTATCGAGCAGGAATGCAATCGCGTCCTGATTGCCTACCTTCGCCGTAACCCCCGACGAGACCGCGAGGCTCGTTTCAAAATCGTCCGTTCTCTTGAGGTTCACAGACAGGTGGATCACGCCGTTCGGCAGTTTGGCGATCGTGACCGTGTGGTCGGATGTGTGAGTCGCTGTGGCTTCGACGGTCGCCCCAGCTTTAGCGTTGACCGCCATCGAGGGCAAGTGCGGAATCGAAATAGTGGCCAGCGGATTGTTTAGAAAGCTATACGTAAGGCTCGCCGTGAACTTGAGAGAACTCGACGCTTTGATCTGGCATGTGGTATTTGCGGGCAGACTTCCGAGATCCTGAAGGTCGTGGGGAATCGTGAGGGCCGCCATGGCCCGCTCGACCGCGTTCGCAAGAGTATCGCCCCCTGCCGCAGTGCAGAAACTGGTCACCGAAACGGTCGTGGCCGTCGTGATACCGAAGCCGAAGTCACTTACGGTAGCCGCCTCTCCGGCGCTGAGCGTGCCCTGCAACCCGAACGAGACAAGGCCCGCGACCGACGGATCCGCGGTCCATTGGAGGGAACCCAAAAAATCCGCTGCTTTGTCGCCGGTGAGCAAACCAACGGAAGCTGACGCGCCCAGTTGCACGTCCAGGGAGGTTCCTTCGACCGCGAACTTGCCTTCTCCGGCCGCGCTCGCCGAGATGGGGAAGGCAGTGGGATCGAGATTTCCCACCTTCGTCCCAGCGATCGCATCCAAGGCGGCTGGAGTGATAAAGGAAAGGGGTTTGCTCAAATAGCGATTGAGCGTAGCGTTACCGTCGGCAGACGACGCGGTGACGTTGAGATTTGTTTTGTTGGTAAGTTGTATGGTCGGCATAGCCAAGCCCTGCCGTTCACGATTCGAAAAGCTTTCTTACCCGCCCGCCCTCGGCTCCGGCGCCGTCTTCGGTTCCGCCTCCCCGCGGTGGCACGTGTAGCAGGTGACGCGCATCTTGCCATCCGGGAAGTTTGCGTTGATCACCTGCGACATCTTAATCATCTGCCGCGCCACTTCCTTCTTCGGGTTCTCGTCGCTGGCATAGTTGCCCTGCACGTGGCAGTAGATGCACTGAACGCCGAGCCCCGCGGTGAATGTGTGCATGATCTGGACTACCTCGCCTCCCGTGGCGACCTTGAGCACCTTCAGGTTGGTCGGATTGGGTTGCTGCTTCTTGCCCGTGTCCTTTTTTTCCTGGGCAGTTTCCTGGGCGCAAAGCGGCAGCAAGAGTAACAACACAAGTACGATGCGGCGCATCACCACATCATACATGATCCTTCCAATATGCCGGCAAACGGGGTTTCGTCTCGCCAAGAATCTCCAGAATCGCCCGCCGGTCACTCCCGGAAATGCGCGCGAATTTGGCGCTCCGCTCCTTCCCGCTCAGCACATCGTACAGCCGCCGGTAAATGCGCGCGCGAACCCCCTCCGGCAACGCGTCGAATGCGCGGCTGTACACCATGTAGCTCAGGGGATAGCGGAAGAGGCGCGTTTGCAGGTCGAAGTCGCGCAGACTGCGGCCCTGGCGGTCGCGAGGGCCACGCTGCGGAAAGGTTCTGGTGAAGGTTGAAATTCCTTCTACCGGTTCCTGCAACGGCGCCTCGTCCACAAATAGCATGTACGCGACCGTCCCTTGAATGGCGGACTCGATGTCCGCCTCGAGCTGTCTGTCGGGCTGGGGGTCGTGCTTGCGGTCATGCTCCGCGATGCGCGCTTCCCAACCCAGCCGAGTAAAGAAGTTGACCATCTGCGTCTGATGCTCGAACGTCATTAGCGCGACGATGTCGCTTACCGGAGAGAGATAGCCAGCCGTGTTGAACTCTCTCGTCAAGCTGGCCAGATTTTGCTTGCCCTCCGTCATCAGGGCATGGGGTTCGGCCGGGTCGGGCGCGGTGGCATTGGCGCGGTCGCGCTGCTGCCCGCGCGCGGCATTCACGTACCAGCCGCCCCAGCGATCGCTAAACGGCGTGCGGTGATCGGTGATGATGGCGCCCGTGCGGTCGGGGCGGCCGAACGCGTTGGGATAGACCGAGCCCACGAACATCCCCGGCACGCCAAGGGTGGCCGAACCAATGTGGCAGTGCAGACACTCCTGGCGGCGCGCCAGCGTTCCGCCGGTCAGCGAGTAAAACACAATACCTTGTGTGGGATCGAGTGCCGCCACCTCGATGCCCTCTCCCCCGCGCACCCATCCGACGGCGACCTCATCGTTGAAGTAGATCGCCCGCGGGTTTCGCGGAGAAATCTTCGAGGCCTGAAAACTGGTTTGCGAGAAGACCAGGGCCTGCGTGTCCGGGTTGATGCCAAAGTATTCCAGGAGGCCGGGGAGATAGCCAAAGCCGCCTTCGCGGAATGCAAGCCGGGTTTTTCCCGATGCCAGTTGCTTGCCGAGGCGCGTGGCGGCATCATCCAAGGCCGCCGATTGATAGAGGATGGCGGCGTGGTCACTGGGCAGGTTTGAAGCGTAAATTTGCGCGCGGGCAGGCGGCAGCGCGCAAGCCAAGACGACACAGGCAAGAATGCCCGTGTTACTGACCCGGGAAGACACGGCCCGCCGGTACATCCGCCAGATACACCGCGGACTTGAAACCCATGGCCGCGGATAGTACGTCCAAGGCATCCTTATCAGTCTGCTCAGCGGCGGTTAGCGGACGATCGTAGATGTTAGCCTTGGAAGCCACCACGCACATATCCGACCGGCAATTGTGCGAGTTAGCCGAGCCTAGTTTTTCCAACAGCGCAACGGTCTCCGGATGCGGCTGGCCGAACCGCGTGGGGCCATTGGCCATATCGGCCACGGTGTCTCCGCCCTTGCTCTTCACGTCCACCTTGGCGCCCTTACTCACCAGGTAGTTCACCATGTCGTGGTTGCCCAGATAGGCCGCGCCGTGCAGCGCCGTATAGCCGCGGTTATCGGCGGCGTTGATATCGATGCCCCGTTCGACGCAATACTTCACGGCGTCCACCAGCGGAACCGGCGCGTTCACGCTCCAGTTGGCCGCCCAACCGATTCCGGCAGCGGCCATCAGCGCGGTGTCGCCCGACTTAGTCGCGATCTTGGGGTCGGCGCCATGCTCGACCAAAAGGCGCATGGCCGCCGTATCGCTCGATTGCGCCGCCCGCCAGAACGGCGTCGCGCCCGCCGGGTCCACCCAGGTGTAATCGTTGGTGAAGGAACGGAACCACGGCTTGTCGTTGATTGGCGCGTTGACCGGAGCGCCCTTGGCCAGAAGGTCCTTCAACAAATCCAGGTAGCCGACCTTTTCCTGCTCGGTGCTGGGCTGCGGGAACCAGGCCTTTGGCGCCCACTGCACGTCGATGGTGGCGTAAAGCGCGGTCATGCCGCTAAGCGAAGCGGGCTTCGGGTCGGCGCCGTGTTCCAGCAAGTACCTGGCGAACTCGAAGTGGCCGTTGGTGATAGCGATTACTAACGGCGTGAACTTATCGCCGTTCACCTGATTGATGTCTGCGTTGATATGGGCGCCCGCCTCCACCAGCGCGCGGGCGGCTTCGAGATGGCCCTCGCGAGCGGCGTAGAGTAAGGCGGTCATGCCGCCAGTCACTTCGGGGCCAACCCGCCGGGGAGCGCGAAAAGCAACATCCGCCGCCCGGGGCCGTGGCTTGGCCAGGCGGAACTCGACGGCTTTCAGACCCAGGGCGCGCGCCAGCACATCCAGATCGGACCGGGCGGCATCGTTGGCGGCTTTCGCGGCGGCGGCCGCGGTCTGTGCATCGGCGGATTCGTCGGCCTTGGCCTGCGCTTCGGCGTTGGGAGGCGGAGCCACCGGGGCGTTCGCGGGAGCATTCGCCGGAGCGTTTCTCGGCCCGCCGCGTCCGCCGCCACCCGCCGGAGCCGCGCGCTCTTCCACGATGTTGCCATCCTGGTCGAAGCGAACCCGCTGCACCGTACGCACTTCGGTGGCCACGTTGGGCTCGGCTCCACGATCCATCAACAGCTTGACCACCTCGTGCCGGTTGAGGGCGGCCGCGAACATCAAAGCGGTCTGGCCGTGCACGTGTTCCCTGGCCTTGACGTCGGCGCCACCGTCCAGCAGCACCTTCACGGCGTCCACGCTGCCCGAAGCGGCGGCCGTCATGAGTGCGGTTGTGCCGTTGGTATTGACCGTGTTGGCATCTGCCCCCGCCTGGAGCATGGCGCCGACGATGGCTGCGTTCCCGTTGGTGCACGCCATGAACAGCGGCGTGATGCCGCCTTCGCGCGTAGCAGCTTTCACATTCGCGCCGGCCGCAAGCAGCAACTTCACCATCGCCAAATCGTCGCGGAAGGCGGCCCAGTGCAGCGCGGTGGTGCCATCCCCCTGGGCGCCATCCACGTCCACTTTCTGCTGTAACAGCGAACGGACCACGTCGCTGTTGCCCTGCATGGCAGCTTCGGACAGGCGCGTGTCGCCGGCAGCCGTAAGCAGGCTGGAGGCGCACATCGTGGCGATTAAGATTCCAAGAACAGGCAGGGGCCACCGCTCCCTAACGGTCGCGGCTCTGAATACAGCCTCGCGCGCGAACATCAGATCGCAACCTCCCCGGTGCTATCCCCGAAGCGCTCCACGTTCACTCCCATCTTGTGCAGCAGGGTCAGGTAGATATTCGCCATGGGCGTGGAATCGGCGCAGCGTACGTGCAGGTTCCCCTTGAGTTGGCCGCCGCCGTGACCCGCCAGGAAGAGGGGAACGCGCTTGTGGTTATGGACGTTGCCATCGCCCATCGGGCTGCCGTACATCACAATCGAATGGTCCA
This sequence comes from Candidatus Acidiferrales bacterium, assembly GCA_035570275.1. Classification (GTDB taxonomy): domain Bacteria; phylum Acidobacteriota; class Terriglobia; order Bryobacterales; family Bryobacteraceae; genus DATMNI01. The sequence goes on along the minus strand of DATMNI010000365.1, from coordinate 11,209 downwards.
GCAGGTTGCCATCGCCATCCGGCGTGTTCTTGAGCTTTTCCAGGAAGTACGGAATCAGGCTCACGTGGTAGCGGTTGAGTTTGGCGAACTCCGCCACCCTCGCCGGGGTCTCGCCATGGTGCGAGCACGGGTGGAACGGCGTTTTGACGCCGCTTTCCGGCCACACGCGGCCGCTCACGTCACGGCTCATCTTGAACGCGGAAACGCGCGTGGTATCGGTCATGAAGGCCAGCGCCTGCAGATCGAACATCAGCCGCACGTGCTCTTCGTAGGAATCCGGCACCCCCAGCGGAGCCGCCGGCAGCGTGCGCGCTTCGCCCGAGGAATTGTACTTCTCAATCTTCTGGATGCGCCGCTCCACTTCGCGCACATCGTCCAGGTACGTACTGAGCCGGCTGCGGTCGCTCGGCCCCAGGTTCTTCTGCAGACGGGCCACGTCGTGCCTGATCCAATCCAGAATGCTGGAATTGACCTTGCCGCGCTGCAGCCGGTCCTCGGCGGTACCGCCCTCGCCGAACAGGTTCTCGAAAGCCATGCGGGGGTCCAGAGTCATCGGCAGCGGCGCGGTGGGCGACGCCCAACTGATGGTGTCGGCATACACGCAGGCGTACCCGTAATCGCATGCGCCCGACGCGTCCACCATTTCGATGCAGAGTTGAAGTGAAGGCAGGGGCGTGTCCTGGCCGACCCTCTGCGCGCAGAGTTGATCGAGCGACGTACCCACGAAATAGTCCGACCCCTCGGTCATCTTTGGATGCGCGGCCGTGAGGTAAACCGCGCTCGAGCGGAAATGGTCGGCGCCTTCCTCGGCCGCGGCCCAGGCCGTGGCGGGGTGCAAGTCGGTATCGCTGACAATGGTGACGTAATCGCGGAAGGGCGCCAGCGGCTCCAGGCTCTGGCTCCACTCGAAATCCCGTCCCGCCTGGGCCGGCGCCCAGTAGTGTTTGTTGGTGCCTTCGCCTGTGCTGCCGGCCGCGCCGTGCACCATCTCGATGCAGGCCAGCCGCGTCTTCGGCGCCGCCGCCGTCTTCCGCAACGGCGTCTGCGCCGGAACCATGGAGTCCAGCAGCGGCAGCCCCAGCGTCACCCCCAGTCCCCGCAAAACCGTGCGTCTCGAAAGGCGTTTCCTGGTGATCAACATGGATCTCCTATTTGAGCACAGCACTCGCGCCAGGGCTTCGGGCGGCGCGGGTGTTCACTCTGACTTCTGGCTCCTGGCTCATGACTTCCTGTTTCACTGCCGCCAATACATCCGCCGTCGCGCCCTCGGTATTCTCTTCCGCCCTGCGCATCTGGAACGGCGTGCTCTTCACAATTCCCAGAATGAACGACGAGAAACGGTTGTTGTTGCGTGCCGCCTCCCGGCCAATGCCGCGAACCGCCGGCATGTCGTAAGACTCCAGCACCCGGCCCAATCCGTAAGCCAGCAGGTTCCCGGTCAGATTCGCAATCAACACGTCCGAGTGATTCAGCAGCGCCTGCCGCAGGCTGGCCGGGCCATTCAGCCTGGCGCCATCGAACATCTCGCCAGCGGGATCGATCCGGAATCCGCTGTCGTTGGTTCGCCACACGCCCACCGCGTCGAAGTTTTCCAGCGCGAAGCCGATGGGGTCCATCATCTTATGGCAACCGGCGCAAACCGCGTTGGCGCGGTGCTGCTCCACTCGTTCCCGCACGGAGAGCGGCCTGGCGACGTGGCCCGTGCGGCTGTCGGCATTCTCCGGCAGCGCGGGTACGTTGGGCAGCGGTGGCGGCGGCGGCGTCCCCAGCAGCACTTCCATCACGTACTTGCCGCGCTGCACCGGAGATGTGCGCAGCGCCGTCGAAGTCAAAGTGAGAATGCTGCCATGGCCCAGCAAGCCGAAGCGATTGGGGTCCGTCAGCGTCACGCGGCGAAAGCGGTTGCCAAGAATATTCGGGATGCCGTAGTGCTTGGCCAGCCGCTCATCCACAAAGGTGTAATTCGCAGTCAGCAGATCCAGAACGTTGCGGTCCTCTTGCATCACGCTGGCAAACAGCAATTCCGTCTCGCGCCGCATGGAATTCGCCAGCGTCTGGTCGAAGTTAGGATACTCGAACAGATCCGGATTGGCGGTTTTCAGATTTTGCAGGTGCAGCCACTGGCCGGCAAAGATCGTGCTCAGGGTGTCGGAACGCCGGTCGGCCAGCATCCGCTTCACCTGCTTTTCCAGCGCCACCGGGTCCCTCAGTTTTCCCTGGCTGGCCAATGCAATCAATTCCTCGTCGGGCGCTGTGCTCCATAGGAAATAGGAGAGCCGCGACGCCAATTCCAGGTCCGAGATCCGGTAGTTTCGCCCCGGCGCAACGTTGGCAGGAACGCGCTCGAAACGGAAGACGAATTCCGGACTGGCGATAATGGCCTGGATCACGGTGCGGATTCCGGTTTCGAAGTTGCCCTGATTTGTTCCAGAGTGATTGGGACCAGAGCGGTTCTGTCCCGCCTGATAGTTCTTTCCAGCCTGATAGAAGCTGAGCAAATCCTCGATGTCGTTTTCGGTGACCGGACGCCGATATGCCTGGCGCGCCAACGCACCGGCGATCTGTTTGGCGCACCGGATTTCGTCGTCACCCTCCAGCGGCCGGCACGTGAAAATCTTACGGCGGCTCGGCGTGTCGGACACTCCCTGCGCCTTCAGCGGCCCGGTGATGCTGAGTTCGTGCAAATGCGGCAGCGTGGTCATTCCCGGCAGCGCACCCACGCTGACATCCACCAGGCTCTGCTCCACCATTCTGTATTCGTCTTCGATGGGCCCGTCAAATTTCACCGGGAATGAAGCCGAGATGCGCTGCGGTCCCGCCCGCAGTTTCACCGCAGGCGTCTTGATGCCATCGGTAGCCAGCGTCATGGCGGGGTTGATGTCCAGCAGCGCCACCCGCTCCCCATTGACCGCAATTTCAATCTGCTGCCCCTTACCCTGATTCACGCCAAACAGCGGTCCCGTGGGCGAGTAGTAAAAGCCCAGCTTGAAAGTGTACTCGCCATCGGCGGGAAAATCGTGCACCACCGCCATGCCGCCGCGAGTCCCAATGGGCGTGCCTTCCACGTGCCGCACCTGCGAGAGCACCCTCGGGATGGAGTAAGTGTGGGTGAGCGCCAGCGCCAGCGGATCGCCCACGGCCTCGCGGCTGATCTTACCTGCCGCGCGAATGTATCCTTCCATGAGCGCCGGCGAGATGGTCAGCACATCAGCCATATTGTCAAACCCGTGGCTCATGTCGTCGGTTGGCAGCAGTGGCCCAACATCCACCGAGACCCCTAAGAGGTCGCCAATGGAATTTGCGTACTCGGTTCTGTTGAGCCGATGGAGCGCCGGCCGGCCCGGATTGGGATGCAGTGCGGCAGCCTGGTCGATGGCAGTTTCGAGCGACGTGGCGAATTGTTTCATTCGGGCGCCGTCCGGACGCGGCATGCCGGGAGGAGGCATCAGGCCGGCCCGCACTTTGCGAATCGCCTTCTCGGCCAGTTCCGCGTTCTGCTCGGGGTGCGCCGGGTCGAGTTTCGTCAGCGTCATCCCGCCCGATTTCAGCTTGTCGTTGTGGCAGTAGGTGCAATACTGGTCAACCAGCGCGCGCTGCAGCATCGGCACAGGCTGCTGGGGCACAGGCTGCTGGGCATTGGCACCGCTCATCCCGAGAACGGCTACGAAGCTGAACCTAAAGACCTTTCGCAAACAGTACTCTCTGGCGAGATGTTTGCATATGCCGCTACTGGGAGTCAAGCCGGCACCCTCAGGGCTTCATGTTCTTTCCGCTGATTTGCAGATCGAACCCGTCGGGGTCCTTCACGTGAAAACTATCTTCCGTGTCCGGCCGAGGGCTGAGGCCGCGCCGCTTCAACTCCGCCTCCACGGCGTTTTTGTCCCAGGTCTCGATGGTGTAAGCGACGTGGTCCACACGCGGCGCGGTCACGCCCTGGCGCGCATTCCGCGGCAACAGGAACGTGTTGCCGAACGACATGTAGCATTGCTTGCCGTCGTCGTGCGATACCTTCATGCCCAGCAGGTCGGCATAAAAATCGCGCGTCTTGGCATAATCGGCCACCTGGTAGGAAATGTGGTTGACCGTTACCGCCTGGAAACCCTTGCCCTCCGTTGCCGAGGCCGGCGCTGCGGCGCCCGCCACCGACGCCGCCATGGTCAGGCTCTGAATAAGCTGCCTCCGGTTCATTTTCCCGCGTTCGAACTCCTCCAGCAGTTTCGCGATGATCTGTTCCATTTCGTCCCTCCCCAATCGGCCACACTCGGTGCGCTGGGCCGTCGCATCAATCTACGCGAACGCGGGCAGCGAGTCAACCACGTCGTGGCAGAGTTGCTCGACAAAATGGGACGGAAACCCCCGCATGCTGCCGCGATTCAGCTACTTCTGATTGACTCCGCGGCCACGGTCCCGGCGCAGCACCCTGCAGCTCACCTGACCGCAATGAGCGAAATTTGTTCCAGCGTCGGCCAATGGCCTTTGGCGCCCGCCTGGCGTTTCCCCGACGCAAGCTGCTGCACCGCGGTCCGGGTTGGCGGTGCGCTCGGAAAGTACTCGGCGTAGACACCATCCATCTGCGCGAACTCATCGAGGTTGTCCAGATAAACGTTGCTGGCTACTACGTTGGAGAACTTCATGCCGGCCTCTTCCAGCCCATCCAGCAGATTGCGCATCGTCTGGCGAAGTTGGGTTTCCACGGTGCCGGCGTAGATACCGCCGTTGACGCCGGGGATGAAGCCGGACTTGGCGGAGCAGAACAACGTATCGGCGGCAAACACACAGGGGCTTGCCGTGGGGCTCGGGTCCATGTTCTTCGGCCGCACCGCGCGCCGTTTCGCCAGGTCCATTACCGCGACGCCGGTGAATCCAATGTTGGCTCCACTGGGCAGGCCCGCCACCTGGAGAGTGGCGCGCGCCGGGGTATTGCCGAATTCGAAGCGCTTGGCGTAGGCGTGATTCATCACGTCCATGGGAATCTTTCCGGTGAGGTACGGATTCACGAAGACCATGTGCCGGAAATCCAGGCCGGCGGCTTTGAGCGCAGCCTGCATACCTTCGAGCGACAACTCCACCTGCGCGGCGGGGTCATCCGGTATACGGCCGGTGTTGATGTCGCGGCCGAGAAACCCGGAGAGGTACACGCGATCGCCCGCGATCACGAGTGCGGAGACCGGCGAATTTGCGGGATAGCCCGGCGGCGCCACCGTTTTCTTGCGGGAAAGTTCGCGCACTGCTACCGCGCTCATCTCTACCGGCGTGCCCGGGAGCAGGGCTACACCGATCGTCGAACGGGCGGGCGGGTCTTTCGGAAAATATTCCTGCCAGACCCGGTTCAGGGGGCCTTCGTCGGTAAGGCCCGTCAGATAGACTTGGCTATATACCACGTGGTCCATGGTTAGCCCGGCCGCGACGACTACGGCCTTCACGTTCTCGAAGCATTGCCGAAGCTGGCCCTCCAGGGTCGGCGGGATCTGCCCCTGGCGGTTTTCGGCGCCCTGACCCGAGACGTAGAGAAAGTCCTGTGTCAGAATGCCGGGGATGTATGGGCCGTTCGGTTTGAAGGTTTCGGGCGCGATGGGCCGCCTTTCGGCCGCCATCGCGCAATACAGCAATGCCAGTCCCGCAATCAGAAGTCGCATCGATTAACCCTCCGGAAAATCACCGGCTGCCCGGCAAACAGTTATCGTAGCTTACCGCGCGCCGTCGCGCTGCAATCCCGAGCCGGTCAGTTTCAAATACGGAGGCTTCCCTGTCAGGCTTCCGGCTGTTTCTGCCCGGATACATTTGTGATGGTGCGTTTGGGTGAGAATTGCGATTCGCAAAATAATTGGGGTGCCGGCGTCAGCCAATCTTTACTGCCGGTCGTACACCGAAGTGATAATATGTCTGGTTACCGATGCTATGTCAAGGTTCAAAACCGGAAGTACAAGGTCACGCGGCATTCCACGTTTCCCAAGGATTTTAGGCACCTTTAGTTATGGACTTGAACACTATCACCGCAGTTCTGCGGCCCGCCAACGCGGACGCTGTGAAAGAATGGCAAAGCGGATACGCGTGGCTTGCGGGAGGGACCTGGTTGTTCTCGGAGCCTCAGGTTGCGACGCACACGCTCATCGACCTGGAGTCATTCAAATGGCCCTCGCTGGCCACTTTGCCGGAGGGACTGGAGATCGCCGCGACTTGCAAGGTTGTGGAACTCGATCGTTTCACGGCGCCACTCGAATGGAAGGCGGCGCCGCTTTTCCGGGAATGCTGCCGGGCGTTTCTTGCTTCTTTCAAGATTTGGAATGAGGCGACCGTGGGCGGAAACATCGTCATGTCCCTGCCGGCCGGACCGATGATTTCCCTGACGGCGGCACTAGAGGGCATCTGCACGCTCTGGCCGCGCAACGGAGCGCCCTGCAAAGTGCCGGTGGTGGAACTTGTCACCGGGAATCACGCAAACGTCCTCGCTCCCGGCGAATTATTACGTTCCATCTTTTTGCCTGCGTCGGCGTTGAGGAAGAGCTATGCGTTCCGCCGTTTCACTCTTACCCATTTGGGACGCTCGGAGGTTTTGCTGATCGGCACCCGCTGCCCGGAACGCGGGGAGTTTCTGCTGACCGTCACCGCCTCCACGCTCCGACCCGTACAACTGCGCTTCGGGAATGTGCCTTCCGCGGAAACGCTGAAGAGCGCCCTGGACGACACCGTGCCTTTTGACCTCTACCTCGACGACGTCCACGGCTCGCCGCGTCATCGCCAGCATCTGACTTACTATTTTGCCCAGCAAATCCGCCAGGAACTTTCTGCCTTAAGCATTTTATGAGCTACCGGATCAACGGAAAATCCTTCGACGCCGAACCCCGGCCTGGCCAGTGTTTGAGAACGTTTGTCCGCGACCTTGGCTGGTTCGGGGTCAAGAAAGGCTGTGATGCCGGCGATTGCGGCGCTTGCACCGTCTGGCTGGACGGAAAACCCGTGCATAGCTGCCTGGTTCCGGCTTTTCGTGCGGCGAATCGCGAGGTGACGACCATTGAGGGCCTCTCTGGAAATGGCGATTTGCATCCCATGCAGCAGGCGTTTCTCGATGCGCAGGCTTTCCAGTGCGGCTTTTGCACCGCGGGCATGATTATGACATGCGCCAGCCTCTCCGAGGAGGAGAAGCAAGACCTTCCTTTTCGTCTGAAGGGCAATCTTTGCCGCTGCACCGGCTATCGCGCCATCGAGGACGCCGTGCATGGCATCGCCTCCAGCGAAGAGGATCGGGCAGGACATGTCTGCGGCTCCAGCATCCGGAGCCCGCTCGGCGAATCCATCGTCACCGGCCGCGCCCATTACACGATGGATGTCGCGATGGAAGGCTTGCTCCACATCAAGGTCGTCTGTTCCCCGCACGCCCATGCCAAGGTACTCGCCATTCGCAAGGAAAAAGCAGATGCACTTCCCGGCGTCCATGCTGTGTTCACGTGGGAGGATGTCCCGCGCCGTCTTTTTACCACGGCGACGCACGACGACTATCGTGTAGATCCGGACGATACTTACATCCTCGATAACATGGTCCGCTTCGTCGGCCAGCGCGTCGTAGCGGTCGTGGCGGAGACTGAGGGCATCGCCGAGGAAGCCTGCCGGTTGGTCGAGATCGATTACGAGGTGTTTCCTGCCGTCTTCGACGCGGAAGAAGCCATGTTGCCCGGCGCGCCGATCCTTCATCACAAGGAGGCCGACTCGCGCATTGCCGATCCCGAGCGCAATGTTTTTCTCAAGATCGAGAGCGAAGTGGGCAATGTCGAGCAGGGGTTCCGGGAGGCGGACGCGATTTACGAGGGAACGTATTCGACTGTCAAGATCCAGCACGCTCACCTGGAGACCCACGGCTCCGTTGCCTGGAAGAGTGACGACGGCCGGATCCACGTGCGGACCAGTTCGCAAGCGCCCCATCTCACCAAGGCCAAGCTCGCCTACCTCTTTGGCATCTATCCTTTTCAGCTCCATGTTTTCAACGAGCGGGTGGGCGGGGGTTTTGGCGGCAAGCAGGAATTGCTCACCGAAGATCTCTGCGTGCTGGCGCTGCTGAAAACCGGCCGGCCGGTGAAATGGGAGCTTACGCGCACCGAGGAATTCATTGGCACAGTGACCCGTCATCCCATGAAAATCTGGGTCAAGCTCGGCGCAAAAAAGGACGGCACCATCACCGCCATGCAGGTGCGCAATGTTTCCAATACCGGTGCCTACGGCAACCATGGCGGCGAGACGCTTGCCTCATCCCTCGGCTCCTCTCTCATGACCTACCGCTGCCCGAACAAAAAGGGCAGCGGCTTCGCTGTTTATACGAATACCGTGCCCTCCGGCGCGTTCCGCGGCTACGGTGCCACGCAGATGGCGTATCCCGTCGAGGCCGCTGTGGACGAGCTGGCTGGAATACTCGGCATCGATACCTTCACCATACGGCGGAAGAACATGGCCCGGCCCGGCGATGCGCTGCACAGCATCTGGCCCGGGCCGGACGATACCGAGATCGGCAGCTACGGCCTGGATCAGTGTCTGGACTTTGTGGAAAGCGCCCTGGCCAGCGGGCGCGGCGGGGCGAAGCCGGCCGGCGGCGAATGGCTCGAGGGCCGCGGCGTGGCCATTCATGCGCAGGACTGCGCGCCGCCCACCGAGCACCGCAGCGAGGCGCATCTTTCGCTGCGCCAAGACGGCACGTTTCACCTGGCTTCCGGCATGGCCGAATTCGGCAACGGCTCTTTGAACTCTTTCCGGCAGATCGCCGCCGGTGTGCTGCATACGCGCGCCGCCAATATCCACATTGTCAACGCCGACAGCGATCTCACGCCCTACGATACCGGCACCTTCGGCAGCACCGGCACCAGCGTTGCCGGGCTCGCGGTGGAGCGGGCCGCCCAAGCCCTGCGGGAACACCTGCTGGAAATTGCCGCCCGGCTCACTGCCAAACCCGTCGAGGAATGCCGGCTCGAAGAGGGGGCCATCCGATGCGGAGACCGCGGCGTGGCGCTCTCCGAACTGCACGCATTGGCGCCGTCCGTGCACAAACTCCACGTCTCCCGCAGGGCCTACGCGACGCCTCGCTTCACGGCGTTTAACGTGCACGGATTTCGAGTGGCCGTGCATAAGGTCACCGGCGAGGTAATCATCTTGCAGAGCGTACACGCCGCCGACTGCGGGACGGTGCTCAATCCCATGCAATGCCGCGGCCAGATCGAAGGCTCCGTTGCGCAGGGCATCGGCGCTAGCCTTTTCGAGCGCATGGTCTTCGACGATAAGGGCGCGGTCGTGAATCCCACGTTCCGCAATTACCGCATTGCCGCCTTCGCCGACATCCCCCGCACCGAGATCTTCTACGCCGATACCTACGACCCCTACGGCCCGCGCGGTGCCAAGTCCATGGGCGAAGCGCCTATCATCCCCATTACCGCTGCGCTGGGCAACGCGCTCGCGGACGCCACGGGCGTCCGTTTCACTAGTCTGCCTTTCAGCGCGGACCGCATCTTTTCACAGGTGGCCAACGAAAAATGAGCGCGCCCGCCGTGCTCATCGCCAACGCCAAACTTCGCCCTGGCGAGGACCAGGCCTTTGCCGTATGGCAGGCGCGCCACAACACCGTCATCGGCAAATTCCCCGGTTTCATCAGCAGTGACATCATCCCGCCCTTGAAGCCGGAAAGCAACGAATGGACGATTATCCTGAATTTCCGCTCGCAGGACGAACTCACCGCCTGGCAGCGTTCCAGCGAGCGGGCCAAAATTATCGGCGAGGCCCTCCCGTTATTCGAGGGCGGCAGCCTGGACGAGGTCGCGCAACCAGACCGGCCTGGCGAGCAGCCCGGCTCGAACGTCACCGAAATGATCCTCTCGAAGATCAAGCTCGGGATGGACGACACGTATCGCGAATGGGCGGTGAGAATTCAGGCCGCGCAGGCAAAATACGCGGGCTACCGCGGGATGTATCTCCAGCCACCCGCCGAGAAGGATGGCTTCTGGACGACCATCATCCGCTACGACACCACCGAGCACCTCGAAGCGTGGATGGAAGCCCCGGAACGCGCGGAGCTACTCAAGGAATCCCAGGCGTTTATCGACCACGAACAGCTCATGCGCCTGGCCACGTCATTCCCCGGCTGGGTGCCGATCAATCCTGTGACCGGCACAGGGCCGCCGAACTGGAAGACCGCTCTTCTCGTAATTCTGGGGCTGTTTCCGGTCGTGATGATCGAGATGCGTTTCCTCAGCCCGATCCTTGCTTCCTTGGGCCTGCACGCGTCGCTGGCCACCTTCATCAGCAATGGTATTAGCGTTGCCGTAACGACCTTTGTGACGATGCCGCTCACCATCCGCTGGTTCGGGTGGTGGCTTTTCACGGAAAAAAAGACGCCGGGCTGGGTCACGCCGGCCGGCCTCGGACTCCTGGGGGCTATCTTTGCCATCGAAGTGGGCGCGCTCTGGGATCTGCTGCCCTGGTGAGAATCGTCGTCCATCCGACTTCCCGGCTCGGATAAACTTAGGCGCGCGAGGCGAAAGTCGACGCTCGTTTGATCGATCTTTGATCGGTGTCGATGCGCGTTTTCGGGGTGATGAGCGAGGAGCGCCCGCGCGGTATTCGCGGATGAGGGCGCATCGACCTCCTCCGGCGCCATTCCCTATTATGGCGAAAACCGTAGCGCCGCGTCTGAGAGATAATACGACCAGGAGGAACGCAGATGGCTGTCGCACCCTTGCTGCCCTTTCAGGCCACTCCCGAGGCGCTCCCCCGCAAACGCTTCACCCGTGACGAAGTGGAACATCTCATCAGGACCGGATTCTTCGAAGGACAACGGTACGAATTAATCGACGGAGAGTTGCTCGACAAAATGGGACAGAATCCGCCACACGCTAACGCGATTCGCCTGACCCAGGCTTGGCTAGCGGGAGTTTTCGGCGCGGACCGCGTCCAGAGTCAACTGCCCATTGAGGCAGCCGTCGCCGACCGGGAGCGCAGTCTTCCCGAACCCGATATTGGCGTGCTGGCCGAACGGAAGCCCGACTACCATAAACGTCATCCTCGCGGCGACGAACTCCTGCTGGTGGTCGAGGTTTCCGACACGACCGCCAGTTTCGACCTGAACCGCAAGGCTGCCCTCTACGCCGCTGCCGGCGTCCCCGAGTATTGGGTCCTGGATCTTACGCGCCGCTTACTCGTGGTTCACCGCCGCCCCGACGGATCCACCTACCGACTG
>DATMNI010000364.1:0-14941 GCA_035570275.1 Candidatus Acidiferrales bacterium | reverse complement strand
AAACGGCGCTCCCTCAACAGGCTGGAGCTAGTCGGGTGTAGTTACTCATTTCCTGGCGATTGCAATTCCTTCCAGGCAATCCCTCCGGCGCGGTAGCAGCGCCTTATTTCAAACTGCCGGTTCTAGGTTCAAGGAGATCGGCACCTCAAGCCAGCTATCGACACCAACGACGTCGCAACCGGCCCACTTCTCAGCACCACGCCTCAGAGGTGGGCGTAAGTTAGGCTAGCACTTGGCAACTGGCACCAGCAACTGGCACTAGCCTCTGCCTCAGACCGGAAGTGCCCTTCACCGCCGAGGGCGATGGCCCAACCTACGCAATCCAATTCGCAAATTCAAGTACTCCGGAGATAGTACTAATCTCATGTGTGGGGTGCCTGACTACCCGCAAATTAGAATAGGATCGCGGCGGAATGTTATTGTACTGGCCTGTAACATCTGGTACATATGTACATATGCTTGCGAAGACACCGCCGAGTGCTTCTCCTAATCGTGGTCGCGCACAGAATGGTCGCACACAGAATGGCCGCGCACAGAATGGCCGCGCACAGAATGGCTACGGCAAGGAACTGGATTGCCTGTACGCTCGCATGACCGCCATCGATGCTTTGATCCATTCGCTGGAGGCTTATGACCGGTTCGGTCCCAAGGCGTCTTCAGACTCCAAGCTCAAGACGGCTTAAACCCCGGCAACTTTATTTTAATCTGCTAGTTTTTCAAAATGGCGCGAATCCGTGCGCTCAACTCGGCTTCCGAAGCCGCGCCGGGGTGATAGTAGCGAACCAGACCGGCGCCATCGATCAGTACCAGCGTAGGCGTGGTGCTGGCTCCGTAAGTCACGAAATTAGCCGCGCTGATCGGCGCCGGCATAGCCGAAAGTGCGGCGTAAAACTGGCTCCGCACCAGCTCGGTGTACCGTTTTTCCACAGCCGGCGCGGCGTCTTCTCCCCCGGCCACGTACCCGTAATAGCGTGTCGGCCCGATGATCGCCAGCCCCTGGCGGGCAAATGTTTTCTTCAGGCTGGCGATAATGGGCACTTCCGCCTTACAGTCCGGGCACCAGTGGGCCCAGAAGAAGAGCAGCACGGGATGGCCGCGCAACGAAGCCAGTGGCGGCGGCTTGGGGCCGAGCCATTCCGGGGCTTCGAGCGGCGGCGCCGGTTTACCTTCCAGGTTCAGCAGGTTGATGTTCTTGCGTATGCGCTCCGCCAGCGAAGTGGCGGCAAATAGCTTGAGCTGCTCGCGTAAGAAGGCGACAGCTTCAGGCCGTTCCCCGCGCGCCGCCATCGCCTGGGCATGAACTTCGATGGAGGCGCCCAGGGCGGTGGGCAGCCAGGGGTCCTGATCCAGTTTGCGGTTTTTCAGAAACCCGAGTGCCATGCCGCGCGCCTCGGTTGCATAGGCATCGGCCTGGTCGAAGCTCCTGGCATCCAGCGTGCCCCGAGCCAGCCATGACAAAGCGGCGGCCAGTTCAGGAGTGGCGCCGATGCGGGACTGGTAGGCGCGGGCCTCCTGGCCGGCCGCAGCCAGGTTGTGGAGCCCAATCAGCGCGCGGACGTTGTTCACCAGCCCATTCTGGGCCGCCGCCGAAAACACCAGCAAGCTGGCAGCGAACTGCACCCGGCGCATGTTCATCCCAGTAATTCCTCGGCTATGAAGGCGATTTCGGCGGCGTCGGAGGTCTGATAGTTCACCCGGCCCACGGTGGCTTTGGCAATCGCCCGAATCACTTCGGGTTGCTTGCCGCCGCCGTGGCGGACGCTCAGAATCGCCTGGTAATGGCGGGCGATGGCCGCCAGTTCCGTAACGCGCTGCCCGAGTTCGCCGGCAGTGTCCGCCAGGTAGGGCTGCCCCGCAACGAAGCCCAGGTTGGGCGCGGCCATTTGCGCGGCATGACCCCGCGCTTTCAGCCAATGGAGGCAGAAGAGCAGCTCTTGCGGTGTAGTTAGCGGTGTAGTTAGCCCAGGGCCGCCCAGCACGGGTTCGAAATCGAAGGTCCGCGCCACCTTCTGCGCCCCGCGGGTCTGGCGGATGTACTCGTGGAGATGCTCGTTCACCTTCAGACAGCGGCTCCACTTTACGGCCAGGCGAGGCACATCGCCCGCGGTGAGTTCGTAGACCGCGCCGCCGATGTCGAACCGCCGCACAAACTCATCAAGAATCCATCCGCGCTCCGCAGCCGGGAACCACGCTTCAAACTGTTCTTGCAGCGCGGCGCCGGATGCCGGTTGGCGCAGCAGACGGGCGGTGTTGGTGGCGAACCGGGTAAAGCCGGCGGCCGCGAGGATGGATTCCTTGGCACGGTCGAGGGAGGCACTGTCGAGGGATTCGGCCTCCACGGCGATCTCCGTTCCAGCGCTGTATTCTTCGCGCCAGCCCGCACGAATCGCCGCCCACAGGCCGGCGTAATAGGCATCGCGGGCGGTGGCGCCGGCGGCGGGATCGACTGTGCGACAATCCGCCGCACAATCCGCCGCACAAACCGCGGCCAGATTCTTGCCGGTACGCTTGAGAATGGCGCGGAAAGCTTCAAACGCCGCCGCGGCGTCGCCCGCCGGCTTGTCCGCGCCAAGCCGGACCGCAATGGCGGCGCGCAATCCTTGCGGCCTGGGGAGGAATCCCGAATCGATGCAGGCCGCAAACTTCTCCAGGTTTTCGTGATCCAGCGGGCCGAACTCCATGGCATTGATGACAAATTCCGGGCCGTGGTGGCGGCGCATCCGCCCAATGAGCAGAGGATGGTGGAAGATGCTGCTGGTAGGGGCGTTGGCCAGCGCGATGTAGAGCAAGTGCGGCACGCCGTGTTCGCCATCCACCGCCAGGTAGTACGCCGAGGGATGGACCGGGTCGCGCCCGAGCGATCCGAAGTAAGGCGTGATGGTGGAAAGACGCAGCACTCGGGCGCGCGCGGCCAGGCGGTTCCGAACCTCGTCGGTCAACGATTTGCGTTCGGCCTGATCGAAAATCAGGTGGGCCAGTTCCGCGGCCTCGGCGGGACGCAGCGGAAGTTCCAGCGGAACGGGAGTCACACCTGTATTGTACATAGGCGCTAAAATGTAATAACGTTTGAACTGCAGCCACACCTCGTTGGCGACCTCCTGGAGCTTCGGCCCCTTCGACCCGAAGATTGGGAAGGTTTGTTCGCAGTGGCTTCGGACCCGATGATTTGGGAGCAGCATCCTGTCCAGGATCGCTACCAGGAAGAAGTTTTCAAGGAATTCTTTCAGGGGGCGTTAGAGTCGGGGGGAGCCTTCGTTGCTATAGACCGGACGACTCAAGAGATCATCGGCTCGTCACGGTACTTCGGATATGACCGCGAGAAAAGCGAAATTGAGATCGGCTGGACGTTTCTTGCCCGATCCCATTGGGGTGGAAAGTACAACGGAGAGATGAAACGCCTCATGTTGAGCCACGCCTTTCAGTTTGTCGATCGCGTCGTCTTGTTTGTAGGGGCAACGAACTTGCGGTCGCAGCGCGCCGTGGAGAAAATCGGCGGTGTCAGGGCGGGGCGGCGTGAAGTAAATCTTCACGGAAGACTGATTGAACACGTTGTGTACCAGATTAAGAAGCCGGCGTAGTTGTGTCCGTGCCCGGCCCGCGTGACCCAAGCGCCATCCATTCGGTCCGCAGGCGGGCGTCGCGCTGCATCAGGCGCAGGTAGCGGGTCTCCTGCCCGCGGGTTTTGGCCTTGAGGATCTTAGCCGCCGCCGCGGGAACTCCGTCTCGCTGCAGAGCCATGGCAAGGTTGCGGATGGTGAAGCGATCCCACTCCCCCGGTGTTGCAGCAGGACGCGTTGCCGCAGGACGCGTTGCCGCAGAACTTTCGTAAATGAGATAGGTCTGCGCCAGACGCTCCAGGGTTCGTTTTCCACTGCGGTATCCGGGCGTGCGCGCCATCCGCCGTTCTTCGCGCTCCACCAGCCTGGCGGCTTCCGGCGCCACCGGACGGAAGCCCAGTTTCCGGTAGAACCAGAAGGCTCCCGAATCCACTGCCTCGGGATTTTCCAGCCCGATCTGGTATGGGTCCACGGTGAAACAGCTCACGCCCAGAACCTGGTGAAACAGGCGCAGCAGCCGACCATACAGCCATGCCGATTCGCCCTCGCGAAACGTGTAGTACAGGTTGAAGCCCACCTCCGCGCGTTCGAACAGCGAGAGCAGTTCCACATAGCCGGCCGGCACGCCGTTCTTGAAGAATACGCCGGCATGGTAGGCGCGCAGCGGCAACCGCCACTCCGGCGGCACGCCGAAGAAGTAGACATCCACGCCGCGGCTGGCATCGGCTTGATAAACCGCGGAGCGGTCCGGGTGACTGAAACCGTAGAGCTCGCGGTAGCGCATGCTGGAGGTATCGAGAATCAGATCGAGAACAGGCTGCGCCTCGGCCTGGGTGAGTCGCCGGACTGGTAGCGGCGGCGCTTCCAATTCCCGATCGAGCGAAACTTCGCTGCGGCGGAGCAGCGGCTTCCGGTGATAGAACAGCTTGCGGTTTCCGATGCTTTCCCGCGGCAGACGCAGGCACGATCGCGACGTGCGGGCGTTGTCGATATCTGTGCCGATATCCGTGTCGATATCCCAGGTGATGGGCAGTTGCATGGCGTTCCAAGCTTCGGCGCGTTCCTTGGGCGCTAGCTTTAGGGCATCCAGACGCTGCAGCATCCAGGCCAGATCGCTAGTGCCAACAGCCGGGTGAGTGCCAAGGGGCGAGTGTGCAGCAGGACGCATCCCCCGAATCCACTGCCGGAACGGCACGTGCGCCTCCACCGGCCAATCCTCGGCCAGCAGAGGAATCAGTTTCGAAAGCGTGGGGCCAAGGTCGGCGGTGGGGTCGTGGCAATCCCAGGCGATTTCGACGTTCCTGGGATGACGCGCGGCCAGGGCCCGAGCCACTTCGTAGCTGAAGACCGCGGTGAGCGACGTGCCGGCGATGCCGGAGACTTCGGGTTCCTGAAACGCGGCGAGATCCGGGCTCGACGACGCACGGATGCCGGCTACCCGGTCGGCGAAGCCAAAGAGGATCCGGTCGGCAAGGCGCGCGACGGCGGGAGTGAGCGGATAGGCGCGAAGAAACAGCAGACTTTCGTGCAGCCGGATCAGGGCCGCGGGCTGGTAGAAAGGTTGGTCGAAACGCGACGCCGCAACCGCGCGGAGCAGGTTTTCCAGTTCGCCTGCGCGTGCCGGATCAAAACAGCTCTTCCACTTGTCCAGGCGGTCAAGGAGGCTGAGGCGCACTGCTAGAGCTTAACAAAACAAGTAGCCGCGACCCGGAGGGCCACGGCTACCTACGCTTGAACCAGTACCTTCCAAAGAAGGAACAGCACTCCGGCGGCGAATCCAGCGCCGGCATTATACTCTTGATTCTTTAGATAGAGCTCGACCCGAAAAGGACTCGCATTCTTTTCCCCCGCCGGTTTGAGACGGGGCCAAAGCGCCGGAACCTGCCCGGCATAGGCCGAATACTCGGGAAAAATGGCGCGCAGGTGCTGCTCTTCCAACTGGATTACGGGCAAATAGACGAACAGAAAGACCGCCGCGAACAGCCCACCCAGCCCCACACTGCGCGACGCCATAGCCAGGCCGGCCGCCACCATCAGGGTGCCAAGGTACAGCGGGTTCCGGGTATGAGCATAAGGGCCGCCCGTGGCCAGTTCCCGGTTCTTGGCCAGGCACCCCGCAGCCCAGGCGCGCAGGGCCAAGCCGAGCACCCCGATGGGCAACCCGTAAGCCAACGACCCCGGCGTGGGGTGCGAAAACCAGGCGAACACCACCACAATCAGGAAACCGCTAGGCACGCGCAGCCTAGCCACGGCATCGCCGTAAGGCTTCGGGAATTGGATCATCAGGCCGGGCTTCCCACGCCATGACGCCGCCCGGCCAGCAGCGCCTTCAGGGCTGCAAAGACCTCGTCCGGCGAGACTCGCCGCATGCTGTCGGCAACTTCCTCACCGCGCTTGTAAGTAGTGGCGGCGTCGGCCAGGCGCAAAACCTTCATCGAGCCGCCATACGGTCCGTTGCGCGCCGGATCGGTGGGGCCGTAAATTGCGACCCCGGGCTTGCCGATGGCGGCGGCCAGATGCAGGGGTCCGCTATCCACACCTACGATGGCAGCGGCCCGCCGTGTGGCGTAGATCAAGCCGGGCAGACCCGAAGTGTGCGGCCACGCGGCGTTCCCGGCGTCCGCCCCTGCCAGGACGGCCTGGGTTGGGAGAGCCTGGGGTGGGAGAGCCTGGGTTGGCAGAGCTTGGGTTGGCAGAGCTTGGGGTGGCAGATTCAGAACCAGCGGAACGCCGAGCTCACGCAGTAATCGCGCGGCCAGGGCCTGGTAGTGCTCGATGGGCCACTGTTTGGACCGCCAGCCGGCCAGCGGAGAAGCCAGTACGAAATCGCCGTTCGGCAGATCGCCCTCGGGCCGGCCGGGCGGCAGCGGGAACGTATGCAGCAGGCCGGAAGCGCCGGCGCCCGCCGCCAGATCCAGGTTCTTTTCCACCACGTGGGTAGCGCGGCTCAAGATCTTGTTCGAGTAAAAGAGCGCCGCCCCAGGTTCGCGGAGCTGCGACTGGTGGAAGCCGAAGATGCGTTCGGGACGCGCCGAGGCGGCCGCCAGCGCGGACTTAAAGAGGCCCTGGAAATCCACGGCGAAGTCATAGCCGCCGGATCGCAGGGTGCGCCAACTCTCGAACAAACCCGCCAGCGATTGACGCCGCAGCAGCACCACGCCATCCACGAATGGGTTGCCCTCCAGCAGAGCGGTCCACTGCGGTTCCACCAACCAGGTCAGGTGCGACGCCGGAAAGCTGTGTTTGAGCGAGGCGGCGGCGGGCAAGGTGTGAAGGATATCGCCCATGGCGCCCAATCGCACCACCAGGATGCGAGGGCTAGGCGCTCTCAGTAAACTCCCGCTAGCGGGCATGGCCGTGGCGCACGCACCACCGCTCCCTGACGGTCACGGCTCCGACCGAAGGGCGGCACTCGTGCGTGCTCAGAGCCGCGGCCGTCAGGGAGCGGTGCCCTGTTTTATCGAGCTTGGCGGCTTCGGACATGCTCCATCAACTGCCGGGAGCGACGTTCGTCCGCCGCTTCCAGGCGCACCAGTTGGGACGGCGGAAAGGCTGCAATAATGCGGTCGAGATCCCGATCGTCCGCGGACACCACGTAGTCTACCACGCGTAACGCGGCCACCAATTCGGCGCGGGCGCGCTGGTTCAGCAGCGGGGCAGTGCCGGGCAAAACGATCGCCAGCAGCGGCCCGTCATTCCGCGCCACCCCGGTGGCCAGGGCGCGGGCGCGCTGGAGGTCGCGGACGTGTTCGGCCCGGAGCCCATCGAAATAGCCGGTAACCACCGTGAGGAGCGGCGTGAGTAGTGGTGTGACCAGCGGCGTGACGAATGGCGTGACCGGCGGCGCAAGCTGCAGCGCGGCGTCCAGCGTCAGGATTTTGCTTCGGGTGTCCACGCGGGGGCGGATTCCTCCCAGAGTTGGAGCACGGCGGCCGCCACACGTTCCGAAGTGACGGCGGTCATGCAGCGGTGATCGATGGGGCATTCCCGGAGCAGGCAGGGGCTGCACTCGGCATGCTCGCGAATCACCCGCGCCCGCGGACCGGTGGGACCGGTAGTGGTATCGTCGGTGGCGCCGAATACCGCCACGGTGGGTACGCCCAGAGCGGAGGCGACATGCATGGCGCCCGAATCGTTGGTCAGAAAAAGACGGCAGGCGGCGGCCAGGTCGATGAACTCACGGAGGCTGGTTGCGCCGGCCAGGTTTAGAACATCGCCGCGAACGTTGTCGCGAACATCGCCGGGAACGTCGCCGCGAACGTCGCCGCGAGCCCGGCGAATTTGGGCCGCCACGGTTTCACACAGCGGCTGTTCGGATGCGGAGCCGAAGAGCAACACTGCCGGACACATCGACGAGGACGCCTGTGCGGCTTCGGCAAAGCGCTCGGGGAGCCAGCGCTTGGCATCGCCGTAAGCGGCGCCCGGGCTGATGCCGATCACGGGGCCGGTGATACCTAGCGACGCCATGTGGGCGATGCCGGCCGCGCGCGCCTGGCCGATGCCATCTAACCGGATGGCATCGCTTTCGGGGAAGCGCTCCAACATGCCGGCGCGGCGCAGCAGTTCCAGATAGTAAAAGCGCTCATGCCGCGGAATGTCGCCCGGCTCGGGAACGGCGATGGCGTGGGTGAGGAGCCAGCCGCGGCCATCGCGGTTGTAACCGATGCGCTCCGGAATGCCGGCGAGCCAGGTGATGAGCGCCGCGTCGAAGGCATTCTGCAGGAGGATGGCGGCGTCGAAGCGTTCGTGACCCAGGCGACGGGCGAATTCGCGTTTGGCGCGCCAGCCTGGCCGCGCCGGGTAGGGAATCACAACGTCGATACAGGATTCGCGAGCGTACAGGTCGGCCACCCAAGGGCGCGCTACCACCGCGATGTGGGCGTGCGGAAAGATGTGGCGGATAGCGCGGATGGCAGGCAGAGACATGACCGCATCGCCCAGCCAGTTGGTAGCGCGCACGCAGAGCCGGGACACGGACGAGGGGTTGAAGGCCACTGCATTTCAGGATAGCAGCGGGCTGACAAGAGGACGGCTAATCGTTCTTCGCAAGTCTCTGGGAGTTGAATGAGTTGATCGCCTAATAAAAGGTATGCTTGTCGATAATGAATCGCCGAAGCCATTGCGGCCCCATGTTAAAGCGGATCGCTCCCTTCGCCAGGACGAACAGGAAGAAAAGCACTCCCAAGCCAATGAAGCCGAGCACCATCATTTCAGCTTCAGCGTACCTAAGAATCTTGATCAACGCAACTTTTAGGCACTACACGCACTACCCTCGATGCGGCAGTGCGCTAGAAGTGCGCTGATTGCAGATTGCAATATTTGTCGGGACCGGGTAGGTGGGTCAGTTTGGTTTCTTTTGTATTCCCTCCAGAGTGACCTTCTGCTCATCGGGGGGTTCGTCGGGAGCAATTTTCGTAATCGTGGCTAATATGCAGAACTTCACGACGGCCTGCCTGGCGATGCGGCTCCTCCACCGTGCGCCAGTAAACCCGATACACCTAAAGGCATCGCACTAGACAAGCCAGCCAACGTGGCGGCCGTAATATACCGTTGACGGCATAATGTCGTATATGACATACTAGGGCGTAACCTGGGAGGTCGAGTTCTCCGATGAATTCGGCGAGTGGTGGGATAGTCTGACCGCTGCCGAACAGAAGAGCGTTGACTTCACAATCGGCATCTTTGTCTGGGACCTTGGCGAGGCAGGCAGTTGGTCCGACATTAAAGATGCCTCATTCTTCCGGGTTGAGCGGTCACGACACGCGCACATGCGTGAGCTGCGGATTCAGCATGAAGGGAGACCCTGTCGCGTCCTCTACGCATTCGACCCGCGCCGGGCTGCCGTGCTGCTGATTGGCGGCGACAAGACTGGCAACAAGTGCCGCTCGCGGACGCCATCTACGACCGGCATTTGCGAGAGCTGGAGAATGAATAGGAGAAGCACCGAGGAGTGTAACGGTATGGCACGGAACTACAAAGAACTGCAAGCAAAGATTTACCCCGCGAGCCTGGCGGACAACAAACGGCGGGTGCATGAAGAGCTGCAGCGCATGGCTCTGGAAGAACTCCGCGGCGCCAGGCAACTCACGCAAACCGATATGGCCGAGATGCTGGGCGTGCCTCAGAGTTCGATCTCCCGGATTGAGCAGCGCGCCGACATGTATCTCAGCACGCTGAGGAACTATGTACATGCGGTAGGGGGCGAACTCCGGATACAGGTTGTATTCCCCGACGGAGGCGCAGTCGTCATAGACCGCTTCGGGGAATACGAGGAACGGCCGTATGTGGTCCACGCACTAGCCGAGGGCGGCGGTATATACCGGCTGCGCGCACGCCCCCTGCATCATCAGGGAGTGAGGTTCTCAACCAGACCTCTCAAGGTCTCTGGACTTGCAAGAACCATGACAGCCCTGCATCTTTCGGAGCTTCAAATCGCCAGCATCAGGGAGAGCCTGGCATACAACGCTGGCAGGATCCAGATCGGCGGCGGTGGAACGTCGATAGAACGAGTCTTCAGTGTTCCAGATCTGGTAGCGGCAGGTTTTGAGGAAGCGAATACGGAATAAGCCCGATGCCGCCCGTTCGCCGCTTGAAGGATTTGTCACGCGGCGAAGCGACCTTTCATAGCGGAATCCGCAACCAAATCAGAATGTGGTGCAAGCGTT
This sequence comes from Candidatus Acidiferrales bacterium, assembly GCA_035570275.1. GTDB lineage: Bacteria > Acidobacteriota > Terriglobia > Bryobacterales > Bryobacteraceae > DATMNI01. The sequence continues at coordinate 4,719 of DATMNI010000364.1, read as the reverse complement.
TCCGCATTTCACTCGATTGATGGCGTTCTGTCAAGCCCCATGTTAGTGAAGGTAGTGGTAGGATCAACTGGAAGCGCTGACACGCAGCCAGCTCTTCCCTGTGGGGGAAGCTATGAGTGACAACAGCCAGTCCCGTTCTCTGAGCCGCCGCAAATTCGGCGCAATCCTGGCCGCGACCGGGGCCGCCGTCCCCTCGGTTGCCCAGAGCGTCGCCCAACAGAGCGTCGCCCAACAGAGCGCCCAGAGCACGCCGCCGAATCCGCCCGTGCCGCCGGCGCCGGGGAATTTCCGCCGGCCCATTGCGCCTGACACGCCGGCCTTCGAAGGCAAGCTCGAGTTCGCACGAAAGCACGTCGCGCCCAAAGTGGAACCGTTCCCCATGTCCCAGGTCCGGCTGCTGCCCGGGAGCGTTTACCACCATGCGCAGGAATGGAATCGCGGATACATGGCGCGGTTGGCGGCCGACCGGCTGCTCTACACTTTCCGCTTCAATGCCGGGCTGCCGACTGGGCCGGTGAAGCCGCTGGGCGGTTGGGAGCAGCCGGAGAATGGACAGCGCTCCAGCGAGCTGCGCGGCCATTTCCCGGGCCACTTTCTTTCCGCGGCCGCGCAGCTTGCCGCCAGCGGCGATGCCGAAGCCAAAGCCAAGGGCGACTATCTGGTGGCCGAGTTGGCCAAGTGTCAGGACAAACTGGGCGGCAAGTATCTCAGCGCCTTTCCGGCTACCTGGTTTGACCGTCTGCAAAAGGGCGAACGGGTCTGGGCGCCGTTCTACACCATCCACAAGATCATGGCCGGCATGTTCGATATGTACCGGCTGGCCGGCAACCAGCAGGCGCTGCGGGTGCTCGAAGGCATGGCGGCCTGGGCCGACGAGTGGACCGCCCCGAAATCCGAAGAGCACATGCAGCAGATTCTGACCATCGAGTTCGGAGGCATCGCTGAGACCCTGTACCACCTGGCGGCGGCGACGAACGAAGACCGGTGGGCGCGGGCCGGCGACCGTTTCCAAAAGCGCAGCTTCATCAATCCGCTGGCGGCGCGGCGCGACGAACTGCGCGGCCTGCACGTGAACACGCACATCCCGCAGGCGATCGCGGCTGCCCGGCGATATGAGATTTCGGGCGACACGCGGTTCCACGATGTGGCCGATTATTTCTTCTATGAGGTGTCGACCGCGCGCTCTTACGTGACCGAAGGGACGAGCAACGCCGAAGCCTGGCTGACTCCGCCGCGCAGGCTGGCGGCCGAATGCAAGCTGAGCGCCAACACCGCCGAGTGCTGTTGCGCGTACAACATGCTCAAGCTGTCCCGGCGTCTGTACGGCTGGAATCCGGCGCCGGCGTATTTCGACTACTACGAACGCTCGCTGCTCAACCACCGCATCGGCACCATCCGCCCTGAAACAGGCAACACGCAGTATTACCTCTCCCTGACGCCCGGAGCCTGGAAGACTTTCGGCACCGAGGACCAGACCTTCTGGTGCTGCACCGGGTCGGGCGTGGAGGAGTATTCCAAACTCAACGACAGCATCTACTGGCACGATGGCGACGGCTTGTACGTGAACCTGTTCATTGCGTCGGAACTGGACTGGCCGGAGAAGGGCTTCAAGCTGCGGCAGGACACGAAGTTTCCCGAGGAGGCGAACACTTCGCTTACCGTTACGGCTGCGCGGGCGGGCCTTTTGCCCATACGCTTGCGAATTCCGGCGTGGCTGCAATCGGCTCCCACGGTGAAGCTCAATGGGAAGGCGCTGGAGGCCTCGGCGGCGCCGGGCAGTTACCTGACCCTGAACCGGACATGGAAAGCCGGCGACAAAATCGAGATCCCGTTGCCGATGCACCTGCGCGCGGAAAGCATGCCGGACGACGCCCGCATGCAGGCGTTCCTTTACGGGCCGCTGGTGCTGGCCGGCGACCTGGGCGGCGAAGGCTTGACGCCAACGCACATCATCGGCCCCAATTTGCGGGTGGGCGCGCCCAATACCGAGCAGTACGGGTCGCCCCTGGGGCCAACTAATACCACGGGGCCGGTGCCCGAAATCGAGATCCCGGAATTCCGCGCCGCGGGCGACGACCTGGGTTCGTGGATCAAGCCCGCGGCCCAACCGATGACCTGGAAAACCAGCGGGCAGAAGAAGGATGTCACACTGGTGCCGCTCAACGGTTTGTTCGACCGCCGGTATGCAGTGTACTGGCGGGTATCATAGTCACGGGACTTGCGGATGGGCTTACGATTGGGCTGGCGATTGCATCCTGCCATTTTCGCCGCCGTGCTGGCCGCCGGCGTTCTCGCAGTCCGCGCATATACCCAGGGCGCACATACCCCGGACGCGGCGGCTTCCGCCCGACCGCGCGTCCCATCGGCCGGCGCCACGGGGGTCAATTCATACATCGATCCGGCACTTTGCGCTCAATGTCACGCGGACATCGCCCGCAACTTCCGAAAAACCGGCATGGCGCGATCGTTCGATCGCCTGAGCCCTCAGAATCTGGTGGAGGATTTCAAGTCCGGCAATCCGTTCTTTCACCAGGCGTCGGATAGCTATTTTGCCCTGATCGAGCGCGGCGGCAAATACTATCAGCGCCGCTGGCAGCGCGGTTTTGACGGCCAGGAAACCAATGTGGAGGAGAAGCAAATCGATTTCGTGCTGGGTTCCGGAAACCACGCGCGGACCTATCTTCATCTGACGAGCCGGAATACTTTGCAGCAGTTGCCGCTGGGCTGGTATGCCGAAAAAGGCGGCTATTGGGCCATGAATCCCGGCTACGACCGCGCGGATTATCAGGGCTCCACCCGCGTAATTCACTACGAGTGCATGTTCTGTCATAACGCCTATCCGCGGATTCCGGACGACCATCGGGAAGCGGGAGCGGAGGCGCAATATCGACAGCCGATACCGACGGGGATCGATTGCCAAAGGTGCCATGGGCCGGGACAGCGCCACGTCGAAGCCGCCGGCAAACCGGGCGCGCGGCCGGAAGCGATTCGCGCCGCGATCGTAAATCCGGCGCGCCTGAACCCCGAGCGGGAGATGGAGGTTTGTCTGGAATGCCATCTGGAAACCACCAGCCGCCTCTTGCCGCATTCCATCCAGCGCCTGGATCGCGTGCCATTCTCGTACGTGCCGGGGCAGCCGCTTGCCGGCTTCCGGTTGTCGTTTGACCGCGCGCCAGGTAAGGATACGGATTTCGAAGTGGCACACGCCGCCTACCGGCTGCGCGAATCCCAGTGTTTTCTAAAAAGCGGGAAGCTGCGTTGCACAACCTGCCACGATCCCCATGATATTCCCCGTGGTGAGGAGGCCGCCACCCATTACAACGGCGTCTGCCGGGGTTGCCATGCGGCGGTTCCGGAACCCTTAGCTGCCGCGGAACCGATCGCGGCTCACGCGGGCGCTGCCAACTGCGTCGGCTGCCACATGCCCCGGCGCCGAACCGCTGACGCCGTGCATATCGTAATGACGGACCACAAGATCGTGCGACGCCCGCCGGCAGGCGACTTGGTCGCGGAGAAGAAGGAGACGCATGAGTCGCCCGCTACGTCGTATCGCGGCGAGGTGGTTCCGTATTATCCGGAGAAGCCGGCGCAGACCCCGGAGACTTTGTTGTACCTGGCACTGGCGCAGATTACCGATCGAAGTAACCTGGAGGCAGGGCTATCCCGGCTGTCGGGCCTGATTGAGAAATACCATCCGCCACAGGTCGGCTTTTACTCCGGCCTGGGCGAGGGCTACCGGGCAGCAAAGGACAGCGCCAAGGCGATGCTTTACTTCGAGGAAGCGGCGCGGCGTGCGCCGGCGTCCGAAATCGTGATGCTGGAGCTTGGAAACGCGCTGATGGAATCCGGTCAATGGGTGAAGGCCGAAGCCGCCCTGCGCCGCGCCAAGACGCTTCGACCAGACGATGCCGCGGCCTGGGGGCTTCTGGGTTGGGTCCTGTGGCAGCAAGACAAGAAGGTTGAGGCGAAAACCGCACTCGAGACCGGAGTGAAGCTGGATCCGGATTCACCGGACCTGCACAATTACCTGGCAGCGCTGTTCATGGGATCGGGCGATGCCGTGGCCGCGGAGAGAGAATTCCGCGCGGCGGTGAAGATCAATCCAGCCGTCGCCGAGTGGCAGTCCAACCTGGCAGGTCTGCTGGGGTCGCGGGGCCAGATAGCGGAGGCGCGCTACCACTTCGAACAAAGTATTCGATTGAATCCCGAATACGCCGAGGCGCGGCTTAACTATGCCAGACTCCTGGCAAACACCAATCAGCTTGCCGACTCGGAAGCACAGGCGAAAGCCGCGGTGGAAACCGATCCGAATCTGGCGGCGGCACATGAACTGTGGGGCTACCTGCTATCGGCGAAAGGCGATTTTCAGGGTGCCGTACGAGAGTTGCAATTGGCCCTCCGTCTCAAGCCTGATTCCGGGCGCGCCCACTACGAATTGGGAGTGGCGCTGGGGCGGCTCGGCAATGGGGCCGCGGCCCTGGAGCATTTGAAGATGGCGGCGCAGGGTGCGGATCCGGCAGCGAAGGCGGCGGCGCTGCAGATGTTACAAAGGTTGGGAAGGTAGGAAAGACCGCTCCCTCAGAAGGCGTGAAATATTGTTCGTCAGGACCGAGGGGGCATAAAAATCAGATCCGCAACTCCGCAACTCAATTATTGTCGCTTACTGCCTCGGCCCCACCTCCTTGAAATGCCGCCCAGCTCAGGCGACCTGCGCTCCAG
>DATMNI010000363.1:0-14197 GCA_035570275.1 Candidatus Acidiferrales bacterium | reverse complement strand
CACCAGGATTCGTGCAACAGATTCACCGATCAGATCACGGTAGCCCCGCGTAGTAGCAGACTGCCCGAGCAGGCCCAGTTCATCGCCATCCAATCACTCCTGGTTTGCCAACTCCAGGCTCATTTGCCTTCCTTTAATCCCTTTCCAAATTCGTGCGGCGGTGCCTCAACCTTCGACGATAACGGGCCGCAACAAACCGGCGCCCGCGACATCCAGATTCTCAGGCGCTCGCACGGGTGCATCCTGCACCGCCAGCGTAAACGACCGGATGGCGACCGTGCCGTCGAAGCCTTCCGCCTGCAGCGTATAGTGTGTAGTGTGTTCCGGCACGATTTCCACACAATGACTATGAGTAGGGTAAACACCCTTCATCATGGGTGAGATGCGGACGGCCTTCGCGTTTTCCACGCCGTAACAGAGCTGCGCCCTTTCGCCGGGCACCAGAGTGCCGACGCTGGCGTAGAACTGGAGAATGCGCACCGGGCCGGGCTTGGCATTGGCGGGATGCACCCAGACGCGCGGGTCGGAACGGCGCAGGACGCTGAGGCCCCACAACGCCAAAAGTAAGCCGGCTGCCACGAACAGCTTCGCCACGCGGTACCGCATTCGTTAATTGGACTCCAGTCCCCCGGATTTGGTTTCGGGGTGCGCTAATCTTCTAATTATGACGCCAATTCGAATCGTTCAGGTAGACGCCTTCACCAATCGGCCGTTCGCCGGCAACCCGGCAGCCGTCGTTATGCTGCCCGCCGCGCCGGACGAAGCTTGGATGCGCAACGTGGCGCGCGAGATGAACCTCTCGGAAACTGCTTTTCTGGTGCCGCAGAACGGCGGGTACAACCTCAGGTGGCTGACCCCTTCGGTGGAAGTGGCCCTTTGCGGCCACGCCACCGTCGCCGCCGCCCACGTGCTGTGGCAGGACGGTCATTTGCCGCCCGGCCGGCAAGCCAGGTTCTATACGCGCAGCGGGCTCTTGACGGCCGACCAGCGGGGAGACTGGATTGAGCTGGACTTCCCCGCCAAGATCGCCACCGCCGCCGATGCGCCGGCCGAACTGCTGCCGGCCCTGGGAGTCGCGAAGCCACGTTTCGTGGGGCAGAATGTCTTCGACTATCTGGTGGAAGTGGACTCCGAGGAAACGCTGCGCGGCCTGGCGCCGGACCATTCCTTGCTGCGCAAACTGGCGGTGCGCGGCATCATCGTGACGGCGCGCTCATCTACCGCGGAGTTCGATTTCGTCTCGCGCTTTTTCGCGCCGGGTTCGGGAATCGACGAAGACCCGGTCACCGGATCGGCCCACACCGCGCTGGGACCGTACTGGGCCGGGCGCTTGGGAAAGACCGAATTCACGGCCTTCCAGGCATCGGCCCGCGGCGGCGTGGTGCGCGTCCGGTTGAATGGCGACCGCGTGGTGCTGGGCGGGCAGGCGGTGACGGTGATGACGGGTGAGTTGGCGGCGTGACAGACAAATCGGACTTGCTCTCCCACGATGTTCCGGATGAGGCTCCCCCGTTCCTGCGCACGTGGCGGCGGGTTTACGTCGCCACCCTCATCTATCTGGCGCTGATCATTTTCGCCTTCTATCTGTTCACGGAAGCCTATCGATGAGGCCGCTCGATTGGATCGTGCTGGTCACGGCGCTGGTCTCCATCATCGCTTATGGGCTGTACCGCAGCCGCGGCAGCGATACGGTGGACCGCTACCTGCTGGCGGGCAAAACCATGCCGTGGTATGCCATGGCGCTTTCGATCATGGCCACGCAGGCCTCCGCCATCACCTTCATCTCCACCACCGGCCAATCGTTTGTAGACGGCATGCGTTTCGTGCAGTTTTACTTCGGGCTGCCCATCGCCATGGTGGTGATCTGCGCCACCGTGGTGCCGGTGTTTCATCACGCCAAGGTATACACCGCTTACGAATACCTGGAGCAGCGGTTCGATGGCAAGACCCGCGCCCTGGCGAGCCTGATCTTCCTCTGCCAGCGCGGGCTTTCCGCCGGCCTGACCATCTACGCGCCGGGGTTGGTGCTTTCGGTGATTCTCGGTTGGCCGGAACGGGCCACCACCGTGATGATGGGGGCGACGGTGATCACCTATACCGTGCTCGGCGGCATTAAGGCGGTGACCTGGTCGGACGTGCAGCAGATGATCATCATTTTCGCCGGCCTGGTGATCTCGCTGGTCACCGTGATCGTGCTGCTGCCGCCCTCGGTTTCGTTCGGGGACGCCGTGCTGCTGGCGGGCGCGGCCGGCCGGCTGAACGCGGTGACCACGCATTTCGATTGGAACGACCGGTTCAATATCTGGAGCGGCCTCTTCGGCGGAACATTCCTGTTCCTCTCCTACTTCGGATGCGACCAGTCGCAGGTGCAGCGCTACCTCACCGGCCGGTCGATCGCGCAGAGCCGGTTGAGCCTGCTGTTCAACGCCGTGGCCAAGATCCCCATGCAGTTTTTCATTTTGTTCATCGGCGCCATGGTTTTCGTCTTCTACCTGTTCGTGCAGCCGCCGGTGCTGTTCCAGAAGGCCGAACTGGCGCGCATCAGCGGATTAAGCGAATACCAGCCCCTGGCGCAGCGCTACGACCAGGCATTTGCGCAACGGCAACGGGCCGCCCTGGCGCTGGTGGCGGCGCATCACGCTGGCGATGCCGCGGCCGAAACGCGGGAGACGGGCGCGTATCGGGCGGCACAGCAGCAGATTAAGGATGCGCGCACCCAGGCATCCAAGATGGTGGAACTTGCCGGCGGCGAGAAAGGATTCACCGACACCAACTACATTTTCCTTTCGTTCGTGACGCGGTACCTGCCGGTGGGAATCGTCGGCCTGGTGATCGCGGTGATTTTCGCCGCCACCATGTCGGCCAGTTCGGGAGAAGTCAATTCGCTGGCCACAGTGGCGGTGATCGACATTTATAAACGGTACGTTCACCGTGAAGGCAGCGACCATCATTATCTACTGGCATCGCGCTGGGCCACGCTGTTCTGGGGCGTTTACGCGGTGGTATTTGCCGGATGGGCGGGAAGGCTGGGGAGTTTGATTGTAGCGGTGAACAAGGTGGGTTCGCTGTTTTACGGCTCGCTGCTGGGCTGCTTCGTGCTGGCCTTCGCCGCGCGGCGGGTGCGCGGGACCGCTGCTTTTGTGGGGATGCTGGCCGGGGAAGCGGCCATCCTGGCGACGGCGGTTTTCACGGATGTTTCCTGGCTCTGGTACAACGTGATCGGCTGCGTGGTGGTTGTTGGGACCGCGCTCGCGATCACGTATGCCGTGCCCGGAACCATTTCCGCCACACCAGATACCCAGCCGCGAGGATGACAAGCGCAATGGTGACGCCGACCAGGTATTGGTCGACATCCTTCTGTACATCCTGCCAGCGCTCACCCAGGAAATAGCCCAGGCTGATAAAACTCGCCGCCCACAGGGCCGCGCCGCTATAGGCGAAGAGACAGAACTGAGGCGCTTCCACCGCACTCATGCCGGCGGCGTACGCCGTGAAGTGCCGCACGCCGGGGATGAAATAGCCGAACGTCAGCCCCCAGTGGCCCACGCGGGCGAACCAGGCGTGCGCCTTGTTGATGTGCTCTTCCGTGATGCGAACGTAGCGGCCATAACGGTGGATCAGCGTGAGACCGAACGTGCGCCCCAGAGTGTAACTGAGGGTGATTCCGCAGGCGCTGCCGCTAAAGGCCGATAGGAACGCGGGCAGCGGCGAGAGATGGCCTTTGAACACCAGGTAGCCGGTGAACGTGAGCAGCGTTTCATCGGGGACCGGAAGGCCGACAATGCCGAACACCAGCAGCGAGAAAATCGCCAGGTAGCCGTACTGAGTAATCCAGGCTAGGACGTGTTGTTCCATGTTGGGTAAACTACCCTAAGTCACGAAATACCGCTTGCTGAGGCGCGCGGCTCAGTACGGAGCCACGACCCGGTACAGAGCTACGACCCGGTACAGAGCCACGACCCGGTTCAGAGCCACGACCCGGTTCAGAGCCACGACCGTGAGGGAGTGTCTTCACGAATGCGAAACCGCACTGATTGTTTGGCGGGGTGGCTATTCGCGCGGTGGCCCACTCGAGGTCATTCGCGAACATCTCTGCGGCCCGCGTGCTGTGCCGTGCGTACCAGTCGAGCGCCATTTCCGCTTCCTCCAAAGCAGCGGGGTGCATCCGAACGGATCCTCGGCTCACGCTTTCAGCCGGGCCCGGAGGCGCCGACGCGCGTCCTCCCACGGGATGAGCCGAACGGCTCCGGAGTCGATCTCCAGGAGACGACGGTGGATCTCCTCCTCCCGCCAGGCCTCCTCCGCCCCATCGTCAATTGAGGAATCCAGGCTCCCGATTAGCGAGTCGACGAGCGCGGCGCGAGCTTCAGCCGGCAAGGCCAGCGCATCTCTCAAGACTTCTGTAACACCCCGTGGCATACCTGATTCTACCTCCCCGGTAATCCAGGCTTTCCCGCCTGACAGGATGCAACCGCCGGACACGACTGGTCGATGGCTTGTCCGCGCCGCACAAGTTAAAATACACCAATGATCCGAATTGGTTTCGCGGTCCTGATGATGGCTGCGGCGTTGACCGCCGCCGACCAGGTGACGGTGATCAAAGCGGCGCGGCTGTTTGACGGCGCCCACGGCCACGTCAGCTCGCCGGGCCTGGTGGTGGTTAGCGCGGGAAAAATCATGGCGGTGGGAAAGGACGCGGCCATCCCGGCGGGCGCCGTTACCATCGATCTGGGCGATGCCACGTTGCTGCCGGGATTCATGGACGCGCATACGCACCTCTCGATGCCATTCGAACGCGACTACCGGGTGGCGGAGCAGGCGCTGCTGAAAAAGACCGTGGCCGAGCGCGCCCTGGATGCGGCGGAGAACGCGCGCAAGACCTTGATGGCGGGCTTCACCACGGTGCGCGACGTGGGCTCGTCCGACTACATCGACGTCGGGCTGCGCAACGCCATCCGCGACGGCAAAATCCCCGGCCCCCGAATGCTGGTGGCGGTGCATGCGCTGGGGGCCACGGCCGGCCACTGCGACCCGACAGCCGGATTTGCGCCGATGCTATTTGGCCGGGAGCCCGGGATCACCGATGGCGTCATCAACAGTCCCGACGAGGCGCGGGCGGCGGTGCGCTTCAACATCAAGCAGGGCGCCGACGTGATCAAGACGTGCGCCACGGGCGGGGTGTTTTCGCTGACCGATGACGTGGATACGCCGCAGTTGACCCAGGCCGAACTGGACGCGCTGGTGGACGAAGCCCACGCGCTGCGCCGCAAGACGGCCGCCCACGCCCATGGGGCCACCGGCGCCAAAAGGGCTATTCGCGCCGGGATCGATTCCATAGAACACGGAAGCTTCCTGGACGATGAGGCGCTCGACATGATGAAGGCGAAGGGCACGTATTACGTTCCCACCCTGATGGCGCTCGAAGGCGTGAAGGAAATGCTGAGCGATGGGTTCGTGCCCCCGCCGATCGAGAAGAAAGCGCGCCTGGCGATGGCCTCGTTGAACGCCACGGTCCGCAAGGCCATCGCGCGCGGCGTCAAGATCGGGCTGGGCACCGATGCCGCCGTGTATCCGCACGGCCGCAATGCCGAAGAGTTCCATCTGTTGGTGGATCTGGGGATGAAACCGGTGGACGCGCTGAAAGCCGGCACGTCGGCGGACGCGGACCTGCTGGGCATCGCGGACCTTACCGGCACGCTGGAGGCAGGGAAACTGGCCGACATTGTGGCGTGTCCGGGCAATCCCGAGGAGAGCATCCGCGTGGTGGAGAAGGTCTTCTTCGTGATGCGGGACGGAATAGTTTTCCGAAACGGTAAAATCTGATGGCGAACAAGATGGCGAGCAAGATGGCTAGCAAGAAGGAGTACCTGGATTTCGTGGTGGACTGGTTGTCGCCGTTGGGCGAGATCTCTTCGCGCAGCATGATGGGCGGATACGTGCTCTATTGTGGGGGCACGGTGTTCGCGCTGCTGGCCAACAACACGCTCCACTTGAAGGTTGACGATTTGACGAGGCCGCGATTCGAGGCGCTCGGCCTGAAACCGTTTCAGCCCTTTCCCGATCAGCCCGGGACCATGCAGTATTACCCTCCGCCGGCCGAGTTTTTCGAGGATTCGGACGTGATGGCCGAATGGGGCCGGGCCGCGGTGGAATGCGGCCGGCGGGCCCAGGCCAAACGTAAGCCCAAAGCCAAGCCCGCGAAACGTTCCCCACGCCAACGGAATTCGCGGTCAGGTGCTTAACATTTGTGGGGCCGGTTGTTAGGGGCACCCAATGGGTCCGGCGGATTGTTAATCCGCCTGCCCTGGCGTTTGACACGGTGTGTTGACACGGTGCTACACGGGAGTATCGGATTTGATAACATGAGTACGGCCTCCCCGCCTATGCTACTGAGTGTGCCGTTGGCGTTGCTGATTCACCGGTCGGCCGCCGACCGCCTGATTCAGAGCTTCTGGAACAACCCGTTTGCCGATATTCATCAACTGGCCTGGTTCGACTGGGCGCTGTTGATTCCCTACTTCACGGTCCTGGCGGTTCTGTCGGTCTACGGATTGCATCGTTACGACCTCATCCGCACCTACTTCAAACACCGGAAGAACACCGGCGCCGTACCCAAGCGCTACCAACAGTTGCCGCCGGTAACCATTCAACTCCCGCTCTACAACGAGCGGTATGTGGTGGAGCGGTTGATCGATGAAGTGGTCAAGATCGAGTACCCGAAGGAACTGCTGCAGATCCAGGTTCTGGACGATTCCACCGATGACACCGCGCCCTTTGCCGAAGCGCTGGTGGAACGGTACCGGGCGCTGGGCTGCCCGATCGAGTATCATCACCGGCCCAACCGTCACGGTTACAAGGCGGGGGCTCTACAGGAAGGCCTGCAGACGGCCACCGGGGAAATGGTGGCGGTGTTCGACGCCGATTTCTGCCCGCCCGCGGATTTTCTCACCCGCACCATCCATCACTTCACCGACCCCGCGGTGGGCGTGGTGCAGACTCGCTGGAGCTACCTCAACCGCGACTATAATTTCCTGACCGAGGTGGAGGCGATCCTGCTGGATGGCCATTTCATTCTGGAACATGGGGCGCGCTCGCGGGCGGGCTACTTTTTCAACTTCAACGGCACGGCCGGCATTCTGCGCAAAAAGATGATCGACGACGCGGGCGGCTGGCAGCACGATACGCTCACCGAGGATTCCGACCTGAGCTATCGCGCGCAGCTCAAGGGCTGGCGCTTTGTCTACATGCCGGGCCTGGAGTGCCCGTCTGAGCTGCCGGTGGAGATGCATGGCTTCCAGGTTCAGCAATCGCGTTGGGCCAAGGGACTGACGCAGGTGGCCAAGAAGCTGCTGCCGGCCATCCTGAAGGCGGACATTTCCAAGCGGGTGAAGGCCGAGGCCTTCATGCACCTGACGCCGAATATTTCGTATCCGCTGATGATTGTAATATCGGCGCTGATGCTGCCGGTGATGATCGTGCGGTTCTACATGGGCGTGTGGCAGATGGTGTTCCTCGATCTGCCGCTGATTGCCGCGTCCTTCTGGTCGATTTCGCTTTTCTACGTAGTGGCGCAGCGGGAATTGTATCCGAAGAACTGGAAGCGCACGATCTTCCTGCTGCCCATGTTGATGGCGGTAGGGGTGGGCCTGACGATCGTCAACACGCGCGCGGTGCTGGAGGCGCTGTTCGGTGTGGAGAGCGGTTTTGTGCGGACGCCCAAGTACGCCATTGGCGACCGGCCGATGAAGCTGGAAAACAAGAACTATCGACGCCGCAGCGGTTGGCTGCCCTATGCGGAGCTGGCGGTGGGCACATACTTCCTGGGGATGGTGGCGTTCGCCATCGAGACCTATAATTACCTCTCGATTCCGTTCCTGACGCTGTTTGTGTTCGGCTACTACTGGGCGGGGTTTTCGACGTTGTATCAGGAATACCAATCGAAACTGCAGTGGCTCAAGCAGCGGAATCTGGCATTGGCGCGCCAAGCATAGAACCTTGTGGGGCAGGTTGGTAACCTGCGGCGGATTGTTAATCCGCCCGGGCGATGCGGCAGCGAGCCAGCCCGCGGATTGTTAATCCGCCTGCGCGATGCGGCAGCGAGCCAGCCCGCGGTGTTAACCCCGCCCGCGGCTGCGACACCGAGATCGCCAAATCCGCCGCAGGCTTAAACAACATCCCCCAACCAACCTTTGGCGATGTTCTCCACAATCAACGCGTTGGTTTGAATCCGCACCCTGACATCGGCGGACTTACCGGTATTTCTGCCACAATGATTCGGTGGAGGAATTGCGCCGAATGGGGAGGTTCTAGTGATCGACACACTGCTGAATATGCTATTCCGGTGTTCCCACCGCCATCTTACTCGTCCGCTCACTCGGGTGGGTGAAACGGGCGGCCGGGAAGGGGCTTCCTATGTCGTCTGCCTTGACTGCGGGAAGCAGTTCATTTATGACCTCGACGCGATGCGGATCGGCAAGCCGATTGACCAGTCTCACGAAGCCAGCGTCCTGCCCGAGAAAATGCCCGTCCCACTGAAAACCAAACTGAAATGTGCGGCGTTGGCCGCCGTGCCCGTGGCAGCAGCCATAGGCGTGACGCTGCATTCCACGAAATCACGCCGGCCCGGGAGTTCGGGCGCGGCCCCTGAGCCGGCAAAAACCGAAACCAAACCGCCCAAGTAAGCGGCTTGTTGGCCCATCCTACTGCTTGATCACCGTCCCGTCGCGCCTGCGGATCTCGCCCCAACCTCCGTTCAGATTGCCCCGGCCGCCTGTGAACGGCGCCTTCGCCGCGGCTTTTTCATCCACCTCGATGCCCCAGCCCGGCTTCTCATTGGCCCACAGATAGCCGTCCTTCATCACCGGACAGCCCTGGAAAATTTCTTGCGAGCGCTCGTTGAATGGCGAGTATTCCTGGATGCCGAAGTTGTAGCTGACCAGATCGAGCGTGACGTTGGCCATGTGGCCGATTGGTGAGACGTCGCCGGGGCCGTGCCAGGCCGTCTTGACCCCGAAATTCTCCGCCAGGATCGCAATCTTGCGCGACGGCGTGAATCCACCCGCTTGCGAAACGTGCACCCGGATGTAATCGATCAGCCGTTCCGCGATCAGCGGCTGCCATTCGTGCGGGCTGTTGAACAGTTCTCCCATGGCGATCGGCGTGGCGCACTGCTGCCGGATCTGCCGGAAGTACGCAATGTCTTCCGGTGACAGCGGGTCTTCCATGAAGAACATCTTGAACTTCTCGGCGTCCTTGACGAACTGCACGGCCTGGTTGGGCGAGACGCGCTCGTGCATATCGTGCAGCAGTTCGATTTCGTCGCCCAGTTCCTTGCGGCAGACTTCGAACAGCTTGAGCGCGCGCCTGATGTAATAGGCCGGCTCGAAGACCGGCTTGTCATGCAGCGCCTTGATCGGCGTGTCGCCGCGCGAGCTGCCGTAGCCCGCCATTCCGGGAACACCCACCTGCACGCGCACGTGGCGGAAGCCCTGGGCGATAAACCGCTTCGCCGATTCCACGGTATTGGCAGGCTCGGCGCCGTCGGCATGCGTGTAGCAGTCCACGGCTTCCCGGCACTTACCACCGGCCAGTTGGTAAACCGGCATCCCCGCCTGGCGGCCCTTGATGTCCCACAGCGCCTGGTCCACGCCGCTGATGGCGTTGTTCAGCACCGGGCCGTTCTTCCAGTACGAACTGTCGTAGCAGGATTGCCAGATATCTTCGATCCGGTCCGTGGTCTTGCCCAAAAGAAACGGCCTGAGGTACCGCTCCACGGCCGGCTTCACCAGGTCGGCGCGCTGCGTGAAGGTGGCGCAGCCGTAGCCGTAGAGGCCATCCTGGTCGGTTGTGATCTTGACCACGGTGAGCCGCACGCCGGCGGGCTGGCATTCAATCACACTGACGTCTTTGATTTTCGGAATGGGCAGGGCGCGGGTGGCGCGGGCCACTTGCTCCTGCGCTTTCTGTTCCCGCGGGCTGGCGAGGCCTAACAGCCCCGCCGTCCCGATTGCCTGCAAAAGATTGCGACGCGCGATTGCCATATCGGAGGTTTATAGCGGCTCAGAAATATAACTTCGCGGCGAACTGCAATGCTCTGGGCGAGTTGATCTGGCTGCCGGCGCCCGTCAGCACGCCGAAACTCTGGCTCTGGAGCGTGGTGGAGCCCGTTCCAAATCGCACGCGGTTGAAAACATTGAAGGCTTCCGCGCGGAATTCCAGGCGGACGGCCTCGCGGATCGGGAAGGTGCGGGTGAGCGACAGGTTCTCATTCAGGTTCGGGAACAGCCGCAGCTTGGGATTGAGACGGGTCGAGTTTCCGATGCTGTTCAGAGCGGTGCCGCTGCCCTGGATTGGGAACGGGCCGCTTCCGTACGGTGCGAAGAAATTGTCCTTGCCAGGGTCGAAGCTGCCGCTATAGCTCGGCTGCCAGCCGCTGTACGAGGTAACGTAAGGCGACACGCGCCCGCCCGCGCCCAGGGAGTAGATTGGAAGCGTCAACGAACTGCCGATGCCCACCGGCGTGCCGCTATCGTATACGTTGATGCTGGCCAGGCGCCAATTCCCGACGATCCAGGAGGCCGGGCCTCTAGCCAGCCAACGTTGGCCCCTGCCGAACGGCAGATCGTAGACACCGGAGAATTTGAAATCGTGGGTCACGTCGAACGCGCCGATGGATTTCTCCAGACCGCGGTTGAAAAAGTCGGCGGCGTATTGGGTGCCCCACGCCGTATCGGAGTCCGTCAGGATCTTCGAGAAGACATAGGAAGTCTGGAACGTCAAACCGGAACTCACGCGCTTGGTGAACTTCGTAATCAGCGCATGATAGGTGGAATGGCCGCTATGGTCGCCCTGGCCTGCATACGTGTCGATTACCGTGTATTGCGGGAACGGGCGCAAAGCCTGCGCCACGGTGGCGCGCGAGCCCCAAAGCGCGTTGAAGCCGGGGAAGGGCGCCTTAATCCCAGCCGCGTTCGCAGCCGGCGATCCAACCAGGCTGTTGAGCAGCGTGACGCTTTGCGCCACCGTGCCGAATGCCGTCAAATAACTCGGGTTGAGCTGGTTGTACTGCAACAGTTCCGTCTGCAGGTGTGAGCCCAACACGCCGTTGTAGCCAATCTCGGCCACCATCGAATTGGTGAGCTGCCGCTGCACCGAGAAAGTGAAATTGTCGTAAGCGGGAAGCTTGGTGGTCTCGTTGCCCTGGAACCAGGCGACGCCCGCCCCATTCGAAACCGACGGGTTGATGAAGGGAGGCGCCGTCCACGGAGGCATGCCCTGGTCCAGCGTGTACGTGGGAAGAACGCCGGAGGTGCCGTTGCTGAAGCTCTGGGTCAGCGTGAATCCCGAGTTGTGAGTGGATCCGCTGACCGACACCAGCGAGCCGAATGACCGCGAATAAGAAGCGCGAAACACGGTCTTGGCGTCTTTTGAGTAGGCCAAACCGATGTGCGGACCAATGCCTTTCGTCCACATGTCTGCCAGAGTGCGGCTGCCAACGCGGCCGGTGCCGCTGCCCGCGAACAGGACTGCGCCCGGAATGCCGCCGGCGGCCGGGTTCGGCGTGGTGGGTCCGAAGTCGGACCAACTGTCGTTCAGCCCGGTGGGCGGCAGGTTGATGTCATAGCGGAGGCCCAGGTTCAACACCAGCTTGGGAGTGATGCGCCAGTCGTCCTGGATATAACCGCTGAAGTAAGAGAATTGCTGGCCGATAAAACGCACCGTATCGATCTGGCCGCTGTCGGCCTGACCCAGCAGGAACGAGGCGAAAGCGTTACCGCCGGCGTTTGGATTGGAGCCGCCGGGAACGCCTGTTTCCTGGTAGCTGAAGCCCGAGCAACCGGCCTCGCACTGGCGGCCGAACCCGTTGTAGTGGTTGATCTGGAACATTCCGCCGAGCTTGATGGTGTGATGGCCTTTGCTCCAGGTGAAGTCGTCGTTGTAAGCGTAGACCGTATTCTCGGAGCCGTTGTCGGCTTGGCCGCCCCAGGTGCTGTAGTTGTCGCCGGTGCCGCCCGAGAACAGGTTCACCAGGTTCTCATCGCAGTTCGGCACATTAGTGAGGCAGAACTTGCTTTTCCAGTTGCCAATGTATTCCTGCGGGGGTTTGTGATCCTGCCGCCAGTTGTTTCCGCCGGCGAAGAAATGGTTCAGTTTGTTGGCGCCAAAAGTCCAGTCCCAACTGAACCGAACCACGTCGGTGGCCTGCACCAGGTCGTTGTAGGTGGAGTACAGCCCCGGCAGCGTGGGTGGACCATCGGCGCCAAAAGTCTGATGCTCCCGGTCATGCCCGTAGTAACCGGAAATGCGGTGTTTCGGGCTGAAAATATGGTCGCCTTTTATGCTTTCCTTGTTGACCGGGTAAACCTGGGTACCGGACGTCTCCAGAAAATTGTTCGTCACGTACTGCACCGTGCCCGGAGCGGCGCCGTTGTTGGGCGTCAGCGCTCCGCCGGCCTGGAAAACGCCCAGGGCCTTGGTTGAAGCGGCGCTGAACAGGCTCTTCGGGATCACGTTACCCGGAAAGACCACGCGCGTGTAAGTTCCATCCGCATTCTGGGTTTGGCTGAGCGGGTTGTAAACCGGAATCTGCACGCCGGCCGAGGTGACCCATTTGCTGAAGTCGCCGTTGTACATTTCCGGGGTCGGAACCGTGAAACTGGCGCCATTGGCCCCGGTGCGGTTGCGAAAACCTTCGTAGGAGAAAAAGAAAAACGTCTTTTCCTTGCCGTGATAAACCTTCGGAATCCAGACCGGTCCGCCGACGGTGACACCGAAATCGTTCTGCTTGTAAATCGAATTCGCAATACCGGCCTGATTGTTGAAGAAGTTGTTGGCGTCGAAGTCGTTGTTGCGAAGGAACTCGTACGCCGAACCGTGGAATTGATTGGTGCCGGACTTGGATACGTAGGTCAGGTTCCCGCCGCCGGCGTGGCCAAATTCGGCCTTAAAACCGTTGGTGTCCACCGAGAACTGCTCAATAGCTTCCACCGACGGCGAGTTCGACGCCACCCAACTCTTGGACATGGCGCGGCTGGTGTTAGTGGAAACACCGTCGAGCGACGTGCCGTAAGAAGCCGCCTGTCCGCCGCCCAGCATGAAGCCGTTGTCGCCGCCCAGGTTCTTGGCGTCGGGCGCCATGGATGCCAGATCGAACGGCGTCCTCACCGTTCCGCCGACCACCAGCGGCAGATCGTTGACCAGCTTGTTCTGGATGGTTGTGCTGGATTTGGCATCCTCAGTCTGCAGCTGAACCGCGGAAGCGATCACCTCAATCGCCTGCGTCGAAGAACCAACCTCTAGCGTCGCATCGGCCCGCACGGTCTGGGCGGCGTCGAGGGCGATGCCGCGCACTTCCGACGTCTTGAAGCCTTCCTTGGTCATCCGGACGCTATACGTGCCGGCCTGCAGGCTGGGTGCGGTGTACTCGCCCGCGTCGTTCGTCGTCAGCGCCAGCGACACGTTCGTGGCCTGGCTGACAATCGCGACCTTGGCATTCGGAACCACGGCTCCGGAACTGTCGTGGACGATACCGGTGATCGTGCCTCGTTCGGACTGGCCGAACACCGACGCCACGGACAACAGAATACAAAGGGATGCAGCCGCAACCCGGACGGCAATCGTAGTCATTCCAAAAGCTGATATCTTCATGGATACTCCCTGAACGGCCGGATCGTGCCAGCCGTGCGATGTGCTCACGCTATCACTTGTCTGGTCCGGATGCAAGTACCGTTACAATAGAATCAGGTGCTCGTCTCCATCACTCCCCACCTCGAACGGCCCAAGTGGCTGCGCGCTCCGGCGCCGTCGGGCGACAACTATCGCGACCTCAAGCAACTCATCGAACGCCTCCGCCTTCACACGGTCTGCGAAAGCGCCGCCTGCCCGAACGTGGGCGAATGTTGGAACCACCGCACCGCCACGTTCATGATGCTGGGCAACGTCTGCACCCGCCGCTGCGGCTTCTGCGCCGTGCAAAAAGGCGCGCCCCTGCCGGTGGACTACGATGAGCCGCGGCGCATTGCCGAAGCGGTCGCGGCCATGGGGCTGAGGTTCGCCGTGATTACCAGCGTCAACCGCGACGACCGCGAGGATGGCGGCGCCGAACTCTTCGCCATGGTGATCCGCGCCATCCGCGAACGCGTGCCGGGCTGCGGCGTGGAGGTGCTGGTGCCGGACTTCCAGGGCAGCCGGCGGGCCG
>DATMNI010000362.1:0-5974 GCA_035570275.1 Candidatus Acidiferrales bacterium | reverse complement strand
ACCAACCAGTGGATTCCAAAATCAAGCGCCGGCGCTCCCAGCACTCAGTTGGCCGGCGACCTCGGCGGTACGATCAGCAAGGCGACGGTCATGGGTTTGCAAAACCGACCAGTTTCAGCCACGGCCCCGGCGGACGGACAGTCGCTCACCTGGAACGCCAGCACCAACCAGTGGATTCCGCAGTCAAGCGTCGGCGCTCCCAGCACCCAGTTGGCCGGCGACATCGGCGGCATGATCGGTAATGCGACGGTCACGGGCTTGCAAAACCGACCAGTTTCCGCCACGGCGCCAACAGATGGACAGGCGATCATTTGGAGTGCCAGCAGCAACCAGTGGCTACCCATGACCTTGGCGGTCAACTCAGGCCCTGCCGGGGGACCGTCGTCGTTGCTATACACCGGCGGCGGTGGTTCCGAATACCAATTGCTTGAGCACTGCGTCGACCGAACTATTCCATACACTACTTTTTCCAATTCAGCATCTTCACAGATAGTGCCGATTCTTACGGTACCTAATGCGTGGAGCCCCCGACTTGTCCAAATTCAGGAGACGGTCGGTTTTGCTACCACGTCCACACAAATTACCGCACTCGCCGCTTCGGTAGGAACGCTTTCGAAGCCGACCTATTACCTTATGCCTGTTCAGCTCATGCAAATACTCCCGAACATAAGTTCGGATAGTGGAGAACAGCCGGCACAGCTTAGTGCCCACACGCTGTACCTTCAGTTGTCTGTAACCAATACGAACCCTGGGAACATTGGAAATGGCACAGCAGCAGTGAACCTAACATCCGGCGTGCTCACTGTTACGGTTTGTGGTGTAGCTCTACAGTAAAATGCTGCGTTCGGGCCCACTCGTTCTGTTCTTGCACGGCGATTCAAACTTATGCTTTAGCAACTTGACCGGAGGTGCAGCCGACGATAGCCTACAGCGGATGTGCCTTGATCGCGCCCGCCGGCGTACGCTGACGCTCTTTGCTCAAAAACTACCTGGCCAATCCGCCCGACTAGTACCAGCCGACGCATGCCGCTCAAGACCAAGGAGTTGATCAAGAAACTGAATCCCGTGTGTTGCGGCATGGGCCATGTGGCCGAGAAGAATGAGAACCTTCAGGCGGCCGTTGAACCCGGCCTCCGGCAGGAAATGACCTTCCAGATATCGCCCGAGCAAGCTCCGGCCGGAGGGCCTCGATCGGCGCGCTCCACCCGCTTCCCCGATTGCTGGTATTGGCACCGAATTGAGCCACGAATCCGGCTCTATCCTGCATAATATTTTGCGGCCCATCCCAGCGCGCCGATCGCATAGGGTATCCCGGCAAGGGCAGAACGGTCCAGGAAAACCGTTTGCGGTCCAGGTAAAGCAACATGAAAACCAGCGACACAGACGCCAGCACGCCGTTGGGATGCGTAAACACGCTCAGGGCAGCCGCGGCATGGCTGAGAAGGACGGCCCATGGAAACCGGGTTTCCCGCAGCGCCAGATAGACAGCCATTGCCAGAAAGCCCAGCGAGGCGCACATGTCCATCCGTCCGTCGGAAGCGGAATTCACGAAGGCATAGTCGATACCGATGAAAAACAGAGTCAGTGCGGCGAGGTCTCTGGAACCGCCCAGTCGCCGGACAATCACGTACCAGGCGGCCAGCGCCGCCAGGCCCCACACCACCGCGGGAAGCCGGAGAACCGTCAGGCTAAACCCGAAGACTTTGAACCATACAGCGAGGATCAGAAAGTGCAGCGGCATGACCCAGTAAGTATGTTGGTCAATTCGATCCAGCCGCGCACCGGACTTCAGGAGGACCAGATGCGAGCCAGTGGGCTCAAGGACGTGGGTCCCCATGCGACCGTTCACGGCCAGGTCGAGTCCCGGGCTGGCGAACCAAGCCTCGTCACACCAGGGGCGCTTGGTAAGCACGCTGCCGAGGGCCAGCAGCATATAGAGAAGCACGGTAGCTGTCCAATACACGTATCTGCGATCCCGAGGCCCGCCGGCGGCAGGGCCGGGACGCGTGGGGGGTTCCCCGGTCATCGCGGCCACCGGGCGGCAAATCCGCTTGGTCCGAAGAGTCCTTCCGATGCCTGTACGATGGCTTAACTCCCCTTCTCCGCCGCAGCAACGCGGCCAGATTGCCGTTGGGATGCCCTGAGAAAATATAGTGTATCATCCCGGCCGCGAGCAGCCGGGATTCGCCATTGGCTGGGCGGGGCCGGCTCCCTGCCGAGTCACGCCGGGCGCGCCAGGTGCCCCGAAGAAGGGGAGTCCTAATATGGTTGAAGAATCTGTGTACCGGCCTGAAACCAGCCGGGTTCACTTGCCGGTGACCAGTTTGCAATCCTGGTAAACTTGGAAGCTAAGGAGCGACGAGTCCAACGGGCCGGCCCCGGCCAGCCGGCCGCAGGTAACGGCGCGTGTTTTGGGAAGATTGGCCCAATGATGAGATACCTGTTGCTATCGACCCTGGCTGTATATGCCGGCTCTGTTCTATCTTGCCCTGCGGCTTTTGGGGCGAAAGCCGCTCCCGTTATTCTGACCGGACCAACCTGCACAGCCAACTCGCCGTCATCCGCCAAATGTACCTGGACTACCGATACCGCGTCTTCCTCGCAGGTCCGGTGCGGCACCGTCTCTGGCGGACCGTACACCTACCAGACAACCGAGGTCCGTACCGCTTCGGCCGGTCCCGGTATTGGGGTCACTCCGCACGCCATGGTGATCCCTGGACTTCCCACGAATGCCGCTTCCAATGCCTACCTCTGCCAGGTTATATCACGAACCTGGGGGAGTTATCGTCACCAGCGCGGAGGCGGCCTCGGGAACTCTGCCGGCCATGACTTCAACGCCATTCACAGCGATACTGTCGCCGGTAACGCGCTACAACGATCAGTACAACGGCGTTCGGGGAATGCCGAATAGGGGTATCGCGGCCGACATGGGCAAATAATTTCCAACCATGTGGGCGGATGATGGCAACATTTATGGCCGGCAACGATGCCAGCGGACTGGCAACTGCACATGGGGCTTATAGCACGCCGGGGAAAGGGTCCGTCTTTAAAGTAACCCCGGCAAACGATACACCAGACGCCGCCACTGCATCTCTGCTAACGATGAGTGCAGTAAATGCGATGAGCAATTTTGGCGTGCCAGCCAGCGGCGCGAACACCTGCACCAACGGGACGAAGTCCGGCACTGGATGCTGGTCCGATGGAGGAAGTTGGTTTGTCGATGGCGGCATCGCGTTTAACGGCAAGTTGGTGTATAGCCGGATGAGGGGCTTGGCTCGTTGGGGACCTGGGCCAACCCGTCGTTCGAAATTTCTTCGGATCATGGCACGACGTGGCTTGCTCATCAGAACTACCCCGGTGGGACGCCACAGGTCATCCTCCAACGCCGTCTATGACAGCCATGTGGCCGGGGGGGCGCGGCTAACAACTGCGGCGCTTTGACCTTCATTCAGCACAAGGCGCCGATGATGGAGCAGTCTTTGTTCCTGGCTGCAATATCACTGGTGAAACCCTGCGAAGTCCTCCGCACCACGCTCATTCTTGGAACCATGAGAAAGCATGCCCACGATCACCGCCTTCGCAAAGCTCGCTCACCCCGGTTGTTGGTTGGTTACATTCTTTACCGCCCGATTTTCCGGCCTGTGTCGTAAGTCCCATAGCGAAGAGCCTTGCCTTCGGCGCCACGTGCGACCCGCATTTTGAAGGGTCCTACCAACTCCGTCTTCTTGGCGTCCACCGAAATCACAGAATCGCCCACTCCTTACAGTGCTTTAACCTGCCGGTTGATGTACTGGAATTTGAGCGTCCCGGTGGCCTGTTGTGGGCCTTCCTTGGTCTTGCGGTTGGCCTGCAAAGAATAACCGCACTTCGTCCAGGCAGCGTGCTATTGTCACCCACGGGATGGGGTGCCCTAAACCAGTCAACTCCTCCGCCATGGACGCGTCGACTTGCTGGTCCATCGCAACAAAGTCAATTGGAATACCGATTCGCCAATTCGTCCAGGCGTTTGCGAACCAGCCCGCCGTTCCATTCGAAAACGATCTCCTGAATAGAGATGTCTACCAGCTTGAATTGGCCGATCGTTTCACCAGGTCTTACTGACGTTTGAGGAGTATTCGCGGCCTCACTCAGGATGACGGTGACGCCATCCAGGTTCATCTGGCCGTAGTAGCGCGGCAGCGCCGGCATAGGGGTTGGGGGTGGTGTGGGCGGCGCCTCAAGCACAAGGTTAGGATTCCGCGAAGGATCGAACAGATCTCTTTGAGCGATGGCGTTGTATCCGGCTACAGGCATTGCTTCTGCAGCCAGCAGCGGGAGGGACTGCGGCACGACGGTCGGCTCCACGGGTGCTGCACGCAGTGTGGCGGCTTCGCGCTTTTTGGCCGCCTGCCACTCATTCCGCAACTGGAAGCCTGCGAAGATCACCATCGCTGCCAAGACTACATTGAGGAAATTGAGGAATACGATTCTCCGATTCAACACGCGCTCACTCCTCTTCGCTCCGGGCTCAGCCGCACCTGGATGTTTTTCTTCTTGTCGTTGCTGCCGATGATCTGAATCGAATTGGTGGCTAGCAGTTCGGGCTCGTTGGCCAGGGCCGTCAGGAGGTTCACCAACTGCTCGACCCCGCACGAGAAACCTATGGTCGCGGAGACTTCGCCGTGATCGTTGGCCATGGGATTTAAGCGCCAGTCTTCCATGTCCCGCGCGTCGATTCCATTGGCTGCGCCCATGCTGCGGATCACATCCTGCAGCAGCGCCTGCGCCCGGGGAACCGTGTCGGCCTTGAGCAGGCCCTTTTCGCGGGATTCTAATTCGGCGGTAACCTGCTTGAGCACGGCCTCCTTGCCGGGAACGGTGGCCGCCAATTCGCGAAGCCGTTGCAGGCGATTTTCCCGCATGAAGGATTCGCCGGTGCCCTTGCACCCCTGAGTGAGGGTCTCGGTGCCTGCAAGAAAGGGCAACGAATCAAGGCTTTTCACCAGCGGCGCCGCTTGCGGCGCCTCGCCGCAAAGCTGACGGAAGCCAACCAGTTCGTGACACGGACGGTTCACTAAAGCTTCATGCAGTGAGAGGGAGTCATAACAGTCGGTTTCACGTCCAACTGGATGGCTCGCCGGATCCTCCAACGGGTGCTCAATGCAATAGACCTGGTATCTAAAGTGCGTAAATTTGCTCCAACAATGCTGGTGTTGATGCCGGCATTACTTCGAAATGGCGATCCATAGTGTTCTCGATGCTAAAAGCCTCTTTGCCATCGATCAAGCGTTCCACAGAGTTCGGACCAAGGCCGCTACCCATTCCGAACGTGGCTTAAGCCCTGAGCAGCCCTCAAAACGATCTATCGGCTTGGAGCGGCGTGGAGAACACTAACCCGCTGAAGTTTGCTTCGGCTGAGCCGCGTGGAGGGTACGGCTCGGAGCGGCAGGACATCGACGAGAAGAACAAGACGCTTGATCGTGGGTCCGACGGAAGCGCGGCAACCGGAAGCTAGAATGCTGCGGCGGCGGCCGCAAGTCCACGCACGTCTACGACAGCCGTGAGCGGGTAGTACGGGATCTGCTGTGGAGCGTGTTCCGGACGGCCGTACACATCGAGGTGGATCGGGTGAAATGCCCGGCATGCGGCGTGAAGATCGCGAAGGTGGAGCGTTGCCTTCCAAGGCTCCCTTCAGCCAGCGTTTCGAGGAGGCCGTCGGCTAGGCGTGCGAGAGTGCGTCGGCGCGGCAAGAGGCGCGACGCATGGTGCTGGCGGAGAGCACCGTACGAGCGATCGATCTGCGGTACCTGGAACGTTGGGAAGCCAAGCGACGGAAACCGCCGTTGCGCCAAATGGCGTGGATGAATTGTACCGGGGCAAGAAAGGCAAGTTTCTGACCGTGGTGTGCAATCTGGAAACCGGCGAACCACTGTGGTTTGGCCGGGAGCGGAAGAAGGAGACGCTGCATGATTTCTTTCGTAGCCAGTTTGTCAGC
>DATMNI010000361.1:0-11869 GCA_035570275.1 Candidatus Acidiferrales bacterium | reverse complement strand
CACCGCGCCGGAATCCGCATCCAGCACCTCCACCGCCGTGCCGTGCGATGCATAAATCCGCCGGTTGGCGGAATCCACGGCGACGTAGTCCCAACCGCCGGTGCCGCCAATCTTGAACTTCGTGATCACCTTGTAGCCGCTCGCGGCGAAAGCCGCGGCGACCACCAGAGCTACTGCCAGAATCTTCTTCATCGTTGTTACTCCTTTCAATCTAGTGCGCACGTTGTACCGAGCGCGCGCGTAAGCAAGCGGTTCATCTTAATCCCGGCCTGCAATGTAGTAGTGAACGGCCGGAGTCACCACCAGCGATAGAACCATCGAGGCGACAATGCCGCCGATCACCGCGATGGCCAGGGGTTGCAGCATTTGCGAGCCGGCGCCAAATGCCAGCGCCAGTGGAATCATGCCGGCCACGGTGGCCAGCGCGGTCATCATGATGGGCCGCAACCGGCGTTCGCCCGCGCGGATCATGGCCTCCCGGGCGGGCATGCCTTCAGCCCGGAACTTCTGGTCGGCATCCAGCAGCAGGATGCCGTTCTTGGCCACAATGCCGATCACCATGATCAGCCCCATGAACGAAGAAAGGTTGAATGTGGTCTTGGTGATCAGCAGTGCCAGGAGCACCCCGCAGGTGGAAAGCAGCGCGGACGAAACAATGGCCAGGGGCGCGGCGAAGTTGCCGAATTCGAACAGCAGCACCATGAACACCAGCACCACAGCCAGCACCAGCACGAATGCCAGGTCTTTGAACGATTTTTGCTGCTCTTCGTACTGGCCGCCGTATTGGACGCGAATGCTCGGAGGTATCTTCAGATCGTCAATGGCCGCCTGGATCTTTTTCATGCCGTCGCCCAGGTTCAAGCCTTCAAAGCGCGCGGTCACGTTGATGGCGCGCTGCAGATTCTCGCGCCGGATTTCGGTCTGCCCCGGAATTTCCACGATATTCGCCAACGAGCCGATGGTCGCCGTCTTGCCGGTCCCGCTGACCAGCATGGTGTCGCGGATGGAATCCAGTGAGACGCGCGTCTGGTCCGGGAAGCGCACGCGGATGGTGTAGGCCCGGTCGTTCACCACCACAGGCGCAGAGGCCGGTTCGCCTTGCAGGATGGCGCTGGCATCCAGTTCCACTTCCTGCGGCGTGAATCCGGAGCGCGCCGTGGTCACCTGGTCCACGGTGAACACGCGGGCCGGCCCGCTGATGGTGTTCTCGATGCCGTTGAGCACGTCCACCACGCCGGGAATCCCCTTGATGGTGCTGCCCACCAGCGGCGCCCACCGGGCGAGCAGTTCCGGGTCCTGCGAAAAGAGCTTGATCACGACGGGTTCGGGGTTGCTGGTGAGGTCGTTAATGTTGTCCTGGAGAAACTGCGGAAACTCGGTGTCTAGAACTGGTTCGGCCTTGTGGATCCTGGCTCGGGCGTCGGCGATCACTTCGGGCCCACCGCGCTTGCGGCCGTGCTTCAGCTTGATCGTCAGGTCGCCGGTATTCGCTTCGGTTACCGTAGCGAGTCCAAGCTGCATTCCGGTGCGGCGCGAGGTGTTTTCCACTTCCGGGATGCCGTGCAGGATCTTGTCCACATGCGTGATCACGCGGTCGGTCTCCTCCAGCGACGAACCGGCCGGCATGATGTAGTCGCAAATGAAGCCGCCTTCGTCCATTTCCGGCAGAACGTCGCTGCCCGTGTGGGTATAGCAGAGATAAGACCCGCCGACCAGTAGCAGACAAAAAACCGCCAACACCAGTTTATGTTCCAGCGTGACGCGGATTACGCGCTCGTAGATCCCGACCAGGAACCGCATCACGGGGCCGTTAGGCTCTTCGTGGTTTGCGGCTCCTGCACGCTTGGAACGTAACAGGAAGTGGCTCAGGGTCGGGGTCCACGTGAGGGCCAGAGCCAGCGAGGTGAGCAGCGCAATCCCCACCGTGACCGCCAGCGCCCGGAAAAAAACGCCGTAGACCCCAACCATGGAGATCAGAGGCAGCAACACCACGATGGGCGTAATGGTGGAACCCACCAGGGGCACGCGGATTTCACGGATAGCGCTGCGGATGGCCTCGGCGCGCGACTGGCCGGAGTCCCGATGCATCACGATGTTCTCCACCACCACAATGGCATCGTCGATCACCAGCCCCACGGCCGCCGCCAGGCCACCCAGGGTCATCAGGTTGAAGCTCTGGTTCAGGGCGCGCAGCATGATGAAGGTGATCCCGATGGTCGCCGGAATCACCAGCCCAGCTACCAGCGAAGTTCCCCAATCGCGCAGGAACACCACCATGATCAAGCACGCCAACACCAGGCCCAGCACGATGGCGTCGCGGACGCTCTGGATCGACTCGGTTACCAGTTCCGATTGATCGTAGAAAGGTTTCAGTTCCACGCCGGAAGGCAGCTCTTTTCGGATGCGGTCGGCTTCGTCACGCACCGCCTGGGCCACGACGACCGTGTTACTGTCCGGCTGCCTGTATACGTTGAACAGGATCGAAGGTTTTCCGTTGGCCGTCACCCGCGTGTAGACCGGCATCACTGACGGGCCCACCGTGCCGATGTCGCCGATGCGCACCGGCGCGCCGGCCGGCGTAGTCTTGATGACGATATTGGAGATCTCCTCCGGAGTCCGGGTCTGCCCGCTCACCAGGCTGAGGATCAGTTGGTGGTTGGCCTCGATCAGGCCCGGCGAATCGATCATGTTGCTGCGCGTGATGGCGTCCAGAATGTTGGGAACGGTCACGCCGGCTTGCACCATTTTGGCCGGATCGGGCTGCACCTGGAATTCCGGAACCTGGCCGCCTTGCACCACCACGGTGGAGACACCGGTCTGCCGGTTCAGGCGCGGCTTCAGTTCGTAAGTCGCCATCTCCCACAGGGTGGTTTGCGGAATCTTGTCCGAGTACAAGCTGAACCCCATGATCGGAAAAGCGGCAAAGGTCAAGCGGTTGGCAGTGATCTTCGCTCCCGCGGGCAGCGTAGCCTGGACCCGCGCGATCTGCGCGTTGACCAGTTCCAGCGTCCGGTACATATCGACGTTCCAGTTGAAGAACAGGTCGATTTCCGCCGTGCCGCGGCTGGTGACGGACCACAAATGATCCAGGCCTTGCACCGTGTTCAGAGCCTCCTCCAGGGGCTTGGTGGTGGTGACCAGCATCTGGTCGATGGGGAACACGCCGTTATCGGCGCCAACGATAATGCGTGGAAAATTGGTATCCGGAAAGACAGCCACCGGAATGGTGAGCGCCAGATAAGCGCCCACCGCCACCATCGTCAGGATGACGAAGATAATCGGCTTGCCGTGGCGGGCTGTCCAGTGCGGCGCGTCCGCCTCGCCGGTGACAGGCGGCGGTGTGAGCGGTGGCGGTGTGCCCGGCGGCGGTGTAACGGGCGGAGCTGTCGAAAGATCGCTCATTTCGCTTTCGGTTTCGCCTCGTCTTTCTTCTGGTCCTTCTTTTGGTCCTTGCCGCCACTCTTACCGGCTGGCGCCTCGTCGGCGTTCTCATCCTCGTCGTCCGCTTCTTTCACGCTGGTGTCGATCACCTTCACCTTGCCCTTGTCATCCACGCCCATGCCGCCCACGGTCACCACTTCTTCGCCGGGCCGCACGCCGTTCAGCACCTGCACCTTGTCGCCCTCGCGCACGCCCAGTTGCAGTTGCCGCTTGTGAGCCACCGAATTGACAATCACCAGGGCCGCGGTGCCACCTTCTTCGCCGGGGAGAATCGCGGTGATGGGCACCACGGTCGCGGCCTTAAACAACTCGGTAACGATCTTGGCGTGGACACTGGAGCCCGGCTTCAATCTCTCGCCCGGATTCGGGATCTTGATCCATACCTGAACGGTGGTGCTGTTCGCGTCGGAGGCCGGGCTGACCACCGTTACCTTGCCCGTCAGTTCCTCCGTGCTATCGGTCTGGGTCAGCGTGGCGGTCTGGCCGAGTTTGACCTGGTTGGCCTGGTTCTGCGGAATATTGACGCGCGCCACCACGTTGGAAATGTCGATCACGGTCGCCAGCGGCGTGCCGGGAACGGCCAGTTCGCCGGCATACAGCGGCCGGTCGGCAATCACGCCGGAGATCGGGCTGATGATCCGCGAGTAGATCACCTGCGCCTCCTGGGACTGCATGTGCGACTTGGCCGAATCCACCTGCGCGGTGGCGGTCTTGATCTGTTCTTCCTTGGCCACCGATTGCAGTGCGCGCAAATGTTCCTGCGCCGACAGGAGCTGGCTGTTGGCCTGGACGTAGGCGACGCGCGCCTCGTCCACCTGGCGCTGCGCCAGTGCGCCCTGCTCGAACAAGTTCGCGCGGCTGTCCATCACCTTCTTGGCGGCCTCGGCGGCCTGGCGGTCGGCATCCACATCCGTCTGCGCCTTCACCACGGCTTCGGGTACGGAGGCGCCCTGGGTGGTGCGCAGGTTGGATTCGGCCTGGTCCACGGCGCCCTTGCTCTCGGCGGCTTGAGCTGTGAGGTCACGGTTTTCCAGCATGGCCAGGAGTTGGCCGGCCTTCACGTGGTCGCCGCGGTTGACGTAGAACTTCTGCACCGGCGCCTGGATTTTGGGCGTCACCGCAGCCTGGTCCTGCGGGAACAGCACGCCATCGCCCGCCACAATGCGGCGTACCGTGTCCTGCGTGACCGCGGTCACCTGGACGGGTGCGGGCGCCTCCACTTCCTTCTCCTCTTTCTCCTTGCATGCGAAAGTGAGTAGCAGCAGAGCGGCAATCGGAGCCGCGCGCATAAGCATCGGAGCCGCGCGCGTAAGCAAGCGGTAAGCTGTAAGGCTGGGTCTGGTTTTCTTCATGGGCTAAAAGCCCCCGTTAATGTCTGCAGATTGGCAATGGCGAAGCGGTAGCGCACCATGCCATCGTCAAAGGCGTTGCGCGCCTGCACCAGGGTGGTCTGCGCGTCCACTACTTCCAGCACCGTCACCTCGCCGGCGGTGTAGCGCAGCAGCGTCAGCTTCAGGCTGTCCGCCGCCAGATCCAGCGAGTGGCGCAGCGAGGCCACCTGCGAATTGGCGGCGTCGGCCTCGCGATAAAAGGCATCCAGATTGGCCAGAAGCTGCCGCTGCGTGAGCGTGAGATCGTTCCGGGCCTGTTGCAGGCGCAGTTCCTCTTGCTTCACCTTGCTGCGCAATCCACCCCAGTTCCAGATCGGAATGTTCAACTGCGCCTGCGCCGCCGAGCCCAGGTTCAACTGACCGTCGCGGGTATGCAGGGCCAGTTCGGTGGAATTCATGCCGTAAAAGTAGTCGAAGGAAAGCGACGGCAGCATGGCCGCGCGAGCCGATTTGACTTCCAGCCGCTGCCCTTCCACGGTGGCCTGCGCCGCGCGGATATCGGGGCTGTTGTTGCCCGCCATGGTCTGGATTTCGGGATACGGCGGCAGCGGCCGGGCGGTATCCAGGTCGTCAACCACCGTGAAATCCTGCCGGTAATCCGGGAATAGCACCACGGCGAAACCGATACGGGCCTTATCCAGCGCCAGTTGCGCCTCCTGGCTATCGCGCTGCCGCTGCACGAACTGGATCTCGGCCTTCACCACATCCGAGTGGGCCACTTCGCCGCCGCGCTCCTGCTTTTGCGTAATGTCCAGGAACTGCGCCGCCTCCTTCTGGCTTAGCTGGGCGTTGGCCAGCTTGCGCTCGCCCGAAACCATCGCGTAGTAGTTCGAGACCACCGTGGCCACCAGGCCGCGCTGCGCAATCTCGGTCTTGGCCTTGGCCACGGCTTCCGCCACCTGGCTCCTGCGCCAGTCCGCCAGCTTCTGCGGCGCGTAAAGATCGCCATGCACCTGGACCTGGTTGTTGTACACATGGGTGCCGTCATTGGAAACAAAAACCAGGGCGCCGTCGTGCTGCTGCGTGTAGATGTACTGGTTGAGGGTGCTGACGGTGGGCAACAGAGCCGCCTTGGCCTGGACCGTATCTTCCCGCGCCAGCAGCGCGTTAATGCTGGCCGAAAGAATTTGCGGGCTGTTGGCGCGCGCCCGCTGCATAGCCTCTTCCAGCGTGAGACGCAGCGGGGCATTCGGGGCGTTCGGCGGCGGGGACGGAGGTTGGGCGAATGCGCTCCGGCACAGGGCCAGGCTGAGCCCCACAATCGCAAGATTTCGCGGCATCGAGAGAGTTCAGTATAAACCGCGGGAGATGAATAGAGGATTAATCGATACGCATCCGCGGCGTCCGCCCGAAAAGCGGGATCGACCGCGGTCGGCCCACCCGCGGATTGGAGCCAGACAACCTGACAGACAACCGGCCACCACACCGGGCGTTGATGCTATGCAACACGCGAGTGGCGACTGAGGCTGGCAATGGGTGGCTATTCGGGCTTGTCCGAATCCGGCGACCGGAGCGCGTTCCCCAGGATTCTGTCGGCGTCTTCCAAGCAATCCTTAACGCTTTTAAGGTCCGGAACTTTCGTGGGATCGACACGATTCAGTGAACTCGAAACCGCTTGCAGTTTTAGCTGGCTGTCGGTAATTCGTTCCCTTTCGACTCTGTTGAGTGCCACTTTTTTAGCCCTCCTCGCAATGGTGGGATTCAACGTGCGCGATCCATGCATATTTCGCCGTGTCCTTTTTTACATGGGCGAAGTGGAGCAACAAATCGAAACGGGAAAAATCCGTATCTCCCTCAATGACGGCCTGCGCCTGCTGGTTCTGTAGGGCCGTGAGCTCTTGAATGGACTTCAAGAACTGATCCAGGAGTCGTTTTTTTTCTTCACAAAACCCGACTCTCGGGATTCCGTGCCGCTTCGGCTGGCCCTTTTCAGACATGCTTTCGCAGAAGAGCATAACAGAAGTGCCCCCACCCTGTATCCAGCAATGACCCGGCCAATGTTAGAGGCCTGACATCGCCGGCCCGGAGCGTCCTAAATCGCACAGGGGTTGTCCCCGGCGATCCGGGCCCGTACACTATTGGCAGGGAAGGCAGAAATGCCGGCAACTCGTGACTCACTCCATGACCTGATCGATCGGCTCCCGGATGATGAACTCAGCGTGCGCACCGCTTTCTGGAGTTCTCTCGCAAGAGACCGTGGCGCCGGACTTGGCTTCCTCGGTCCGGCGAGGGATGGCCCAAGCGGACGCCGGATAGACAATCGTTTGTCACAACTACGATGAGATGGTCGAAGAGTTGCTAAGCTCGGAATAGCCGTGCTTTTTTTCATTCACGCCGGAAGCCAAGGCACAGCTCTTCGCGCAATTGGTCGAGCCACTGCATTGAATTCTTGAAACGAACGCGCGCTACGGAACCACCTTACGGAACCACGGGTGTCGGCGGCGTGAACCCATGCATGGCCTGTCTGGATGAGGGTAACTGAGTCTCAGAACTCAGAATAGGTGACGGAATCTGGGTTGTCTGGAGCCGCATGCCTCAAGGGGAGAGGCAGTCAGGCGTCACGTAAATGAAAATCCGATGCGGCTCAAGCGGCGCCGCGGAGAGCTTTATCCACCGTGTCCGGAAACCGATCGATCACTATGAGGTACGCGCGAACGGCGCTCGGCGGCTGGGTCCTCCCCAGTTCCCAGTCCTGCAGGGTTCGAACACTGAGGCCGTATCGACCGGCGAATTCCATTTGCGACAACCCGGACTTCGTGCGGATCGCCTTCACGTCCACCCGGCCGGGAACATCGTAGTAGCGAACCGGCAGAGTGATTTTGCCGCGGGTGTGAGCAACGGCCTGTTTCAAGCCGGCGATCACACCGCGCGAGACGCGATTCAACGTCGATTTGCTGCCGGCTTTAGGCGCGCCCTTTTTCCTTGCCATGCTTCAGATCCTCCACGGATCTCTTCGCAGCTTTGCGGCCAGCCGCATCCATGTCCGCTTGCTTGTTCTTCGCGTACACAAAAGCATGTACACCTCGTTATCCAAGACCCAGTAGTAGTAGACGACTCGAACCCCGCCTCGCTTTCCTTTTCCCTGGCGGCTCCAGCGCGCCTTGCGGACGCCACCCGTGCCGGGAACCACAGGGTGCGCTTCGGGATCGGCCGCAATCGAAGCTTCCATCGCGTCGATTTCCAGTTTCGTAAGCAACCGCTTCCCTTCTCGCTCATACTGCGAGGTTGCGAATACGGCAGCCTTCATCTCTATTACTATACGGGTTTCTCGTATGGCTGTCAACAGAAACGGCGATGGCGCATCGAGACACTGGCTTTGTTGAGAGTCTTTCGCCTCGCCTACTCGGGCACAGCATCTCCGGGACGCCG
Organism: Candidatus Acidiferrales bacterium; assembly: GCA_035570275.1. Classification (GTDB taxonomy): domain Bacteria; phylum Acidobacteriota; class Terriglobia; order Bryobacterales; family Bryobacteraceae; genus DATMNI01. The sequence goes on along the minus strand of DATMNI010000361.1, from coordinate 3,668 downwards.
GTCTTGCAGGAGGAAGACATCCATTTGGCTCATTAGCGGCGAGCCTCCGCGGGAGCCGGGCAGTCGAGCAGGACACGGATGAAGATTGGGCTCATCGTGCTCGCGGAGGTTCAATCGATATCGCCGCCTTGCAGTGGCCGATAAGAGTTGGGACGATGGCCGTCGCAACAGGCAGCTCTGGACATGGTCTACCTCGGCAACCCCTCGGTAAACACACAGTTCAACCTCAAGCCGGTCGAGAGACTCCAGTTGGGCGCGCGGCCCGTCTTCACGTCCCATCTGCCGGGGGGCGCCCAATCCGTCAGGCCAGATTCAATACCTGCCTGACCGTGCCGCTCTGGTCCTGGATCTTCTCCTGCAGCATCATCAGCGCGTAGATGAGTTGCTCCGGCCGCGGCGGGCAGCCGGGCACGAAAACGTCGATCGGGATCACCTGGTTCACCGGAATCAGCGCGTAGTTGTTGAATACGCCGGTGGAGGTGGCGCAGGCCCCCATGGAGATGGCCCACTTCGGTTCCGGCATCTGCTGATAGAGGTGGCGGATCACCGGGGCCATTTTATTGGAGACGCGGCCGGCGATGATCATCAGGTCCGATTGGCGCGGCGATCCGCGAAATACTTCGGCGCCGAACCGTGCGATATCGAAACGCGAGGCCGACATCGACATCATTTCGATGGCGCAGCAGGCCAGCCCGAAGCTCATCGGCCAGATGGAGTTTTTGCGCGCCCAGTTCACCGCGGTGTCGAGCGTGGTCATGAGGATCCCTTCGGAAGCGGCAGCGGCGGCGTTGTCCACGGCGTAGTCGTCAACGCGCGTGAACAGTTCCGGGGGACCGGCGGCGGCAAAGGGCTTGTCCATACCTCTATCTTCGCATGGGCGGCGCGGCTCTGTAGGATGGGCGCCGGTCCTGTAGAATAAGGGTTACGCGTTCCTCATGCCAGTCCACTGTTTTGAGCAGCTACTTGACCGCGCCGCAACCTTGTTTGGAATCGGCGCCGCCTACCATGATATCTGGGGGCGCCAACATGTCACTACCCTCCCGGCCAAGCAGGCCATTCTGCGGGCGCTGGGGGTGGCCGTGGATACGGTTGAGGACCTGGAGCAATCGCTGGCGGCGATCGAGCGCCTGAATTGGGAGAGGCTTTTGCCGCCGGCCATCGTGGCCGAAGAATCGGCGCAGGCGGAACTTTTGCTGAACGTTCCAGCCGACGGACTCGGGTACCGCGCGCATTTCACCGTCCGGCAGGAGGACGGCCAGACCTCGGAGTTCGACCTGAATCTGTCGGGATTGCCGACCACCGCCTCCATCCAAATGGGCGGGCGCACATGGGTTTCGAAACAGGTCCGGCTGCCGATTCAGCTTCCGCTGGGTTATCACGAGATCTCGGTCAGCGTGGGCACGTCCACCGCCACCACTCGTTATATCGCGACGCCCGCCCGGGCTTGGACTCCACCGCAGTTAGGCCGTGGCGCCCGCGCGGCAGGCATCGCCGTAAGCCTCTATGGGGTTCGCTCCGGACGCAACTGGGGCTGCGGAGACTTCCGCGATCTGTTGGACGTGGTGGATTGGGTTGCCGACGACGTGGGCGCCAGTTTCGTGGCCCTCAATCCGCTGCATGCCATCCAAAACCGGCGGCCCTTCAACACCAGCCCGTACCTGCCGAATAGCATCTTTTATCAGAACTTCCTTTACCTGGATGTCGAAGGCATGGAGGATTTCGCGCGGTGCCCGCGGGCGCTGGAAATGCGGCGATCGCCCGAAGCCGTGGCGGAAATCGAGGCCCTGCGCGCCACCCCATTCGTGGAATATGAACGGGTCAGCGCGCTCAAGCTGCGTTTCCTGAAAATGCTGTTCATCCAATTTCTGCGCGAGTGGCGCCAGGATACGCCCCGCGCCCGCGAGTTTCGCGCGTTTTGCGGCCGCGAAGGCGCGTTGCTGGAAGACTTCGCCACCTACTGCGCGCTCGACGAATGGATGCACACCCGCGACGCCAGCATCTGGATGTGGACGCAATGGCCGGAGCCATTCCACAACCCGGCCTCGGCGGAAACCCGCGCCTTTCGCCAAAAACATTGGCGGCGCGTCATGTTCTACCAGTATCTGCAGTGGCAGATCGACCTGCAGTTGAGCCGCGCTCAGCAGTGGGCGCGCGGCCGGCTTCTGTCCATCGGCCTCTATCACGACCTGGCTCTGGCCACCGACCGCTACGGCTCCGACCTCTGGGCACACCGGCCGTTCTTCGTGGCGGGTTGCCGGGTGGGATCGCCGCCCGACGACTTTTCGCCCAGTGGCCAGGATTGGGCTTTTCCGCCGCCCAATGCGATGCGGCATCGTGAAGATGGTTACCGGCTGTTCGCCGAATCTATCCGCAAGAACTGCCGCCACGGCGGGGCGCTGCGCATCGACCACGTGATGCGCATGTTCCGCCTGTTCTGGATCCCCGACGGCTCCGACGCCGCGCACGGCGCCTACGTGCGCGAAAACAACGAAGACCTGGTCCGCATTCTGGCGCTGGAGAGCGTACGCAACCGCGTGCTGATTGTCGGCGAAGACCTCGGCACCGTGGAGCCATCGGTGCGCGAGACGCTGGCCGGCCTCGGCATTTTCAGCTACCGCCTGTTCTACTTCGAAAAGAAGACCACTGGCGAGTTCCGCCGCAGCGACGAGTACCCGCCGCACGCGCTGGTTTCCTCCACCACCCACGACCTGCCGACGCTCGCCGGCTTTTGGGTGGGCGCCGATATCGAGGCCCGGCGTAACGCCGGCCTGATCGACCAGGCTGCCTACGCGGCGCAAATTCAAAACCGTGCGCAAGAGAAGCAGAGGATGCTGGACGTGCTGTTCGAGCAGGGATTTCTAAAGCCCGAACTGCCCCGCCGGGCGCTCGATTACGCTGAACTCACCGGCGACTTGCATAACGCCGCCATCGGCTTCCTGGCCGAGACCCCGTCCCAACTTCTGGCGATCAACCACGAAGACCTCACTAAGGAACTGCACCAGCAGAATTTGCCCGGCAGCACCTGGCAATACCCGAACTGGGGCCGGAAAATGCGATTCACCGTGGAGGAGTTGCGGAGCGATCCCGAAGCCCGCAGTTACACGGCCATGGCCGCCAATTTGCTCGTGCTTTCCGGTCGGCGCAACCTGCCTGAGGAATAAGAACCGCAGGGCCGCGGTTCCCGTTCCCCAACAGCCTTTTCCGGCGATGCATTTCCGCCACATGGCGGCTACGCGCGGGCGGGCGCTTTCCCACGCGGAAACGCGAAGAGGCGTAGGGAGCGGAGGCACTGTTTGGCTGGCGCTGCGGAGGCTGCGTTATGGGCTGGGCTTTCGAGTTGCGCCGAGCCGCCCGCCGGCGCAGAATGGGCGGCCTTGGACACTTGAGCCGGGCGCCCAAGAAAAAGACGTGATTTCACGCCAAGCCGCTGAACCGGATGGTCCTCGCCTGTGGGGCGTAACGTAGACACCGCGAAGCGTGGTCCGGGGACGAGCCGGGCGTCTGGCGCGCCGTTGCTCAAGTTCAGCGTGCCCGGCCGAAGGTTCGGCGTCCGGTCATTCCCGTGACACGCCGCTCACGGAACCCACCTGGGTCTGTCGCCTTTTAGGCACGGAAGCGGCGGCGTCACAGCCTATCGAACAGCAAATGCAATCCGTCGCGGACGGCGC
>DATMNI010000360.1:0-35779 GCA_035570275.1 Candidatus Acidiferrales bacterium | reverse complement strand
TGGTGGGGCGCTCGGTGGGCGCGATGCGCGGAATCAGCGACGGCGGCGGCAGAAACATCGTCTCCTTCATGCCCAGCGGAAGGAAGACGTTCTGCCGCGCGTACTCGTTCAGCGGCTGGCCGGACAGTCGATGCACCAGTTCGCCCAGCAGGATGAAATTGATGTCGCTATATACGAAGCTCACGCCGGGGGGACCGGCCGGCCTCTCCGCGTAGGCCAGGCGCAGACCGGTTTGGTTGCCGGTCCACTCGGGCTTGAGCGGCACATCGGGTTTGAGCCCGGAAAAGTGCGTGAACAGGTGGCGGATGGTGATGTCGCTCTGGCCGCCCTGGAATTCGGGAATATAGGCGGTAATGCGGTCGTTGAGCCGGAACTTGCCCTGCTCGAAGAGCTTCATCAGGGAAGACGTGGTGGCGAGGAGCTTGGTCAGCGAGGCGCAGTCGAAGATGGTATCGAGGGTCATCGGCTCCTGTTTCGGAACCAGAGCGCGGTAGCCATAGGCCTTTCGGTAGATCGCCTGGCCGTCATGGCCCACCAGCAGGACGGCGCCGGGAAGACGGCCGGCGGCAATGGCTTCGTTGATGGCGTCATCCACAGCTTGGGCGCCGGAAAAAGTCTGCGCGGCCAGGGCCGTGGTAACTAACAAGGCGGCCAACAGGGCACACCAGAAGGGCCTCATGGCTCCTATGATAACCGCAGGCACGATGGAGGGTGACCCGGGAGGGTCGCGGGCCACTAAAGTTCTATAGCCGATCTGCCGATCTACCCCGAGTCTGGGAAAGATGGAGGGTTGCTATGAACGAGAAACGGTTCGAGCCAAGGTATATGTGTGCCGACTTTGTGAAGATCGTAGTACACGATGCCGGACGCCCGCCATCGGAGTTGATCGCAAACCTGGAAGATATCTCGTCATCGGGGGCATGCCTTCAACTCGATGAGGCGATTCGCGAGGGGGCTGAAATGGAACTGGTCTGCGCCGAATTTCGAATGAAGGGCAAAGTCCGGTATTGCCGATTCACTGAAATAGGATACGACGTCGGGGTGGAGTTCATGGATCGCGGAACCTGGAGCCGCGATCGGTTAGAACCACAGCATTTGATGGATATCCCGGTTGGGCGAACAGCCAGCGGCGGCGCGCATTAGAGCCGCGACTTGTCGCTCGACCGTGCCCCGGCTACGGCATTGGCGCGCTATGGCTTGCTGGCCGGCGGAGCAGCCGCCCTTGAGCACATGACGGCATACGTGCCCAGCCAGTGCGAGCCGAAATAACCGGCATCGGCGAGCGCTTTGAAACCGCTGTTGGCATTGATGGCCGCCAGACGGGTGAGCACCGGCACGCGCGCGTCGTCCGCCGGCAGCGCGTTGGCGATTCCCATCATCGCCTCGGCCCGCTGGAAAGCCAGACCGATGAGGTGCGACTTGCCCGCCAGTTGATCCTCCTTGGTGATGCCTGTGACATCCACCGGCACGGTCAGTGGTTTGAACGCTTCCGAGTAGGCCGCCGGCAGAAAATCAGTTAGCCACGGCACCACGCGCCGGCGGTCCAGCACGCGGCTCATCAGCCGGGCTTCGGCCAGGCACGGGGAGAGAAACTCGGTGCCGCCCGGTTCGTAGGCGGTGGGGCAGCCTTTGTCCGCCAGGAAAAAGCGGTTGGCCGTTTTCAATGCTGCCTCGCGCAAAGGCGGGTCGCTGACGGCCTCGGTGTAGTCGAGCAACAGGCCAAGGGAGTAAGCCGTATTCGGGTGCAGGCCGGAACGCATGGGGAACGGCAGATCGGTCAGGTAGCCCACCAGCTTTTTCGAAAACTGCTGCACCAACGGAGCCAGATTCGCGGCGTACGTCCTGGCTTCGGCGTTGTCCCAGCTCTGCAGTTCCGCATAGAGCTTCAGCACCCAGGCGTAGCCATAGGGCACCTCGAAATTCTTGGCCGACTTGAAGAACTCCATCTCGCCCTCGATATTCTTCTTATCCAGATGGTCCTTCAGCTTCTCCTGAATCAGGCGGCCCACCGCAATGTTGGGGAACTGCTTCAGCACCGCCACCATGGTCCAGGTGGAGTTCACCGCCGAATGCCAGTCAAAGCAGCCGTAGAACGCGCGGTTCTTGTCGTAGGCCTCCAGCATGTGCGGCTTGGTTTCGTGTACCCAGAGGTAATCCGCGCGTAGTTCCGGAAGCGCCTGGGGATGGTCCACGCAGGAAAGCGGCATCGCCACCATGGCCAGCGCCTGCTGCTCGGTGAGCGCCGGCATCTGGGCGGGCGCGAGGCCAGCCAGAAAGACGGCGAGCTGTTTGGCTTCGGCCGCGGCCCGTGCTTCGGAATCGGCGGGCGCGGCCCATGCGCCCAAAGCCAGAGCCAGAAGAATGGCTGCACGGATCATGGATCGATTGTAGCAACGCTTGAATTTGAATCTGGTACCAATGAGTCAAGTTTCTTTTAACCGCAGAGGCGCGCGTCTCTGCGGCTAAAGGGCGCCTTCACTCCCGCTCTACCGCGAGTAATAGCCCGTCTTGGCCCTCACCTCAAGCCCCGCCTGCTTCGTGCGGATGGAGATCTTATGGAACGTCTTGTCGCCTGATGGATTCGACGTGTGATAGCCCAATTCGTACGAAGACCGCAATTGCGCGCCGATCTGGCGGAAGCCCTCCTGCAGGCCGTGAGCCCGGGCGTCGAAATCGAGCCCGCCGGTTTCGCGGGAGATGCGCGCCATCACGCCGGCGCCGTATTTGTTGCGGGCAGTGACGCGCCCGTTCCGCCCCGGTTCGGTGTATCGCAGGCAAAACAGCGTCACGTCATTGGCCTGGGCGGCCTCGATGGTCTCCAGCATGTGGTGCGCGCTGGAATTGTCCTCGCCATCGCTGAAGATAACCAGCGCCCTCCGGCCGCGCGTGCTGTCCGGAAACATCAGGTTGGCCGGCTCGTAGATGGCGTCGTAAAACGCGGTGCCCAGGATGCGGTACTCCGGTGGGCCGACAATCGGGTATTCCGCGTTGCCCTTGCCCTTTTCAAATTGACGCAAAGCGGCCACCAACTCCTTGCCCGAACTGGAGTAATCGCTCACCAGCCGCACCCGGTTGGCGAAACAGATCAGAAAGGCGCGGTCTGGTTCGTCCATCACGCTCTTGAGGAACGCCTCCAGGTCCTTCAAATGCGGCTTGACGAACGATTGCTGGCTGCCGCTCACGTCCATGATCAGGCCCAGGTTCAGCGGGACATCGGCGCTGCGCCCGAAGAAAGCGATTCTCTGCGGGACGCCGTCCTCGGTCAGTTCCACATCGTCCTGGGTGAGGTTGGTGACCAGGTTGCCGCGGGCATCGCGCACCGAGAATCCCACGCTGACCAGACTCACGTCCACGCGGATCGATGTCTGCGCCCGCCCGCCTGCGGAAAGCATCAGGCCGGCAAGGCAGACGCCGAGCGACGGTCTCATAGATCCTGATAACGCGCCAGAAGGCCGGCGGGATGCAATTCTATTCGCCCTCGTCTACTTGCCCTGCCTACTTGCCCTTTTCTACTTGCCCTTGCCCTGAAACAGAAGCGGCGCCAGTTCGGTCAGGTTCTGACGCCATAGCGGCCAGACATGGGCAATGTCGGGGACCTCGATATCGGTGAACCTGACGTCTTTCGATTTCAGCCAATCCTTGAACTGGCGATTCACGCCGATCAGACCGTCGGCCGTTCCGCAGGCAATCCAAAGCAGCCGGATCTGCGAATTGGCCTTGGAATCGAGGTTCGGGAAGTTCTTGGGCATGATGGACGCGTCCAGGGCCGGCCGGCCCCCGCGGCCTCCCGGAGCTCCCGGTGCCGCTGCCGCTGCAGGACCCGCTGCCGGCGGCGCTCCGGCTCCCCTGCCCGGCCCACCGTTGGTGCCCGGCCCACCGTTGGCGCCCGGCCACATCACATACGCGCCGCTGAAGGAACCGATCCACGCGAACTTATCCAGGTGATTGAGCCCGGTGTAGGCTGCCTCGGCGCCGCCCATGGACAAACCGGCGATGGCGCGCTGGTTGCGGTCCTTCGACACGTTGTACGCCTTCTCCACCTGCGGCATCACCTCTTCCACCAGCGCCTTGGCGAAAAACTCAATCATGTCCTGCGCGCCCCGGCCGCCGCCCGCGGTACCGTAACCCAAGGGTGTGATCATGACCATCGGTTTGGCCTTGCCCTGCGCGATCAGGTTATCCAGAATCACGTTGGCCGCGCCCACACCGAGCCAGGAACTGGATTCATCGCCCAACCCGTGCAGAAGATACAACGCCGGGTAGGCCGGGTTGCGCTTGGGGTCGTAATTGGGGGGCGTGTAGACCCAGAAGTCGCGGTCGTCGCCGACCACCGCGGAGTGGTAGAAATGACGAGTGACCGCGCCGCGGGGCACGCCGGGCGCGGGTTCCCAACTGACTGGGCCGGGAACGTGAACCATACTCTGGCCGGCGCTGCCGTAGGCGGTCTTGTACTGCGGGTTACCGGGATCGGTGATGGTGGCGGAATCCACCGCAAAGGAATAGGAGTAGATATCGGGCTTCAGGACGTCTGTGGTTGCGGTCCACACGCCCTGTTCGTTTTTCGCCATCGGCAACCGCTGGCCCATGCCTATCACCGCCACCTCCGTGGCATTGGGCGCGCGCAGCCGGAACGTCACCTTGCCTTCCGGGGAGACCTCCGGCGACTTGACGGGCGGTGCAAACCCGCCGCGGCCGCCGGCGCCTGCAGGGGCTGCGGCTGGAACGGAAGAAGTCTGGGCAGACGCCGACGATAGGGCGACGCCGAGAATGAGTGCGGCAAACCTGAATTTCACGTGGCTCTCCTGGAAGGAAAGAGATGTCGGAACGATTCGATTATACGCGTTTTGGGCCGCGCCCACGGTCCGTCCACCGCGGACCAGGCGGAGAGGAACGCGCTCCCCCCGCGCCCCCAAGCGGCTGTGGCTCAAACAATACCGCATCCGAAGGCGCTAAGATTGCAGATGTTGGAACGTATTGCAGATGTTGGCGTGTCCCGATGAAACTGGGAATCGATTTCGGCACCACGCGGATCGTGGCCGCGGCGGCGGACCGGGGAAACTACCCGCTGGCCGGTTTTGAATCGCCCGACGGGCAGGCGCGGGAGTGGTTCCCGCCGCTGGTGGCGATACGGGGTAACGAACGCCGCTTCGGCTGGAGCGCGTGGGCAGTGCAGGGCGATCGCGCATGGACGGTGTTGCGCTCGCTCAAGCGGCTGCTGAAACGCGCCGGCCCCACTACACGGCTGGACCTTGCCGGCTGCACGGTGCCGGTGATGGAACTGGCAACCGGGATGCTGTCGGCATTCCGCCAGCAGTTGCGCCAGGCTTCCACGCTGACGCTGGATCGCGGCGAGCCGCTTGAGGCCATGATCGGCGTACCGGCCAACGCCAACAGCAACCAGCGGTTTCTGACGGCGGAAGCCTTCCGCGCCGCCGGCTTCCATGTGCTGGGCATGCTCAACGAGCCCTCGGCGGCGAGCGTGGAGTTCGGCCATCGCGAGCGCGCCCAGCGCAAGGGACAGCCGCGGCGGTCGCTGCTGGTGTATGACCTGGGCGGCGGCACCTTCGACGCGTCGCTGGTGGAAATGGAAGACGACATCCACACGGTGCTGGCCAGCGCCGGCCTGGCGGATCTGGGCGGCGACGATTTCGACGAAATCCTGGCCGGCCTGGCGCTCGAAACCGCGGGCCGCCCGGGCGAACGCGAATCGCTCTCCGATGCCGAGTCTTTCCGCTTGCTGGAGGAGTGCCGCGAGCGCAAGGAGTCGCTCAATCCCAACACGCGCCGCATTGTGGTGGACCTGGAGTGCGTGCGCGAAGGCTGGGGCGAGGTTTCGATCGCCGTGGCGCCATACTACGAGCGGTGCCGCCCGCTGGTGGAAAGCACGGCCCGGGTGGTGGAGGAACTGCTTGCGGCGCATCCCGGCCGGTCCATCGACACGCTCTATGTGACCGGCGGCGGCTCCGAACTTCCGGCGGTGGCGCGCGTGCTCAAGGAGACGTTCGGGCGGGCCGTGCGCCGCTCCGCCTACATGCGCTCGGCCACCGCGATCGGCCTCGCCATTAGCGCCGATGCGCGCTCCGGCTATGTGCTGCGCGACCGCTTCGCGCGTCACTTCGGGGTGTGGCGTGAGACCGACCACGGCCGGGACGTGACGTTCGATCTGCTATTCCCGCGCGGCCTGGAGTTGCCCCGGCGCGGCGCCCCGCCGCTGCGTGTGGTGCGCAGTTACCGGCCGGCTCACAACATCGGCCACTTCCGCTACGTGGAAGCGGCGCGCATCGGCGAGGATGGCCAGCCTTCGGGCGACCTCACGTTGTGGGACGACATCCAGTTTCCCTTCGACCCGGCTCTGCGCGGCGCCGACGACCTGACGCTGGTCGACGTGAGCCGGCAGGACGCAATCGCCGGCTGCGAAGTGGAAGAGGAATACCAATGCGATGCCAGCGGCATGGTGAAGGTGACGATCTGGAACCGCTCGGCCGCCTACCGCCGTGAGTACACGCTCAGCCGCTGGTCCAAGCCGGCGCCCGAAGCCGCCGACGTGATTGCCGTCAAGCGCGGCTGGGGGCAGCGCCACCGGTAGCTCTACCCCGAGATTCCGTGGTTTCCGCGGGTTCCCGCTATAATCAAATAAAATGCGCGCCTTGCCCACCTTGGCCGTTTTTGGCCTGTTCCTGTGGACGCTTGCCCGAGCCGACGTGCGCAACTGCGTCTGCGATCCGGCGATTCCCGAAACCATGACCGGCCGGGAATGCAGCATCTGCCGCGACGCCGAAGCCATGCCCGCCGGAGCCGCCACGGTGTTCATCAAGGACGCCAATCCGAATAAACCGAATCGCCTGCTGGCCCTGCCGCGCTTCCACACCAAAGGACCGCAGCAACTTCAAGATCTCACTCCCGAAGTCCGCACCGCTTTCTGGTCGGCCGCCATCGCCAAGGGGCGCGAACTCTGGGGCGATCATTGGGGCATCGCTTTGAACAGCCTCGAAAGGCGCACCCAATGCCATCTGCATGTCCACATCGGCAAACTTCTGGACGATGCCGAAACCGAGCACTTTTCCGTGGTGGATGGCCCAGCCGATCTTCCCCTGCCGCAGGACGGGGGCGGCATTTGGATCCACCCGGTGAACGGTAAGCTGCACGTGCACACCGAAGAACCCAACGGCGAACTGAGGTTGCAGCGCTAAAGGAGACCCCATGCTTCTCGATATCGAAAAACTGCCGACGGCTGAGAATTCGGCCATTCACCTCCACCCCACCGACAACGTCGCGGTGGCCCGGGTGTCGATTCCCGCCGGAACCACCTTGCGCATCGACGGCCTGCCGGTCACCACCCTGGACGCCATCCCCGCCGGCCACAAGGTGGCGCTCTGGGACATCCAGCCGGGCGAAGTGGTGGAACGCTACGGCCAGGTGATCGGCCGCGCCAAGCAGCCCATCGATGCCGGCCGCCATATCCACACCCACAATCTGGCCTTCGAGGAGTTGCAACTGGAGTACGAGTTCCCCGTTGGGGACACGCCCATGCCCACGGCGCGCCTGGACGCCCCCACGTTCCTCGGCTACCAGCGCGAAGACGGGCGCGTGGGCACGCGCAACTACATCGCGGTAGTGGCCGCCAGCAACTGCGCCGCCCATACCGCCGAGCAGATCGCCCGCAGTTACGAAGGCGAAACCATGCCGCCCAACGTGGATGGCGTAATGGCCTTCCCGCACGGCGAGGGTTGCGCCCATGCCGCCGAAGGCCCCGACATCGACCAACTCCGCCGCACGTTGAGCGGCGTGTTGATCCACCCGAATGTTTCCGCAGCCGTGATCCTGGGGCTGGGGTGCGAGGTCAACCAGATCGATCACTACCTTGGCGCCGGCGGCCCGAGGAGCACCCGGTTGGCCGGGTTGACATTGCAATCGAGCGGCGGCACCCGCGGCGCCATCGAAGCGTCCCGCCGCCAGATCTCCCGCTTCCTGGAACAGGCCTCCGCGGAGCAGCGTACGCCGGCGCCGGCTTCCAAGATTGTGCTCGGCCTCAACTGCGGCGGCTCCGATTCCTTTTCCGGCATCACCGCCAACCCCGCGCTGGGCTTCTGTTCCGATCTTCTGGCCGAACTGGGCGGCACCCCCGTGCTGGCCGAGACCACCGAGATCTTTGGCGCCGAACACCTGCTGGTAAAACGCGCCCGCAACCGCGAGGTGGCGGAAAAACTGCTCGACTGCATCCGCAAGTATAAGGTGTATCTGAATCGCTTCGCGGGCAGTTTTGACGACAACCCCAGCCCCGGCAACAAGGAAGGCGGGCTCACCAATATCCTGGAAAAATCGCTGGGCGCCGTCGCCAAAGGCGGCACTTCGCCGCTGATCGATGTCTACGATTACGCCGAACGCGTCACGGCTCCCGGCTTCACCTTCATGAACACCCCGGGTTACGACCCGGTATCGCTGACCGGTCTGGCGGCGGGTGGCTGCAACCTGATCGCTTTCACTACCGGGCGGGGCAGCGCCATCGGCTTCCCCACCATTCCGGTAATCAAGGTAGCCACCAACAGCAACACTTACCGGCGCATGACGGACAACATGGACGTCAACGCTGGGGCCATCGCCGATGGAGAAGCCACGGTGCAGCAAATCGGCCGCGCCATTTTCGACCTGATGCTGGAGGTGGCATCGGGCCGCCATACCTGCGCCGAGCGCCTCGGCCACAAGGAATTCGTGCCGTGGCGCATCGGGCCGGTGATGTAAGCCAAGAGGTTGATCGCCGTGGTTTACGCCAGTATTCACGGGATGGCCGACATGCGCGTGGAAACGGGCGCCGCCAGCCCGGCTTACGCTCCCGCGCAGTGGCCCGCGCCAGTGGATCCGAAGCCCCCGTGCGATGCGCCGTGCGCGCTTCCGTGAGAAGCAATGGCGCTCAGCAGCGGCTGGTGGCATGTACCCATTTCCACGGGAGTGACAGCGCCGCCTTGCGCTAAATATTCCGCGTACATATCGTAATAGTAGGGAAACGGGTAGTGGTAGGTCAGCCGCACCCACTTGCCGTTCCAGCAGTATCCGCGCGCGCGAACGGCTTCCTGGCAAGCCTGTTCGTTGAAAGTGGACTGCACGCAGGGGTCGAGTCGCGATTGAGCCCGGGCAGCCAGCCCCATGGCAGCCACCACGGTCAGCGTGACTTTCACCGACTTCTTCATTAGATACTTCTTACACCACTTGCCTGGGACATGCCAGATATTCTTGCAGACGGGCAGGATCTGGCGGCCAGCGGGCTAAATTCGTGCGGCAGGCAGACGAACGCGGGGTTGGCGTTGAGGTCGCCACCCTGCCCCACAAACACATTACAATAGGACCAGCATGTTTCGACCGCTCTTGCTCTCCTTACTGGGTGCCCTGCTGCTGGCGGCTGCCGACGCACCCCCGTCAAAGTCCGCCCTGGATAAGCCAACCCTTGAGGCTTACGTCCGCCATCTGTACCTGCTCAAGCCGGAATTTACCGTACAGGTGGTCGACCCCAAGCCCTCCGCGGTGCTGCCTGGATTCCTCGACGTCAGCATCCGCGTCATGCAGCAGGAGAAACTCCTGGGAAGCGTGGCTTTGATGGTCTCCAAGGATGGTAAGAAAATCCTCCAGGGCACCGTCTACGACGTGAACAATAATCCCTTCAAGCCCGAACTGGACAAGCTCAAAACGCAGTTCCAGCCGGCATTAGGCACCGCCGGAGCGCCGGTGGTGCTGGTGGTGTTCAGCGACCTGCAGTGTCCCCACTGCAAGGAAGAAGCCAACATGCTGCGCCAGAACCTGATCGCCGCCTATCCCAAAGACGTGCGGCTCTATTTCAAGGATTTCCCGCTGGAAACCTTGCACCCGTGGGCAAGAGCCGCCGCCATTGCCGGCCGCTGTGTGTTCAAACAGAAGCCCGACGAGTTTTGGGGATACCACGACTACATCTTCGGCCACCAGGAAACCATCTCGCTCGACACCCTGAAGAATAACGTGTTGGAGTGGGCTAAGAGTGCCAAGGAGATCGATGCCATGCAGTTGGGCCAGTGCATGGACACCAAGGCCACCGATGCCGAAGTGGAGGCCGAAATCGCCGAAGCCCGGTCGCTGGAGATAAACGGCACGCCTACGATGTTCATCAATGGCCGCCGCATCCCCAACGCCATCGATTGGCCGAGCCTGAAGGTCATCGTCGACAGCGAAATCGAATATCAGAAGACTGCCAAGAACGCCGGCGACGATTGCGGCTGTGAAGTGAAACTCCCGGTGCCCGGCCTGCCAACGCCCGGCGCACCCGCGATTTCGCCGGTCAAGAAGAAGTAAACACCAATGAAAATCTGGAGCCGTGACTCAGGACGTTGCCGCGGTCTGTTGACCGCTCTGTTCGCGGCAATTCTCCACGGGGCGACCGCGTTTGGCGCCACCGCCACCATCGATCCCGTCTCCTACCTCAATGACATCAAGTTCCTGGCCTCGCCCGAACTCCGGGGCCGCGTCACCGGCAGCCCCGAACTCGAAAAAGCGGCGGCCTTCATCGCCGCCAAGTATCGCGGATTCGGGCTGAAACCCGTCGAGGGCACCCACTACTACCAGCCCTTTCCGGTAACCACGGGTGCGCAACTCGGGCATTCCAACCGCTTTCATTTCACGGAAAACGGCCGCGCCACTGCCCTCCACTTTCCTGAGGATTTCATCCCTTTCAATTTCTCGCACACCGGAAAACTGGCCGGCACGGTGGTGTTCGCGGGCTACGGCATCACCGCGCCGGAATACAACTATGACGACTATGCCGGCATAGACGTCAAGGGCAAAATCGTCATGGTGCTGCGCCACGAACCGCAGGAATCCGACGAAAAGAGCGTCTTCGACGGCAAGTCTCTAACGCCGCATGCCCAGTTCACCAGCAAGGCCACCAACGCTAAAATCCACGGCGCCATTGGCGTGATCCTGATCAATGACCTGGCCAATCATCACGGCGAGGCCGACACGCTGGAAAAATTCGGCATCAGCGCGGGGCCGGTCGATGCCGGAATCCCATTCGTGCAAGTGAAGGCGGACCGCGTGGCCGGCTGGTTCACCGATGCCGGCAAGAACCCGGCTACGATCGCGGAAGGCATCGACAAAGACCTCAAACCGCAGTCTTTCGCCTTCCCCGATTCGGTTCGCGTGGAGGCTAACCTGGATATCCAGCGCGCCGTCAAGACTGTGAACAACGTGATCGCCTACATTCCCGGCGAAACCGACGAGTACCTTATCGTGGGCGCGCACTACGATCACCTCGGTCTGGGCGGCCAATTCTCGCTGGCCCCCAGCCTGACCGGCACCGTTCACCCGGGCGCGGACGATAACGCCAGCGGCACTGCCGGGGTGATCGAACTGGCCCGCTGGTACGCCACCCAGCCAAAACAAAAGCGCGGCATTCTGTTTTTATCGTTTGCCGGCGAAGAGCAGGGTCTGCTGGGCTCCGCCTACTATGCCGGCCATCCCAAACTGCCGCTCGAAAAGGCCGTGGCCATGATCAACATGGACATGATCGGCCGCATTCGCGACGCCAAGGTGTACGTGGGAGGCGCGGCCTCCGGGTCCACGCTTCGCCCTCTGCTGGAGCAGATCTCGCCCAACTATTCGCTGAAGCTGGATTTCGCGGGCACCGGCGCCAGCGATGGATCGAGCGATCACACCTCGTTCCAGGCCAAGCAGGTGCCCATTCTTTTCTTTTTCTCCGGCCTGCATGGCGACTATCACAAGCCCAGCGATACCTGGGACAAGATCGACACCGCGGATGCGGCCACGCTGTTGCAGTTGGTGGCGGATGTGGCGGACCACCTGCGCGACGCCCCCGAGCGACCCAAGTTTGTCCGTGTGGCGCCAGCGTCAGGCCACGGCGATAGTAGCGTTGGTCCAGTGGGCGGCAATTCCGGTTACGGCCCGAACTTCGGCTCCGTCCCCGATTTCGCCGAGGGCATCAACGGCGTAAAATTCGCCGATGTCCGCGAAGGCTCTCCCGCCGCCAAGGCCGGTTTCAAGGCCGGCGACATCCTGGTGGAATTCGACGGCAAGCCCATTCAAAACCTGTACGACTTTACCTACGCCCTCCGCAGCAAGAAGGCCGGGGACACCGTGAAGGTGAAAGTCCTCCGCGGCGGCGCGCCGGTCGAAGCTCAGGTGCTGCTCACCAAGCGCGAGTAGCCCTCACTCCGCCCGCTTCAGACCAAGCCCGGCGACCACCCGCTGTTTCACATGTGCTTGAGGCACTCATGCACGAACTGAACCGCCATCGCGCCTTCGCCAACGGCCGATGCGACGCGCTTGACCGAGCCTGCGCGTACGTCCCCGGCCGCGAACACGCTAGGCCGGCTCGTCTCCAGCAGAAACGGCTGGCGCGCGGCGGTCCAGTATCGGGACTGCGCCAGATCGGCTCCAGTCCGCACGAAACCCTTCGCATCCCTCTCGATTTCGGGCGGTAGCCAATTGGTTCTCGGGTCCGCGCCGATAAAACTGAATACTCCAGGGGTTTCCACGGTCCGTTCCTCCCCGGTCTGGCTGTTCACGATGTCCACTGAACCCAGGTGCGTGTCACCGTTCATGCGGCGGATGGTGGTGTTGCGAAGCAGCTCGATGTTGGGGGTCTGCTCAATCCGCCGCGCCAGGTAGCTGGACATGTTCTTATGCAGGTCATCGCCGCGGATCATGATCAGCACGCGGCGGGCGTGCCCGGCGAGAAAAACCGCCGCCTGGCCGGCCGAATTACCGCCACCCACAACTACCACCTGGGAACCACTGCACAGTTGCGCCTCGGCGAGGGTTGCGGCATAGTAGACGCCGGTCCCGGCAAATCGGTCGGACCCTTCCACGCCTAAATGGCGGTAGTCTGCCCCGGTTGCGATCAGCAGGCACTTGGCGGTAACCGTCTCGCCTCCCTCCATATGCACAACGGTGTAGGCGTTCTCGAAGGACAACCGGTTCACTGGCGTGGGAACGGACAAATGGACGCCGAATTTGTTGGCCTGGAGGATAGCCCGGCCGGCGAGGTCGCTGCCCGTCAAGCCTAACGGAAACCCAAGGTAGTTTTCGATTCGCATGCTGCTGCCGGCTTGCCCGCCGGGGGCTGTGTCTTCGAGCACGGCGGTCCTCAGCCCTTCGGAGGCGCCATAAACGGCCGCCGCCAGGCCCGACGGACCGGCGCCCACAATCACCAGGTCGTACACCAGAGCCTCCAGCGGCTGGTGGATGCCGATAGCGTCGGCGAGTTCGCGATTGGAAGGATTGTGCAACGGCTGCGTCGAGCCGAAGGCGACGACCGGCGTATCGGACTCCGTCAACCCGAATTGCTTGAGCAACTGGTCCACCTGCGGGTCGGTTTCCACGTCCAGCCACCTGAAGAGGACGCGATTTTTCGATAGGAAATCACGCACCCGGAAAGTATCCGCGGAGTAACGCGACCCGATCACCCGCAGGCCGGTGAAGTCGGGGGAGTCGCGCAGAAGCTGCCGGCGCGCGATGAACGCCTGCAGAATGATATCGCTGATGGCCGGGCACTGGTTAAGTGCCCCCCGCAAGGCGTCTCCAGTGACTTCGTATACTTCGCAGTCGCCCCGGGCAACGCCGCTGACGACGGCGGGGAGGCCGGTCAAATGCGAGACGTCGCCCGTGAACTGGCCCTGGCGATGAATGGTGAGGGACTTCGGCGTGTCGCCGGAGAAATCTACGATCGCGACCTCGCCCGACTTCACAATGAAGAAGTTCAGGTTCCGGTCGCCTGCCGCAAAAAGCGTTTGCCCGTCCCGAAACAACTTAAGCTCGGCTTGGGTGCAGCGTGCCAATTTGGTGACTTGCGTCTCATCCAGGGTTGGGAATGCTACCGACTGAAGGTTCTGTTCGTTCATAGTTGGGAGCTCAATCCGGAGAATCGGAAAAGCTGCAATCTTCTATGCTCTCACTCCTGGCTGGCGAATGCTTCGGCGTGGGGGACTCGCCTGGATGTGCCTGGCAGTAGCGCCGTCTTGCGCAGTATGCACAGTTTATGGTGCATGTACTATAGAAGGTGCAATTATGACAGAAGAATGATGATGGAAGGTCCATCGCCGCCGAAAATCCCGCTGATCTTCTTCCGAGACGCTAGGGGACCGAACCCGTGCGGGAGTGGCTGAAGCAATTGGCGGAAGGCGAACGTCAGGCCGTAGGGAAAGATCTATTACGGGCGCAATGGCGCTGGCCGGCCGGCATGCCTCTTTGCCGGCCGATGGGCGATGGCCTTTGGGAAATCCGCACCGATCTGCCGACGAAACGGGCGGCGCGCGCTGTGCCTGCATCGCGAACATTTGGTGGCACTGCATGGCTTCATCAAGAAAACGCGGGCAACACCGGATGAGGATTGGGATTGGCGCGCAAGCGCCGAAAAGAGTTGATGCGATGAGCAAGAAACACATGGGTTCCAGCATTGATGACTTCCTGAAAGAAGAGGGGGTCTTCGAAGAGGCGCAAACTCAGGCGATCAAAGAAGTGGTCGCCTGGCAGCTTGCCCAGGCCATGAAGGAAAAGAAAATATCGAAAAACCGCATGGCCACGCTGCTGACGAGCCGCCGCAGGTTGACCGGCTGCTGGATGCAAAGAATGATATCACGCTGTCGAGCCTGCAACGCGCCGCGGCGATAGTAGGCCGCAGGGTTACGATCCAACTTGTGTAGGCCACTGCAGCACGAGCGACGCATTCCGGCGCTGGATGAGGCGCCGGTTGGCAAATATTGCGTGCTAGAACAAAAGGCTATCTGGATTTTGGGTAGCCGAGCTTGCTCTTGCCGCTGGCCTTCGAGGCTTTCGCGTATGTGTCATAAACTCGGCCGTCCACAACTTATACTTCGCTTCTCTGCTGCGGACCTGTGCGGCAAAGGGGCATAGATCCACCCTAACCACCCCCCTTCGAGTACGTCAAACTGTACGCAGGGGAGGAGTGTGGCTATGAGATCCGTTTGGATGGCCGGGTGTTGGCTGGCTCTGTCCAGCTTAGGTTTGAGCAACCCGGCGTTTGGATTCCAGGCGGCGCCGCCGCTGCCACCGAGGCCGGCTCAGCCTGCCCAGCCGGCACGGGGACAGGCGCAGGCGCCTCCGCTGCAACCGCCCCCGCCGGGCACCGGCGTCATCGAAGGCCAGATCTTCAACCTGGCTACAGGTGCGCCGCTGAAGAAGGCCAATGTCCGGCTGTCCGGCTCGCGCACGCAGCCAGGCGTGATGCCGACCAATGCCGCCAGGGAAACCGACGACCAGGGCCGCTTCTCCTTCACCAGCCTGCCGGCCGGGAAATACCAGTTGTCGGCCACGCGTCAGGGCTTTCTCAATGGCAGCTACGGCGCGCGCAAGCTCTCCGGCAACGGGACGCCCATCAACCTGGGCCAGGATCAGCAGATGCGCGACTTGGCGATCAAGCTCAGCCCGCAATCCGTGATGGTGGGCAAGGTGCTGGATGAAGACGGCGAACCCATCGCCAACGTTCAAGTGCGGGTGCTCAAATTCCAGTACCGCCAGGGCAAGAAGCAATGGGTCAATTCCAACAGCGCCAACACATCGGACATCGGCGAATACCGCATCGCGAGCCTGATGCCGGGGCGCTACATCGTGAGCGCCAGCCCCCGCAACAACCTCGGCGTGGCCGTGATGCAGATGCCTTCGGCCGAAGCGCTTCCCGAGAAGCCGGAGATGGCCTACACGGTGACCTACTATCCCAATAGCGGGGATCAGTCGGCGGCGGTGCCCGTGGATGTGGGGCCCGGCGCGGAGATGCGCGGGATCGACATCCGCCCGGTGAAGACCCGGGTGTTTCGCATCCGCGGCAAGGTGGTGGTGCCCGAGGGCGCGAAGGGACAAGCGATGGTCATGCTGTCGGCGCGCGATGAGGCCGAGTCTCAGGGACCGGGCCACACGAACTCGGCACGGCCGCCGGATTACCGGTTCGAGCTTATGGGTGTGCGGCCGGGTTCGTACACCATCAGCGCCAATGTGAATGGCGGCCAGCAATTGGTGGCAATGCAACCCGTGGAAGTCGGCGGGAACCATGTGGATGGGCTGATCCTCACTCTGTCCGGCGGGGCCGACGTGCCGGGCGCCATCAAGGTGGAGGATGCGACGTCGCCCATCGACCTGAGCAATGTCAACGTGAACCTGCGCCCCACGGGCATGAGTTTCGGCCGCGTGCCGCGCGCCAAGGTGGGCGCCGATTCGCGGTTCATCCTGAACGGCGTGGCGGCCGTGCCGTTCGGCGTGAACGTCTTCGGCTTCCCCGACAACTGCTACCTGAAGTCGGTCCGCTACGGCGGGCGGGAAGTGCCCGAGAGCGGAATCGATATGTCGGGCGGCGGACCCCTGGAGATCACGCTCAGCGCCACGGCGGCGGCGGTGGATGGCGTGGTGATGGACAAGGATAGCAAGCCGGTGGGCGGTGCGATCGTGGCGTTGATCCCGAAAGATGGGACACAGATCTCGGGCCGCTCGGCTGACGAGAACGGCATCATTTCCTTCAAGGGGCTGAAGCCCGGCGAGTACAAACTGATCGCCTGGGAAGACGTGGAGCCCGGCGCCTACATGGACCCGGACTTCGTCAAGCCCTTGGACAGCAAAGCCAAGTCCGTAAAGCTGGATGCCAGCGGCCACGAGGCGGTGCAATTGAAAGCCATCCCGGTCGACGAGATGGACAAGCGGTAGGCCGCCGCTACTTTTGGTACGGCGTCTTGAGGTACCTCGCCGCTTCCGCCTGCGCGCCGTTGGTATCGTCCCTGGTCCGGATGGCCAGGCGGTACTCATTGATGGCCCGCTCCCGCTGCCCGGTGATGTCGAAGATCTTGCCCAGATTGATGTGCGACCAGACCTCAACCCACTTGGGGTCGAGATCTCCAGCGAGCGCCTCGCGGAACTCATTGGCCGCCGCCTGGTAGCTCTTTTCGAGGAAGTACTTCTCCGCAAGCCGGTAATGTTGCAGCGAGCTGCGATTCGCCTGAGCGAAAACGCCGCGCTGGTATCCGCGTGGCACCTGGAACTGCGATGGATCGGGCTCGGCCTGCACGATGCCAGTGAGTTCGTAGGTAGTCACTCCGAAGCGCGGATCGGAATTGGTGCTCTTCACCAGCACCTGAAGGTCGTCTGAATACCAGCGCTCGTTGACGATTTTGAACTCGCGGTCATTGCCAAGGGCGCCCGGCGGAACGGTTATCGTGGTGCGTTCTCCTGTAACCCTGACCCCGTTCATTTGTTGGGGGGGCAAGTCCTCGCGATTCGTTGTGGACTCGGTGCTCAGCCGAGGCTTGAACGCAAAAGTGCGCGTCACGGTCTTATCCGCCGTGGACAAGTGGTAGGTATGTCCTTCCACCGGATCGGCGATCACGACCGTGGACTCGTTCTGCGACCGGGTCCGGCCCTGCCCGTCACGGTAGAACTTGGTGGCCGAGTGGCGTTCCATGTGGGTGCCATCGGCCAGGATCTGCGACGTGTGCCGCTCTTCCAAACCCGAAAACGGCTTGCCGACTACGGGCGCCTGGGAGACATCTTGCCCAGCCAGGGGGTCGGTGATTTCCAGAGTTTGCGCAGCCAATCCGGCGGCGGCCAACATCAGAACAGCGGCGAGCTTAGTCATCATCTGCATCTCCTTCAGTTCGGCAGCAGCCGGATGGCGCGGGCGCGGCCATCCTGCCCCACCAGTACTTCGACGTTTAGGGTGGCCGCGGTGTCGGTTGGGCGGATGTCGAAACCGGCGGCAATCAGGGCGGCCACGGACAATTCGGTTCGCAGAACGGCGGCGCGCTCGTAGGGGGCAAGCGGCACCGTATAGGGGATCGCGACGAAGGCGCCGTCATCGAGCCGGGGCTTCGCCAGGGTGGTTGGCTCGCGGAACAGGATGGCTGCCGCCATCGCCGAAGCCGCCAGCACGCCGGCCACGGGTGCGATCCAGCGCCTGGTCCGGGATCGGTGCGGGCGAAACAGTTGCTCGCGGTAAACGGCAAGGTCCCGATCCATCTCCAGGATTCGCGACCGATTCAGGCGGCAAGCCTCGCATCCTTCCAGATGGGCCTCAAGCCAGGCTGACTGTTCAGGTTCCAACTCCTCATCGGCCGCCAGCAGCAGGAATCCATTCACTTGGCTGCAGTCATTCATAAGTGGTCCTCACTCGGCTCATCACTCAGCGCCCTCACGCAATCTGCCCGTGGCCCGCTGCACCAATTCGCCCACACTGGAGATGCCGATCCCCATCACCTCGGCGATCTCGCGGTAACGCAGCCCGGAGGCGCGCAGGCGCAGGCACTCCCGCTGCGGCGGCGTCAGCTTAGCAATCGCCCGCTGCAGCCGCAGTAACCGCTCGCGGCGCAACACCTGTTCCTCGGGACTGCCCACCGGGTCGCCGCCGGAGGCTTGCCGCGCAATAACTTCGCCCAGGGCTTCCGTCCGCTGGCGGCCGGCGCGCTTGATCTCGTTGCGAACCAGGTTGCGGGCCACCTGGAAAATCCATCCGCGCAGATTGGTGCTGTCACCGTGCCTCCGCAGATGCTGATGCAAGCGGAGGAAGGTCTCCTGAACGCCATCGCCGGCATCGTCGTGCGACAGCCCCAGACAGAGAAAGTAGCGGTAGAGTGGGTCGCGAAGCTGGTCGAAGAGCCCGGCTACTTCCTGCACGGCGTATTCTCTCGAGGGGAGCAACAACCGAGGGGCGGGTATTTCCGGTTGGCCGGCTGGTAGCTCTGTTGCAGGAAGTACTTCTCCGTCAAACCACGCCATAGTCTGGCGCAATCCTCATCTTGCAGCAGAAGCCACGTATGCCTGGAACGGCCCCCAAAAGTAAGGCTTGGCGAAGCGGGGTTCGTCTCTACGCAGCGCCAGCTTGGCGTCACGCAGCGCGCCGGCCGGATTCCGCCCCGCGGCTATCCCGGCGTAGAACCGGTTCATCAGCGGTTCGGTTGCGGTATCGCTCACATCCCATAGCCCCGCCACCACGTGGCGTGCGCCGGCGCTCAGGAAAGCCCAGGCGAAACCGATCAGCCCTTCGCCGGCGTACGAGCGCACTCCCGCGCTGCGGCAGGCGGAAATCGTGACCAGGTCGGCTTTGATGGGGATATCAATCACATCGCGCGCGTAAAGCCGGTTCTGCGCGTTCGGGCCCGACAAGATGACGGCCGACTCCAGCGGATTCCGGGAATTGGCGTCGGCATGGGCCGCGAAGTGAATCATCGCAAAGCGGCCCGGCTCCGACGATTTGTAAATGGCCGGCACCGCCTCTGGGCCAGTGAACACTTTCGGCGCCGCGCCGGCGAAGCGGTCCGCCAGGTCGCCCACCTCCTTCCCCGCATTCTTCAGCGGCGGCCATTCGGCCCCCTGGTAGGTTGGATTGCCGATCAGCAGCAGCGACTTGTCCCCGGCCGGTGGTTCGGATTTTGACGCGGCGATGGTGATGGAAGGCGCCACGCTCAGCTCCACATCTTCGATCCAGTAGTGCGGCTTCGGTTCGGGAACCACCAGCGTTTCCAGATTCAACCGGTGCAGCGCGCCATCGGGAATGACAATCACGGGGCCCTTGGGAATCGCCGGCCCCAGTTCACCCATCAACGCGTTCCACAGATTCGGACCCGCCGGATCGTGCGTCAAAATCGGGTCTGTCAAGGGATGTTCCACCACGTCGCGCCAAGCTGTCACCAGCTTTTCGATCTCGGCCGCCGGCGGCAGCTCAAAGGTGCGGACGGCGCTGGCCGTGATCAGCCATGCGTACGACCGCGAGGGGGCCAGCCAAAACGAAAGCAGCGTGGAGTGCGTGGAGCGCGCGGCGCGCTGCAGGCTGGCCGCATCCGGAAACTGTCCCGGCTGCTGATTCCGTTTCAGCACTTCGGTCAGCACGCGGGCCCGGCTGGACTCGGCAACGCGAATCGCGCCGGTCTGGTCCTGCTGGCGAATCAGCGCGCTCACGTAGTCCTGATAGAACGAAATCAGCCGTGAAAGCAGCGTCATACGGAAGTGCGAGTCGGCCAACTCCGCCCGGTTCCCGTCGATGATCCGCAACGCATTTTCAAACTTCGGGTTGGCCTGCTGGAATCGGTTGGCCCCGGCGTCGATCGTTCCCATCAGGGCGTATGCTGTCCACCGCAAACTCACGTTCCGGGTCTCGGTGCGGAGCAAGTCTTCGCAGATCCGGATGGCGTCGTTCGGCTGCCCGCGCCCGTCGGCGATGCGCGCCCGATTTATGTTGAGATAGGGCAACATATCGGCTCGCTCCACCAATGGACTGAGGCCCTCTGCCAGGCGATTCCATTCGGCTGCGACGTCCCATTGGCGCGTCCGGATCAAGGTCAAGGTGAGATTACCCGCGTTCCGTTGAGCGTCCTCATTTCTGCCGAGTTGGCGGGCGATTTGATAAGACTCCTGGTATTTCGCGGTGGCTTTCGGGAAGTCGTCCATCCGGTAGTACATGCTCCCCAACTCGCCCAGGGCAATCATGAAATTCAAGCGGTCCCCGATGGCCTCCAGCTCCCGCGCGGCCTGTTGTTCATGATCGAGCGCGATTTCGTCGTCACCGAGGATCGAATAGACCGAACCGAGGTTCACGTGTACCAGCGCCGCCACTCTGCGCGCCCCGGCCTTCTCGGCCGCGGTCAGTGCGCGCAATCCGAAATCGATGGCGGCTTCGTAGTTGCGAAGCGTCTTGCTGGCGTTGCACAGGTTGTTCAACGCGTACGCCTGCCAGTACGGACTCCCCTGGGCGTCCGCCATTTGGAGTGCTGCCAGCAAGGCGGCTTGGCCGGCATCGCGTTGTCCCCGGGCCAATACGCCTTCGATCAGCTTGATGCGAATTGCAAGGTCCCGATCGGTGACGATGGCCCGCGCTCTCTGCAGAAGCCTTTCCGCTTCCAGGCCTGATTTGAGGGCCGCCTGGTCAACCAGACGGCGCCCTTCGAGTTGGCCGGACTCCAGCCCAACGGGCACCGGGTCGGCCAAAAGGGCTTCGGCCTCTTTGGTGCGGGATTGTTGGCTGAGCCCTTCGGCCTGCAACAGCCGGAATCTCCAATACCAGATAGTCTGGGGATCGTGCCGCAGTTGGGCCGTATTGGCGGCAGCCAGAGCCACCGCTTCCTGCAGTCTGCCGCCGATGTAAGCGGCCTTGGCCCGCTGGTATGCGCGTTCCGGCGCGTCGGAGCGCGAGCATGATGCGCACAGAAGCGCCAGTAAACCGGCCGTAATTCTCCTAACCGGTCCCCACTTTCTGTTAACCCGTCCCCACGGCCCCGTTTGATTTGACATCGCCACCGGCTCCGGATCCGCTGGCGTCGGAACCCATGGCAAGTCTGACCATGGTCAAATGCCGCTCGGTACCCTTGACGTGAATTTCGCCAAGGATGATTTTACCGAAACCTTTCCAGACGATAGTATAGCCATCTACCGACATACTCTGCTTCGCGTCTTCCGGTCCTCCTAGTTGGATGCTGCGCACCACGGAGCACTTGCTGTACTGGCGATCCGGTTGCCCATACGCTTGGATTTCCGGTGCTCCGGCCGGGGTGGCGAAACGCCAGGCATACTGTTGCCGGTAGCCGGCATCCTTATTGCGGTAATACGCCGCCAATTGCGCCTGGGTTCCGCAGGCTCCCAACGGCTCGTCATCCAATTCGATCACGGCTTGCACCTTGCCGAGCCAAACTTCTTCCAGGCGGTTGCCGTTGGTAGTGACTACGGGATCGGTTCCGCCGATCGGAAAGGTGGAAAGCATGTGGACGTGGACCAGGCCGATGTTCAGCTTTTCCACCACCCCCACGGTTTGGAGATCTACAGAAACATCGGTCTGATAGGTGTCGCCCACGGTCAGTCCGGTAGCTTTGGACGCGGCCTGACCGATTGAAAACAGCGTTCTCGGACGAGGCTGGGACACGGGGTAGCTGAAATCTTTGGCGCTCCCCTGCGACAGCCCGCCGGTCTGCGGCAGCACGCTGGCTGCCTGGGTGGGCACCAGGTGGTTCAAGCCGGTGGCATCGTCTAAACGGTGAAAATGGGCCGAAGCGCCGATGGCGTGGCCGGAGAAAATAAAGCGGGTTGCAGGTGGTGCGGTTGCCATTGAATCTTCGTCTCCCTCCGTCTTTGAGTCTTCGTTTCCATCATGAAGTCTTCGTGTCCATCATGGAGTCCTGGCATCCAGGGAAGTAACTTCGAAGGCGCTGCGTGCCATCTCCTGCCCGGCCTTATCCGCGCGCACCACCACGGTGTAACGGCCCGGACTGAGTCTTACCGGGAAGTACAGCTCCAGCGGCTGATTCGGCCCCGGCGCCGCTACGTCGCCTTTCGATACCGGGTTGCCAAGGGTGTCCATCAGTTCCACAAAAACTTTCGGTTCGGCCAAGCCGTTCGGTTCCCCGGAGCCGTTCCGTTCCCTGGAGCCTTTGGCGCTGCCCGCCGGCCAGTCAAACGGCATCTGCACGCGCAGGGCATCGGCGGCTTTCACCTGCGGCAGGGCGGCTCGCGTTTCGCCGTCCAGCCTCACCGACGCGATAGCCGAACGGGGCGCCCTGGTTTCGGGAATTACCACCATGTTTTGATAGACGATGACGCCTGCAAAAGCGATGGCGGCAAAGGCCGCAAGGGGGCGCGCAAACAGCCCGTGAAGGAAGCTGCTGCGAGGCGCCGGCCTGGCGTGGGCGCGCTCGCGGAAGACGGCTCTGGCGTTGGCTGCAAAGGTGGAGGCCAGCGAGACGTCGTCCATGCACTGGGTGCAATCCGAAAAGTGTTCTTCGAACTCGTCCCTTTCACTGGACGAAAGATCGCCGATCGCGTACCGTTCGGAGGACTTCGTCCGGATTGCTGTTTCGTGGTCCATCAGTTCCATCTCACTAGGATCGTGAGCCCCAGTACGCCGGCGTTACTGAGAATCACCATAAAAATTAAATTGGCTGCGTGCCGGACAGCACTATGTTTCCTGACATAAGCCGCTTGGAACTTCGCTTTAGCGCGGTGCAGCAGGACGCGCAGGTAATCCAGGTCTACATTCAAGCGGTTACAAATAGCCGTGCGCTCAATGTCTTCAAAAAAGACCAGCCGCAGAATCTCACGGTCTTTGACAGAGAGGTCGTCCAGTACGGCTGCGACCATCCGCTTGCGTTCTTCCGTGATGATGGCGGCGTCCAGATCCACGCGGTTGTCAAAGGGTTCCGGGGTATCGTCGTCCATCGGGGCGTGTTTCGAGTTCTTCTGGTTGAGTTCCAGCAGGACGTTGTTGGAAACCGAATTGACGAAGGAGCCGAACCGCTCCGGGTGGGTGACGCCCGCTCCCTGCCGCAGCGCCTTAAGGACACGCAACAGAGTTTCCTGGCGCACGTCTTCGATCATCTCCGGTGCGACCCTGCGCGAACGCAGCTTCAGAAAGATGAATCTCTCGAAATACGTGCTGAAATGCGATTCGGTGTCCGGATCCCCTTCGGCCAACCGCCGCACATAATCGGCATCGAATATGTGAAACTCCACCCTCAGGCCACCCGCATTTGCTCATTATACAGGTGGCTTCACCGGTTAGGGTCAATTCCTGACGCGGGTTCCGCGAAAAAAGAGGGCGCGGGGCCACACCCCGCGAACCTCATTGCCACAATCCGCAAAGCTCATTAGCACACCAAATGAATCTTACTGCCGCACGCCGCAAATCTCACGGCCACACGCCGCAAATCCGGCTCCCGCGGGAAGACCAGGGACCGCAAGACGTGGCAGCGTTTTCTGGCGTTCCGCAGGTGAACCAGCGATTTGAGCCGCTCCTGCTCGTTCCTGGCGCCCTCGACCCGCAGGCGCATCTCGCTCAACTGATTCAGCGTCAGCAGGTACGCCATCAGAAAATCGGCGGTCATTTCGGCCAAATCGCACTGGGCTGTGGTCGCTGGTCTCATATCGGCTGGTCTCCTATCTGGTTATTTAGGCGCGGCACGGACGGGTATCATGCCTTTCCGGCGTCAGCACTTGTGGCTCAAACAGTGCGTCACAATGAGCCCTTGGAGGCTTTCGCATTTCAGCCGGCTCCGCTCAAGATCCAGCCGAGCTTCTTCCCGGAACTCCGGGGTTCGGGCGAACTCCACCCGCGAACGGTCTTCATTCAGGCGGTTCACCGATAACAGGAAGGCGAAAATCAGGTTGTCGAGCACTCTGCAGTTTTCCACGTCGGCTTTGACCTGAGCTGCTGCCATGGTTGCCATAAGTGTTTGTTAGTGAGTCGGCGGGGCCCGGCGTTTCATTGACTGGCGAAATTGTTTTTGGAATCGCCGGTATTTCGCGCCGCAGGACCATCCCCGCTGACGACGAAACCCGCAGCTTGACAGACGACAAAACCCGATCGTCTATCCCACGGTGGAATTGTCTGTCCCACGGTAGAATCACACGGTAGAATCAAGGGGCCATGGAACGGAAGCTCGACCCATCAGTCGCGGAGACCATCGCTTCCGCCAGCCTTGCCAGTCACGGCTCTACTAGTCCCAACCTTCCCGGTAACCGGGCGCCGGAGATCTCGCACGTCTCCTCGGCCGTTGGGGAAGACGAAGGCCGGTTTGTTCCCGGCACGCTGCTGGGCGGGCGCTACCGCATCATCGGCCTGCTGGGCCGCGGCGGCATGGGTGAGGTCTACCGGGCCACGGACCTGACGCTGGGCCAGTCCGTGGCGCTGAAGTTCCTGCCTGAGGAAGCCGCCCGGAACCAGCGCCTGCTGGAGCGGTTTCACGGCGAAGTCCGGGTGGCGCGGCTGGTCTCCCATCCCAACGTCTGCCGCGTCTACGACATCGGCGAAGTCGAAGGCGTGCCGTTCATCTCCATGGAGTATGTGGATGGCGAGGACCTGGCGTCGCTATTACTGCGCATCGGCCGGCTGCCCGCGGACAAGGCGCTCGAAACGGCGCGCAAGCTGTGCGCCGGCCTCGCGGCTGCGCACGACCGCGGCGTGATCCACCGCGACCTCAAGCCCCAGAACATCATGATGAACAAGCGCGGCGAGGTCCTGATCATGGATTTCGGCCTGGCCGCGATCGCCGACCAGCTTGTGGGCGCGGAGGTGCGCAACGGCACGCCGGCCTACATGTCGCCGGAGCAGTTGAAGGGCGCCGGAGTTACTGCCAGGAGCGATATCTATGCGCTGGGACTGGTGCTCTACGAACTGTTCACCGGGAAGCGCCCGTACGAGGCGAATTCGCTGCAGCAGTTGATTGACCTGCAGGATTCGGCGCGCCTGACCAACATGACCTCGGTGGCCGCCGATATCGATCCGGCAGTGGAGAAAGTCATCCGGCGGTGTCTGGAGCCGGACCCTGCCAGACGCCCGGCCGGTGCGTTGGCTGTAGCGGCGGCGTTGCCGGGCGGCGATCCGCTGGCGGCCGCGCTGGCCGCGGGCGAGACGCCTTCGCCCGAAATGGTGGCCGCCGCAGGCGATACCGAAGGGCTGGCGCGCAAATACTCCGTGCCGTGCCTGTTGCTGATTGCGGCGTGCCTGGTGGGAACGGTGGCCTACCGGCAGTACCGAACGGCGCTGATGCGTGCGCCGATGGATAATCCTCCGGAGGTGCTGGCGCACAAGTCGCGGGAACTGGCGGTGTTGTTCGGATATCCGAAGAGGCCCGCCGATCGGGCGATCTGGCTGGATAATCGGCCCGGACTGGTGGGGTATCTCAATGGTTTGCCGGCACCCAGAAAATGGGATGAGTGGCTGGCTGCCGATGCGCCCATCCAGTCGACATACCGCGAAAGTCCGAAGCCTCTCTATGCCCATCCCGATGGGGACGTGTCGGATGAGAATCCGCCGCCCGTGGACCCCGGGATGGTTCAAGTAATCCTGGATGGCCATGGCAGGCTGCTCTCCTTTTCGGCGGTGCCGTATGGCGTGGCCGATGAGCTTGCCCCGCCGGTTTCGCCCGAAGCAGTCTTCCGCGCCGCCTGGTTAGACATGGCGCGGTTTACCGAGACGGCGCCCACTCTCCTGCCACAGAGCGCGTCCGACCGGGTGCGCGCCTGGAAGGGTCCCCACCCGAAGATCCCGAACACGGAATTGACCGTCGAAATTGCCTCCTGGAAAGGGCGCATCACCAGAGCTCAATTGCTTTACCCGTATTCGCGGGGCAGCAACGGGCAGGGCCCATCGTTCCTCTCCAAACTCCGCGACTACGCCATTCAATTCCTGACAATCGTGGGAGCCTTCTTTATCGCTTTACTTGCGCTGCGAAACTGGAAACTGGAACGCGCGGACCGTCAGGGCGCCTTGCGTGTGGCTGCGGCTCACTTCCTGTTTGCCATGGTGGCTTGGATCGGGTTCGTCCATCCCGTGCCCAATCAGGGGATGAAGGACTTGTTTCTGAACGGCGCGGCCCAGTGGCTGCTCTGGGCGGCTATCATCTGGATCTTATACCTGGCGCTCGAGCCGGCGGTGCGGGCTCGGTGGCCCCATGCCATGGTCACGTGGAACCGGGCGCTGGCGGGACGCTGGCTTGACGCCCAGGTCGCCTCCCATATCCTCATCGGCGCCGCCCTGGGAAGCGCGATATGGATGGCCTTGAAGCTGCTCAATGTGTGGCTTGCGGTGCCTTGGGATCGGGCCAATGTCGACGTGTCGCTGCGTTTTGCACTGGGAACCAGGCAATGGATTGGAGGTCACGCGGACCAGTTGCGCAACGCTCTGTGGATGGGCCTGGTGATTTTCATGGCCATTTTTGGTCTGCGCAGGATGCTCCGGTACGACATGCTGGCGGCGTTGGCGGCCTCGCTCCTGTTCACGATGATGGAGGGCGAAGTCATCCACTCGGCCCAATGGCAGCTCATGACCCTGATTTTCGTGGGGTTGTACATGGCGCTGATCTTCGTCCTGCTGCGGCTGGGGCTGGTGGCGATTATCTCCAGTATCTTCTTCGCCAACTGCTTCAACGCCGTGATGTTAGGAAACGATTGGAAGGCCTGGTATGCTCCGTCGGGCATTGCCACCTTGCTGTTGATGCTGGGAATCGCGCTCTTCGCCTTCTGGCGATCGCTAGGTTCGCGCGAACTGCTGGCGGGCGAAGACCCCGCCAGTTAAAAACCTTTAATTGGCAACCCCTCCATTGTCCTGGCCGTCCAGTTAAGGTAGTTATAGGACGTCGTGAGGATAATCGAATGAAGCTGCGAACTTTCGTGCTCGGGAGTGCTTTGCCGGTACTGGCATGTGGGGTGGTGGCGTGTGGTCTGATTTCCGCGCAAGGGCCTCCTGCGCAAGATCAGCCTGGGCAAAATCAGTCTGGGCAGAATCAGCCAGATCCGCCTTCGCGCGTGGGCCGGCTGAATTACATCAGCGGCACGGTTTCATTTCGCCCGGGCAGTGTGGAGGAATGGACGGCGGCGACCCTTAATTACCCGCTGACCACGGGCGACCATCTTTGGGCGGACCGGGAATCGGGCGCCGAGATCCACATCGGGTCCAGTGTGTTGCACCTGGCCGACCAGACCGCGCTTGCCATTCTGAACCTGGATGACAAGACGGCGCAGCTCAGCCTCACGCAGGGCGCGATCAACGTAAACATCGCGCGGATCGAAGCCGACGAGTCGTTTGAGGTGGACACACCCAACGGCGCCATCGTGCTGTTGCGGCCGGGCTCTTACCGCGTGGATGTGAATGGCGACGCCAATTCCACGGCGCTAGTGGTGCGCACGGGCGAGGCTGAGGTGACCGGGGGCGGGCAGGCCCTGCCAGTGCATCCTCGCGAGCTATTGCGCTTCGCCGGCACCGATCAGCTCACTACGGAAGCGCTGGCTGCCCCGGCGCCCGACGAATTCGACCGCTGGTGCATGGACCGGGACCAGCGCGAGGCGCGTGCGCTGCGGGCATCGGCAAGCTACGTGCCCCCGGAGATGATCGGCGCCGGCGACCTGGCCGACAACGGCGTCTGGCGGAACGATCCAATGTACGGCGCCGTCTGGGTGCCGGCGCGGGTACCGGTGGGCTGGGCGCCGTACCGGTATGGCCATTGGGCCTTCGTGAGGCCTTGGGGCTGGACGTGGATTGACGATATGCCATGGGGCTTTGCGCCCTTCCACTATGGCCGCTGGGCGATGGTGGGCGGCGGCGGATGGGTGTGGGTGCCGGGAACGATGGTGGTGCGGCCGGTCTACGCACCGGCGATGGTGGCCTTTGTAGGCGGCAGCGGGTTCGGCATGGCGATTGGCGTGGGCGGCGGCGGAGTCGCCTGGATTCCGCTGGGGCCGCGCGAGGTTTACCGGCCGTATTACCACGTGAGCGAAGCCTACGTACGCAATGTGAACGTCACTCACGTGACCAACGTCACTGTGGTCAACGTGACCAACGTGACTTACGTGAACCGGACTCAAATAGTCGCCGTGCCCCAAGGCGCATTCACGGGAGCGCGTCCGGTAGCAGCGGTAGCGGTGCGGGTTTCGCCAGAAGCCATGGGGCGGGCGCAGGCGGTGAATGTCATGGAAGTGCGGCCGGTTCGCGAAAGCTATATGGGCCGTCCGGCGGAACCCGGCCGGAGGTTCGGAGCGCCGCCGGCGCAGGTGATGGCCCGCCCGGTGGTGGTAAGACAGGCGCTGCCGGATTCGGTGAGGCCAACGGGTGGCGTGAGGGTGGCGGCTCCGGTTCGACAACCTGGTATTCAACCCGGCACGCAGCCTGGTGTGCAACCTGGGATGCAGCCCGGTATGCAACCTGGTATTCAACCGGGAAGGCCCGTGAACAACGCTCCGGCGCCGCAGGTGGAAAACAGCCGGCCGCCGCGGAATGACCGGCCACCGGCCGTCAACAGCAACCGGCCCCCGGTGAACAACACGCCGAACAACACGCCGAGCCAACCGGCCGGCAATCCGCAGACGCCGCAGACTGAGAGCGCGCGGCCGGCCAGAAACACCCCTGCGCCGCAACCGAGTATTGCGCGGCCGCCGGCGAACAGTCCACAAGCGCAGCCACAGCCCCAGGCGCAGCAGCCACCGCAGCAACACCAGCAGCAGGCGGAGCCGGCGCAGCATCAAGCTCCCGAGCAACGTCAGCGGCAAAAGAGCCCGCCGTCGAAGACCAGGGAGAAGGAAGAAAAGGAAAAGAAGCAGTAGCGTGGCAGGTGTCGTTACCGCCGCGGCCCAGCGCTCCCTGACGGTCGAGCGACAAAGTCGCGGCTCCGTTCCAGGCTCTGGAGATCGCGCTACGGGCCGCTTACATCACTTCCAGGATCAGGCACTTCAGGTAGTGTGTCTCGGGGACCGTCAGCAGGATGGGGTGGTCCTGGCTTTGGGTGCGGCGCTCGAGGATTCGCAGGGTTCGCCTGGCGTCCAGGGCGGCTTCGGCAACCAATTCCAGGAGCATCGACTCGCTCAGATGATGGGAGCAGGAGCACGTCACCAGGATGCCGCCGGGACTCAACAGGCGCAGGGCGCGGAGGTTAATCTCCTTGTATCCGCTGACCGCCGCCTCCAGATCGTGGCGGGATTTGGCGAAGGCCGGCGGGTCCAGCACCACCAGCGAGAACTGGCGGCGGGCAGCAGCGTAGCCGGATAGCAGATCGAAGACTTCGGCCTGGTGGAAATGAACGTTGGCGATGCCGTTGGTTTCGGCGTTGACACGGGCGGTGGCGAGGGCCGGTTCGGAGGTGTCCACGGCCTCCACGGCCTCGCATTGGGCGGCCAGGTGGAGCGCGAACCCGCCGCTGGAGGTGAAGCAATCGAGCGCCTTCCCTTCTCCGATAGCGTAACGCGCGGCGGCAAGGTAGTTTTCGCGCTGGTCGAGGTAAATGCCGGTCTTCTGCCCGTGCAGCAGGTCGGCGCGCAGCGTAAGGCCGTTCATGCGTACCGCGACCGACTCCGGCACTACGCCCGCGAGCACGGCGGTTTCGAGCGGCAACTGTTCCTTGGCGCGCACGGCCACATCGTTGCGAAGCACGATGCCCGCGGGCTGGAAGATTTCCTGCAGGCATGAAGCGATTTCGGTTTTGGCGGCGTCCATGCCCTGGTCGAGGGTCTGCATGACCAGGTAGTCGCCGTAGCGATCGACCACCAGGGCAGGGAGCAGATCGGCTTCGCCGTGAACCACGCGGTAGGCGTCGCTGTCGTGGACCGTGTTGCGGAACATGTTGCGGCGGTGTTGTTCGGCGGCGCGGATACGGCGCAGGAAGAAATCGCGGCCTATCTCTTCGATTTGCCGCGAGAGCATACGAAGAGAAATCTGCGAGGCCGAACTGTAGTGGGCGGTGCCGAGCGGGCGGCCGCGCTGGTCAACGACCTTAACGGGCTGGCCGCCCCCGGCGCCCTTGCGATCGGCGATGTCGCTGCTGAAAATCCACGGGTGACCGGAGGCAACGCGGCCGGCGGCTTTACGGTTGACACGGACTTCAGTCATTAGGGCAGGCTCCGTCGGCATGACTTCGTCGGCATGACTTTCAAGACGCCCGGTCGCGACCCAAGAGGGTCGCGACCACCAGGCTAGACTAGCGCATGGCCTGCAGGCGGGCGATCCGGTCCTCCGTCGAGGGGTGCGTGGAGAAGAGTTTCATGAAGCTCTGGCCGGTGAAGGGCTTAATGATGAACATGTGGGCGGTGGCTGGCGAGGCGTCCATGGGGATCTGCTTGGACCACTTTTCCAGCTTCTGCAAACCGCCGATCAGCGGGTAGGGCGAACCGACGTACTTGGCGGAGGCGGCATCGGCATCGTACTCGCGGGAGCGCGAGATGGCCATCTGGATGAGCATAGCGGCGATGGGGGCGAGGATCATCATCGCGATGGCGGCGACGGGGTTGCCGCGGCCTTCGTCGTCGCTGGAGCCGCCGAACCAGAAGGCCATGCGGGCCAGCATGGTAATAGCCGCGGCCAGCATGGCGGCCACGGAGCTGATGAGGATATCGCGGTGCAGCACGTGGCCCAGCTCATGGGCCACGACGCCTTCGATTTCGTTGTCGCTCATCAGGTTCAGGATGCCGGCGGTGAAGGCCACCGAAGCGTGCGACGGGTTGCGGCCGGTGGCGAAAGCGTTGGGCGAATCGTCGGGGATGAGCCAGAGCCTTGGCATGGGAAGGTTCATGCGCTGCGCCAGCCCGCGAACGATGGGCGCCACCCGGCGATACACGTCGGGGTTTTCCGTCTCCGTGACCGGCTGCGCCGAGTAGCTCATGAGCGCCAGCTTCTCGGAGAAGAAATAAGATGCGAAGTTGATCAGGATCGCGAAGCCCAGAGCGTAGTAGAGGCCCGTGCGGCCGGCGATGGCCTGCCCGCCCACCAGCAGGACTCCGCTGAGGAGTCCCAGGAGGAGGGCGGTTTTGAGAGTGTTGGTCGACATGATGTCACCTCATTGGGGCGCCAGGTCTGGGACCTGTGCCGGGGCCTGCACCAGGCGGCTGAACTGCAAGCCGGGTTCGGCGGCTTTAGCGTCTACCGGGGCGGCGACCGGGGCGTCTACCAGGATGGTGTCGCCTTCCGTGAAATCGCCGGTGATCAGCTTGAGGGCCAGCGGGTCGGAGACCAGGCGCTGGATGGCGCGCTTCATGGGGCGCGCGCCGAACTGCGGATCGTAACCTTCGGCGATGATCGCGTCCTTGGCGGCGGCCGAGACCTCCAGCCTGACCTTGCGGTCCTTCAAGAGTTTGGCCACGTTCAGCAGTTGAATGTCCACGATCAGGCTCAGATGTTCGCGCGTCAACGAATTGAATACGATAATATCGTCCACGCGGTTCAGGAACTCGGGGCGGAACTGGATGCGCAATGAATCCATCAGGCGTTTGCGAGTTTCCTCGGTGCGTTTGTCCTTGCCGTGCACGGAGAAGCCGATGCCGCTCTTCTCCACGTATCCGGTGCCGACGTTGGAGGTCATGACGATCACGGTGTTTTTGAAATCCACCAGACGGCCCTGGCCATCGGTGAGGCGGCCATCGTCCAGAATCTGCAGCAACATATTAAAGACATCGGGATGGGCCTTTTCGATTTCATCGAAGAGGATCACGGAATAGGGCCGGCGGCGCACCTGCTCGGTGAGTTGGCCGCCCTCGTCGTAGCCGACGTATCCGGGAGGCGAGCCGACCATGCGGGCCGCGGCATGTTTCTCCATGTACTCGGACATGTCGACGCGGATCATAGCCTTGTCGCTGTCGAAGAGGTACTCGGCCAGCGCGCGGACCAGTTCGGTCTTGCCGACGCCGGTGGGCCCCAGGAAAATAAAGCTGCCGATGGGCCGGTTGGGATCGCTTAGCCCGGCGCGGTTGCGGAGGATGGCGTTCGATACCAGACGCACGGCCTCCTGCTGGCCGACGACGCGATCCTTGAGGCGCTCCGGCATTTGTACCAGCTTCAGGATTTCGCCTTCCATCATGCGAGTGACCGGAATACCGGTCCACTTGGCCACAATGCGGGCGATATCGTCCTCGCCGATTTCTTCCTTGAGGAGGGCGTTTTCCTTGACGGATTCAAGCTCCTGCTCGGCGGCCTGGATATCCTTCTCAATTTGCGAGAGGCGGCCGTAGCGCAGTTGCGCGGCGCGCTCCCAATTGCCGGCGCGGCTGGCCTTTTCCTCTTCCTGGCGCAGCGTGTCCTGCTCCTCTTTAAGCTGGCGGACGCCCGCGATGGCGCCCTTTTCGCGGTTCCACCGGTCCTTCAGCGGGGCGGCCTGGCCGCGCACGGTTTCGAGCTCGTTTTCGACGAAGCGCAAGCGCTCATGGGAGGCGGAGTCCTTCTCCTTGCCAAGCGCCTGGCGCTCGATTTCCAGGTGGGAAATGCGGCGCTCCAGGTCGTCAATCTCGATGGGCATGGAGCCGATCTGGAGGCGTAGCGCGGAGCCGGCCTCATCGATCAGATCGAGGGCTTTGTCGGGCAGGAAGCGGTCGGCTATGTACCGGTGCGAGAGCACGGCGGCGGCGATGATGGCGGAATCCTTGATGCGGACGCCGTGGTGGATCTCGAACTTCTCCTTGAGGCCGCGCAGAATGGCGATGGTGTCGTCAACCGAAGGCTCAGCCACCATGACGGAGCGGAAGCGGCGCGCCAGGGCGGCATCCTTTTCGATGTACTTCTTGTATTCCTTGAGCGTGGTGGCGCCGATGCAGCGCAGCTCACCGCGCGCCAGGGCGGGCTTCAGCAGGTTGGCGGCGTCAATGGCGCCTTCGGCGGAACCGGCGCCGACCAGGGTGTGAAGCTCATCGATGAAGCAGATGATTTCGCCGTTGGAATCGATAATTTCCTTGACCACGGCCTTGAGGCGGTCTTCAAATTCGCCGCGGAACTTGGTGCCGGCGATCATGGAGCCGAGGTCGAGCGCGATCAGCTTCTTGTTCTTGAGCTGGTCGGGAATGTCGCCGCGGATGATGCGCTGGGCGAGGCCTTCGACGATGGCGGTCTTGCCGACGCCGGGTTCGCCGATCAGCACCGGGTTATTCTTGGTGCGGCGGCTGAGGACCTGCATGACGCGGCGAATTTCGTCATCGCGGCCGATGACCGGATCGAGCTTGCCCTGGCGGGCCGACTCGGTAAGGTCGTGGGCATAGCGCTCCAGGGCCTGGTACTTGGATTCGGGATTCTGATCGGTGACGCGCTGGGTGCCGCGCACGCCAACCAGGGCTTTCAAAATGGCATCGTGAGTGGCGCCGGCGCGGTGCAGCAACTGGCCGGCGGCGTCGCTGCGCTCTTCGGCGATGGAGAGCAGCAGATGCTCGGTGGAGACAAACTCGTCCTTGAAGCGCGTGGCCTCGTCAAAGGCGCGCTCCAGGACTTGGTTCATGGGTTGGGATAGATACATCCCCGGCTGCATGCCGGTGGTTTTGGGCAGGTTGCCGAGCAGGCGTTTAGCCTCGGCGAGAATGGCGTCGGGGTGGACGCCGCATTTCTCGAGCACCGGACGGACGATGCCTTCCTTCTCCTCCGCCAGGGCGATCAGCAGGTGGAGCGGGAACATGATCTGGCTTTCGCTCTTTTCGGCAATGGCCTGGCATTGCTGGACGGCTTCTTGTGCTTTCTGGGTCAGCTTATCTAGACGAAACATTTGGGCCCCCCTCTACACGACAAACAGGGCAGGCGCTGGAACGCCTGCCCTTACGATAGCAGAGACTCGGACGCGGCCCAGAGGGTCGCGTCCACTGATCAGATGCGTCAGACTTTAACTTCGATCTTGACCTGGCGCGGCTTGGCGGCCTCCTTCTTGGGAAGGGAGACGCTGAGGACGCCGTTCTTGTAATCGGCCGCGATGTTTTCGGTGTCGAACGCATTGGGCACCGCGAAACTGCGGGTGAAACGGCCGTAGCTGCGCTCCAGGCGGTGGTAGCCCTTGCCGGAGTCGCGGGTTTCGAACTTGCGCTCGCCGGCGATGGTAAGGGTCTGGTTTTCCACGCGGACGTCGATGTCTTTGAGTTCGACGTCGGGCAGATCCGCCTTGAGGACGAGTTCGTTTTCGGTCTCGTAGATGTCCACGGACGGGGCCCAGGGCCGATTGGTCTGGGGCTCGGTAAGCATGCGGGTAAAGGCATCTTCGAAGACGCGGAGGTTGGCTAGCGGGTCGAAATGGCTGAGAGACATTTGAGTGAAACTCCTCATAGTTAGAAGTTTTGGGAGGCCGTCGATGACCTCATCCAATTGCAATCATAAAATATGAGTGATTATTTGTCAAGTATAATTTAGTGGCTTGATGTACGGAAACGGGGCTCGAGCTTGTCGCCTGGTGGCGGCGAACGGATGCCGGATGCCAGTGGCCGGTTGGTCGCGCGCAAGGGCCGGGACCAGTGGCCGGGGACTGGACTGGCTGTTTGGCCAAACGAAGCCAATTCCGGGGGGTGGATGCAGCGCAGCAGTCATGGTCCCACGGTACCACGGGGGTGGGCTGGACTCTGAAATTACGATCGGTAAGCGATTGATAGGAAGGGGAATTTAGGTGGACAGGGGTTGTGACTGACCTTCGGTGCGGAAGGGGTTCGTTACCAAAACCGTGCCGTATTTTTGCCCATCGTTCAGGTCCTCGGTGTATAGCACCCCGGCGCCTCCGGACTCGGCGGCAGCGAGAATCAGGGCGTCCCAAA
The DNA here is from genome assembly GCA_035570275.1 of Candidatus Acidiferrales bacterium. Taxonomy (GTDB): domain Bacteria; phylum Acidobacteriota; class Terriglobia; order Bryobacterales; family Bryobacteraceae; genus DATMNI01. Next base: position 805 of record DATMNI010000360.1, on the reverse strand, counting down.
ACGATATGCCATATCGCTCCTCGGTCTGCATGGCGGAGAGGATATGCGACGGGCGCACCGTCACTAACGGTAGATCCAGCAGGCCGGCTGCGATGTCCCGCAACTGGCCCAGAGGCATCCCGAGTTTCCGGCGGCCCGCCGCGTAAACCTCCTGAACTACCTGAGTGCTGAGCAACATACGGCCGGAGCCGGTGCACTGGTGGAAGAGTTCTTTGGCCTGCCTTTGCTTATCCGGGTCGGCACCGCCGTACATGTAAAGCAGTACGTTGGTGTCAAAGAATACCTTATCGGCGTTCATGCAACTCCTCGCGACTGATCGAGCCAGGATCGATGGTGAAGTAAGGCCCGCCGTGGGCTATGGCCAGCAACCGGTCCGCCGCCGAGCGTGCTCTGTCGTCACGCGACAAGGCTTCCTGCAATAGTTCGCGCACCAGAGTGTTGATGGTGGTGTCATGCTCGGCCGCATAGACTTTCGCCTGACGGATCAGGGGGGAAGGGAGACTCAAGGTAATGTTGCGGGTTGTTGTTGTGGTGGTGGTGGTTTCCATATAGGAAGTGTAGCACCAGAGGATGAAGTGTAGCACATGAATGTGTGGGACGAAGGTTACTGCCCGATTGGGTAGATCAATGGCTCGCCAGTTCTTCGCCCAAAGCGGGCCTCGAGGGTGAGCGAGATCGGGGCATAGAAAGACGTCCACCGGTCGCCCAAGGTTTTGGAAGCGGCCTACGATTCTGTGGGGCGGCCACCTCGTTTGTGGTTTTCGAAGCTCAATACCCTGCCCGTCGGCGCCCCTGTCTATCTTTA
>DATMNI010000359.1:0-2558 GCA_035570275.1 Candidatus Acidiferrales bacterium | reverse complement strand
CCCCCGCCCCCGCCACCGCCGCCCTCGCCCGCGCCCCTGCCCCAAGAATCGGAACGGTATCCGTTTTGGAGCTACGGCGACCTGATACTGTTCGCTGGTCTCACCATTCCATGCATGTTACTGGGGCTCGGATTGGTCAAGCTGATCCTATGGGTGTTTCATATTCATTCCGCGGTGCGGGTGGTGGAGTTACTGCCCGAACAGTTCCTGGGCTATGTTTTTCTGTTCTGGATGTTACTGCTGATCTTCCGGCTGGAGTACGATCGTCCCTTCTGGTCCTCGCTGGCGTGGACCACGACGCAGTTGCCGTGGCTATGGATGGTGATTGCCGGAATCTCCGCGGCCTACATCGTGGCCGCGGTCAGCAACCTGTTCGAGATGCCTGCCGGCGGCAACCCTATGATGGACCTGCTCAGTGAGCGGACCTCGCTGATCCTGATGGCGATCTTTGGTGTCGCCGTGGCCCCATTGTGCGAGGAACTGGCCTTTCGCGGGTTCCTGCAACCGCTGCTGGTGCGGAGTTTGGGGGCCATCCCCGGCATCCTGCTGGCGGCGATTCCGTTCGGCCTGCTGCATTTTCAGGAATACGGCAGGTCGTGGCGGCATGTCGTGCTGATCTCGCTGGCCGGAGCCTTATTCGGCTGGATGCGCCACGCCACCGGCTCCACCATGGCATCCACGGTGATGCACGCCGCTTACAATTCTCTGGGATTCTTCGCGTTGTTCGTGCAAAGGAAAGGGTAGGTTGGAGGATGGGGGAGCCAGGGGACGACGGGGGGCGCTTGAGTTGAGGACTCCGTTGTCACCTTCGCAGGCAGCGGAGTTACTCGCTGAGCTACAGTGCCAGAGTCGCCCGCAACGCCGCGTCGAGTTCGGTCCATCCGGGAAGGTCCCGATAACCCGGTCGATCTCCGAGTATGGACTGTGGCGAGGTTGTCCGTTGTGATGACCGAGTCCATCAGCAGACCTGACCTCTTCGCGCCCTCGCTGGCGCGCCAAACAATCACTCTGCTCGGGTGCTCGGCACAAGCCATGTTGCTGGTAATCATCGCCACAATCGTCTGGGGCAGGCCCGTGTCCGGTTGGTCCGCCTGAACAACCAGCGCCGGGGGCCGCCGTTTCGACGTTCGCAGGTTCGAGTCCGGGAACAATACCAGGACGATGTCACCGCGGCGGCAGTTCATCGTAGGCAGCCATCTCGGGCCGATCCCAATCCTCCGCAAACGAAGCCAGCCGACGCCGGAGATCGGCCGCTTGAGACTCGTCGATTCCTCGTTCGCGAAGATCGATGGGGTCGGCGGAATGAACCCAGGTCACGATGACGCGCGAACCCTCAGCCTCGGCCTCGGCCTCGGCCTCGGCCAGCGGCTCCACTAACTCTACCTTACCGTTGCGGTAGACCCCTTTGACCGACTTCATCATAAAACCATTATGTCGCAATAGCGCGATGCTGAAAACCGCCATCATCGAACAATTCGTTCAGTACCTCGACCGGGATGACAATTATTCACCGTCGACGACTGATAGTGAGTCGATGACTGATAGTGAGAAGGCGACCGCGGTTTCGCTATCTTTGCGGACGTCATCCAGGGGAGCTTTGAGGGAGCCATCCATCTCGTACCGGGACGCGATACCAGTAGCCGCCTCGCTTGAGATACGGTGAATTTCCCGGAGCGGACGCCCTCCAAAGCGACCGCTTCCAGTGCAGCGTGCGTTACGCCGCTCGGATCGGCGATGCGGTCGGCAATGACATTGATCACGAAATTCTACCCTCGCAGCCGCCCCTTCAAAAACCTCCCCGTATGCGACTTCTTACACGCAGCCACATCCTCCGGCGTGCCCGTCACCACCACTTCTCCGCCGGCGTGCCCGCCCTCCGGTCCCAAATCGATCACATGATCGGCCGTCTTGATCACATCCAAGTGATGCTCAATCAGAAGCACCGTGTGTCCCGCGTCCACCAGTTTGTTCAATGACTCCAGCAGCCGCTCCACATCTGCCAGGTGCAGCCCCGTGGTCGGCTCGTCCAATATGTACACCGTGTGCTTCGACCGCTGCAGCTTGCTCAGCTCCGTGGCGATCTTGATGCGCTGCGCCTCGCCTCCAGATAGCGTGGTCGCCGATTGGCCCAGCGTCAGGTATCCCAGCCCCAGATCGCTCAGCACTTCGATCTTCTTGCCGATGGCAGGCTCGCCGGCGAAGAACGTCACGCCCTCCTCCACCGACATGTTGAGCACGTCGTCGATGGTCTTTCCGCGCACCGTCACATCCAGCGTCTCGCTGTTGAATCGCGCCCCCTTGCAGGCGCCGCAGGTCACCTCCACGTCGGGCATGAAGTAAAGCTGCGTGGTGATCGCGCCCTCCCCCTGGCACTCCTCGCAGCGGCCGCCCTTGACGTTGAAGCTGAACCGCCCCGCCTTGTAATCGCGCTCCACCGAGAGCGGCGCCTGTGTGAACAGGTCGCGAATGTTGTCGTAGAAGCCGATGTAGGTGGCGGGGTTCGAGCGGCTATTGCGCCCGATCGGCGATTGGTCGATATTCACCACCTTGTGGACATG
>DATMNI010000358.1:0-15857 GCA_035570275.1 Candidatus Acidiferrales bacterium | reverse complement strand
GTTTCGCATTCTCCGTAAAGACCATCAACCCTGGAAGAAGGTAGGACAGACCATCGCCTTCTGTGGTCTGTTGGGATGGGCGTTCCGCCCGCGAAACTTCATGAAAAACCACGCCGGGCTCCGGGAGATTCCGGATGGGCGGGGTGGTTTTTCGACCCTGTCATGCCTCGCCAGACACTCCCCGGTGTAGTTGTGAACGCGGGCCTGGCTGGGGAGGCGGTTACTGGATGGGGAGGCGGTTCGCCGCTTCAACCCACTCCACGCGTGGGCGGTTGCCCAATGTGGTTCACGCAAGGCTCACCATCACGCGATGGCTCAAAGCGAGAACCATGACGAGGGTCAAGCCCGGGCTGGGCTGACGGACGACAACCCGATCGTTCTGTCCCACTTTGGCCTGTCTCACCCGCCTTAAGGCGTAATGATCAGGTTCAGCGGCGGACTCGCCACGCCGCCTACCGTAACCACCACGGGCTGCAGGCCGGTGGGCGCCTTGGCGGGAACCGTGATGACAAGCTCCGTAACCCCGGTCGCTCCCGGCGGGATTCCCACAAAACTGACGGCCGCCACCACCCCTCCCACGGTCACGGTAACCGGCAGCCGCGGCTTCGGCAGCCGGGAAGCGGCAGTGCTGGACGATGGTGTGGCGCCGGTGGCCAGAAACGGATTCACGTCCCCGTCCCCGGTGATTTGGAGGATCAGGCCGGCGCCGGCCTTGGCGGACGGCACGGGAGCTCCGAACAGCGGGTCCAGCGCGAATCCGAGAATCCCAGGGGCGGCTATCGCGACCGGAAAGTAAAGTGCCGCCACCTGCCCGTGGTTGTTCACGCCCAGAACCGCCGTCCCCAGACCGGTTTCATAGGGCACCTGCACGGTGATCTGGGTGGGCGAAATGGACACGATGGGCGCCGTGATCCCGTTGACCGTAGCCGACACTCCGTTCAGCGACAAGGGCAGCCCAGACCCGGTCCCCTGTGCCGCGGCGGGCGCGAGTTGCGTGCCGAAGATTGTCATCAACATGCCCGGCGCCGCTGCGTTCTGGTACGATCCTGCATTGGCGATGGCCGTGATCTTCACGGACCCGGAGGCGCCCACGACAAACGTAACCGGAACGTCGATGGCCTGCGGAATTGTATTGGTCGCCTGGATATTCAAGGTGGCGGTGTAGACCCCTGGCGAAAGCCCGGCTCCCGATGCTTGCACCGTGAGTTGCGCCGCGCCGGTTCCGGAACGCGGTATCACCGTCAGCCAATTGGTGGCCAGACTGGCCGGCGATACCGCCAACCTCCACGCCGCCGAGGCGCCGCCAAAGTTCAATCCCAATGGTGCCGAAGGAGTCTGGGTCAGGCTGGGTAGGGCCAGTTGAATGGCTTGGGTGGATACGGAGAACGTGGTTGCAGACGCCGCCGCCGGCCCGAACGTCACCGGCAGAGCGGCCACCACCGTGGTGCCGAACTCGGGGCTGCTTCCGGTCAACAGGTAGTTCTTGAAAGTGGGTGCGTTGGGGCCGGGAAAGCAAAGGTTTCCCTGCAACATTCCGTAGGGCGCGATCCGCGTTGTTCCGAAGAGTTGCTGGATCTGGCTGGTCACATCCGTGCTGTCCAGCGTGAGCTTGGTGAGTTGCATCAGGAAGCCGCCCGTCTCCTGCAAGATCACCTGCTGTACCCATTGGCATGACGGATCGGCCAGCGGATTCTGCTGCACGGTCGATGGTGTGCCGGTGAGCGTCAAAGCCGGAGCCAAAACCGGGGCGCCGCCGGCGGGGCCGGTAAAGTTGACCGTCACCTGCTGCGACCAGGTTTGGCCGTTGGCGTCCGCGCCGGTAAACTTGAAGATCGAGGTGGAGGGTGGGACAAATCCGCCGTCCGCCACGGAGGTGGAAATCGATCCGTTCGCCGGAATTTTGGTGGTGGCAAAAAATGAACCGACCGGCAGGCTCTGACCATCTTCGCTCAACCCCGTGAGCGTGGTGGCCACGCCCGCCCTTTCGCTCAACGTGATAGTGAACGGCCACGCCGATCCCACCTGTGTTGTGGGGTCGGGATTGATGGTTACCACAATGTAAGACCCGGTGGCCGGGTATTTGATGGACACGTTCGCGGAGCCCGACGAACCCGCAAAAACGCTGTCGCCGCTGTAGAGCGCGCTGACGGTTCCGTTGCCGCCGGCCAGTGCCAGCGCGGTGGTGCTCAAGCTGGCACTGGACCCGGAAGCCGTCAACGAACTGGTTCCGATGTTCACGTCGTTCACTACGAATGCCACAGAGCCGGTTGGCGCCGTTGAACCAGCGGCGGCGGTCACGGTGGCGGTCAGCGTTACCTTGTCCCCGGCATTTAGCGTGCTGGAACTGGCCGTCACCGCCGTGGCGCTCGCCTTGCCAATGCTCCATTCGGTGACCAGATGAAAGGCGTCGGCCGAACCGAGGCCGGTTGCCAGATCGTATCCGGGACCGGCGCTGTACCCCAACACTCCATTCGTGCATCCCGGGCTCCCCAGCGCGCAGGGAACTTTGATATCGCCGGTGGTGACATCGTGGAAGACGTCTTTGGTGCTCTGCGCCATGCGATAAAGAACCGGATTAATGTTTCCCAGTCCCGGCTCGCTTTGCGCGCCTTTGGAAACGAGGTACTGGTTCAGCAGTCCCAGCATTCCCGCAAAGACAGGGGTCGAAGCCGAGGTTCCGCCCACGGCCTGTATATTCCCGAAGGAGGTGATCAGGTAGGCATCGTGGTTAGGCGACGCCGCAAACGCAATATCCGGGATGTCGCGCGCGTTGTCGTTGGGAACCCCGGGTCCGCTCTGCCAGCCCGGCTTCGGAAAATTGGCGCTGGCGCCTCCGCCGGCAGCCACCAGCGCGCCATCCTCCACCGAGTCGTTCCAGGCAACCTCCGGTATATAGGACAGCGCGGACCCGCCATTAGCGCTGTTGCTTATGTTCCAATAGGTGCCGGTGCCTTCGTTGAGCGTGGTGCCGCCCACCGCCGTTACCTCGGGATAGCTGGCCGGGATGCTCACAGTCTGGCCCTTGCTGGCTTCCTCCGTGGGGCTGCCGCGATCGCATTGCGCCGCGCCCGTATCCCCACTAGCGGCGACCCACGTGATGCCTTGCGCGTTGGCCTGCTGGGCGATGGCCCTCAGCGCGACCGAACTCACTACTTCACAGGCGCCGAAGCTCATGCTCACGACCGGCGCCAGATTCTGATCTATGGCGTACTGCACGGCCGAAAAAACGCTTCGGGCGTACACATAGATAAGGTCGGCGTTGCGCGCCACCGCGCCGGCCCATTCCAGATCCACGTCGGACTCCACCATGTCACCGTTGGTTCCCGGATCGGTCCCCACCAGGATCGTCTTCGGGTCTTTTGCGGGCAGGTTGTAAATCTGCCGGAAGGCGCGGATGTCGGCCAGATCCAGCGCCGAGTCACCCACGATGACAATCTTCTGGCCGGTGCCGTCAAAGCCGGCTTTGTAGAGCGGGTTGACGTTGTAGATGGTGGCGATATCGTCGGGCGCCAGAAAGTTAGCCGTGCCGGCGTAGTTAAAGTCCGGTGTGATCCGGGATTTGATGTAAAGTGGCTGCAGGCCGAAATCGTCCAGGCCGTCGAAGCCTGCGATCACCGGTTCCAGGGCGGCCGGAATCCACGGTTCGCTGGCATTGGCAAAGTGCTCCCGTCCGTCCACCTGATAATGGCGGATCTGCGTGCCCAACGCCCGGCCGATGCTGGATGCGGTTCCGGCGAACGTGATCCAATGGCGGCCCTGCGCCACCTGGTTGACCGTCAATCCCTGCGCCTCCAGCCACGACACCACCTTGGCGATGTCGCCGCGGCTCAATCCGAAGCGGTCGCCGAATTCTCCGGGTGTCAGCCAGCGGTGATAATTCGGAGACGATGGGTTCTGCTGGTCGGCCAGAAACGGTTCCAGCGACGCATCGGGCTTCAGCATCAGCGTCACCCGATCCAGTGCCGTGCCGGGTTCCACCGCGCCACGGTCGTTTTGAATCTGCGCCCTGGGATGAACGTGCCCTTTCAGCGCGACGCTGCGGCTTTGGTCGATGGGGACGACGATCCGGTCGCCCGCGGCCGCCAGGCTCCCCGCTGCCAGCGCCGCCATTGCAAAAAGGATCCCGTGCCTGCGCGCGAGAGCCAAAACGATAGAAGTCATGTGGACCTCATTGTACTAAGATGCATGCGGCGCTGCTTGGCTCGCCTTGTGGCAGATCGATTCTACATTCTGGCCGGGCCAAAGTGGGACATCGGGTTGTGTCGTCCCACTTTGGCCCGCTTGACCCTCGCCATGATTCTCTCTTTGAGCGATCGCCTGTTGGTGGGCATTGCGGTGTGCGGTTGGAGGTCGTCTGGACGCGATTGGGCATGACCACCCACGCGTGGAGTTGGTTGAAGCGGCGAACCGCCTCCCCATCCAGGCGAGCGTTCACAACTACACCGGCGGTTGTCTTGCGAGAGGAATGACAGGGTCGAAAAACCACCTCTCGCCCATCGGGAATCTCCCGGGGCCTGGCGTGGCTTTTCATGAAGTTTCGCGGGCGGAACGCCCATCCCAACAGACCACGAAAGACGATGGTCGGTCCCACCTTCTCCCAGAAATGTACAAACTCAAGCGGCGGATTCTTAATCCGCCCGTGGACGAAAATGACTGAGGATCGCCTATAGTCGAGGTTCCAAACGCCTCACTGGTGCGGCTTCGCTGGTGCGGCTTCGCCGGGCCAGTGCTTCACAGTCGGATGAAAGCTCTTTCGATCATGAGCTGTAGATAGGCCTCGCCACTCAAGGTGCATTCCAAGTAGCTGAGCAGCTCGCGCTTAGAGAGGTGAATCTGGCGTGCTGCTTGGCCTGACATCCAATCGTCCAAGCTACGTTGCCCGTGGCTGATGCGAGTGAAAACGGCGGTTTTTCTGCCCTGGACGTGGAAGAAAAAATATCGATGATCGCGGCCCTCGACTTCGCGAAAGCCCTTGGCGAGCAGCGCATTGACCAGGAGCGCTGCACGAATCTCACTCACCCGGTCCGCTCCACGTGCTTTCGAAACGCCGCCTTCAGGTCGCGGGCCTCGCCCGTGAGGAGACGGTCCGGAGATTCGGCAATGTGTTCCCAAGCGGTTTCAAACATATCAGCGAAGGCCGAAAATGCCTCTTCCTGGGTGTCGCCGTAGACCGAGAGGTTCAGGGGCGCGTATTCGATGACGAAGTGGCCGTTGTCGCGGTGGATGTTCAGGTCGATCGGTTCCCGCAGAAAGTAAGTGTGATTGGGCCCGATGATCTGGACCACCCCGCTGGGGACGTTTGCCGCGAGCGTAGCGGGGTTCCGAAAGCGGCGCTTGGTCGGCATCAGCTTAATTGTAGGGCAAAAGCCGAGGTTCTAGCCTATCGAAAATCGCAACGCTTTCATGCGAGGTCTATTCTCGCGGAAAGGCGGAGATCGATGAAGCGGTGTCGGGGGTTGGCCGCGAGATGGATCGGCGGAGAAGCACGCGGCGGCCCAGGTGAGGGCCCAGCCTTATCAAAACGGATGCGGCGGTCCTCTCAGCGCCGCATGATACGATCTGGCCATGACGCCGACCACGGCAGGTGCGCTCCGCATCCGCTCCCGATGGCCATTCGCCGCCGCTGCCGTGCTGCTCGCCATCTTCTTCCTGCAACTTTTCTTTGCCAGCCGCGCCAAATCTCCGGCATGGGACGAGCCCGCCCACATCGCCTCCGGCGTCGCCTACATCCAGAAGGGCGCCCTCACCGTCAACCCGGAGCATCCGCCGCTCCTCAAAGCCCTCAGCGGCCTTTTTCTCACCTGGGCCGGCGCCCGCTGGCCCAATACAGAGCGCGCCCACGACTTACTCAGCGGAGCCAACGACTGGCAGTGGGCCGCCGGCAGCCACATCCTGGTCACCGCCGGAGTCGACCGCGCGCTGCAGTGGGCCCGCCTGCCGATGATGCTGGTCGGCTCAATGGCCGCTCTTCTGGTCTACCTCTGGGGCCGGCAACTCGCCGGTGAACTCGCCGGCCTCGGCGCCCTCCTTCTCTTCACGCTTGACCCCACCATTAGCGGCCATTCCTATCTGGTCACCCTGGACGTCGGTCTCGGCGCCTTCACGCTGCTTTTTCTCTTCTGCCTTTGGCACTACACGCGGTCCCCTCGACCGCGCACCCTCGTGCTGTGTGGCATCACGCTTGGACTTGTGCTCTGTACCAAATTCTCGTCGCTGGCGATTCTTCCGTCGGCGGCCATTCTGCTGGTCGCGGCACGCGCCCGGCGCACTCCCTGGAAGGCCGCACCCGATGAGCCTTGTCCCTGCGGCAGCGGCAAGAAATACAAAAACTGCCACGCCGTCATCCCCCAATCCCGCTTCGACCTGCAATCCGCTCTCGCCTGCGTGCCGCCCTTGCTATACATGGGCGGTATTGCCGGTGCTGTCATCTGGGCCGTCTACCGCTTCCATTCGCCCCTTGCCTACATCCAGGGCGTGAAGTTGGTCAACCAGAACCACCAGGCGAACTACGTCGCGTTCATGGCCGGTCAACTCGCTCCCCGCTTCACCAGCTATTTCGCGGTCGCCTATCTGCTGAAAGAGCCGCTCGCGGCCATGGCACTCGCCGCCACCGGTCTCTTCTTCCTTCTGCGCCCCAAGGCTTTTCTGTGGCGCGATCGGCTGTTTCTGCTGCTGCCTGGGGCCGTGTTCTTCCTGGTTCACGTCTGGAAGGCCGACGATCTCGGCATCCGGTACATCATCCCCTGTCTGCCCTTTGCCCACCTGCTGGGAGGTATCGGGCTGGCTGCCCTCATCCGCTCGCCCGCCCGCGCCGCCAAATCCATCGCCATCGTTCTAAGCCTCTGGATGGCGGTTGCCGCCGCCGGCATCTACCCCGACGGCCTCAGTTATTTCAACGAATCCGCCTTGTCTGTTTAGCGACCCTGGCAAACTCGGGCTGGATGGCGGTAGCGCATGCGGCGCCGCCTGGCTGGATGACAGTAACATCGATTGGGGTGAAGGGCTGAAATCGCTCAACGCCTGGCTGAACCGCCACGCCGCTGGCCGCTCCGCGAAACTTGCCTATTTCGGCAGCTTCCCGCCCGCCGCGTACGACATGCCGGTGGAGGTAGTCGAAGATTCGCAGCTCGCCTTCCAGCCTGGCCCGGGTCTCTATGCCATCAGCGCGCACCTGCTAGCCCACCACAACGCGCTGGTCGAACACAGATTGGCTAGCGGCGACGAGTGGACACTGCGCGTGCCCCCCACCGCCATCGTCGATCACTGCATTTACATTTACGATCTGCGCGCCGAATAAAAAGCGAGGCTACCCGACGCGAAAGCGACGGACCACCCGGTAGTGCTCCCGCTCTGGGCTGCGAGGCCAACGTGCCATCAGCCACGACACGAAGGTCGCGCCGATAGCCAACAGAAACGCGGTAAAGAGGAGCGAGAGGTTGGCATCCAGCGTCTGCTCCGTCTGCGTCACCAGCGGTTCGATCAGAGCCCACGCTTGCGGAACCATGAAGAAGAGCGCGAGGAGAGCCACTGCCGCGATAGCCATAGGGTTTGTTTCCCTTTCGTCGATTGAAGATAGCCTCGCGGGCGCGATCGCAACAAGCTGCTGATGGGTGAACCGGCGCCGCTAACCTTTAATAACGGCCGAATGTTACCGCCTGGCCGTGCGAAAACGTACGTAGCTCTCCCGGCCTCCGGCGCCGGTCAGCGGGGCCCCAAATACTGGACGTGGGCATAAGTCCCCAGCCTCACGTTATAAGCCAGGTACCATCCTTCGTGGTCCGGATCTTCATAGACCGTAATCTGATCGTCACCCCAGCGCCAATCGTTGCAGAAGTCATAGTCGGATGGAGCGATACCGAAGGCGAAGCCGCTAAACCAGAAGCGCTCCCGGTTGCCTCCCTCGATGTGAAAAACGTGGCTGCGCCCTAAGCCCCCGGGGAAGCGCCCGTGCTCCCAGCGCTGCTCCACGTGATATCGGGCATCGTTCCGGCCCGAGTCATGCCCCACCCACTCGCCATTGGGATGCACGTGAGGAACATTGGGGTGGCCTTCCCGATCGCGAAAATCGCGGTGCTCCTGGGTTGATTGGGGTGCTGCGTGCTGTTCGCCGCGCGTCGGGGCAGGACCGTGTGGAGGGATGTAACCTCGTCCGGCGTCGTGCCTTTCGCCCCGCTCCCTTTCTTGCGCAAGAGCGGGAACTGAGAACATCAACACCGTAACAAATATTCCGATCAGCGTCTTCATATCAAGCTCCTTTAGTCTCCCTTTCGGACTTCATTGTTGGACTCTACCCACTTAGCCGACCGGCCCGGTTCCGGGGCCGCCTGGAAGAGCACAGCCCGCATGGCCACAATTGCAGGAGATTTCCGTCGTGCTCCCAGCGTCCTCACAGGATTGGCTGCAGTATTTGCTGTGCTCTAGCGCGGCACAATTGCAGGCTGGATGCGCGCACTTCTTCGTTTCTGGCATAAATTATTTCCTCCCGGCAGAGACTCGGTCTGGCCAAGCCTCCGATATCACAAAACCAAGCTGCATTTCGTGTTCCAATCCAGGAGCCGCGATGGCTTTCCAGGAACTGGTGCGAGGTCAGTAGCCAGGTGCCCGCGTGGGCGGTCATCCACGGCTAGCTCGCCACTCATAACAAGCGCCACTTCCAGGGGATTGAGGGTCTAACCGTGATCTCGGCGCCTTAATTTCACGGCCCTTACGTAGTCACAAGTTCTGAATTAACGCCGATCGAAGATGGCCACACCCAACCCGGCTGCGGCGGTGCGGAGGTCGGCGACGGCGCTGCCCAAATCCATCCTCTGGTTGACATCGAGCGGCTCCAGCAGCGCTTCCAGCATCCCGGTGACGGTCTGGCAGCGCTTCAACGCCGCATCGAAGGACACCGGCGCATGCTTCGGTTCCTTCGGCTCGATCTGCTTCAGCAACTCGGTGACGGCCGCCGTCACCGACTGGCTGTTCTCCGGCAACAACGGTACGGTGGTCCCGTTCAGATGTACTCCTTCCGGCGTGATGTGCGACGCGATGCTGCGGTACTCCTTGGCCGCGATGTGCGCCATCTGCCGAATGTGAAAGAATTCCGGGCCGAATTCCTCCAGGTATCCGATTTCGCGGTCCACGCTGCGCCGCGCCACATGCAAGTCCAGCGTGCAGCACGCAGCCCATGAGGGGCGCTTCTGCTTGTAGAGCTTCTGCTCGCGGATCTGCCGCAGCGTCTCGATATCGGCGGCGGCACAGCGCCCCGCCACCAGGCCGAAGGCTTCGCGCCGGCCCATCCACCGGCCCAGGCATAGGCTGAGATCGTCGGCCTCGCCGTTCGCTGGTTCTTCACTTTTGATCAAGTTCTTCATAGACACCTCTGGCAATTGGGCCATCCTGGCCCGGAATTTTGCTGTCGTTTTATTGGAAACAAGGGAGTTAGCGGTTAAATTTCTGGGCCACGCTGGCCCAGACGCTTGGCCGGGAATGCTTTCCCGGCGGCAACCGCCACCCACATGGTCCCACAAGGCTTCTAAAAACCGGGGGTATGCGAGGGCCGTTTTTTCGCTCCAACCAACAGGATTGAAGCGGGATAAAGTTTATTTTGAAGTCTTGTGACTGAAGATTTGGGTGGGAGCAGCTTGAAGGACTTGAAGAAAAAAGCGTCGTGGACCGTCAGAACGGGGTGCCGGGTCAGTTTAGAGAGTTTACTTAAGGCACCGAGCCGGCCGCGGCGCTGCCGGGGCAGCCCTATACAAACAGCGAAATCATTACTTCAGCTCTTTGAAAGGATTGAAGACCTTAAGTCCGGGGCGCCTGAAGTCCCGATCGTTGCCTGTCACAATCGTTAACCCATGCCGGCGGGCGGTAGCCGCAATGTAGCTGTCTTCAACCGGCATGGGTTGACCTGTCTTGTCGAGTATTCGCTCCTGGTCCGCCCAAACGTGGGCCACTGACACGTTGAATCCGTGAATACGTCCCTGGAGTGCGTCCACGAGCCGCGTGAGCCATGCTTGCAAAGCCTGACGCTGTCGCCCTTCTTTGGTGCGAACCCAGTATGCGAGCTGCGCGATGACAACGGCGCTCGTGTAGCAGCGGTCCTGCTCCAGTTCGAGCCAGGCGATCACCCGCGCATCGCCGTGTCGCTTGGCTGGCTGGCAAATGACATCCGTATCGAGAAGCCAACTCACAGCTTGCGCCGGCGGGCAGGCGTGCGGCGGCGCGGGGGCACATCTTCCGGGCTCACCGGACAGGCTTTGAGTACGGTCAGCCAGTTCTCCTTGCCCGCCAACCGCCGAAATACAAGCGCGTCTTCTTCCGGGTCGAAGCGAGCGTCGAAGTAGTCTCCGGGCGAGGCTGGTGCAAGAGCAGCGGGAATGGTCAGCCTCCGCTTGGCGTCGAGCGTCACAATCATAGTGGGATTATCCCACCTCTCGTCATCAGGTTCAAGACCTTCCCGCGTGTCAACCGCCAAAAACGCCGTAGTGTAGCGCCGAACAGCATGATGATGCCCACGAAGGTGTACAGGTCCAGTTCCTTGTGGAACAGCGTCAGCGTCAGCAGCGCCCCAAAACCGCCGATGGCAAGCCGGAGAGAATCGTGATCGGGTGAATGAAGCTTACGTACAAAATGCCGGGCACGATATAAATCACCAGCACCGCAATCGCCAGCAGCTCGGTGAGGTTGGCGAAGGAGCTTTTGAACTCCTTCACCGTGCCCTGGTGACTGGCGCCGATGCCTTGCGGCATGCGCAAGCTGCGGATGGCTTCCTCCACGTGTTGCCTCCTGAAGTGACGAACAGTATCAGACGTACAGGGGGGGTAGGGACCAAAAGCTAGCCCGGTAGTGAATCGGCGCCCGCATAGATCTGCGCGAACTGGAGTTCCACCCCGATGCTGGGCAGGCGAATGGAACCTCGCTCCTCGCCAAAGGTCTCAATCCGCCACTCCTCATCCCCTAGCCGTGTGCAATGGGTGATGCTGTGGGACTGCTGGGAGACCATCAGATATTCCTTCAGTGAAGGGATCGACTGGTAGTGGAAGAACTTGGTGGTGCGATCATGGCGCTCGGTGGATTGTGACAAGACTTCGACGATGACGATTGGGCTTACCAGATTGTCAGTCTGAAAAAACACCGGATCAGCGCAGACCACCGATACATCGGGATAGGTGTACAGGCCCGTTGCAGGAATGTGGACACGCATGTCGGAGTTGAAGACCTGGCAGGGTCCACCCTCTAGGGCCGCAAACAACCTGCCGGTCACGTTTGTGGCAATGCGATGATGCCGCGGGTGACCACCGGCCATCGCGAATACCTGACCGTTGTAATACTCGCTCTTGAATTCGGCCTGCCGCTCCGCCTTCAGGTATTCCTCCGGCGTGATGTACGGGATGATCTGCGATGCCATACTGTTCCGATTGTACCCGGTTACGTCGAAACCACAACTTCCTTCCGCCGCTCCGCCACCCGGTTCTCGCCGCTCAGCCACTCCTGCAGGCGCTCCAGGTAGAGATAAATCACCGGCGTGATGTACAACGTCAGGAACTGGCTCACCACCAGGCCGCCGACCACTGCCAGTCCCAGAGGTTGGCGCGCGTCAGCCCCTTCACCATAGCCGAGGGCGATGGGCAGGGTGCCGAACAGCGCCGCCACCGTGGTCATCATGATGGGACGGAAACGCAGCAGGCATCCCTGATAAATGGAATCGTAGGCGCTCGAACCGTGCTTCTGAGCGTCCACCGCGAAATCGATCATCATGATCGCGTTTTTCTTCACCACGCCGAACAGCATGATGATGCCCACGAAGGCGTACAGGTCCAGCTCTTTGTGGAACAGCGTCAGCGTGAGCAGCGCGCCGAAAACGGCCGAGGGCAAACCGGAAAGAATCGTGATCGGGTGAATGAAACTTTCGTACAAAATGCCGAGCACGATATAGATTACCAGCACCGCAATCGCCAGCAGCACGGTGAGGTTGGCGAAGGAGCTTTGGAACTCCTTCACGGTGCCCTGGTAACTGGCGCTGATGCCTTGCGGCATGCGCAGACCGCGGATGGCTTCCTCCACGTGTTGCGCCGCTTCGCCCAGGGAGAAACCGGGCCGCAGGTTGAACGAAATGGTCACCGCGGGAAGCTGTCCGAAGTGGTTGATCTGCAGCGGGCCGGTCTGGCGGTGGGTCTGGACCACGGACTCCAGCGGAATCAGGTTCCCCTGCGTGGACCGCAGGTACAGCTTCGACAGTGCTTCGGGGCTGCGCTGATATTCCTTGGCCACTTCCAGAATCACCGAGTACTGATTCGCCGGCGCGTAAATCACCGACACCTCGCGATCGCTGAAGGCGCTGAACAGCGCGTCCTGCACTTGCTGCGCGGAGACGCCCAGGGCCTGCGCACGGTCGCGATCGATATCCACCATCAACTGCGGGCTGGCGATCTGGATATCCGTCCGGACATCCACGAAGCCGGGCAGGGTTCGCATCCGGGTCTCCAGCTTCGGCGACCAGTCGTACAACTCCTTCAGGTTGGTGCTCTGCAGCGTGAGTTGGTAGACGCTGCCGCCTACGCCCTGGCCGCCAACCGTGATGGGCGGCGGATTCTGCATGAACGCCAGGATGCCCGGGACCTGGTTCAGCTTGGGGCGAAGTTCGTCGATGAACTGGTCCACCGAGAGCGCGCGCTGGTCGCGCGGCTTCATGTTGGCAAAGAAAATGCCGCCGTTGGTGCCCTGGGGACCGGGAACGAAGGCGCCCACATCCCGAACGTTGGGATCGGCCTGCACGATTTCGGCGATGGCGTGGCCCTTGCGCGCCATGGCGTCGAAAGAAATGTCTTGCGGCCCCAGCAAAAGGCCGAACATAAAGCCGGCATCCTGGCTGGGGATGAAACCGGTGGGCATGGTGGTGAACAGGTAAACCGTACCCACCAGCATGAGAACCGCCACCGCCAGCGTGACCAGCCGGAAGCGCAGGGCGACTCGCAGCGTGGATTCGTACCCGCGCGTCAGCCGGTTGAAACCGCCCTCCAGCGTCCGGTACGCAATGCCGTGACGGGTTTCATGGTCGGACTTGATGAAGCGGCTGCCCAACATCGGTGTGAGCGTCAAAGACACGAAGCCCGAGATGAGGATGGCCACCACGATGGTCACCGAAAACTCGTGGAGCAGCCGGCCCACGATGCCTTGCATGAAGAGCACCGGGATGAACACGGCCACCAGCGAGAGCGTCATGGAAAGAATCGTGAAGCCGATTTCCCGCGCTCCGGCCATCGCCGCTTCCATCCGCGACTTGCCCATTTCGATGTGGCGCACAATGTTTTCCAGCATCACGATGGCGTCATCCACCACGAAACCCACCGATAGCGTGAGCGCCATCAGCGAAAGGTTGTTCAGGCTGTAGCCCAACAGGTACATCACGGCGAATGTGCCCACGATGGAAAACGGCACGGCCGCGCCCGGAATCAGCGTGGCGGAAATATTGCGCAGGAACAGGAAGATCACCATCACCACGATGGCGACGGTGAGCAGCAGCGTGAACTCCACATCGTGAATGGAGCCGCGAATGGATTCGGCCGCGTCAAATGCCACGTTGAGGTGCACGGAAGGCGGGATCTCATGGCGCAGTTGCGGGATCAGCGCGCGCACCGCGTTCACCACCTCTACAGTGTTCGTGCCGGGCTGCCGCTGGATGGCCAGGATCATGGCGCGATGGTTGTTGAACCAGGCGGCGACTTTGTCGGTATCCACGCCATCGACCACCTTGGCGATCTGCTCCAACCGGATGGGCACACCCTGCCGCCACGCCACGATGATGGGACGGTAGGCCGCGGCATTGGAGAGCGTACCGCTGGATTCGATAGTGTAAGCCTGCTTGTCGCCCTCCAGCCTGCCCGTGGGCAGATTCGTGTTGCTGCTGGCCACCGCGGCCTGCACTTCGTTGATGCCGATGCCGTGGGCCGCCAACTGGTCGGGATCCACCTGCACGCGCACGGCGTACTTCTGCTCGCCGAAGACGGAGACGCGCGCCACGCCGCTCACCATGGAAATGCGCTGCGCCAGCAGGGTATCGGCATACTCGTTGACGGTGTAGAGCGGCAGCGTGTCGGAATCGAGCGAAAGATACAGCACGGGCTGCTCAGCCGGGTTCACCTTTTGGTACGAAGGCGGGCGCGGCATGCTGGTGGGCAGGCGGCCGCCGGCGCGCGCGATGGCGGCCTGCACGTCCTGGGCAGCGGCGTCGATCTTGCGGTCCAACGTGAATTGCACCGTGATCGAAGTGACGCCCAGCGAGTTGGTGGAATTCATGGTCTGGATGCCGGCGATGGTGGAGAACTCGCGCTCCAGCGGGGTGGCCACCGAAGAGGCCATGGTTTCCGGACTGGCGCCCGGCACCGCCGCGGTCACCGCAATCGTCGGGTAGTCCACGCTGGGCAGCGCCGCCACCGGCAACTCGCGGAAGGCGATGGCTCCGAAAAGCAGAATGGCGAACGAGATGAGCACCGTCATCACCGGGCGCTCGATGAAGATACGGGAAATGTTCATTTATTGCCCCGATTCCGGTTTGGCGGCATCAACCGGCTGAACTTTGGCTCCGGGAAAAAGCAGCAACTGGCCGTCGGTGACCACGGTGTCGCCGGGCGCGACGCCTTTTTCGATCACCATTTTCTGGCCGAACGCGCGCCCCACGGTCACGATCCGCGGTTCCACGGTGCTGTCCGGCTTCACCACGTAAATCATCTGGCCCTGCTGGCCGGCCTGCACCGCTTCCGCCGGGACCACGGTGGCGTTGCGGATGGTATCGAGCGTCAGCACGGCGGTGACGAACTGGCCGGGCCACAGCGTACCGTCGCGGTTTTCGAACGTGGCCTTCAGGTGAATGGTGCCGGTGGTGGCGTCCACGGTGTTGTCGATCACCGCCAGGCGGCCTTCGCTGGCGCGGTCCGGATTGTCACGGGGATAGACGCGCACCGCCAGCGGCCGACCCGCGTTCAGGCGCCGGATGGCCGCCAGATGCTGCTCCGGCACGTTGAAATTCACGAAGGCCGGCGCCAGTTGATGGATCACCACCAGCGGCACGTCATTGGCCTTCACCAGGTTGCCGGCATGCACCAGCAGATTGCCGGTACGGCCGGCCAGCGGCGCGCGGATCAGGCAGTATTCCAGGTTCAATTTGGCCGCGTCCACCGCTGCCTGGTCGCTTTCGAGCGAGGCTTTGGCGCTTTCGATCGATGCCTGGGTGGCGCGAATGGTCTCGCGCGCCACATCGGCGGAGGCCCGCGACTGGTCGGCCTGAGACTTCGACGCCAGGTGTTCTTTCTGCAACTCGTTGTAACGGGTGGCATCGGTCTCGTTGAACCGGGCCTGGGCCGAATCGCGCGCCAGGGTGGCGTCGTACTGAGCGATCTGCGCGCGGTCGCGGGCGATGTTGGCCTCTGCCTGCCGCAGCGCCTCCTGGTACGGACGCGTATCGATTTCGAAAAGCAGGTCGCCCTTGGCCACGTTCTGGCCCTCGGTGAACCCGACCTTAATGAGTTCGCCGCCGATTTGGGATTTCACCTGAACGATGGCGGAGGCTTCGACGGATCCCACGATGCGCAATTCGGTGGGCACCGATGCCTGCGTGGCTTTGGCAACGGTTACGGGAACTACCGGAGGCCCGCCCGCCTGCGTTGCCTGCTGTGGTTTGCACGCGGCAAGCAAGATCAGGCAAACACCCGACACCATGAATGGAACTACTCGGTTTCGAACCGGCACAATGATTACTCCCAATGCGATTGCTCCCAATTCCGGCCAAAATTATTCGATGCTTGAGGAAGAAAAAAGTACCGCTGGAACACGGCTGACACCCTATGTTTGGAGTGTAGCAGAGTGGGGGCCGGGGG
>DATMNI010000357.1:0-25937 GCA_035570275.1 Candidatus Acidiferrales bacterium | reverse complement strand
ATAGTCCGGATCTGGGTATAGCTTGCAAACACGCCCACCAGATAAACCATCATCAATAACAGCGACGCCATCAGCAGGCCGCGACTATCCTTCAAGCGGACGTACCCATCGACGGCCCGCCCGATGATTACCGGACCGACGAGCGCCGCGCCGGTACTGATTCCCATCGCCGTCAGAGCCACAATCACGAGCCGGAATTCAGGCTCCATCAGAGGCAGGAACCGCTTTACGCCCGCTCCGACCGTGCTCTTCTTTGCTGACGCTTTGAGGCCAACCGCGCTGGAGGTCTCAAGAGTGTACTTCATAGAGATTTGTGCTCCGCTGCGATTCGTAGATCTGGACGTATTCCGGCGACGTCTCCATCAGGCGGCCGTGCGTTCCCGTGGCCAGCACCTCGCCTTCCATCAGCAGGATGATCTGGTCGTAATGCTCCACTGAAGAGATTTTCTGCGTCACCGAGATCAGCGTGATGCCGGGATAGTTCTGCTGAATGTTCTGGAGAATGGCCCGCTCGGTGTTGGCATCCACTCGCGCCGTGAAATCGTCGAGCAGCAGCACTTTGGGATTGAGCGCCAGCGCCCGCGCCAGCATGACGCGTTGTTTCTGTCCTCCGGAGAGGCTGGTTCCGCGCTCTGAAACCACCGTGTCCAGGCCCAGTGGCAGCGTGGCGACAAAGTCGTGAAGCTCGGCCGTCGCGATCGCCTTCTCCATGTCCTGCTCGGGAATAGCCGTGCTGAAGGCAATGTTCTCCCGCAAAGTCAAATTGAACAGGATGCTGTCTTGAAATACGAAGCCGACCTGCCTGTGCAATGCCTCCTTGTCGTAGGCCTCCAGGAGTTCGCCATCGTAGCTTACGGTCCCGGATGCGGGCTTAAGCAGCCCGATCAGGACGTACAGCATTTGCGTCTTGCCCGCCGCGGTAGGGCCGATAATGGCTGTGGTGCTGCCCGCTCTCGCGGAAAAGGACACATCCTTGAGCACTTCCTTGTCCCCGAATTTGAGTGAAATACCGCTCATGCCGATGTCGCCCCGCAAAGCGGAACGAAGCTCGCCGGCTTTGGGCGGCGGCGGGGCCGTCAAAACTGCGCTCAGCCGCATGTAGGAGGCGCCGGCTTGCGCCATTATGTTGCTCATGAATCCCAAAAGGATGATCGGGAAAACCAGCAATGCCAGGTAAGTGTTGAAGGCCGAGAAATCTCCCAGCGTCATCCTCCCGGCGATCACGAAGCGGCCGCCCACCAACAGGATGAGCACCATAGCCCCGTTGGCGGCGAGTGTGATCGCGGGAATCAGTGCGGACATGATGCTCAGGATGCTGAGCCCCACGTTCTTCGCCTCGGCATTCGCGGAAACGAACTTCTGATACTCCACCTGCTGCGAGTTGAGCAGCCTGATCAGAGTGGCGCCCAGGATGCTTTCGTTGATCACCCGGTTCAGCCAGTCAATGGCCTCCTGGCCTTTCTTGAAGAGCTCCCGGACTTTCTTGAGCGCCACGTAAAAAACGGTACCGATGAACGGCACGATGACCAAAACGCCGAGCCCCAGACGCCAGTTGATGGAAAGCAGCAGGACACTGGAGCCGATGATCAGGAAAATGGAAGAGATAATCGTGGCGATGGCCATCGACACGAACAGCTTGACGCCATCCACGTCCGACGTGAGGTTGGTCAAAAGTTTCGCGGGTGTGATCTGTTCGACGAAGCTATAGGTCTGCGTGGCCAGTTTCGCCGCCAGGCGGGTGCGCAGGTCCCTCGCCACCCGTTCGGAAGCGTAGGTCTGCACCAGGCTCTGCAGATACGTCAGGAGGAAGGCCGACACGCACACCAGCAGGAACCGGGCGATCATGGGACCGAGCGCGAAGTTTGGCTGCCGGTAGTTATCGATGGCGCGCGCAATGAGTTTTGGCACGACCAGGTTTAGCGCGTTGGCCAGGATGGTCAGCGCCGCCAGCGTGGCGACGAGACCTTTGTAGGGTTTGACGAGCAGAAAAAGCCCCGCCTGAGAAGGCTTGGGCGGTTTGTTGCCGCGCGCTGGATTAGCTGCTGGAGTAGACATGGCGATTCCCCGGAGCCGTCACGGTGGTTGTTTCACTAGCTTAGAACAATTCGCCGCAAATTGGGTTCGAGGCCGTCTCCAGGGTGCTTAACTGATCTGGGGGAACCGCCCTGTGAGCACGTTTCTTGTGGGGCAGGTTGCCAACCTGCGGCGGATTGGCAATCCGCCTGTCGGGCCTTCCTGGCAACGCCACCAACGGGGACTGCTCGCTGCCGCATCGCGCAGGCGGATTAACAATCCGCCGCAGATTAACAATCTGCCCCACATAATAGTACAAGCCGATTCATACCGCGTTCCCCAAAACTGATAAGCACTCCCTGCTCCGGCGCTTTCGTTCACTGCGGGACACCCGCTCTGCAACCCGTCACTAACCGGTGTTGGCGCCAGAGGAAGCACGTGGACTTACCCGCTGAGGCGCGTCGCGCCGGAATGCCAGGTCACTCCCCCGTCCACCTTACCCCGGCTCCTTCTCCAGCGCCAGTTCCACCACCTCTTCCATCGACGTCACAAAATCGAGTTTCATGTCCCCGATCTGCTCGCTCTTCAAATCTTCCTTCACGTCCACTTCGTTTTCGGCCGGCATAATCACCTCGCGCACGCCGCTGCGCCTGGCGGCCAGCACCTTTTCCTTGATGCCGCCAATCGGCAGCACCTGGCCGGTGAGCGTGATCTCTCCGGTCATCGCCAGGTTGGGGCGGATGCGCCGGTTCGTCAACATCGAAACCAGCGCCGTCGCCATCGTAATTCCCGCCGAGGGGCCGTCTTTGGGGGTGGCGCCCGCCGGCACATGAATGTGGATGTCGCTGGTCTTGAATAGTTCCGGATCGATCCCGTACTTGGCTGCATTCCCGCGGACCCAGGTAAGCGCAGCCTGCACCGACTCCTGCATCACCGCCCCCAGTTGTCCGGTCATAATGAGCCCCTTGGTGCCGCCCGGCATGCGTCCGGCCTCGATGAACAGAACGTCGCCGCCCACCGGCGTCCAGGCCAGGCCCACCACCACCCCCGGCCGCCTGGTGCGTTCCGCCACCTCGGTATCGGTGCGGAAGCGCGGCGGCCCCAGATGTTTCTCCACCTCCTCCGGCGTCACGTCCGTCTTTTCGGCGGTGCCCTCCGCAATGCGCCGTGCCTGCTTCCGGCAAACCGCGCCGATCTCCCGCTCCAGGTTGCGCACCCCAGCCTCGCGCGTGTAGCGCCGCACGATGAACCGCACCGCCTCCTCGCTGAAGTGGATGTCCTTGTCGGGCTCAAGGCCGTTCTCGGTAATCTGCCGCGGAATCAGGTAGCGGAAGGCGATGATCACCTTCTCCTGTTCCGTATAGCCTTCCAGGCGAATCACCTCCATGCGGTCGCGGAGCGCATCGGGAACCGGGTCCAGCACGTTGGCCGTGGTGATGAACAAGACCTTCGACAGGTTGAACGGCACATCCAGATAGTTGTCGCGGAAAGTGGAATTCTGCTCCGGGTCCAGAACCTCCAGCAGCGCCGATGCCGGGTCGCCGCGGAAGTCCTTCCCCAGCTTGTCTACTTCGTCCAGCATGAACACCGGGTCGTTGCTGCCGGCCCGCCGCAGCCCGTGGATAATCTGGCCCGGCAGCGCGCCGATGTAGGTGCGCCGGTGCCCGCGAATCTCGGCTTCGTCGTGCATACCGCCCATGGAGATGCGTGCGAATTTGCGGCCCAGCGCGCGCGCGATCGACTTGCCGAGCGACGTCTTCCCTACGCCCGGAGGACCCACAAAACAGAGAATCGGCCCCTTCAATACCGGCCGCAGTTGCAACACGGCCAGGTAATCCAGAATGCGCTCCTTCACCTTTTCCAGGTCGTAGTGGTCCTCGTTCAGAATCTCGGCGGCCCGCTTCACATTCACCTGGGAACCCGCCGAAAGGCTCCACGGCAGGCTCGCCATCCATTCCAGGTAGGTGCGCGTCATGCTGTATTCGGGCGATGCCTGCGACATCCTTCCCAGCCGGCCCAACTCCCGGAGCGCTTCCGCCTTCACTTCCTCCGTCATACCCGCGGCCTCCAGTTTGGTGCGCAGGTCTTCCACGTCGCGGCCCGGCTCGTCGCCCTCGCCCAATTCCTTTTGGATTGCCTTCAACTGCTCGCGCAGGTAAAACTCGCGCTGGTTCTGGGAAAGCTGTCCCTGCACCTGCGATTGGATGCGCCCGCGCAACTCCACCAGTTCCAATTCGCGCGTGAGCTGCCGGTGAATTTCGTTGAGCCGCGTCTTGCCGTCCAGTTGTTCCAGCAATGCCTGGCGTTCGGCGTGGCTCAGCGCGGGCAAAGTTCCCGCGATGAAGTCCGCCAACCGGCCTGGCTCGGCGATGTTGGTGGCGGTGGACGTAAGATCGTCGGACAGGTTGGGCGATGCCGCGATAATGTCCTGAAACAGGCCCACCACGTTCTGGCGCAGCGCCTCCAGTTCCGGGGTGATCGCCGGTTCCACATCGGGCAGGCGCTCCACGCGCGCCTTGAGAAATGGGTCGGTCGCCGTATACTCCCGCGTCCGGACTCGGGCCACGCCTTCGCAAAACAAAAGCAGATTGTCCCTAGGCACCTTGATGGCCTTGTGCATCACGCAGACGGTCCCGACCTCGAAAAGGTCGCCCGGCCCCGGCGAGTCGGTCCGGGGATCGAGCTGCGATATCACCGCCAGCATGCGGTTCTCGCCCAACGATTGCACCAGTGCCAGCGAGCTCGGCCGCCCCACGGTGATGGGCAGCAGAGCACCCGGATAGATGACGGTGTCCCTGACGGTCAATACCGGAAGCTCTTCCAGGGTCGCCGGTTCGTTTCCGGCTGGCGGGTTGGCTTGTTCTTCGATGACGGGCTTTTCTTCAACAGGCTTTTCTTCAATAGACATGGCGGCTACCCACAGTGTAACCGAGTGTTCGCGACCCTCTGCCGCGAACAGCCGCCATTCCTCCCGTGTTGGTTTTACCCCGGCCCGCCCAAACAGAGCCTGTGCGCTGGAGTTTCTACATTCGGGTCGGGCCAAAGTAGGACAGACGATCGGGTTGTGTCGTCTGTCACCCAGCCCGCGCCGACGAGGCATGACAGACCACACAAGACGATGGTCTGTCCTACCTTCTCCAGAAATGTACAAACTCAAGGCACAGACAGGAGCCTGTGCTACCGGCTTCCGCGAATCAACTGCTCGGCGTTCTTCAGCGCCTCGGGCGTCAGCTTTTGGCCCGAAAGCATGCGCCCCACTTCGCGGGTGCGCCCGCCCGCGTCCAGTTCTTCGATCACCGCGACCGTACGGCCGCCGGCTTCCTGCTTCTCCACGCGGTAGTGATGGTCGGCGAAAGAGGCGATCTGGGGCAGGTGTGTCACGCACAGGACCTGACTGCTTTCGGCCAGCCGTTTCAGCCGGCGGCCGACGCCCTCGGCCGCGCTGCCGCCTATGCCGGCGTCCACTTCGTCGAATACGAGGGTCCGGACCACCGCCGGCTTGGGGCCGGCCATGTCTCCGCGCCGGGGGCCGCTCAGGCAGGTTTTCAACGCCAGCGCGATGCGTGAGATTTCGCCGCCTGAGGCCACCTTCTCCAACGGCTTGGGTTCTTCGCCCACGTTCGGCGACACCAGAAACTCCACCCGGTTGGCCCCGTGCGCGGACCAGGGCGCCTCCGCCAACGCCACCCGGAACACCGTTCGCTCCATGGCCAACTGCGCCAGTTCAGCTTCCACCTGTTTTTCCAGCATTCGGCCCGCGCCCCGCCGCCCCTCCGTCAGCTCCGCCGCCAGGGTGCCGAACTCCGCCGCCAGGCGCTTCTGCTCCTTGCGTAATTGCTCCATGCGCTCGCCGGTATGTTCCACCGCGGCGATCTGCCGGGTGACCTCCGCCAGGAACGTCACGATCTCGGCAATCGACCGGCCGTACTTTCGCTTGAGCTTGTCGATGGAAGCCAGCCGCGTTTCCACTTCTTCCAGGCGGCCGGGGTTGGCTTCCAGTTTCGAAATGTAGTCTCGCAGCGCATAAGCCGCCTCTTGCAGGCTGAGGTTGGCGGCCTTCAGGTGCTCACGAAGCCCTTCCAGCGAGGAATCGATGCGGCAGAGTTCGTCCACCCGCTTGGCCGCCAGGCTCGCCAGCGAGAGCGCCGATTCGCGATTTTCGTACACAGCTTCGTACGCTGTGGTGGCGCTCTCCTGCAGGCGCTGCACATTCTGCAGGACGCGCCGTTCGTTTTCGAGCGCGGTGTCTTCATCGGCGGCCAGCGCGGCGCCGGCAATCTCGTTGCGCTGGAATAACCACAGATCCAACAGCCGCAGCTTCTCCTGTTCCGACCGCTCCAACTCCTCCAGTTCCGCCGCCGCGGCGCGCCATTGCCGGTAGAGGCCCGCCACGCGGTCCAACAGGCCGCGATGCCCGGCAGCGGCATCCAGCATGTCGCGCTGCGCGTCCGGCGAAAACAAAAGCTGCTGATCGTGTTGTCCGTGGATATCGCCCAGCAGCGGCGCCAAGTCTCTCAACAAGGCTACCGAAACGGGCCGGCTTCCCACAAACGCGCGCGATTTACCCCCGCCCAGAATCTCGCGTTCCACCAGCAACTCGCCGTCTTCGAGTTCCAGCCCCACCGGTTCCAGGAGCCGCCGGACGGCTGGGTGCTCCCGCACATCGAAGATGCCGGCCACGCGCGCCCGCGATGCCCCGGTGCGAATCATCTCGGCAGACGCCCTTCCGCCCAGCAGCAGCCCCAACGCATCCACCACAATCGACTTGCCGCTGCCCGTCTCTCCCGTGAGCAGGTTGAGCCCCGCGTGGAAATGGACGCGCACGCGCTCCACCACCGCGTAATTCTCCACCACCAGTTCCAGCAGCATTCAGAGCGATTATACCGAGTGGCCGTGACCCTCCGGGTCGCGCGCGTTTCCGTTCCTCGACCAGAGCGCTATTCTAATTAGAAGGAGGCCCGAACCATGGCCGCTCTCGATTGGTCGCAATGCGCAGCCGTGGAAAGCATCCCCGGCAAGCGCAGCGGTGCCTGGGTGTTTCGCGATACCCGCATGCCCGTCTCAACGGTCTTTGAGAACCTTCAGGACATGAGTGTTGACGAACTGGTGGAGGAATTCGGCGTCACCCGCGAACAGGTTGAAGCCGTTCTGCAATTTGCGGCTCAAAGCGCGGAAGCGCCGGACCCCCGCCCGTAATGCTGGTGATATTCGACAACGGCACACCGCGAACTCTTGCCCGCTTTCTCATTGGTCGCCACACGGTCACGGAGGCCCGTGCCCGAGGCTGGGAAGAGCTGGAAAACGGCGAACTTCTGAACGAAGCGGAGGCTGCGGGGTTCCAGGTGATGGTGACAACGGACAAGAATATGAGGTACCAGCAGAACTTTACAGGCCGCAAAATCGCCATTGTCGTCTTGGGTCAAGGCCGATGGGCTCTCATCAAGCCGTATGTGGCCGAAGTGGTGGCAGCGGTGAACGCAGCGACGCCCGGCAGTTTTGCCGAAGTGGACATTCCCTTCAAGTAAGCTCGCCCAGCGTTTGCTTCCGCCGTCCCGACTCGCACCTACAGCCCTCCGGTTAACAGCCGAAACGGTTGTAGCCGCCTCACGTTGCAAACACAAGTACTTACACGCGAGAAAGACGGATTCCTGCGTTAATTGGGGGACTCTCACTGAATGCCAGATGTCGAATCCCCAGCCGCAGGCGCGTTTGATGATCTTGATCGTACTGAAACAACTGGCGCCGGACTAGCGAGATCCTCCGATAGGATTCCCCTAAACCGATTGAAACAAGCTTTGGGATCGACTTGAGCCAGATTGATCGCGCTGTATTCTGCCTTGCTCGCTTCGATAGAAATCACCAATAAACTTACTTCTTGACCTATCGATCTATCCATCGACCGGACACAGCCGTTAAAGACAATCGAGGTTAACGCGTCCGCAGTGTCGGATTGAAACAGTTCGTGCAGAGTTCTCAGAGCAATCTTCACAAGAAGTTCGCTATAGGTGTGTTTAAGCCATACGTCGGAAACTGGGACTTCCTCCAGTGCATTCCGGCTCTCGATGTACCGGACTAGGCCTACTTGAGGCAGAGATGTGATCGCGGGTAACTGGTAAGTAACGGTTAGGCTTTGATCGCCCGCGATATAGTCGAACCTGCCGGAACGCGGGAACTTATCGGGATACTCAGACTTTGCGAGCACGTTAGTCCAGTATTCGATGAGGGTTGAAAAGTCCTTAGCCAAGTACTGGCGTCTTCTGGTGTCGGCTTGGATATTCCGTTCCTCGTCGGCTGTCTGCCGTAACCTCTGCCATTCGTCTGTAGCTTGGTTGAATCGAGCCAAAGCAAGAGCCTTGTTCTCCTCGTTTCGATCAACTGCTTTTTCCCAGTTCAGCCTCCTCATGCGAATTGCAGGAAATAGTTCTTCGAGTCCTGGGACCTTAGACAGGCTTCGGCGACCTCCGGTACCGGTGGCAGTTCTTTTTCGACAAATGCGAATCGGGGCTCCGGCACCAAGAACGACTTCCCAAGAAGCATCCAATCGAAGCGGTGATCAGTAGCCAATGTATCAACCAAAATGCGGTTGAGCGTTTGTATTTCGTTGTTGATGGCGGCGGTCTTCCGGGCCGCCGTCTGCTTTACTCCAGCGATGGCCTTGGCTGAGGCTTCATCAGCCGTCGTCTTGCCTGTGATCTCAGCTTTACAGTTTCCGCAGATGGCATTGCCGAACACAGTTGCAGCGCCGCAAGACGTGCAATAGAGAGCTTCACGGCCGTACGTCACGAGGATTGTCCCGGCGTTCTTCCGGCGGCAAAAATCAGAGGCAGGCAAATCAATGCTCCGCAACACTGCTCATTACCTTTGACGTGGCCTGGTTCGATCTGTTCGCTAACGATCCGATATCCCAGGACGGCTAGTTGCCTTGTGCGAGTGTCCTTCGCCTTGATGCCATCAGATGTGTTGTCGAATTTCTCGGTCAAATATTCCATAGATAGTGGCACGCTTTCACCAGCCAGCCACCACATCCGAGGCTAAAGCCGATGCCCGTTAGGAATCGCAGCCAGTTACGGCTCTCTCTCAAATGCAATGCTTGAGTGCACCCGTCGAACAACATGACCACGATGAGCATGGCCGCTAGACGAAGATCAAGGCAGTACAGAGGGACCAACGTGACGCCTACTAACAATCCAAGGCACCTCGCACAGAGTGGAACCTGACGCCCTCGAAAAAAGAGGCTGCGGTCCGGGCGTTGGTGACAGTGTTTGGCTCGCGCTACCCTCCACAAAATGCCTCGTGCACGTTCATAGACAAGGCTTGAGACGAGCAGCAGGCGACTGGAAACCAGGAACTCCGCTGAGGACCTCCATGCAATACCGCATCTTACCACGATTAGTGGGAAACAGGAGCTAACAATCCTAAATTGTTGAAGTCTCTTGAAACGGTCTTGCCGTGGCGTCATCCAGAAGATGCCCACGCGTGGCACGCCTCCGCGTACAGCCCTGGCCTGCGGATCCCCAGGTCGGTCTAAAGGCTGGCTCCTGTCAACCGAACGAGCGCAAGAACCGCTAGAATCACATCATGGAGACGCAAACTCGCATTACAGCCGTACCCGGCAAGATGGGCGGGAAGCCGTGTATCCGGGGTCTCCGCTTCACGATATATGACCTGATGTCCTATCTGGCGTCCGGGATGACGGAAGAAGAGATTCTGAAGGAATTCCCCGACTTGGAAAGGGAAGACTTCAAAGCCGTCTACGATTTCTTCGCCCATATCCCGGACAAAGTTGCAGTTCTGTGAAGCTCTTGTTCGATGAAATGTTGGCTCCGAGCCTCGCCCACCGGCTTGCCGACTTGTTCCAGGATTCAGAACACGTGCGGAACGTTGGACTGACGCGGACGCCGGACTCGGATGTCTGGCACCAAGCGAAGAATCTTGGGTACGTCATTGTGACCAAAGACAAGGATTTCGCCAACCTCAGCCTGGTATGGGGTACGCCGCCGAAGGTGATCTTCCTGCAACTGGGGAATTGCAGCGTGCAACAGATGGAAGACCGTCTTCGCCGGGATGCGGTCCGGATATCAGAATTCGTCACCAACTCACCGAAGGGTCTACTCGTCATCACCCGGTAGCGCTATCTTTATGATCCGCAACTACTCGCTGCCAATTGGACTGGAATCCCGACCGCCAGAATCTTGGGCTGCACCGCTTGCGCCCGGCCGGGCGCAAGCTGCCCTCGTAGGCAGGGCGCCGATCTCGCGGGGCTTCGCGTTGCAGCCAGTAGCAGCGACCCGGGTCGCGCGGCGCGCTATTCTGGAGAGCAGGAGGCCCGAACCATGTCCACTCTCGATTGGTCACAATGCCCGGCAGTGGAAAGCGTCCCTGGCAAGCGTGGCGGTGAATGGGTGTTTCGCGATACTCGTATGCCCGTTGCGACGGTCTTTGAGAACCTTGAAGACATGAGCGTCGAGGAAGTGATGGAGGAGTTCGACGTGACGCGGGAGCAAATCACAGCGGTGCTTGAGTTTGTGGCCCAGAGCCTGAAGGCTCCGGTTTCCGCACAGGAACCGGCGCCCGCCAATGCTCATTCTCTTTGACCATGGGACGCCCCGCGGCTTGGCTCGTGCGCTGTCAAAGCATACCGTGATCAAGGCGAAGGCACGGGGCTGGGATCGGCTGAGCAACGGCGACCTGCTGAGAGTGGCGGAGGAAGCGGCATTACACTTGCTGCTGACCACCGACCGAAGGATTCGATATCAGCAGAACCTCACGGGCCGCAAGATTGCCATTATGTCTTGGGCGGCTCCACCCTAATGGTCGCAGGTCCGGTTGCATCTTGAGCGCATCGCAGCCGCGGTGAACACCGCTGCACCCGGCAGCTATACAGAGGTGAACATCCCTTTCGAGTGAGGTTTCCGCGTGGGCCCGTTGACAGACGACCAAACCCGATCGTCCGTCCCACTGCATAAATCCAGCGACACCAGTGTGAAGCGGCGCGCGTCTTTTTGGTTTCCGGGTGCGTCTATATGTTAGATTTGAGATTAGGAGACGAGTTGACCAGCTACGCTCCCATTGCCTTCCTTCTTCAAATTGATCCCTGGAAAATGGTGCAGGATGCCGGGCCGATGGGTTGGGCGGTCCTGGGTTTTTTATTCTGCTTTTCGGTCTTCTCCTGGACCATCATTTTCGCCAAGTGGAACACTTTCCGCGGGGCGCGCAAGATCAATTCCAGCTTCCTGCGCGCCTTTCGCAAATCGCCCGGGATGGATGCCATTGTGGCGGCCAGCGAACGCTACCGGCCGTCGCCGCTGGTGGCGGTTTTCGATTTCGGTTATGAAGAACTGGAGCGTCAGGTCAAGGCGCGCGGCAAGGTGACCAGCCGCACGGCCCTGGAACGCAGCCTGCAACTGGGCATCAGTGAGGAGATCGGCAAGCTGGAACGAAACATGCACTGGCTGGCAACTACGGCATCGGTAACGCCGTTTATCGGGCTGTTCGGCACGGTGCTGGGCATCATCCGGGCCTTCCAGGACTTGGGCAACATGGGCAGCACCAGCCTGAAGGCGCTCGGGCCGGGCATCTCCGAAGCTCTCATCACCACCGCCTTTGGCCTGTTCGCCGCCATACCCGCCGCCATCTTCTATAACCACTTCGGCCATGCGATTCGCGAAATCGGCGCCCGCATGGATGACTTTTCGCTGGAATTCATGAACGTGGCCGAGCGCACGTTCGGCGGGGAGTAGCCAGATGGCATTGTCCGTGAACGGCGGCGGTGGCAGTGGCAGCGGCGGATTCGGATCGCGAAGGCGCGGCGGCATGTCCACGCTTTCGGAGATCAACGTCACGCCTTTCGTGGACGTGGTGCTGGTGCTGCTGATCATCTTTATGCTGACGGCGCACGTGATGGAATTCGGCATCGAAGTGGACGTTCCCAAGGTGCGGCCCGTCAGAGAGAACGCCAAGGAAATGCCGGTGATCAACATCACCAAGGACGGCACCACCTGGCTCAATGACAAAGCGGTGAACATCAATGACCTGCCGGCCGCCATCCGGCAGCGGTACGGCACGACCAAGGGCGTCTATATTCGCGCCGATAAGCAAACCACCTGGGAGTTGGTGGCTCAGGTGACGGCCGAGATGGGTGACGCAAAATTCGTGGTCAACATGGTCACCCAGCCCCTGGATTCCACGGCAAAGGGCAGCAAGCGATGACCCGGCACCCGGACATCCTGGACCCACCGGAACCGCTCAAGAAATGGCTGATGGGTTCGCTGGTTCTGCATGCGGCGCTCACGGCAACGCTGCTGGGCTATAACGCCATTGATCACCACGCCATCCAATTGGGCGCGCCGGACGGCGGCGGGTTCGGTTCGGTTCAGGTCAACAGCGTGCATACCATTGCGCTGCCCAGCACCTCCGGGCCAACCAATCCGGTGGCCAGCGACACCAAAAGCCAGGTGCCCACGCCACCGCCCACCAAGGCGCCACCCAAGCCGGCGGCCCCCGCCAGGGATCTTGATGCGATCGCCATCAAGAGCCGTCTGGCGGAAAAGAAGCCATCCCCTGCGTACAGCGAACCCAACAAGTTTGCGGCGGCGCGCAGAGATCTTCCCAACCAGGCCTACACTTCGGTGCCGCAACAGGTGAGCGATCCCATGTATCAGATGCCGGGAGGAGGGGGCGTCGGCGTCGGCAACAACTCGCCGTTCGGCACCATGTACGGCGAGTACGCCAACCGCCTGCGCGACCAGGTGGCGCGTAACTGGAGGACTTCCGATATCCCCCAGCAGACTGCCAACGCGCCGCGGGCTGCCATCACCTTCACGCTGCACCGTGATGGCTCCGTCACCAACGCAAGGATCACTGGAAGAAGCGGGAACGCGGCCCTGGATTATTCGGCGCAGCGCGCCATTCTGGACGCTGCCCCGTTCCCGCCGCTGCCGGCAGGCTTTCCGAAGAACGATCCGGAAATCGAGTTTCTCTTCGAACTAAAAAGGTAGGGCAATACAACCATGAAAAAGCTAATCTGGTTCGCGATTGCATCGATGGGGGCCTGGCTGGCCCTCTCGGCTCAGGATTTCGGCATCACGGTCAGCAAGAACCGCGAGAAACCAAAGATCGGCATCCCCGATTTCCGCGGCTCCGCCGAGGCACAGCAACACATGGGTGCCTTCAACCAGACACTATGGGATGACGTGAATGGCGCCGGGCTGTTCGATATGGTGGCCAAGACCAGCTATCCGACCATCGTTCCTCAGCAGCCTTCGGACTTCCAGGCGTCCGCATCCTCAGCCCAGCCGGCACGGGGCGGCGGGCGGTTGATGACCGACTGGTCCAGCCCGCCCGCGCAGTTGGACTATCTGGCATTCGGCTACACGGCGGCCCAAAACGGCGTCTTCGTTCTTTCCGCCTGGTTTTACGACGTAAGGCCCAACGTGAGCAGCCACCAGGTGATCGGCAAGCGCTACCTGGGGACGGTGGATGAGGCCGGCGCCCGCAAGACGGCCCACGAGTTCGCGGCCGATATCATCGCCGCGCTGGGAGGCAAATCGATCTTCGGCACCCACATCTATTTCGTCTCGTCGCGAACGGGCAAGAAAGAAATCTGGGTAATGGACCCTGACGGCAAGAACCAGCGCCAGATTACCCACTTCAATTCGATCTCCACGCAGCCGGCCGTCTCGCCCGACGGGTCGAAAATAGCTTTCACTAGCTGGGCCAAGGTGACTCCTGGTATATTTATATTCTCGGTGGATCCGGTCCGCGATTTGCGGTATTACAATCAGAACGCTTCGGTAAACGGGACCCCATCGTTCACGCCGGATGGGAAACAGATTGTCTATGCCTCGTCGGCCGGCGGCCGCTGTTGCCGGGTCTTCATCGCGGGTCTGGACGGGAAGGGTTTACGGCCGATTTCTTCGTCGAGCGCCATCGAAGTCGAGCCCAAGATCAATCCGAAAACGGGGAGCGAGATTGTGTTCGTATCGGGCCGGTCGGGCCCGCAACAGATCTATAAGATGAATATGGATGGAGCGGATGTGGAGCGGCTGACGCCCGGAAACGGCGAAGCCTCCAATCCCTGCTGGCATCCCGACGGGCAATTCATCGCATTCGCCTGGACTCAGGGATTCGCCACCGGGAACTTCAACATATTTACGATGGACGTGGTAAGCCACAAATATATTCAATTGACACACGGCGAGGGACGCAACGAGAATCCTGGTTGGGCGCCGGACGGAGCACATCTGGTTTTTATGTCCAACCGCTCCGGTGGGCGGAAACAGATTTGGAGTATGCTGGCGGACGGAACGCAGCCGCAGCAACTCACCACGCAAGGGGAAAATGAATCACCCGCGTGGGGTAAGTAAACCGAGTTAAGTAAACCGGGGAAGTAACGGAGAATGCAGGAGAGCGATGTTCATGTTCAATAAACGAAAGATCACAGTCATCTGGATGGCGGTTTTGCTCGCGGTGTTTGCCGCCGGTTGCAAGAAGAAGGCGGCTCCGCCCCCGCCGCCGCCCCCGCCGGAAGTGAGGCCTGAGCCGCCGAAGCCGGTTCCCGCAGCGCCGTTGATTTCGCAGTTTGCGGCCGAGCCGGCGTCAATTCAGCGCGGTCAGTCTTCCACGTTACGTTGGGAGGTAACTGGCGATACCACCAACATTTCGATCAACCAAGGTGTGGGAGTGGTGCCGAAGACCGGCAACCAGCGAGTCAACCCCAGCGATTCAACTACCTATACCTTGACCGCGACTGGACCCGGTGGCACCACCACGGCTCCGGCAACTGTGAGCGTTGAGGCTCCGCCTCCGCCGCCTCCTCCGCCGCCACCGCCGGCGGCCACGATCACGCTGGACAAGCGCCTGGAATCCGACGTCCAGGATGCTTTCTTCGACTACGATAAGAGCGAAATTCGTGCCGACGGGCGCGACGCGCTGACCAAGGACGCGGCTGCTTTGAAGAGCATCCTGGCCGACTTCCCGAATGCCACCATCGTGGTGGAGGGCCACTGCGACGAGCGCGGCTCGGCCGAATACAACCTGGGGTTGGGCGACCGGCGCGCCAGTTCCGCCAAGGAGTTCCTGCAACAGCTTGGGGTTCCGGCCGACCGGTTGAAGACCATCAGCTACGGCAAGGAACGGCCGCAGTGCAGCGAACAGAACGAATCATGCTGGCAGAGGAACCGGCGGGCCCACTTCGCTCCCGGGCAGTAGGTTTCTCCAGGAAGCCGGTAGCTCCTGAAACTAGTAGCTCCTGTAGGAAGATGGGTACAGAGTCAGAAACGGCGCGGACCGGGCGGGGCCAGAACCGGCCGGTCCGCGATAGGAGACTTGTATGAAGTTCCGACGCGTGTCATGGATGGCCCTGTTGGTTTGCGTTCTATTGGCCGCACCGGCGCTATCGTTTGCGGCCAGCAAGGAAATCACGGAACTGCAGCGGGACGTGGCTCTGTTGCAGCAGCAACTCCGGGACCTGCAGCGTTCCCAGGACGAAAAGCTCGCCGCCTTATTGGAATTGGCGCGTCAGGCCGTCGACACCGCCAACAAGGCCAACACCGGCACGGCGATCATGCAGAGTTCGCTCAGCAAGAACCTGGAAGAGCAACTCAAACAGGTGGTGGGGCCGGTGGTGGGCATGAATGCGCGCATGGACGCCGTATCCAACGACGTGCGGACGCTGCAACAGGCGGTCTCCGACATGGGCAGCCTGATGGCGAAGATGCAATCGCAGTTGAACGACCTCACGACAGCGGTGAAGGCGATCAACATCGCCCCCGTTCCGCCTCCGCAACCGGGAACCACCATCGGCGGCGCTCCCGGCGGCGTTCCGGGCCAGGAGGCTCCGCCGATGCAGGCGACCGATCTCTACCAGAATGCGATGCGGGACAAAGGGAGCGGGAAACTGGAACTTGCGTTGCAGGAGTACGCCGATTATCTCAAGTGGTATCCGACCGGCGAGTTCGCGCCCAACTGCCAGTTTTATATCGGTACCATCCACTATGGTCAAGGCAACTACGAGGCCGCGGCCAAGGATTTCGACAAGGTCCTGGAAATGTACGGGGAGACCAGCAAGACCAAGGAAGCGCGGCTCTATAAGGGCCGCAGCCTGGTGCACTTGCCCGGCCACAAGACGGAAGGCGCCGACGAGTTCCTGGAGTTGATCAAGGGCTACCCCGGTACCGATGAGGCCAAGCAGGCCTGTTCGGAGCGGATAGCTCTGGGATTGCGTTGCCCGGCGCCAGGGGCGCCCACCAGGAGCACCGGGAAGAAGGGGAATAAGAGGTAGTCAGTCATCAGTCGTCAGTCTTCAGTAAAACCGGCGCCCGCGAGGCGCGAGGCGTTTTCACTGATCACTGACAACTGATCACTGATAACTGCCTATGCTCACCACCTACCAAGACCTGGCCCAACTCATCGACCACTCGCTGGTGAAACCGGAACTCAGCGACGAGCAGGTGGTGGAAGGCATTTCACTGGCGAAACGCTACGGCGTGGCCTCGGTCAGCGTGCGGCCGTGCGATATCGACCTGGCGGTGCGCACCTTGCAGGGTAGCACGGTGAAGGCGGGCAGCGTTTCGGGCTTCCCGCACGGGTCGCAAAACACCGCCACCAAGCTCTACGAAACGCGCGACCTGTTGCGCCGCGGAGCCAGGGAGATCGACATGGCGATCGCTATCTCCAAACTGATTTCTCGCGAATTCCAGCATGTGCAGATGGAACTGCTGCAGATGTCCGAGCTGTGCCATAAGGAAGGCGCGCTGTTGAAGGTGATTCTGGAGACGGGCTACCTTACCGATGAGCTCCAGATCATCGCCTGCCGCTGTTGCGAGCGGGCGGAAGTGGATTTTGTCAGAACATCCACGGGTTTCGGTCCCAGGGGCTGCACCATTGAGGATATCAAGCTCATGCGGAAATACGTTCCCGAGGAGATCGGGGTGAAGGCGGCGGGCGGACTGCGGACGGCGGACCAGGTGCTGGAAGTTTACGCGCTGGGTTGTACGCGAAT
Source organism: Candidatus Acidiferrales bacterium (assembly GCA_035570275.1). GTDB lineage: Bacteria > Acidobacteriota > Terriglobia > Bryobacterales > Bryobacteraceae > DATMNI01. Next base: position 8,923 of record DATMNI010000357.1, on the reverse strand, counting down.
CGGCACTACGTCCACGGCGGCAATTCTGGACGAGTGGAAGGCGCGGCTGGCGTCCAACCCGCCGCCTGTTGCACCGGCGCCGGCATAGGCCGTGTTATTCTGGAGACTTCGTAATCGAAGATGGTGCAGACGAGGTCGCTCCCCCGCATATGTATCGCGTTGGGACTGCCGGACGTTCCAACACTGCTTGATCATGCCAGGCGGGAAGCTGAGTCCGGTGAGATCTTCCTGGAATTTCGCCTGGATTTTCTGGACCAGCCATGCAAGGGAGCGGAGGCGATTGCGAAGTTTCTGGAGCAATTTCCAGACACCATCATCCTGGCCACCTGCCGCCGCCACCAGAACCACGGAAAGTTCAACGGGAGCATCGAAGAGCAGCTTGCGGTGCTTGACCTGGCGGTGCGCAATGGCGCGCACGCCATCGATGTGGAGATCGAAACCGCCGAGGTGGCGCAGGAACGCCTGAGCCTGTTCCGCGCGCGTACCCAGGTGATCGTGTCGTATCACAACTTCGAAGCCACGCCGCCCATGGATACGGTGCTGAACCGGGTGATGCGCGTGCCGGCCGACGCCTATAAGGTAGTCACCACGGCCCGAAAACCCTCGGACAACGTGCGCGTGCTGACGGCCGCCAAGGCGTTGCCCAAGCAGCGGCTGATCGTACTGGCGATGGGCGAACTGGGGTTCCCCACGCGCGTGCTGTCCCCAGTGTTCGGCGGCGTCTTCACTTACGCCGCGCCGATTATGGCCGAGGGCACGGCGGCCGGACAGGTGAGCGCGCGCTACCTGCGGCACCTGTACCGGGTGGAGAAGCTGGGAAAAACGGCCAAGATTTACGGCGTGATTGCCGACCCGGTGCGGCATTCGATTTCGCCGGCGGTGCACAACCGGGCCTTTCAATCGCGGCGCGTGGATGCGGTGTACCTGCCGTTTCTGGTGTCGCCGGCTTATCTCCGGGACTTCTTCTCGATGGCCGCCAAGCTGCCGCTGGCAGGCTTCAGCGTGACCATTCCGCACAAGCAGAAAATCCTGCGGTACCTGGACGTGGTGGACCCTCTGGCCCGGCGTATTGGCGCGGTCAACACGGTGTGGCGGAAGGCCGGCAAGTGGCGGGGAACCAACACCGATGCCGCGGGCGTGACCGGGCCGCTGAGCCGGCTGATTCGGCTGCCGAAATCCTCGGTCTTGATTGTGGGCAACGGCGGAGCGGCGCGCAGCGCGGCCTGCGCGCTTTCCGACGCCGGCGCCAAGATTTCCCTGGTGGGCCGCAACGTGGACCGGGTGCGCGCGCTATCCAAGATCTGCGGCGCCGAAGCCCTCATGAAGGAGCAACTGGATGCGCACTATTTCGATGCGGTGGTGCATGCCACGCCGCTGGGGATGTATCCCCACGTGAACGATTGCTTCTTCAACGGCAGAATCCCGGCGGACGTGGTCTTCGACATGGTTTACAACCCCATGGAGACAGTGCTGGTGAAGAAGGCGAAGGAACAGGGCAAATCGGTGGTGCCGGGGCTCGACATGTTCATCGAGCAGGCGCTGCGGCAATTCGAGATCTGGACGGGAGAGACGGCGCCTCGGGTGGTAATGGAAAAGGCGGCGCTGGAGGCGTTGGAACATAAGTAGTGGTGACCCCTCTGGGTCGCCTTTCGGAGCTTTATGCAACTCACGCGTCGCAAACTGGCGGCGGTTCTGACCTCGGGAGCGGCGTTGGCGCCAACCGCGGTTTTGGCGCAAACCGCGGCCGTTGCGCAAACCCCCGCTGCGCCGCCCGACGATCTGTTGCAGGCCGCGCGGGACCGCAATCAAGCCAATGCCCGGGCGCTGGCTGCCGAACCCGTCCCCATGGCCACCGAACCGGCCTTCCAATTCAAGGCCTGAGGCACCGGCATGGCGACCATCGGACACGACGTCTTCTTCGCCTCGATTCCGGAGTTGAACGCCCGGCTCAAAACCAAGGAATTCACCGCCGAGGACTTGGCCCGCGCTTTCGCCGACCGCCTGGCGCAACTCGGTCCGCGGTACAACGCGCTGGCGCTTCCACTCAATCAGGAGGCCATCCGCGCGGCCAAAGACGTCGACAAGGAACTCAAGCGCGAGCGCTTCCGCGGCCCGCTGCAAGGCATTCCTTACGGCGTCAAGGATCTGCTGAGCTACGCCGGGCAGCCGACCACATGGGGCGCCAAACCGTATGCCGGGCAGGTGTTCGACTACCACGCCACGGTGATCGAAAAGCTGTCGGAGGTGGGCGCGGTGCTGGCGGGAAAGCTGGCCATGGTCTCACTGGCGGGCGGCGGCGGATACCGGCTGGCATCGGCGTCGCTGACCGGGCCGGGGCTGAACCCTTGGGACCGGACGCGCTGGTCGGGCGGTTCGTCGAGCGGATCGGCGGCCGCGGTGGCGGCGGGGCTGGTGCCGTTCGCCATTGGCTCCGAGACTTCGGGATCGATCATAACGCCGGCGGCTTTTTGCGGCGTGGCGGCGCTGCGGCCGACTTACGGCTTGGTGAGCAGGCACGGCGCCATGGCGCTTTCCTGGACGCTGGACAAGCTGGGGCCGTTCGCGCACACGGCGGAAGATTGCGGGCTGATCCTGCAAGCGATCGCAGGCAAGGATGCCAAAGACCCGGGGTCGGCGGGGCGAAGCTTCTACTATACGCCGCAGTACGCCCGTCCCATGAAGGATCTGCGGGTGGGCTATGCGCCGGTGGATTATTCGGAGTGGGCTGAGCCGGCCGCGCGCCCGGCGTTTGACGCGGCCCTGGCGGTGTTGAAAGCCGCGGGCGCGGAGATGATCGAGACGAAATTCCCGCAGTTTCCGTATGGCGCGGCGCTCTCGACGATTCTGGCGGCGGAGCAGGCCTCGATATTCGAACCGCTGATCGCTTCGGGCAAGGTGAACGAACTGGCCGACCCGGCGCAGATCGCCGGATTGAAAGCGAGCCTGGAGGTGCCGGCGAAGGACTACTTGAAGGCGATGCGGTTGCGGCGTCTGATGCAGGCAGCCATCACGCGGATGTTTGCCGAGGTGGACGTGCTGGTGGCGCCGGCGCGGACGGGCCCCGCGCCGAAGGTGGATCAACCGCTGGACCGCGGGGCGGGAGTGGGTGTGGCCGCGCCGGCGCCGAAGGACCCGGGCTTCCGCGCCATCATTCAGGCGGGGAATCTGGCGGGGCTGCCGGCGCTGGTGCTGCCGTGCGGCTTGGCCGACGGCCTGCCGGTGGCGCTGCAACTGGTGGGGGCGCCGTTTTCGGAGAATACGCTCCTGGCGCTGGGGCGCGAGTTTCAATCGAAGACGGATTGGCACAAGCGGCGACCGCCGGGGGTGTGAGGGCTTGGCTTTACCGCTGAGGCGCGGAGGAAGCGGAACGGGAGTTGAATGGGCTTGAAGGGTCATCGCCGAACCGGGGTTGGCGCGCGGAGGAAGCGGAGACACGCGGTGGTTTCAAGAGGCAGTGTGGGGTGCACGTGAGGGTGCAAAGCCGGCACGACTATTCGCCCGAAGACCCGGTCGCATCGGCTTGGGCCAAGACGGCGGCCTTTACAAAACGAAAGCTCCAACGCTACGGGCTGCTCACGCTTGGGAACGTCGCTGCGCTTGCGCTCATTCTGAAAGGTATGCCGGGCCACGTCCTGTGGCCCATGCTTGGCATACCGTTAGTCATTTCCTTCGCTGGCTTCTTCACTCCAACCATCTACTACGGAGCGATGCTGATTTCGGGGTGGCTCGACAAGAGGCAATACCCGTGAACCAGGCGCGCAGGCGAGGACGCCTACGCTACTACTATGGCTGCGAAATCCAAGACGGCGCGCCGCTGGTTGGTGCGCGGGCGGGTGCAGGGCGTGGGCTATCGGTACTTCGCGCAGCGCCGGGCGGTGGAGTTGGGGCTCGCAGGGTACGCGCGCAATCTAGACGATGGGAGCGTGGAAGTGTACGCGGTGGGGCCGGCGGACCGGCTGGACGACCTGGCGGGGATGCTGCATCGCGGGCCGCGCTGGTCGGATGTTCGCGGCGTGGAGGAGATGGAGGCCGCGGTGCAAGCCATCGGGGAATTCCGGATTGAGTAAGACTCCCGGGGGCTGCGGCTCCTGGGGCGACTGGCCAAACTTTGGCCAACCCTGGACGGAAACAAACGGCTTAACGATGACTTCCGGCCAAACTTTGGCCAGCCGCGTTTTTCCGCTTACTTTTCCCGCACGCTCAGCACCTGATTCACCTTGACGTCTTCCAGCACCTGCACGACGCCCGACGGCCAGCGGATTTCGATCTTCGGGATCTGCGCCAGCTTGCCCAAGCCGAAATGCACGCCGGCGTGGCTGGAGGAGGCGTAGCCCACCGCGCTCGACATGTGGTTGTACTGGTCGCCGATGCGGACACGCGCGCCGATGCCATCGCGATTGCTGCGCACGCCCACCAGTTTGAGGACGATCCAGTTTCCGGCGGGGCCCAGGTTCTCCCAAACCTCGGCCGGTTCGCCCAGGCATGAGACCACGACGTCGACGCGGCCATCGCCGTTGAGATCGGCATAGGCGCTGCCGCGGTGGGCGCGCGCGGTGACCTGCCCGGCTTCGGCGGAGACGTCGCGGAAGGTGCCGTTCCCCAAATTGAGGTAGACTCCGTTGGGCTCTTTGTACCTGGCTGCCTCGAACTGCTCCACCAGGTCGTTGACGTGGGAGTTGGCGGTGAAGAGGTCCTTCCAGCCATCGTTGTTGAAGTCGAACAGGCCGATGCCCCAGCCGCTGTGGTGAATGCTTAGCGGAGCCAGTTTGCTGGCGTACCCTGCATCGGTGAAGGCGCCCTTGCCCAGGTTTCGAAACAGCGGAAAGGTTTCGCCGGCCAGCGCGGTGACGGCGATGTCGGGCAAGCCATCGTTGTTGTAGTCGCGGAAATCGGCGCCCATGCTGGCCACCGCGCGGCCCTGGTCGGGCAGCGCCACACCGGCCGTCAGCGCTACCTCTTCGAAGGTCCCGTTGCCGCGGTTGTGGAAGAGGAAGTTGGGCATGTTGTCGTTGGTGACGAAGGCGTCCATGAAACCATCGCCATCGTAATCGGCGAAGGCGACGCTCATGCCGCGGCCGGCGTATTTGGCGATGCCCGATTCCTTCGACACGTCTTGAAAGGTTCCATCGCCGCGATTGTGGTAAAGCGTGGAGGGCAAGCCGTCGAAGTACTTCGGGTGGCAATAAATGCGTAGGCTGCGGGACGCGTCGCCGCAGTACCTGTCGTCGGCCGGCCACCTGGCGTAGTGGACCACCAGCAGGTCCAGCTTGCCGTCGTTATCATAGTCGAACCAGCCGGCAGCCACGGCCCACTGGTCGCTCTTGATTCCGGCCTTTTCGGTGACGTCCTCGAACTGGCCGTTGCCAAGATTGCGATAGAGGATGTTGCGGTTGACGCCGGCCACGAACAGGTCCACATTGCCATCGTTGTCGTAATCCGCGGCGGCGGCGCCCATGGAGTACCCGGCGCCTGACACGTGGGCCTGCTCGGTGACGTCGGTAAACTTCATGCTGCCGGCATTGCCGCCATCGTTGCGGTAGAGGCGGTTGAAGTACTTCGGCGAATCTTTCTGGAGCGAGGGAACGGCGGCGCCGTTGGTGAAGAAGAGATCGGGGCGGCCGTCGCCATTGTAATCGAAGATGGCGACCCCGCCGGGCATGGTTTCGATCAGACGCTTCTGGGGGGTGGGACTGTTTTCGAGGACGAAGTGGACGCCTGAGGATTCGGCTACATCGCGGAAGTGGGGCAGGTCTGCAACCTGCCCCAGGAGGAAGCTACCAAAAACAACACAGGCAAGAATGCCTGTGCTACGGACTGTGCTGCCGGCTGTAAAACTACCAGGTCCCGCGGATGCCAAAGCGGATCTGCCGTTCACCGTAAGAGCTGAGAATCTGCATGAAGGTGCCGGAGGTCACGCTGCCGCTGCTCACGCCGTTGAAGTGCGACGTGTTGGGAAGGTTGAAGAACTCGCCGCGGAACTGGGCTTTGAAGCGTTCCTTGACGATGAACTCACGCGTGACATCGATGTCCGTGTTCCAGACGCCGGGATTGCGCAGAATGTTGCGGCCGCCGGTGCCGAAGGTGTTGGCAGCGGTAACGGCCGCCCAGGCTGTGGTGGTGTTGTAGTAGAGTTGACCAGGTCCCACATTGCCGAGCAGGGTGGCCGGACCGATCTGGTTGGCCGTCTGGGTATTGTTGGGCGCATTCAGAGACGAACCCGGAGCCGTGACCGTGAACGGAGTGCCGGTGTAAGCGGCCATCACGCCGTTGACCTGCCAGTTGCCGAGGATGGCTGCCCCAACACCAGACTTAACCATGGATTTGCCCTTGCCGAACGGCAATTCATAAACCCAGCCCACTTGGAAAACGTGGGTGCGGTCGTATCCGGCGGCTGCGCGATTGCGCTGGAACACGGGCGCCCAGTTCCAACCCACGCTGACCCAGCCATCGTCATCGGTGTAGTCGATGGCCTTGGAGTAAGTGTACGCGCCCTTCACCATCAGGCCTTTGGCGAATGACCGGTTGATAGCCACCTGCAGCGAGTTGTATTCAGAGCTCAGGTAGCCATCCCACATGTTGGTGGGGACGGTGCGGCCGAACTGGGCGAATTCCGGCAGCCCGGGGGTAGTGGCAGTCGCGGTGGTTCCGGAACCGGGGAAGCCGGAGTTGATATCGCGGTCCGCCAGAATGTGAACCGAATGCGAGCCAACGTAGCCGACCGAGGTCAAAAAGTCCAACGGCAGCTTCCGTTCCACGGTGAAGTTAAAGGACTCCACATAGCCGCGGTGAATCTCGCCGGCCCACGGACTGCGTTCCGAGGCATTACTCGGCAACGGAACGACGCCGGTCGAAAGGTTCGGCCCAACCGTGTTGGGAACACCCTGCTCGAAGGTGCTGGACCAGCCGTAGCCGGACGCCGTGTTGGCAAAGTTGACCACAATCGGATACCAGCCGCGCAAGGGCCGCGAGAAGGGGATGGGGTCGAAGTTAATGCCGAAGCCGGCGCGGATCACGGTCTTGTCGCCCAGGCGGTATGCCAGGCCGATGCGCGGCGCGAACAGCTTGTGGCTTACGCTGATTCCGGCGTTTTCGGGAACGTTGCCGCGCCCGCCCAGGGAGACGTTGTTGGTAGAGGGGTCATAACTCTCAATGCCGTAGCCGGCGCGGGTCATCAGCGGGTAGAATTCGTAGCGAAGACCGAAGTTGACGGTCAGGTTGCGGCCCACCTGCCACCGGTCCTGCACGTACCAGCCGAATTGCCACTCGCGTCCCGTCGCCAGAATGTACTCCAGACTCTTCTCGGTGTCGTCGGTCAGGCCCAGCAGGAAAGCCGCGTAGGCGTTGAACTGGGTGGTGGCCGCGCCGCCGTTCAGTGCGGTTTCCTGGCCGTTGAATCCCATGCCGCCGCGCGGACCAAAGTTCCCGATTTCCGGCTGCCAATGGTTCAAGTGGTGACGCACCAGGTCGAAACCAAGGCGGATTTCGTGGGCGCCGTGCAAGATCGTCAGGTTGTCGCTCTGCGTATAGCTTTCTTCCACACGGGTGACCGGCATCCAGTTGGGCACACCGAAACCGGTATAGCCGGAGACGGAGATATCGGGGAAGCCGCTCTGCCGGATATCGGGACCGTTGCTGTTCGGAATGCCGAACTGCAGCCCGTAGTTGGTGCCGAAATCGTTGGGCGTGACGGCCTGCCCCTGCCGTTCATAGCCCAGCACGCCATCCAGAATGATGTGCGGCGAGAACGTGTGAGTGTGACCAATGGTCCCCACTTGGATCAAAGTGTGGCCGAGGCCAGGGTCAGATCCGCCAAGTCCGGGACCGCCCGCGATGCCAAACACGGCTTTGCCACCGGAAGTGGCCCACATGCGCCCGTATTTGCCCCAGATGGTTTCCTTGTCGTTGGCCACGAAATTGATCTTGGTGTCGAAAAAGTTCCGGCTCAGGATGGGGCCGCCGGCGGCGTAGAAGTTACTCGCATTCGGGTTCGGGCTGGCGTAATTGGCGCCGGGATAATAACTCTGCAGCTTAAGGGCGATCGGGTCCAGCCGGGCGGTGGGAATAATGTTGCCGGCGAAAGGCGTGCGGCCAGTGCCACTGGCGGCGCCGGTTTGCGGGTCGTAGATCACGGTGGAGACGCCGCTGAAATCGCCGGCCTTCTGCGCAGCCGTTGGAACCGTATAAAACGCCGGAGCGCCCTGGCGCTGCCTGGTGCCGTCAAAGCTCAGGAAGTAGAAGAGCTTGTTTTTCCGGATGGGGCCGCCCACGGTAGCGCCGAAATTGTTATAGATGCTGAGCGGCTTGTCCGTGCCGGCAGCCTGGAAAAAGTTCCGCGCTTTCAGATGCTGGTCGTCGTGGAATTCGAACGCGCTGCCGTGGATATCGTTGGTGCCGGACTTGGTCACCAGCGTGATGGCCGATGCGCCCGCCATGCCCTGCTCGGCATTGGCCGCCCCGGTGGTGACATTCACCACTTCGACGTTCTCTTCCGGCGTGACGTAGCCCACATGGTGGGGCAGCCAGACGTTGACGCTGGCGGCGCCGTCAATGCGCGTGATGTTGGTCTGCGCGTTGGCGCCGTTGATGTGGGTGTTGAGCGCGCGGCCGGGGGTATCGGTGATGGAGTTTTGCAACGCGGCCGGCATGGCGCCCGGCACCAGGTTAATCAGGCTCTGGTAGTTCCGGTAGCCGCTGAGCGGCAGGCTGGTGATGGCCTTGCTGACGATTTCGGAGTGCGTGTCAGCCTTATCGGTTTGCAACGCGGCCTGGGTCGCTTCCACCGTCACCGTCTCGGTGAGTTGGCCCACTTCCATTTTCACATCCACGCGCGCCAGGGTGTTCGGGCTCACTTCGACATCGGTCTGCGCATAGGTTCGGAAACCCTTGGAGACCACTTTGAGGTCGTATTTGCCCGGCAGCACGT
>DATMNI010000356.1:0-5037 GCA_035570275.1 Candidatus Acidiferrales bacterium | reverse complement strand
GGGATACCGTATGGAGTTCAGCCTCGAACTGAGTCCGGATCCGGCGCGCGTCAATGCCGACGCCAAGTACATCAAGCGGGTGATCACGATGCTGGCGTTCAACGCGCGCGACGCCATGCAAGACACCGGCGGCCGCTTGACTGTCGCCACCTCGAACGTGCAATACGGAGGGCGGCCGTGCGTGAAGCTGTCCATCCAAGACACCGGCGCGGGCATGACCGAGGCGACCAAGTTGCACCTTTTCGAGCCGTTCTTCACCACCAAGACAAGGGGCGAAGGCGACGGCCTTGGTCTCTCCAGCGTGTACGGAATCGTGAAGCAGCATGGCGGCGAGGTCACCGTGGCTAGTCGGTTGGGCGCAGGGACGACGATTGATATTTTCATGCCGGCCATTGCCGCGACCGGGTCGGAAGCGCCAGCGAGGATTGCGGGTTAGGCGATGCGGTAACACTTGCGACGTCGCGCCGGTCGCGGCCGCGGACGGGGTTGGACCAGGCTTGGAGCGCCCCGGCCCAATCCGCCCCTCACCTCCACAAAGCGCGGAACAGCTTGTCGATCTGAAACGAGTATCCGGCAGCGACGAAATACTTCGGGGCCGCGCTCGACAACCCGAACCCGAAATGAAAGTCGATCTGCTGTTTTGGCGTCACCCTATATGCCATGCCGAAGTGAATCACCTGGAGAGAACCGCCGACGTGCGGAAAATCGCCTCCGTATTCCACGAACCCATCGGAACGCCTGGTGATTCTTCGCTCCAGGTAGAACGTTGGTTCCCATATCGGGTTTCGCTTGCCATTTTCCGTCTGATAAAACAGCGACTGCATCCCTCCGAATGACCACCCATGCGGCAATTCTCGCGACCACGGCAGTTTAATGACCGGGTCGACTCCGTGCGTGCTCCGAGCACTGGCTCCGGTCGGAAAACTGACAGCAACGATTACGGCCAGATCGATTCCACCGGGCAGCGGTCCAATCTGTTCCTTGACGCCGAACGATACGTCGTCAAAACCCGATGGGGTCCCGCGCCCTCCCAGGTTGTCAAAAAGGCCATGATGATAGCACGGCAGCCCAAACCGCAACTCGGTTCGATTCCCCAATCCAAGCCGAACCAGGCTTTCCGACAGATCCACCACGCCCTTGCCGTGGTCGCGTGCCCAGGTGAAGCCGCTCTCGACGACCAGGCTGCCCGCCGGTACCACGATACTGGATTCGGTGATATCGGGACGGTCCGTAACAATTTCCTGTTCTTTTGTACTCTGCGCGAAACCAACCGAACAGAGTAGGCCAAGGAGAACGCGGATGCTGGCAGTCCGGTGCGATTTCAATGTAACACTTGTAAACAGGCTTATTGTTGAGTATACACGATGGAGCCGTCGCGATGGGTTTACCGTCGTCGGGTGTCGTCGGCAGCAGGCACCCAGCAGCCAGTTCCGCCCGGAATCGCGGGGATTGACTGCATTCGACCCGGCCCTCATGGACCAGCGGGACCGATTGGTCGACGAGTACTTGCCAGGCCAACCTACGGAGGGCCGGTTGTCACCGCAATACGGCATTTCTCTCCGTGCAGGCAGTAGACTGAGGGAGGTGCCTCGATATGAGACCTGACAGTCCAGCCCGTGCGCGCTCGTTAGGCGATGTGAATGCCTCGGTCACAACGGCGCACGCATCTGTCTGGCGGCGGCTGCTGGCATTCGCGGGACCTGCCTACCTGGTCAGCGTGGGCTACATGGATCCCGGAAATTGGGCCACCGACCTGGAAGGCGGCGCGAAGTTCGGCTATCAGCTCCTGTGGGTTCTGGTGATGTCGAACGGGATGGCCATCCTCTTTCAAACGCTGAGCGCCCGGCTGGGCGTGGTGGCTGGGCGGGATCTGGCGCAGGCCTGCCGGGAAGCGTACCCTCGCCCGATCAGTCTCGCACTCTGGGTCTTATGCGAAATCGGCATTGCCGCTTGCGATCTCGCCGAAGTGCTGGGCGCGGCCATCGCGTTGAATCTCCTATTCAATCTTCCCCTGCTGATCGGTGTGCTGGTCACCGTCGCGGACACCCTCCTGCTGCTGTGGATGCAGCAATACAAGATCAGAACCATGGAAGCCCTGGTGCTCAGGATTATCCTGATTGTGGCGGCTTGCCTGGGAATGGAGATTTTCCTGGCGAAGCCCGCTGTGGGCCAAGTCATGGCAGGCGTGGTCCCGCGGTTGACCGGCGAGAACGTGTACCTGGTGATTGCGATGTTGGGAGCAACGGTGATGCCGCACAATCTGTACCTGCACTCGGCACTGGTGCAGACACGGCGCATCGGAACCACCAGGGAAGCTGTCCGGAGGGCCTGCAAGTACAACCTGGTGGACACGCTGGTGGCGCTCAACGGCGCCATGTTCGTCAACATCGCGCTGTTGGTGCTGGCGGGCGCGGTGTTGCGCGGGCAAGCCGTCACGGAAATTCGCCAGGTCACGAAGTTGCTGGAGCCGGCACTGGGAACCAGCGCGGCGGTCATCATGTTCGCTGTTGCCCTTCTCTCCGTGGGACAGGCGTCCGCCCTGACCGGCACTATGGCGGGACAGATTGTGATGGAGGGCTTCCTCGATATCCGGATGCGCGCCTGGATGCGGCGGCTGGTCACGCGCATGCTGGCGATCGTGCCCGCGGTGCTCACCATTTACCTCTACGGCGAGACAGGCGTGTTCCAACTGCTGATTCTCTCCCAGGTCGTGCTGAGTATGCAATTGCCCTTCGCCGTGATTCCGCTGGTCCATTTCACCGGCGACCGGCGCTGGATGGGCGAGTTCGCGAACAACCGCTGGTTACATGGCGGCGCGTGGATCTTAGCCGGCGTCGTCATGGTGCTGAACGTGGGCTGGGCCGGAGAGAGAATTCTGAGCTGGGCTGCCAATGCCACATCGGATCGGACGATTCTGCTCCTGGTGCTCCCGCTATTTGCAGCCATGCTGTTGTTGTTGATTTACGTTCTGGTGGCGCCGTGGCTGAAGGGGTCGCAGACCGCCTCGGCCCCCACGCCGTTGGAGCCGGACATCGCCGCGGACGTCCGGCAGCCTCCCGCATACCTGGAGCAGGTGAAGGCGGGTAACGCGGAGCACTTGAGCGAGGCGCGATTTGAGGCGTTCATGCAGCACCTTCGCGGCATTGCGTTCATTAAGAACCCGGAGGGCAAGTACATCTACTTTAATGGAGCATGCGCCACGCTGTTAGGTCTGAACATCGACGAAGCTCTCAATAAGACGGACGACCAGCTCTGGCCGCCGGAACTAGCCGGTGTCTACAAGAAGAACGACCTGTCGGTCCTCGGCGGGGGCAAGACCTTCGAAGGCATCGAACCCATCCTGCAGAATGGCGAGATCCGTTCCTGGCTGATGTACAGATTTCCGATTGTCGAGGGAGAGACCCGGCAGGTCTTCCTCGGCGCGGTCGGGGTGGACATTTCCGGCAGGGAAGAATTTGAGGAGCGGGTGCTGCGGTCCCGGAAGTTCGAGGTGATCGGCAGGATGGCGGGCGGCATCGCGCATCACTTCAACAACCTTCTGACCGTGATCAGCGGATACAGCCATATGGCCGTGGACGAGATTGCGCCGACCGACAAATCCCAGGCGTACCTGGAAGAAGTCATCAAGGCCGCGGACAGCTTGACTACCCTGACCAGCCACCTGCTGGCCTTCAGCAGGCACCAGATGCTGCAATTGCGCGAAGTGGATCTGAACGTTGTGGTGCGGGAGGAGGAGCCGGTATTGCGGCGGCTCCTGGGTGACCGTATTCAACTGAGCCTTGAGCTGAGTCCGAATCTGGCGTCCGTCAAGGCCGACGCCAAGTACATCGAGCGGGTGATCGCGACACTGGCGTTCAACGCGCGCGATGCCATGAAAGGCACGGGCGGCCGATTGACGATCGCCACCTCGAACGTGCAATCCGGACGGCCGCCGTGCGTGAAGCTCTCCGTCCGGGACACCGGCGCGGGCATGGTAGAGGAGACCAAGGTGCACCTCTTCGAACCGTTCTTCACTACGAAACAGCCGGGCGAAGGAGCCGGCCTTGGTCTCTCCAGTGTGTACGGAATCGTGAAGCAGCATGGCGGCGAGATCACCGTGACCAGTCAGTTGGGCGTGGGGACGACTTTTGAGGTTTTCTTGCCGGCTGTCGCCGCGGCCGATTCGGAAGCGCGAACCAGGACTGCGAGTTAGTAGTTAGGCCGAAGTTCCAGGTCGGGTTAGGCGACGCGGTAACACTGCCATGAAACTAACTAACCTAGTACCCTGTTCTCAAATACGGTCTCGTATCTCGGGAAGAACGCTCCCTAACGGTCGCGGCTCTGATCGGAGCCGCGCGCGTCAGCATGCGGTTTCTCGATACGTTAGCGAACTTCTGAAACGATGTACTTAGCCTGCGCCGCGCGCACGGATGGTGTAAAGGAAGCGATCGGTTGGTGCAGACCTTCGCTGCGGACTGCCGGATCCGGTGGCTGCCACGCTGCCTGCGCAGGGCGTAGCGGAGGTCCTGGGCCACTCACAATTGGGTCTCCGCGCCCCCGGGTTTTCACTGGTGCACCGAAGCCGTCAGTGGGATCGACAGTTCCGCCACCGTGTTTTGCCGGTTCAACGAAAGCCGGAGCTGCGATGACGCGCCGTAACAAATCTCCAGCCGGCGTCTGACGTTTTGCAGGCCCACTCCCGAGCCCTCGGTCCGGGCGGCGCCGTCGGCGCCGCTGTTCTCCACCGAAATCCGAAGCTCTCCGTCGCGGCAGGCGGCTCTGACGCGGACAAAACCGGAGCCAACCTGCAGGGCGACTCCATGCTTGATGGCGTTCTCCACCAGGGGCTGGACGGAAAGCACGGGAATGAGCACGGCCAGCGCCTCATCCTGCACTTCCACCTCCACCTGGAGCCGTTTGCCGAGCCTGGACTGCTCGATTTCCAGGTAAGCCCGCACGATCTGCATCTCCTGGGCCAAGGGCACGAACGTCTTATCGGATTGCAGGAAGTAGCGGAAGATGTCCGCCAGGTTGAGCACGATGCGGCGCGCGGCCGAG
>DATMNI010000355.1:0-32405 GCA_035570275.1 Candidatus Acidiferrales bacterium | reverse complement strand
CGCGATGTGCTCAGGGTCGGTCGAAAAAGGCATGGTCGGGTTAAACGCGTGTCAGTTAAAGAGGCGTTCCACGTCACGGACGCCCGAGACGCGCCGCATGGCGGACACCAGCTTCTCGAGTTGCTTCTTGTCCCTCACATCCACAGTCATTTCCACGATTCCACCGTTGTGGTCCGACTCCGTCTTGGCTTCCAGACTTCGGATGTTGGTGTTCTCGTCGGAAAGCACGGAGGTGAGCCGGTTGAGCATGCCCGGGCGGTCGTCGGTGTGAATGACGATCCGCACCGGGAAGGCGTCCTCCGCGGCACGCGCCCACTCCACTTCGATCTTGCGCTCCACGTCGTACAGCAGGCTCTGCACGTTGGGGCACACCTTGGAATGCACCGCCACGCCTTTGCCGCGCGTGATGTAGCCGACGATGGGCTCGCCCAGGATGGGGTTGCAGCACTTGGCGCGATAGACCATCAGGTCGTCAATGCCGCGCACCTTGATGACGTCGGTGCCGTCGGAGCGGCGCGTCCCAGGCCCCGGCACAAAAGGCTCAGCCGCCGGCCTGGCTTCGGGCGGATCTTCCTTGACCACGCCGGGCGCCACTTTGACCAGCACCTGGCGCGCGGAAAACTTGCCATAGCCGAGCGCCGCGTACAAGTCTTCGGCCTTGCCGTACCCGTAGTCGGCCGCCACCTTATCGAGTTCCGCCTTGGACACCTTGCCCAATTGGACGCCCAGACGTCGCGCCTCTTTGTCCAGGTATTTCTGGCCGATCTCGATCGCCTTGATGCGTTCGCCGGCGTTGATGATGTGCTTGATCTTGTTGCGCGCGCGCGTGGTCTTGACAAACGCCAGCCAGTCCTTACTGGGCTCGTGGCCCGGCTGCGTCATGATCTCGACGATGTCGCCGTTGCGCAGCGAAGACCGCAGCGGCACGATGCGGCCGTTCACCTTGGCCCCCACGCAGGTGTTGCCCACGTCGGAGTGAATGGCGTATGCGAAATCGATCGGCGTGGCGTCGCGCGGCAGCACCAGCACTTTGCCGCGCGGCGTGAAGGTGTAAACCTCTTCGGGGTACAGGTCCACTTTCAGGGTGGACATGAACTCGCTCGGGTCCTGCACTTCACGCTGCCATTCCACCAGGTGGCGCAGCCACGCGATGCGCTGATCGTCCGCGGCCGGGCCTTTGCGGCCTTCCTTATACTTCCAGTGCGCGGCGATGCCCTCTTCGGCGATACGGTGCATTTCCTCGGTGCGAATCTGCACTTCGAAGGTCTGCCCATGGGGCCCTACCACGGAAGTGTGCAGCGACTGGTAAAGGTTGGGCCGCGGGATGGCGATGAAGTCCTTGATGCGGCCCGGGATGGGGCGCCACTTATTGTGGATCACGCCCAGCGCGGCGTAGCAGTTCTTCACCGAATCGGTCAGAATGCGCAAAGCCATCAGGTCGTAAACCTGGTCGATCAAAATCTTCTGCCGGCGCAGCTTCTGGTAGACCGAGAACGGCCGTTTCACGCGGCCGTCGATGCGCGCTGGAATGCTCTCATGCCGCAATTCGGCTTCGACGGTCTGGCGGATCTCGAGCAGAAACTCTTCGTTGGAATGGCGCCGCGATTCGATGGCTAGGACGATTTCCTGGTAAGCGTCCGGCTCCAGGTGCTGGAAGGCGAGGTCCTCTAATTCGTTGCGCACCTTGCCCATGCCCAGGCGGTGCGCGATGGGCGCATAAATCTCGATGGTCTCGCGCGCAATGCGCTCGCGGCGCTCGGGGCTCAGGTAGCCGAGCGTCCGCATATTGTGGATCCGGTCGGCCAGTTTGACCAGGATGACGCGGATGTCCTCGACCATGGCCAGCAGCATTTTGCGGAAGCTTTCGGCCTGCCGGTCCTCGTTGGAAAACACGTCCAGCTTGGTAAGCTTGGTGACGCCGTCCACGCAGCGCGCTACTTCTTCGCCGAATTCCTTGCGCACCTGATCGACGGTGACGCTGGTGTCTTCCACCACGTCGTGCAGCAGTCCGGTCTCCATGGCCACCACATCCATGCGCATGTCCGCCAGGATGTGGGCCACCATGACCGGATGCACCATATACGGTTCGCCCGAATCGCGGGTCTGGCTCTCATGGTATTTGCTGGCGAAGCGGAAGGCTTTCTCGAGTGCGGTGAGATCGTCCTTGGGACGGTATTCGCGGATTTTGCCTTCGAGTTCGCGGTACAACAACTCCACCGGATCGACAGGCGGCAGAGGAGGAACGGAATCGGAGAGGCTGGCGGACTCGGGGAGCACTCTAATTCGATTGTAGCAGGGTACCCTAAGAAAACTTTGGGGAGCCGGCTCTTGCGAACCTGCCCCCCATTTGCTTTACAACGCTTGCTTACGCGCGCGGCTCCGACGCACGCCGCTCGGAGCCGTGACCGTCAGGGAGCGGTTTATTTGCCCGTGTCGTTGACGATGCCGCCGCCGGTCTTGGCCTTCTTTTCGAGTTTGATCTTCTTGGTCGCCAGAGCCTTCGTCACCCAGTCGTCGGCAATCTTGGTTTGCTTTTCGTAGTCTTCTTTGCTGTCGGCGAGGTCGGCCCGTTCGCGAACCAGCAGGTTCTCATACGCCATCGCGTCGTCGTATTCCGGGTTGATCTGCAGGGCCTTGTCAAGCGATTGCAAGCCGGCTTCGATGATCGGACCGTATTTGGCCTTCAGCTCTTCCTTGACCTTCTTGTCCTTGATAGGGCCTGGGTCTTCCTGCTTCATTCCCAGGTTGGCGCGGGCAGTCCCATAAACCGGGTACCACTTGGACCAGGCAATAAAGCCAAGGCTGTAGTAGGCATCCGCGTTCTGCTCCACGGCGGTCCACTTCTCGTACCATTGCTGCGCTTCATCCCACTTCTTCTGGTTCAGGTTGAGCGACGCAATTGAGGCGATGGCGGTGGTGTTCTTGGGTTCCTGCTCCAGCACCTTCTGGAACTGGTTGTAGGCTTCCGTAGCCATCTTCATATTCTCGGGCGATTCCGCGCCGGGAATATACTGCTGCATGTAAGCCGTTGCCAGATACAGGCGCGCGGTGGGGAAATTCGGGTCCAGCTCCACGGCGGTCTTGAAGTGCTCGACGGCTTCCGGATATTGCGCCGCCGTGAACGCCTGCACGCCCTTGTTGAGATGATCGCGCGATTGCAGTTTGTTGCAGCCGGTGCCCAGCGCCGCCAGCGCGGCTACTGCCAGAGTCACCGTTAGTTTGCCCAAAATCAGTTGGCTCGACGTCAGTTTGCTCATGTTATTGCCCGGCCTCCACCTTTTTATTGCCCGGCTTATTGCCCGGCCTCCACCTTGGCAGTCATCAGACCCACGCGGTCGATACCCGCGCCGTGCGCGATATCGATTGCCTTGGCTACCCAACGGAACTCCAACGAGGGATCGCCCTTCACGAACACCACACGCTCCGCCCGCGTCTTGAAGATCTCCTCCAGACGGCTCTGCAGATTGGCTTCGAGCACGGATTCGCTGTTGATCTGCATGTTATGGTCTTTGTCGATTACGATGACCACGGTGCGCTGATCCGACTGGTTCGGCTTGGCATTGGGAGGCGGCGGCTGGGGAACCAGCGCCTCAAGCCCTTTCGGAGTCAGTGGAGTGATCACCATGAATATGATAATCAGCACCAGCAGCACATCGATCATCGGCGTCATGTTGATTTCGGACTTTGGACCGCCTGTCCCGCCGACTGCCATACTCATAAAGATTGCTCCTTTTTCCCTGATCTCAACTTTACTTCGCGGCCGGTTTACTTGGCGACGGTTTACTTTGCGGCCGGCGTCGGCGCCTGCGGGTGCGCCAGATCCTGCATCTGTTCCGTCAGCAGACCCAACTGATCCACGCCCGCCGCGCGCAGATTGTCCACTACGTCTACGACCTTCTCATACCTTGCCCTCGAATCGGCTTTGACGAAGACGGTTTTGTCGAGCCGGTTGGCGAGCAGATCCTTAACCTTCTGCGGCAAGTCTTCGGGAGGCATCTTGGTCGTGTTCAGAAAGGTGTCTCCGTTGCGCGTCACGGCGCAAACGATGGCGTCGCTCTTGTCGGCGGCCTGCATGGCGATCGGGTTCTTGGTCTGCACCAGATCCACGCTGACGCCCTTCGACAACATCGGCGTGATGACCATGAAAATGATGAGCATGACCAGCATCACGTCCACCATGGGGGTCACGTTGATGTCCGCTATGGCTTGGGGAGCCTTCTTCAGTTGCATCGTTATCTTCTCCGGGTTCACTCTACTACAGGTTCACTCTGCTACAGAATTCACTCGTCCACAGGTTCAGTGCTGCAGAACCGGGGGGCAGGAGCGGGGAGCTCCGTTCGGAACTCCCCTTCGGTATCAACTCGCCGGATCCCAATTGCGCCTATCTGGCCCAACTGCTTTTACGCATTTAACCAAACTACTTGCGGGCCCCTGCGCTCCGCTGCGAACGCTTCAGGAAGTAGTCGATCAGCTCGGAACTGGAGTTGCCCATTTCCACATCGAATGCTTCAATCTTGCCGGTAAAGAAATTGTACATCCAGACTGCTGGGATGGCCACGAACAAACCAATAGCAGTGGTCACCAGGGCTTCCGAAATGCCGCCGGCCACCGCGCCCAGACCAGTGGACTTCTCATTCGAAATCCCCTTGAACGCATTGATGATGCCGACCACAGTCCCGAACAGGCCCACGAAGGGCGCCGTCGAACCGATAGTTGCCAGGCCGCTGACGCCGCGTTTCAGTTCGGCGTGAACGATGGCTTCGGCGCGCTCCAGTGCGCGTTTAGACGCTTCGATCTCTTCGCCCGGAATCTCCGAACTGATCTGGTGCGCCTGGAATTCCTGCAAACCGGCCACAACCACCTTTGCCAGATGGCTCTTCTTGAAGCGGTCGGCAATCTTCACCGCTTCATCCAGTTTGCCTTCGCGCAGCGCGCCGGCCACTGCCGGAGCGAACTGCCGCGATTGTTTGCGGGCGGCGCTGTAAGCCATCAGCCTGTCGATCATGACGCCGATGGAGTAGGCGGACATGATGAACAAGCCGACGACCACGAACTTGGCCAGCGGGCCCATCTGTTTCCACAAGGAAGCGGGGTCCCAACTAACGGTGCTGCCGCTATCTTGCAGCAGGTAAAACGCCAAGACTTGCAAATGCGAAAGCATAGTTTTCTCTTCTCTCCTGCGAGTTGATTTAGATTCGGCCCGCGCGAACGGGCCAGGCACTGCTACTTCAAAGCCCTGCTACCTCAGAGCCTTTTATACTGGCTCAAAGTACTACTGGCTCAACGTGAAGTTCACGTCGATCTGAGTTACAACCTCGACCGGCTCTCCGTTGAGAAGGGTCGGCTGGTATACCCACTGTCTCACCGCTTCCAAAGCGGCCGGGATCAGCAGCGGGTGGCCGCCAATCGCCTTAAGATCTTGAATAGTCCCGTCTTTCGAGATGACGGCTGCCAGGTGCACTACGCCCGAAATGCGCGCCTGCTTGGCCAGCGGCGGATAGATGGGCTTAGGCTGCCGGATCAACTTGGCCTGCTGCACGTTGCCGCCGATGGTGATGCGCTTGGGAGTCACCACTTCCTTCTTCGCCGGAGGCGGAGGTGGAGGCGGAGGCGCCGCGCTCGGAACCGAACCGATAATGCCCCCAAGCACGCCGCCTGGAGTTCCGCCGGCTACGCCGCCAGGGACGCCGCCGACCACACCGGCTGCCCCGGTTGCGGGGGGCGGAAGTTCTTCTTCCTTAATCTGCGCGATTTCCTTGGGAACCGACTTCGGCGCCATCAGTTTGCCGGCGTCGAACTGGCGCGGAATCACCTTGACGATTTTGATGGGCGCCGGGGCGGCGGGAGGAGGCGGTGGGGGCGGGGGAGGCGGCGGTGCCACCAGGAAACTGCGCAACTGGGTGTTGGGGAGCACATTGAAATAGATCATCGGCAGAATGACCGCGACCACCAGAAAGATGATCTGCGCGATAAAGGCTACCATGACCGTCCAGCCCGTCTGCGTTTTGCCGCCTACGAATGTTTGCTCAAACATAAACCTTCCTTTCCCTTATTGACGGCGGAAAGGCTCAATTTGTGCCCGCTCCGCCCGATTTACTTAACCACCCTGTTAATTGCGCTGGACGGGCTCTTCCGCCCGGCCGTCTCCGGCCTTGCCGCCGACGATGATATCACGGCCGCCCTCGGCCGCTTTCGCGTATCGGTGTAATTATGCCAGAAAAGCACGATCGGGCTGGCAATAAAAACCGACGAATACGTTCCCACAATGACTCCGCAGACCAAAGCGAATGAAAATGGGTGCAGCACCGGACCGCCGAACAGGAACAGCGCGATGATCGTCAGGAAGGTCAGTCCCGACGTCATGACGGTTCGGCTGAGGGTCTGATTGACAGCCTTGTTCATGACCGATTCCAGCGGCTCGCGCCGGCTGATTTTCAAGTTTTCCCGAATGCGGTCGAAGATCACGATGGTGTCGTTCATCGAATAGCCCACCAGGGTGAGCAGGGCCGCGATCACCGTCATGTCGATGGCCTCGCCAAAAATCGAAAACAGACCAATCGTAATCAGCGTGTCGTGGAAGACCGCGATCACGGCGCCCAAGCCGTAGATCCACTCAAACCGGAAAGCGATATACGCCAGCATGCCGGCCAAAGCATACAACGTCGCCAGCACGGCCTTGGTGCGCAACTCCGCGCCAACCTTGGGGCCCACCATTATCGTACCGATCACGGTGTAGGGCGACAGATAGCACTCCTGTTTAAGAGTGTTCAGTATACCAGCGTTCGCGCCGGGTACGGAAGACAATTGGTTAAAATCGCTTATCAACCCCGAACGCGGCGGCGTGTTGCGAAAATTCAGCAGATCGGCCGCCAGTTTCTGGAGTTGCGGGTCGCTCATGGCCACCCCATTGGTCGCCAGAGGATTCCGCAAACGCTCGATCAGCGTTTGCTGGCTGGTGTTATTGAAATCCAGCTTGCCGCTGTTCGGCTGGCCGAACGTGGCGGCCAAAGCGGTTTCCATCTTCTGGCGGCTCAGGTTGAGCTCGCGCTCTTCCTGCAGCTCGATTCCGATCTCCACTTCGTTCTTCGTTTGAGCATCGGTGAAATTCTGTACGCTTGCTCCGGGTATCACGGAACGAATCTTTTCCAACGGGGGCGTATCGGCGAACTTGACCGTCATCAGGGCGCCGCCCTTGAAATCGATCCCGTATTTGATGCCGCCACGGACGACGATGCTCGCAAACCCGGCAACCGTCAGAACCAGCGAGGCAATGATGAAGGGCCACTTCTTGCCTAGAAAATCGTAATTCGTGTTCTTAAATAATTCCATCGAACTTTTGCCGTGCCGGTATCCGCCAGGATGTTGGACACCAGCCCTTTAGAATTTGTTCCCGAGAGTAGACGAAAACTCACAAACCAGCCACTAAAACGCTCAAATGCTCAGTTCCTGCACTTGCCGGCTGCCGGACAGTTCGTAATCGAAGATGGTTCTGGAAACAAAAACGGCGGTGAAGATATTGGCGATCAGACCGATCACCAAGGTCACCGCGAATCCCCGAACCGGCCCTTCGCCGAACAGAAACAGGAAGGCGCAGGACACTACCGTGGTCACGTGGGTGTCAACGATGGTCCACCAAGCCTTACCGAAACCCGTATCCACCGCCGCGATCACCGACTTGCCGGCTCGCAACTCCTCCCGGATACGTTCGAAAATCAGCACATTCGAGTCCACCGCCATACCGATAGTGAGGATGATGCCGGCGATGCCCGGCAAGGTCAGCACGGCATGGAAATAGGACACCGCCGCCAGGAGAATGATGGTGTTAAGAACCAACGCCAGAACGGCGTTCACCCCGCTCCTCTTGTAGTAGAGGAGCATGACAACCACCACGGCCAGGAGGCCGGCCACGCCCGCCACGATGCCCTCGTGAATCGAATCGTTGCCCAGTGAGGGGCCGATGGAGCGCTCTTCGTTCGGCGTCACCCTCGCCGGCAAAGACCCGGAGCGCAGGTAGCGCGACAGGTCGACGGATTCTTCCTCGCTGCCCAGGCCGGTAATACGGCCCGAATCTTCAATCCGGCTCTGAATGGTAGCCACGCTCACCGCCTGGCCGTCCAGGACCACCGCCAGCTTATTGCCGATATTGGCTTCCGTGTACTTGCCGAACCGCCTGCCGCCGTCGGGGGAAAGGTTGAAACTGGTCTCCCACTTGCGCATTTCGTCCTGGCCGGGCCGCGCGTTGCGCATTTCGCGTCCGCTGATCACCGGAGTCTTGCTTACCAGATACCACTGCTCGCCCTCGCTGGTGCCGCGGGGTTTGGAACGCACCAGCTTGGTGCCCAGAGGCAAGACGCCGCCGTGCTGGGCCAGCGCGGCGTCGCGGCTGGGGTAGGGACCGTCCTTCACGTCGCAGATGTCGAGAACCGCCGCCGTGCCGATCAGTTCCTTGGCGCGGGCTGGATCGTCCACGCCCGGCAACTGAATCAGAATCTGGTAGGTGGAGCCGCTGCCGTAAGGCTGCACGGATTTTTCGGCCAGCCCGAGCTGGTCGATACGATTGCCGATCGTATCCACCGCCCGCTTCACGGTGTCGGCCTTCAGGTCAAGCAGTTCCGAGGCCTTGAGCTTCATCGCGTAATCGGTGGAATTCTGGGCCGTCAGCACATACCCGGGGTAGCGCTCGGCCACCAGGCTGCGGAACGCGCTGGACTGGGCCGCCGGCACGCCCTTGATTGCGAGAGCGACCTGGTCGCTGTCTTCCACCCGCGTCACCTCGTTCACATCCGTGCTGCTCCAGGTGATGTTCTGTTTCTTGAGGTCTTCCTTGAGCCGCTCCGCCGTCTGTTCGGCATCGGCCTTGACTGCGTCCTGTACCTGGACCTGCATCACCAGGTGAGTGCCGCCCTTGAGGTCCAGCCCGAGCCGGATATTGCTCTGGAGGTTCTTCACCAGGTCGGCGCCCGATTTGGGAATGTCGATGATGCCGTAGATACAGAGCAAAATCGTTACGCCGATGACGACGGTCCGCGCCGTTAGGTTTTTCTTCATTGGGGTTTACAACCTGCTTTTCTCAACCTGCTTAGTTCTTTCAACCTGCTTAACTAAGGTTACTACTTCTTGGCTTCGCCGGTGTACAGGCTCGAAACCGAGGCGCGCGAAACCTGGATTTTGACATTGTCCGGCTTCACGCGTAACACCAGCGTATCGTCATTCTCTATGGCCACGATGGTGCCGACGATGCCGCCGCTGGTCACCACGGTATTGCCGTTCTGCAGCCCCGCCAGCATTTTCTGGGTCTGCTTGCGCTGGCGCTGCATGGGAAGAAAAAGGAGAAAATAAAAGATTCCGAAGATGAGAAGGATGGGCAGCATCTGCGCCATCGATCCGAGGGGCGAGCCGGTTTGAAGGAATAGGTTGAGAACCACGCGTTTGGACCAAATCGGCTACCCGGCGTCCCCGCTGAGCTTGGGCTCTTCTTCGGGTTGGGTGTCCAGAACGGACGCCGAGCGCACACACTTCAAGTATTCTGGGAACGAATCCGATATTATAGCGTGCCTAATCTCACGCATGATGTCAAGGTACCGCCGGACGTTGTGCCACGTCGCCAGCACCGCATACAAAATCTCCCCGGATTGGAACAAATGGCGAAGGTAGGCTCGGGAGTAGCTGGCACAAGTATAGCACCGGCACTTTTCGTCGAGCGGGCGCGGGTCGTCCCGGTAGCGGTTGTGCTTGATGATCACACGGCCCTCGGAGGTGAACAGGCAGCCGTTGCGCGCATTTCGCGAGGGCAGCACGCAATCCATCATGTCCACCCCGCGCGCCACGTACTCGGGCAGTTCCGCCGGCATCCCAACGCCCATGGCATAGCGCGGCTTGGAACGCGGCAGGATGTCTTCGGTGGCTTCGACCGCTTCCAGACTGAGCGGGCGCGGCTCCCCTACGGAGAGGCCGCCGATGGCATAGCCGTCCGCATCCAGATCCAGCAGCGCGCCGGCGCACTCGCGCCGCAGGTCGGGAAACAGCCCACCCTGCACGATCGGAAACAACGCATGGAGCGCTCGGGGCGCATGGGGCGACGGGCTTTCGGCCATGCGCCGGCGGAAGTGCTCGTCAGCCTGCCGCGCCCAGCGGACCGTACGATACATGCTCTGGCGGGCGTACTCGCGGCTCACCGGATACTCCAGGCATTCGTCAAGCACCATCAGGATGTCGCTGCCGAACGCCAGTTGGACGTCGACCGTGGATTCCGGCGTGAACGTGTGCCGGTCGCCATTCAGGTGCGACTGGAAGACCACGCCGTGTTCGTCGACCTTGCGCAGCCCGCTCAGGCTGAAGACCTGGAAGCCGCCGGAGTCGGTCAAAATGGCGTTCGGCCACGACATGAAGCGGTGCAGGCCGCCCATCTGGCGTATCAACTCGTGGCCCGGCCGCAGATACAGGTGGTAGGTGTTGGCCAGCAGGATCTGCACGCCCAGATCCTGGGCCAGAGCCTGCTGCGTGAGCCCTTTGACCGTCGCCTGGGTGCCGACGGGCATGAAGACCGGAGTCTCGATAGTCCCATGCGGCGTGTGCAGCAGCCCGGCGCGGGCCCGGGTGCGGGAGCACTCGGCTACAACTTCGAATGAGAATGGGGGCAAATTCGATTGTAAGGGGTGTGAAGGAGTTGCGACCCGCTCCGTCCACTGGGCTCGTTATTCGGCCTCATCTTTTCCCGGGCGGGAATGCGTCTCGGATGGGAGCACCAGCGCGATAGAGCCATGAAATCGGGCATTGGCATCCACCCGCCAATACGCCTTACAACGTACTACGCTGTTAGACATGGCCAAGGAACTGGTGACCATTAGACTCGAAGCCGGGAAGATCCAAGAACTTGACAGGCTCGCCGTGGGACTGGAACGGGACCGGACGTACGTCGTATCGCAGGCGATCGACGCCTTTCTGGATATGCACCGATGGCAAACTGAATACATCGAAAGCGCTCTGCGTGATGCGGATGCAGGGGAATTTGCCTCGCCTGCCGAAGTTAGAAGCGCATTCGCCCGTCTGCGGAGAAAGTCGAAGTCCCGGTGACTCCGGTCCGCTGGCTGCGACGGGCGGTGCGAGACCTGGACGACGTTTATGCCTACGTCGCGACCGATAGCGCTGCGGCGGTCGGCCGACTCATTGATCGGATTCGGACAGGCACGGAATTGCTTTCCCAATGCCCGGAACTGGGCCGGGCAGGCCGCGTCTCCGGAACTCGAGAATTAGTGATCGCTCGAACGCGATTCATTGTGGTCTACCGAACCAAGGGCGCCCAAACCATTATCTTGGCGATCATGCACGGCGCTCGCCGTTGGCCACGCACTTTCTGACAGCCCGCGAACGCCTGTGTCTACCGCGGCCGAACCGCGACGGTGCTGTGAATCCCGATCCGGCCGTGGAGGCCGAGCCGTCTCCTTACAGACCCAGCGTCTCTATAATGGCTTCCACATCGGCGGCTCGCACGCGCACGTCCTCTTTCATCTGTGCCGGCAACGGCCGTTCATCGAAGGCTTGAAACAACGCCATCTTCGCCACCGCATAGTGTTCGGTGGAAGACAACTCGCGCCCGTGTGCGGTTTCCCACGCGCGCACGGCGGTGTCCCCGAGCATGACGCTGGCGGGGTGCCAGTTCCTGGCATCGGCCGAGATGCTGAAAACAAACTCGGTGCCGCCCTCACCCGAGGCGCGGAACGGCCGATGCCCTTCGTAGAAGTACTGATACACGTAACCGCTTTGCGCCGAATAGGTCTTGAGCCGCCGGACGGCCGGGGCGCCGGTCAAAGCTGCGTTCTTTCTTGAGAAAAAACCGCGAAACACCACGATGGTGAACTCAGCAACGAAAGTCCGGCCTTGGTACTTTGGCCGCTCTTGACAAGAATAACAGCAAAGAGCATAGTGAAGGTGGAGTCAGACGGTTTGACTCGCGTTGTGATTCTTAGCTGGCTCTCCCAGAGCTGGCAGGAGGTGACATATAGAGCCGGACCAGAGTGGGGCGGCCTCATTTTGGGTAAGGGAACAGCAGTACGGGAAGTGCTGAACGGTCGGATCCGTAACGCCCTGTTTAGTGCATATTCGATGATATCGCATGATGCAGCATCCTAATCTTGAGTCATCGCATTATGCTCCATCGCATCGTGCAACAATGGGCAAAGCGTAGCTTGCGCATAACGGATGATTGTCAACGGCCCTCCCGGTTCCGTTACTCCAAGATGACCGCCCCTAATCATTTTCATGCAATTGTTTTGATTGTTCCTCGCAGTCGTCCCTCCTCAATGTTGTAGACTGAGATGGGTTCACCCCACTTATGACATTGGCTACCCCCCAGGAAATCGTCAGTGCCCACAGTCCCGATTCTGACGACGCCTTCATGTTTTATGGCCTTGCGACAAAGAAGGTTCGCTCGACGAAAGTGACCTTCCGCCATGTGCTCGAAGATATCGAGACTCTGAATCGCAAAGCTATGGAGGGCCGGTATGACCTCTCGGCTATTTCCTACCACGCCTATCCCTACGTAAGCGACAAGTATGTGCTGATGAACAGCGGGTCGAGCATCGGCGATGGCTACGGCCCCATGATCGTATCTTCCCGCCCCATGGATCCCGACGATTTGAAGGGCAAACGCATCGCCGTGCCTGGCACTATGACCACGGCGTATCTTTCGATGAAACTGTACCAGCCCGATTTCGAAGCCGTCATCACGCCCTTCGACAAGATCACCGAAGCCGTCAAAGAGCGCGCTGTGGACGCGGGGTTGATTATCCACGAAGCGCAACTGACGTTCGAACGCGAGGGTTTTCACCGTGTGGTCGATCTGGGACGCTGGTTCAAAAATGCATACGGCTTGCCGCTACCGCTGGGCGGCAACGTGCTGTTGCGCTCCCTCAGCCGCGAAATCCAGGTGGAATGCTGCCGCATGATGCGCGAAAGCATTCAATTCGCGTTGGACAACCACGGCGCCGCGCTTGAGTACGCCCTGCAGTTCGCGCGCGATTTGGAGCCCCGCCTCGCCGAAAAATTCGTCGGCATGTATGTCAACCATTACACGCTGGACGCCGGCAGCGTGGTTCCCAAGGCGGCGCAGAAGTTGCTCGATCTGGGCTTCGAGGCGGGCCTCATCCCCAAGCGCGTGGAAGTGGAGTTCATCGGGTAAGCAGCTATCAGCGATCAGCCATCCGCTTTCAGCTAAACCCCGCGCGCCCGTGCGTGCTCCCTGGTTCAAGCTGATCGCTGATAGCTGACCGCTGAAAGCCGATTACAATATAAGGAAGCATGCCAAAAGTTCCTGGTAGCCCAAGAAGCAGCCCAAAAAGCAGCCCCAACGGCCGGCTGGCCCTGGCAGTTGGATTGGTGGGATTGATTTTCCTGGCCACGCTCGTCAGTTCGCAACCCTCTCCCCGCGAACAGGTGGGACCGCTGCCGGGCGGCGCCTTCCTGCTCAACAGCGGCTGGCGCCTCGATCCTGCCGGCCGGCAGGTGCCGCTCGACACCCTGCCGATGTCCTCGGCGTTATCGCCCGACGGCAAATTCCTGCTGGTACTCAACGGCGGGTGGAAGCCGCCTTCCATCCACGTCATCGACACCGCTACCGGGCGCGTGCTGGGCAAGGTGGCGATGGCCGATGGCTGGCTGGGCCTGACCTTCACGCCCAAAGGCGATTTCGTCTACGTGGGTGGCGGCTCACGCGCGTCCATTTTTGAATTCGCCTTTGCCAACGGCAAGCTTACGCCGGCCCGCACGTTCGAAGTTGTGCCCAAGGACAAGCGCGGCGCGCAGGACTTCGTCGGCGATGTCGCCATCTCGCCCGATGGCCGTCTGCTCTACGCCGCCAACCTGTACCGCGATTTCATCTCCGTGGTCAATCCACAATCCGGCATGGTTATCGGCCAATACAAGACCGGGCGCCGGCCCTACCGCATTCTGTTCCATCCGGATGGCAAATCGTTCTTCGTCACCCATTGGGCCGACGGCCAGTTGGGCCACTACGACACGGCTTCCGGCAGCTTGATCGCCACGGTGCGGATCGGCGCCCATGCCAGCGACATGGTCTGGCGCAATGGCGCGCCGGAGACGGCGGATGGCGCCGCGCCTTATACCGCGCGCATCTTCGTGGCGGCGGCCAGTACCAACAACGTGTACGCCGTGGGCATCACAGCCGCCAGGGAACTCAACGTGGTGGAAAGCATCAACGTGGCCATGACGCCGCGCCAACCGCTCGGCATGACGCCCTCGGGCCTTGGACTCTCGGCTGACGGCAAGCGGCTCTTCGTGGCCTGCTCCGATGCCAACGCGGCGGCCGTCGTGGATGTTTCCGAAGCCCGCAGCCGCGTGGAAGGATTCATCCCCACGGGCTGGTACCCCACCGCCGTGCGCGCCCTGCCCTCGGGAACGCTGGTGGTGCTGAACGGCAAGGGAGTGCGCTCGTATCCGAATTCCAAGGACGGCCCCAACCCGACCAAACAATCCGAAATTGTGGAGATCGGCGAGCCGCCGGTCGCGCCCTCGTACGTAGCCCGCATCCAGACCGGTACCGCTTCGTGGATTCCACCGTTCACAGCGGAGCAGCTCGACACCTGGACCAAAGCTACGCTGGCCAACTCGCCCTACCGCGATTCCAAACTGGATCAGGAAAGCCCGCTGCCCAAGATCGACCACGTCATTTACATCGTGAAAGAGAACCGCTCCTACGACCAGGTGCTGGGCGATATGAAAGAGGGCAATGGCGACCCGTCGCTCACCCTCTTCGGCGAAGACGTCACGCCCAACCTGCACAAACTGGCCCGCGAGTTCGTGCTGCTCGACAACTTCTACGTGAACTCCGACGTCAGCGCCGATGGCCACGCCTGGTCCACCGCCGCCATCGCTCCCGATTACACGCAGAAGATGTGGCCGAACAAGTACGCCAACCGCCGGACCACTTACGATTTCGAAGAGAGCGATCCGTTGTCGGTGCCGCCGGCCGGATACCTATGGACCAATGCCGCCGCCGCCGGCCTCTCCGTCCGCAACTTCGGCTACACCGTCGACAACAAGGCCAACGCCGGCACCGGCTCCGAACAGATTACGGGCGTGCGCGACCCGGTCCTGGCCAAAGTCACCAACCATCTGTACCGCGGTTTCGATCTGGCATACCCGGACGTGGAGCGCGCCAAGGTTTTTCTGGCCGAGTTGGCGGACTACGAAAAGACTGGCAGCATGCCGCGCCTGATGGTGATGCGCATGGGCAACGATCATACCTCGGGAAGCGCCGCCGGCAAGATCGGGCCGCTCTCCGCCGCCGCCGATAACGATCTCGCCGTCGGCATGCTGGTGGAGGGCGTTTCGAAGTCGCGATTCTGGCCGGGCACCGCCATCTTTATCCTGGAGGACGACGCGCAGAACGGTCCGGACCACGTGGATTCGCACCGCTCGCCGGCCTTCCTGATTTCACCCTGGGTGAAGCGCCACGCCGTGGATAGCAGCATGTACAACACTACGTCGATGCTGCGCACCATGGAGTTTCTGCTGGGACTGCACCCGATGACGCATTTCGATGCCGGTGCGCGGCCCATGACGGCGGCCTTCCAGAATCAGCCCGACCCGGCCCCGTACGCCGCCGCAAAGCCCCGTCACCCGCTGACTGAAATCAACCCCGCAGCCACGCCTGGCGCGGCGCGCGCGGCTCTGATGGATTTTGACGAAGCCGACCGCAACGATGACGACGAACTGAACGATATCCTGTGGCGCGCCATCCGCAAAGATGCGCCGCCTCCGCCCGTGCGGAGCTATTTCGGAAAATGAGCTATCAGCAATCAGCCGTCAGCGTTCAGCTTTCAGCGTTCAGCTTGAACCTGGGAGCACACGCCGGGCGTGCTGGTTTAGCTGATAGCTGAAAGCTGATAGCTGAGAGCCTTATCCCATGTCCCAAATTTACCTGTGTTTCCTATGGCACATGCACCAGCCGTTCTATAAAGATTTGAGCTCGGGGGAATACAAACTCCCCTGGACGCGTATGCACGCGCTCAAGGACTACTACGGCATGGTGCGCATCCTGGAAGAGTTCCCCGACGTTCATCAGACCTTTAACCTGGTGCCTTCGATGATGGCCCAGGTGGCCGAATACGCTGACGGTACCGCGGCCGACCCGTTTCTGCAACTGGCGCTCAAGCCCGCCGAGAATCTCACCGACGGCGACAAGGCCTTCCTCATCCAGCACTCCTTCTATTCCGACCCGCACTGTATGATCTACCGCTACCCGCGCTACGGCGAGCTCTACGACGCTTCCCGCGGGCGCGGTCTGGCCGGGGCGCAGGACTTCCGGGACGTGCAGATGTGGTCGCAGCTTGCCTGGTTCGACGAAGAATTCCAGGCCGGCGACCCCGAGGTCCGCGAATGGATCCAGCGCGGCCGCAATTTCACCCTCGCCGACCAGGCGCGCATGGGCCAGAAGCAGCGCGAGATTGTCGGCTGCGTGCTGCCGGCCTATCAGAAGCTGGCGCGGAGCGGCCAGATCGAAATCTCCACCACTCCTTATTACCACCCGATCATGCCTCTGCTCTGCGATTCCAACATCGCCGGCGTGTCGCACCCCAACGTCGCGCTGCCGCCGCGCTTCCGGTACCCTGGCGATGCGCGGCAGCAACTCGTCCTGGCACGCGAATACATCCTGCGGAACTTCGGCGTGGCGCCGGTGGGGCTCTGGCCCTCGGAGGGCTCGGTTTCCGACGAGGTCTTCACCATCGCCTCCGAATTAGGCTTCGAGTGGGCGGCCACCGACAGCGGCGTCCTCAACCGCACCCTGTCCCGCGCCGTCCCCGTGGAGGGCCTCTACCGGCCTTACGAGTGGCGGCAGAACCAGCGCAGCCTGCGCGTGATTTTCCGCGACCACTTCATGAGCGATCTCATTGGCTTCGTCTACTCCAAAATGGAGCCCTCCCACGCGGCCGAAGATTTTCTGCACCGCATCCGCCAGAATTGTGCCGGCATCCTGGCCGGCGGCCGCGACGCCCTGGTGCCCATTATCCTGGACGGCGAAAATGCCTGGGAATATTACGACCGCAACGGCCGCCCATTTCTGCGCGACCTCTACCGCAGGATCTCCGCCGACCATCGCATGACCGCCGTCACCGCCAGCGAAGGATTCCGCCTGATGGCGCCGGAGCCGCTGGGCCACATCTTCCCCGGCTCCTGGATCAACGCCAACTTCGATGTCTGGATCGGCGCCGAAGAGGACAACGAAGCCTGGACGCACCTGCTGCGCGCCCGCGCCACCTATGACGCCGTCTCGGCCAACGTCCCCGAAGAGCGGCGCAACATGGCTTTCGAGGAGCTCATGATCGCCGAAGGCAGCGACTGGTGCTGGTGGTATGGGCCGGAGCACGAATCCGCCAACCGCCCGGAGTTCGATCAGCTCTACCGCAGTCATCTGGCCAATGTCTATCGTTTTCTGAACCTCAACCCGCCCGAGGAACTCTCGCGGCCCATTTTGCGCATCTCCACGCCGGAGGTGCGCGTGGAGGCGTCGGGTCCCATCCGGCCCATCATCGATGGCGAATCCACCTCGTACTTCGAATGGATCGGCGCCGGCCTTTATCGCGTGGATCAGCGTTCGGGCTCGATGCACGGCAAGAAGTTCCTGGTGAAGCAAGTCCAATTCGGCAGCGACGGCGCGGACTTTTATCTGCGGCTCGACTTTCATGCCGGAGTGGAGTCGGGCCTGGCCGGGATGGAAGCGCGCGTGACCACGCAATCGTTGGATGGCGCCGAGCACAGTTACATCACATTCCTGCTCTCCGGCGGCGCCGCGGAAGCCAGTGAACTGAAGCTGGCTTCACCGGCCGCAGGGCAGCCATACCCGGTGGAATGCGCCTTCGGGCGGATTTTGGAAGCGCGATTCTCTTTGGCTGCCCTGGGTGTCGAACGCGGCCGCGGTTTGCGCTTCCAACTCTCGCTATGGCAGGGCGGCCTGCCCGTGGACGCCGTGCCGCAGCAAGGCTGGCTGGAGATGCGCACCACCGACCCCGGCGAAATGGAGGGATGAGCGGTTGTGGGGCAGGTTGGTAACCTGCGGCGGATTTTTAATCCGCCCGCGCGATGCGGCAGCGAGCAGCCCGCGTTTTTGCTGCCGCCCGACCAACCCAGGCCCGTGCTACTAGCTCTTCCCCGGCCGTACGATCAGCATGGGGACGTCCAGATCGTGCCGTACGGGGTTGATGGTGTTGCCGAAAATCAGGTCCTTGAAGCCCCCGTGGCCGTGCGCGCCCATGATCACCAGATCCGGCCGTATCTCGTGCGCATAGCGTACGATCTCGCGCTTTGGCGACAAGGAGTGGGTGATGACGGTTTCCACGGCAATGCCTTGATCCCGAAGAGATTGGGCGATCCGTTCCAGGTACTGGCTTCCCAATTCCACCTCCGCCGTGGAAGATTCGCCGCCGTACACCTGGCTGGTGACGCCTTCTTCCACGTGCAGCAGGTACACCTTGGCGCCGTAGAGCCTGGCCATGGCCGCGGCATGGCTCACGGCCAGATGGTCGAGCCCGGTGTGGTCCAGCGGCACCAGGATGGTTTGATAAACCGGCGCGGCCGCGGCCTCGGCGCCGGCGGTTTCGGGCAGCATCACCGGCGGGTGCCCGTGTTTGCGATTCCGGTTCACCGCCGGCCCCACGGTAATCCAGAGCAGCAGCAGCATAAGCCCGCAACCCGTGGGAACGGTGACCAGCCACACCAGCATTCGCCACTGGCCGGCGTTCGCCAGCCATTCCCCGATCGAGTTGATCGCCAGCCAGACGTTCAATACGACGACGATGGCTGCCGATGCCCAAGCCAGGAACAACACCCAGCCGCGATTGGCGAACGAGCCCATACGGGCACGCTCGCTCGTGAAATGGATCAGCGGAATGATGGCAAACGGCAATTGCATGCTCAAGATCGCCTGGCTAAGCAGCAGTAACCCGAGGGTGCTCTTATCTCCGGCGAAATAGATGGTGAAGGCCGCTGGAATAATCGCCAGCGAGCGCGTGATCAGGCGTCGCAGCCAGGGCCGCATTCGAAAGTTGAGGAAGCCTTCCATCACCACCTGGCCGGCCATGGTTCCCGTGAGCGTGGAGGACTGCCCGGAGCACAGCAGGGCCACCGCAAAAAGAATTCCCGCCAGGCCCGTGCCCAGCAGCGGCACCAGCAGCACGTGGGCCTGCTGAATCTCCGTGACCACGATGCCGCGCTTGAAGAAGACCGCCGCCGCCAGCACCAGGATGGCGACGTTCACGAACATGGCGCCGTTGAGCGCGACCACGGAATCCACCAGGTTGTAGCGGCACGCCGTTCGCTTGGCGGACTCGCTATGACCGATGCTGCGGGTCTGCACCAGCGCCGAATGCAGGTACATATTGTGCGGCATCACCGTGGCGCCGAGCATGGTGATCGCCAGATAGAGGCTGTTGCGGTTGAGGTTCGGAAGCAACCCGGCAAAGAGTTCGCCGCCCGCGGGCTTGGCCCAAAACACTTCAATCGCGAAGCAACCCGCCATAACCGCTATCAGCGCCAGGATCATGGCTTCGATCATGCGGATGCCGAAGCTTTGAAACCAAAGCAGCAACAGGGTATCGGCGGCCGTCAGCAGCACCCCCAACAGCAGCGGAATGTGGAACAGCAGGTTGAGCGCGATGGCCGCGCCCAGCACCTCCGCCAGGTCGCAGGCCGCGATCGCTACTTCGCACAGAACCCACAGCGCCATGCTGACTTTTCGCGGGTAGGCCTCGCGGCAAGCCTGCGCCAGGTCGCGCCCGCCCACGATACCAAGGCGCGCCGCCAGCGTCTGCAGCAGAATGGCCATGGCGTTGGACATGACCAGCACCCACAGCAACCGGTACCCGAAGCGTGCGCCGCCTTCCAGGTCCGTGGCCCAGTTTCCGGGATCCATGTACCCCACGCTCACCAGATATGCCGGGCCCGAAAAGGCGAACATGCGCTTCCAGAAGGACACCTGCGAGGTGACAACGGTGGAGTGCACGTCGGCAAGCGAACGCACGTCCGGTATCGGGCTGGTCGGGGTCATTGAGGTTAACTATAGTTAAGCAGGTGGGGGCCGGAATGTCAAACCCAGCTCTTATTAACCGTTTTGGGAATCTCGCGGCTCGGTCGTGAAAACCGCTCCCTGACGGTCGCGGCTCTGTTAGGGGTATCGCGGCTCGGTTAGGGTATCGCGGGCTTGCAGAGCCGCGACTTGTCGCTCGACCGTCAGGGAGCGGTAGGCGGCAACGGACTTTCTCCAGATCACGTAAGCACCTCTCCCCGGTTGATTGAGACGCCGCCTATCGTATAAGGTGGTGCTGGAGGCGCCCACTGGAAGTCCATCTGGTCGACGGCACGTACGAGTTGTTCCGGCACTACTACGCGATGCCGCCGGCGCGGGATCGGGACGGTTGCGAGGTCGCCGCGGTCCGGGGCGTGCTGGCGTCCGTCATGGGCATGATCGCCGGCGGCGCCACCCACATTGCCGTTGCCACCGATCACGTCATCGAGTCGTTCCGCAACCAACTGTGGCCCGGCTACAAGACGGGCGCAGGCATCGAACCGGACCTGCTGGCGCAGTTCTGGCTGCTCGAAGACACCCTGGCTGCCGCCGGCGTCGTAGTCTGGCCGATGGTGGAGTTCGAGGCCGACGATGCGCTGGCGGCGGCGGCGGTGGCGGCGGCTCGCGATGCGCGTGTGGAACGCGTGATCGTCTGCACACCGGATAAGGACCTCGCCCAGTGCGTGAGCGGCACGCGCATCGTCCAACTCGATCGGCGGGCCCGCATCACGCGCGATGAGGCCGGCGTGATCCAAAAGTTCGGCGTGCCGCCGGCTTCGATCCCCGACTACCTGGCTCTGGTGGGCGACGCGGCCGACGGCTATCCGGGCCTGCCAGGCTGGGGGGCGAAATCGTCGGCTGCGGTTCTGGCCAGGTTTGCCCATCTCGAATCCATTCCCGCTGATTGGCGCGAGTGGCACGTGAACGCCAACAAGGCCGGCGCCCTCGCCCGCACGCTCTTGGATGAACGCGACCGCGCGCTGCTGTTCCGGACACTCGCCACACTCCGCACCGACATCGCGCTTTTCGACGACGTGGACCAACTTCGATTTAACGGCCCCACGGCAGCCTTCGCCGCGTTCGAAGCGCGATTCGACGCGGCGGTCACAATGAAGTGATTCCATGCCTGAACAAGAAAGTGCCTGAACAAGAAAGTGCCTGGACAGGAAGTGTCAAAACAGTCGCCGGCCATATCGCCGCGCGGGCAGCGCGGAGATCGCCGGCCTGGCAGCGGCGGCGCCATGCGAAAGATACAACTGCGACCTGCCATCGCCTTTGAAGAGAAACGATACGACGTCCGGGTCGAGCACCATTTGCTTTATGCTGCCGGATCGGTCTGCCGTGCCCGCGCCCTTCCCGTATGGCGGCCAGGAAATCGTCAAGAGACCTTCTTCCGGCCACAGATGTCGCCAGGCAGCGCGGGTTGCGAGAAAACGTGAAACGCTGCGCGCGATCCACTCTTCCGCGGAGGGAATACCCTTACGTACATTACTGCCTGCGCGATTTGGTCCATGGGATTACACTCTTAGAGGCGGTAAGTTTCCGTACGCGTCCGTAAAATAGTTCATATCCGCACTGACCTATCCGCGCTTAAGTGTTACGTTGTAACCGTGGCAGCAGTGAATCGGCAGATTAGGTTGGCCGCTACTCCGGTGGGGATGCCCAGGGAATCGGATTTTCAGTTGACCGAGTCCCCGATTCCCCAACCCGCGGGCGGCGAGATTCTGGTGCGAGCGGGGTACCTCTCGGTGGATCCCTATATTCGCGGCCGGCTGAACGGAGTCACCACTTATGTAAAAGGCATCCAACCGGGAGAAGTGGTGAGCGGCGGCCTGGTGGGCGAAGTGATCGAATCGAACGACCCGCGCTTTGCCCCGGGCGACATCGCCGAAGGGATGCTGGGCTGGCAGGAATACGCGGCAGCGCCCGCCAAAGCGCTGCGCAAGATCGATCCCGAGGGTAACTCGATCAGCACGGCTTTATACGTACTAGGCATGCCGGGGCTGACGGCTTACTTCGGCCTGCTGGAGATTTGCCACCCGCAGCCCGGGGAAACAGTGGTGGTTTCGGGCGCGGCCGGCGCCGTGGGCTCGTTGGTGGGACAGATCGCCAGAATCAAGCGCTGCCGGGCCATCGGCGTCGCGGGCACCGATGAGAAGGTTGAGTTCATTACCAAGGAACTGGGTTTCGATGGCGGGTTCAATTACAAAACCACGCCGGACTATCACGCCCGGCTGAAGGAACTGTGCCCCAACGGAATCGACGTCTACTTTGACAACGTAGGCGGCCGGATTACCGATGAGGTGATAGGCTTGATCACCACCCGGGCGCGGATTGCGGTCTGCGGCCAGATCTCGCAGTACAACGCCACCTCGCCCGAGATGGGGCCGCGCTTTCTGGGCCAACTGGTGGTGAAGCAGGCCCGCATGGAAGGCTTCCTGGTCTACCAGTTCGCCGACCGCTACGAGGCCGCATTTCAACAGTTGTCCACATGGCTGCGCCAAGGCAAGATCCATTACCGCGAGGATGTGGTGGTGGGAATCGAAAACACGCCCAAGGCGTTCATTGGAATGCTGGAGGGGCGGAACGTGGGGAAGCAGTTGGTGAAAGTAGCTGTGCCTGAACCGATTGCGGCTCTGACGCGAAGCTCATCTGGTTAACGGAGCCATCGGTGCCACCGCTATCAGGGAATGGTTAGTTCTCCGCCGGTAGCCGCCTGGCGTTCAATCGCACCGCAATGTCACCGAGGGGTCCACGCCCGCGGCCTTTCTAGCCGGACGCACCGACGCCGCCAGGCCCGCCGCCATCGCCACTAATACGCCCACCGCATACGCCGCCACATCGTAGGGGTTCACCGCCGCCACTTCGTGGGCGAACACCGGCGACACCAGCAGCGCGAATCCGACGCCCACAGCCGCGCCAGTGGCCGCCAGGCGCAGCGATTGCTTCACCACCAGGCCGACCACCAGCCACTCCCCCGCGCCCAGCGCCACACGAATCCCAATTTCTTTCGTCCGCTGGCTCACCAGGTACGACATCACGCCATAGATCCCCGTGATAGTCAGCACCAATGCCAACCCGCCTAGTAACGACGAGACCCAGTATGCCACGCGGAACGGATAGGTCTGAAGTGCCAACACATCGTCCATGGCGTAAATCTGGTCGGCGACGCTCGGCGCCACGCGGTTGAGCGCGATCTCAAGCGATCGCCGGGCCGATCCCTGGTTGTCCTTAGTACCGCCTTTCATGCGAACCAGCAGCGAGCTGACGCGCGGAGATTTCATGTTCGACGGAAAATAGATGCAACTGGGGTCGAGACCCTGAGCCGGCCAACCGTTGATGCTGTCGCGCGCAATTCCGATCACCCGCGCGGTGGCATACGCCGGCACGCGCCGAGCCTCGGTACCGGGCGCGGGGCGCAGTGCGATGGTTTGTCCGAGTGCTTCCTGGCGGGGCCAGAAGAGTTTCGCGGTGGCTTGGCTCAACACCACCACCGGAGCCTCCGCCGCCGCTTCTTCCGCCGAAAAGAACCGGCCGCTCACCAGAGGGATCCGGAACACGGAGAAATACTCCGGCGTCACGTAATCATATCCGCTGGCGACAGCCGCCTTCGATCCGGCCGGCACCACCGCCATGCGCGGCAGCGAATTCCATAGCGGCGCGTCCGATGCGGCCGCCACGAATTCCACCGCAGGCTCCGCCGCCAGGCGCTCCACCACTTTCGTCTGATACTGCTTCAGCAGCCGGAGGTCGAAAACGCCGTGGGTCGTCAGGTTGAGCCC
This sequence comes from Candidatus Acidiferrales bacterium, assembly GCA_035570275.1. GTDB lineage: Bacteria > Acidobacteriota > Terriglobia > Bryobacterales > Bryobacteraceae > DATMNI01. Next base: position 8,546 of record DATMNI010000355.1, on the reverse strand, counting down.
TTGCCCGGCGATCCACTGTTCGCCGCGTGCCATTACCACCGCGTAGATCAGCAGCAGCGTGCACACTGTCACCTGCGTCACTACCAGAAAACTCCGCAAGCGGCTGGGGCGGTAATCGCTGCTGAAATCGCCGCGATTGGCCTGCACCAGGCTGCAGCCCGTGGTCTGCAGCGCCGGCACCAGACCGAATGCCAGCGTCGCCACGGTCGAGGCCGCCAGAATGAACCCGAAGACGCGCGCGTCCGGCGTCAGATCGGGAAGCTGAAGCATCTTGCCAAGCGCCGGCGGCAGCGTGGCGAACATCACCCGCATGGCCAGTTGCACGGTGACGCCTGCGATCAGAAACCCGGCGGCGGCGGCGGGAAAGGCGAGCAGCAGGCTTTCGGTCAACATTTGGCGGACCAGGCGAGCGCGCCCGGCGCCAAGCGACACGCGGATGCCCATTTCCCGCCGCCGTGCCAACGCCCGCGCCAGCATCATGTTCGAAACGTTGGCGCAGGAAATCAGCAGCACCAGCCCGAAGGCCACGAAAACAGGCGCAAATGCGACGATCACCTCGGCCGTGAACGGAACCGCCGTGGCTTGCGGATTCAACACCACCGCGGTGGCGCGCTCGTCGGCGGAAAGGTTCGCGGTGGTCCGCTGCGTCCAGGCGTTCAACGCCGCTGCCGCCGCGGTCCGCGTCATGCCCGGCCGCAGGCGCCCCACCACGCGGAGTTGCATTGTACGGTCGACACCCGCACTCCCAGTGCCGCCGAGATCGGAATAGATCGCCAGCGGGATCCAGAAATCGGCTGGCATGATCGCCACGCCGCCGAACTCCGCGCTTGCCACGCCCACCACTTCCAGCGGATGGCCGCGCACGTACACCATCCGGCCCACGATGTTGGTGTCGGCGCCATATTGATTCTTCCAGGTGGCGTAGCTGAGAACCACCGACGCGCCATCATCGTCAACCAGCGGTCTCCCCAGAACCATCCCCGCACCGAGGCCGGTAAAGTAATTGCCCGACACCAAAACCCCTACCCATCCGCGGCCATCGATGCCGGCGAAGATCGGCGCATACGCCACCACGTCGGAAAACGCGGTGTTCTGCCGGCTGAGGTCCTGATATTCCGCCAGCGTCAGTTCATGGAAGTGGGACTTCCGCGTGGCCCAGGAGAACCCATACAACGCGTGCGGATCGCGCACGGCAAACGTGCGCAACACGTAGGAATTGAAAACCGTGAACAGGGTTGTGTTCAGCCCCAGCGCCAAACCGACGGTCCCGATGGCCACCAGCGCAAACCCCGGCGATTTCCGCAGCCCGCGCACGGCGTAGCGCACATCCTGCGCCAGCGAATCCAGCCAGCCGAATCCCCAAACCGACCGGCTCTCTTCCAGCGCCATGGCGACGTTCCCAAACCGCTTCGCCGCGTCGGGTCCGAAGACGTCCGCCGCCATCTCCCGATGGATGCGAACCTCCTCCGCCAGATCGCGCTCAAACTGGCTTCGTCGAAAGAACCACCGTAGCCGTTTCCAAAGTTTCACAGAGGCTCCTCTTTGTGGGGCAGGTTGTTAGGGGCACCCTCTGGGTCCGGCGGATTGCTAATCCGCCTGCCGGGGTTACGCGCACTGCCGGCAGGCGGATTAACAACAATCCGCCGCACCCTCGAAAGTCGCTTGTGGAACTTCGGCTGCGCACCAACTCCCGGCAGGCGGATTAACAATCCGCCGCAGCTTACCAAGCTGCCCCACAAAGCGCCACGGACGACTTTCATCCCTACCCCTGGGCGCCCGGCGCACATCGCGAACAGGTTATCAACCTGCCCCACAAGCTAGTCGCACCGCAGCGTCACTGACGGATCGATGCGCGCCGCCCGCCGCGAGGGATAGAAGGAGGCCGCCAGCACCGCCGCCAACACCAGCAACATGCCGCCCGCATACGCCACAACGTCGTACGGATTGATGGCCTTCAATTCGTGCGCGAACACCGGCGCCACCGCCAGCGTCAGCCCGATTCCCGCCACCGTGCCGACGGCCGCCAGCCGCATCGATTGCTTGACCACCATCGCGATCACCATCCGCACATCGGCCCCCAGTGCCACGCGAATTCCAATCTCCTTGGTCCGCTGGCTCACCAGGTACGACATCACGCCGTAGATCCCCGATGCCGTTAACACGAGGCCCAAACCGCCCAGAAATGACGACAGCCAGAACATGATTCGGAACGGATAGATCTGCACCGCGAACACATCGTCCATGGGGTTGATCTGGTCGGCTAGACTGGGCGCAATCTGGTCCAGGGCCGCGACCAGCGCGCGCCGCGCCGCCGCCGAATCGCCCTTCACCCGCACCAGCAGCGAATCGTTATACGCGTCCCGCGCGCTGGTCGGAAAATAAAGGTAGCCAATGTCCGGACCGTTGGCGATCGTCCCGGTGATCGCGTCCTTCACGATTCCGATCACGCGGGCGTTAGCGTGCCCCGGCACCCGGTCGTAGTACGGATTCCGGTGCTCGCGAGGCTGCAGCGCGATCGCCTGGCCCAGCGCATCCCGATCGGGGAACAGGCGCCGCGCCGCGGTTTCGCTCACCAGCACCACCGGAGCTCCGCCGTTTGTCTCCTCGGCCGTGAACGTGCGCCCGCGCAGTACCGGGATTCGGAATACCGAAAAGAACGGGCCGGAGACCAAGTTATAGCTCAGCCCAACCGATTCTTTCCTGCCCGCCGCTACCACGCTGATATGTCGCGACTCGCCGTACAGCGGGGCCTTCCAGGCGGCCGTCATGGCCTCCACAACCGGCTCGCCGGCCAGCCGTTCCGCCACTTTCGCCTGGTACTTCTCCGCCATCCGCAGGTCCAGCACGTTGTGCGTGTCCAGGCCAACGTTCTGTTGCGCTACCCAGCGCGCGCTGCGCAGCACCACGCCGGCGCAGATCAGCAGCAGCGCGCAAACGGTCACCTGCATCACCACCAGCGCGTTGCGCAAGCGGGTGGGGCGATAGTCGTTGCTGAAATCGCCCCGGTTGGCCTGTACCAGGCTTGATCCGGTGGTCTGCACCGCGGGCACCAGGCCGAACAGCAGCGTGGCCGCGGCCGAAGCCAGCAGAATGAACCCGAACACGCGCGCATCGGGCGCCAGGTTCGGCATGGTGACTACCTTGGCGAATGCCGGCGGCAGCGTGGCCCATAGCAGCCGCTCGGCCAGTTGGATGGTGAGTTCCGAGATCAGAAAGCCCGCCACCGCGGCGGGAACGGCCAACAGCAGGCTTTCGGTGAGAAGTTGCCGGATCAGCCGTGCCCGCCCGGCGCCCAGCGATACTCGTATGCCCATCTCCCGCTGCCTGGCCAGCGCCCTCGCCAGCATCATGTTCGATACGTTGGCGCAGGCAATCAGCAACACCAGTCCAAAGGCGACAAAGAACGGCGAGAACGTCGCAATCGCATCGTTCGTCATGGAAATCGACGTGGCCTTGGAAAAGAGTGCCGCGGCTACGGCCTGCTGGTCCTTGGGCCGGTCCGCCGTCATCCCCGCCGCCCACCCAGCCAGCGCCGCTTTCGCTACGTCCACACTCGTTCCGGGGTGCAATCGCCCGATGACCTCAAGCACCGCCGGATGTCCCGGCCCAAACAGGTCGGGCTTTCCCATCAGGGGAAAGTGCATCGTCAGGGGAACCCAGAATTCCACCGGAACGGTTTCCAAGCCGGCGAACGCGGGGTCCGCCACCCCCACTACTTCCATCGGCTGACCGCGCAGAAAGACTTTTCTCCCGATGATGCCAGCGTCGCCGCCAAACTTGTTCTTCCACGCCGGGTAGCTCAGCACCATGACTGCGCCACTGCCGGGCGCAGCCGCATCCTCAGGCAAAATCGGCCGCCCCATCGTCATGCCCGCGCCCGTCATCGTGAAATAATTTCCAGAAACCAATTGCCCGAACATGCCGTGGCCATCCGCGCCGGCAAAGAGTTTCTGGTAGGCGAACGAATCCGTGAATACGCCCTTTTGCCGGGCCAACTCCGAATACTCCTGCCAGGTGAAGTCATGGCCCTGTCCCTTGGTGGTCACCCACGTGAACGAGTAGAGCCCGTAGGGGTCGCGCACCGCGTACGGCTTCAACATGTACGAATCGAAGACCGTAAACACCGTGGTATTCAGCCCCAGCGCCAGCCCGATGGTGCCGATCACCGTCAGCGCGAAGCCCGGCGTCTTGCGAAACCCGCGCGCCGCGTACCGCAAATCCTGCAGCCACGAATCCAGCCAGGCCAATCCCCACACCGCGCGGCTGTCCTCCAACGAGAGCGCCACGCTGCCGAATGCCCGCGCCCCTTCCGGCCCCAGCGTTTCCGCTGCCATCTCCCGGTGAATCCGCATTTCCTCGGCCAGGTCTTCCTCGAATTTCCGGCGCCGGGCCAATAATTGAATTCGTTTCCAGATCTTCATGGAGTCTCCATTTATGGCGTACCCATCACCCTGGCGATCCCGGCCAATAAAAACTCGAAACTCCGTTTTTCCCGCTCCAGTTGTTTCCGCCCCAGCGCCGTGATGCGGTAAAACCGCGCCCGCCGGTTATTGTCGGACACGCCCCACTCGGCTTCTACGAAATCGTTCAGCAGCAGCCGCTGCAACGCCGGATAGAGCGAGCCTTCGCCGATCTTCAGCGCGTCCCGCGAGACCTGCTGGATATGTTGCGCGATCCCCCACCCATGGTTCGGCCCCCGGCTCAGCGTCTGCAGCACCAGCATTTCGAGCGTGCCCGGCAGGAAATCGGCTTCGGAACTGGCTTTCTTCTCTCCCATCGACTATCGATAGGAACATCGTGCCAGGAGTTCGTCACCGTGTCAAGGAAAATGTGTGAGTCGGTTGGGGGGATGGGACGAACGATCGTCTTATGTCGTCTGTCATGGTTCCAGAACGTCCAATACGCAAAGCCGCCCGTCGCTCCTCGCGCAGAAAAGCTCCTCTCCAAACTCGCGACGCTTGCCATCGCCTGCCGTGCTCACGTCAAAGACATCGACCTCGTCTGCGAGCTCCCGGAAAGCCGCGCGTGCCTGGAGGAACTGTACGTGAGTGACTTCAAGGGTAACCGTCCGTCTTTCGCCGCCTGTCTGCTCAAGCACGTCCTTGCCGGCGTTCAAAGCGACAAGGCGGCCGGGCCTCAACCGCAATGTCGCGCACCAGTTGCCGGTGCTCTGCCCTCCAAGAGCTTTGCGCGATCAATTCGCCGACTTTGCGGATCTCCATTACCGGCAGCCGCACGCTCTGGAAACCGCTAACGAAAAGCTCCAAGCCGCTCGCGACCTGCTTCTTCCCCGCCTCATGAGCGGGGAGATCGCGGTATGATGCGCTGCTGGCGCTTCGCGCCGCAAGAAACACGACGGTGGCCTTCGGTCACTTCCCGAACAATGCTTCAAGATCACGTCGTCCATGCACCACGCGTAGAATTTGAACGTCCTGACCTTCAACGCAGTAGACGATGACATATTCACCCACGGCGACGCTACGCGACCCTCCACCGAAATCTTCATCGCGGGCTCGTCCAATATAGGGGAAGCTGGCCAGAAAAAAGAACCGGCTGGTGATCGCGTCAATCAGGCGGGTGGCAACATCCATGCTGCCGCTTTCTTTGGCGATGTAAAGCCAAATGTCATCAAGATCGGCTTCGGCCTGTGGCGCTACACGGTGCGCCATTTAGCGGGTGTCGGCCAATTCAACAATCAGGCGGGCGCGTCCGCGGTCCCGCACCTCCGCGGCAAGTTCCCGCATGGACTCCTGCGTGATGACGCGGCCTTCGCCGCGGGCAAGGGAAGCGCGGGCGTCATCGAGGGTTGCCAGCAACTCGACTCGCCCGCGTTCGCGTTCTTCCCACAGCGCAAGCGCTTCCTGTACCGCCTCTTCCTCGCTGTGCAACCGCCCGGTTTCAATGGCGCGACGGGCGAATGCTTTCTGATCTGGCGTAAGCTGATTTTCCATTGCGGCGGCTCCTCCTCTCATCCTACGCCAAACCGGCATTAACGGCGAAGATCCGGGGCGCAGCCACCTTCGCCGAGTACATTTTCGGAGAGGCTCACTCCCGAACCTGGATCTTTTTCATGCCGCCGTTTCCTTGGCGAGCGCTTCGGCGATGAGTTCGCTACCCAATTCCTCGGGACGAACGTGACGCTTCTCGGCGACGGCGCTCGACCGGTCGCGGATTCCGGTTGGCACCACCAGTGGCACGTTGGAACCTGGTTCCGGAATCGGGTTGCCGAACTCCTGACAACTCCGCACAGCACCCGCGACGATATCATCGTGATGTCCGATGAGGCGCACCGCACCCAGGCCGACAGGCTGTTCCAGCACGTCTGGCACCTGAGCGCCCAGCGGAGGATTCGCACCCGTTTCGGCCGTCTAGTTCCTGCTGCTGGCGCTCGTCCCCAGAGATCGCGCCGCGAATCGTGAGCACGCCGGACTGCTAAAATAGTATTTCCCATGCAAATTGAAAAAGTGTACGAGCCCCAGCGGTTCGAACCGCATTGGGCCCAGTGGTGGATTGACTCCGGCATCTTCACCGCGTCCGTCGACGCCCCCGGCCGCGTATTTTCGCTGGTCATTCCTCCTCCCAACGTCACCGGTATCCTGCACATCGGGCACATGCTGCAACACACCGAGATCGATGTCACGGTCCGCTGGCACCGCATGCTCGGCGACAACACCCTGTGGCTGCCCGGCACCGACCATGCCGGCATCGCCACCCAGATGGTGGTGCAGCGCAAGCTTGCCGAGGAAGGCATCAGCCGCCATGACCTGGGCCGCGAGAAATTCGAAGCCCGCGTTTGGGAGTGGAAGGCCGAATCCGGCGACACCATCAAGCGGCAGATGGTCCGGCTGGGCGCAAGCTGTGATTGGAGCCGCGAGCGCTTCACGCTTGACCCCGGCCTCTCCCGCGCCGTCCGCGAAGTCTTCGTCCGCCTCTACGAAAAGGGCCTCATCTACCGCGGCGAGTACATGGTCAACTGGTGCCCCCAGTGCCAGACCGCCATCTCCGATCTCGAAGTCTCGCACGCCGATGTCGCCGGCCATCTCTGGCACATCCGCTACCCAGTCAACGGCCAGCCGGGCCTGCCCGATCAGTACGTAACGGTCGCCACCACCCGCCCCGAAACCATGCTCGGCGATACCGCCGTGGCCATCAACGCCAAGGACCAGCGCTATCTCGATCTCCATGTTGATCGCCCTGGCCGCACCGTGCAGCTTCCGCTCATGGACCGCGAGATCCCCATCATCCTCGACGATCTGGCCGACCCCGCATTCGGCACCGGCGTAGTCAAGGTTACGCCTGCCCACGACCTCAACGATTTCGAAGCCAGCCGCCGCCACGGCCTGCCCACCATCCAGGTCATCGACGCCCACGCCAAAATGACCGCCGCCGCCGGCCCTTATGCCGGCCTGGATCGCTTTGAGGCCCGTAAGCGCGTGGTGGCCGATCTCGAAAAAATCGGCGCCCTGGTGAAGGTGGAAGACTACCAGCTCTCGCTCGGCAAGTGTTCCCGCTGCGGCACCCCGGTGGAGCCGCTCATCTCCACCCAGTGGTTCGTCAAGACGAAGCCGCTCGCCGAAAAGGCTATCGCCGTGGTGGAGAACGGGCAAATCGCTTTCATTCCGCAGAACTGGACCAAGACCTACTACGAATGGATGTACAACATCCGCGATTGGTGCATCTCCCGCCAGCTTTGGTGGGGCCACCGCATCCCCGCCTGGTACTGCGGCGAATGCAAAGACATCATCGTCGCCCGCGAAGCCCCCACCACCTGCCCGCGCTGTGGTGGCAGCCAACTCACGCAGGACACCGATGTGCTTGACACCTGGTTCAGCTCTGGTCTGTGGCCCTTCTCCACGCTCGGCTGGCCCGACCAGACCGCGGACCTGGCCAAGTATTACCCGACCTCGCTGCTGGTCACCGCCTTCGACATCCTATTCTTCTGGGTAGCCCGCATGATCATGCTCGGCCTGGAATTCATGGGGGACGTGCCCTTCCGCCAGCTCTACATCCACGGTCTGGTGCGCGATGCCGACAGGCAGAAGATGTCGAAGACCAAGGGCAACGTGGTGGACCCGCTGGTGGTCACCGAAAAATACGGCACCGATGCCGTCCGCATGGCCCTGCTGCAAGGCGCCGCGCCCGGCACCGATATCGTGCTCACCGAAGAGCGCATGGAAAGCTCCCGCTCCTTCGCCAATAAGATCTGGAACGCCGCCAGGTTCCTGTTCATAAACGTGGACCTGGAAGCCTCCGAACCGATGCCGGTGGCCGGTGGCCGGTGGCCGGTGGCCGGTGGCCAGTGGCCGATCGAGGACCGCTGGATCTTCTCACGCCTTAATGCCGTCGCCGAGCAGGCCAACCGCGCCATCGACCAGTACCGCTACCACGAATTCGCCCAGCTCCTCTGGCACTTCTTCTGGCACGAGTTCTGCGATTGGTACATCGAGCTGAAGAAAGTGTCGGGCGCCGGCTGGGGCAACGCCGTCGCCGCGTTCGAAACCGCCCTGCGCCTGCTGCACCCCGCCATGCCGTTCCTTACCGAAGAG
>DATMNI010000354.1:0-14022 GCA_035570275.1 Candidatus Acidiferrales bacterium | reverse complement strand
CAGGTCAGTCACGGTCGAACGCAACTCGTTGCCGGTGCCGCCACGCTTCTCAGCCTGCGCTACCTCAGCCTGCTTCACCTCGGCCAGAATCGCGTCGGCGGTTTGGGCGAACCAGCGGCTGGTCTCTTCGGGCCGGCGCATCGCGGTGTCCGTACCCTGCATCAAGGCCTTCGCTTCTTCCCGAACGTTCAGGAATTGCTGCACGTCGCTGCCCTCTTCGCCGGCGTATTCGGGCAGGCTGCCCTGGCGACTCATTTCGGCCCATCCGCGCGTGGTGGGGAAGTTCCGATACAGGTAGCTGGCGGCCACGATGCGCGGCAACACTTTGCTGGCAGCGTGCAGCCCCTTCATCACGTGAGGCCCGGCCTGCGGCCCGAAGCGGACGCCGAACTCGTGCTCCCACACTTCCGCGGGCGTCTCGGGATTATAGGTAAGCCGGCCCCAGACGCGATAGAAGTGCCAGTATCGCTCAAACTCGTAATCGTAGTAGCGATATTGCGGATTCAGAATGTCCAGCGGCTTCTCATCGTGCGGCTCGCCCAGCATTCGCGTGGCCAGCATTTCGTTCACTTCGAAGCTGTTGCCGTCGTAGAGCCGCGCGGTGCCGGCGAACCGTCGCACGTAATCCGGGTCGCCCCACAGCAACACGCGGGCGGTGCCGCCGCTCCAGAGTTGCCAGTGGACGCGGTAGCGCTGCGGATAGTGCAGCAGGTCGGCATAACCGTGGCGGCGGTCGTGCTGATTCTCAAGATTGGTGTGGGTGGGGTGAAAGGGCAGGCCCATCTGCTCCATCCAGTATTTCGTGGAGACGTTGGCTTTCAGCCCCAGGTCCAGCGCGTCTTCGATGATGGCGTCGGGCAGGTCCTTGACGCGCAGGTCCAGCCGCAGCGCCGGGTGGTCGCGCTTGATCGACGCGAAAACGTCGTGCCAGAACGGCTGCATCTCTTCCTTCTTCAACCCCGATTCGTCGTGCATGCGGAACTGCAGGGCGTCGATCTCCGGGAAGACCTCCAAGAACCGCCGCAGCGCCGCCTTCGTATAGGCCGCAAGATTGTCCGCCGTGACACCCCACACCAGGCCCGGAACCCGCTTGCCGGCGTTCTGCGACGCGCCGGGAATGCCGCCGCCCTGCACGCCGCCGCGGTAAATGTGGTCCCAAACGCCGGCCGTCACCGCAATGCCGCGTTCGTGGGCGATGCGCATCATCGCCTTGAATGCCGCCGTATTGTGCGCCTGTTGGGGCTTCGTGATGCCCACGAACTCCACTTGCGGAAAGCCATCGACGTCGAAGAAGTACGGGTACAGCGGAGCCATGAAACCGCCGTTCTCATAGCCGAAGATCACCACGAAGCTGTTGATGCGGTCGGCCGCCAGGGTGTCGAAGTAGCGCGTCCAGTAGCGCTCATCATACAGGCGGCTTTCGAAGTAAGCGCGCTGCATGGTGTAGGTGGAGATGCCGCGCTCGGCCAGATACGGCTTCTCAGTGGTGTTGCGGATGAATTGGAATGGGTCGGCGCCGGCCGCAGTCCACCCGATGCGGTCCGCCGTATCGAGCGCCGCGTACATCAAGCCGCGCGCGTCGGCGCCTGAAAGCGCGGCCGCGGGTTTGCCCTGGTAACGGCCGCGCCAAACTGTGAGCGCTTCGGCGCCCGCGGGCAGCGGGGCCTTCCAGGTTTTGAGCGCGGCCAGGGCGGGCGCGCCGGCCAGGATCACGTAATCCGCTTGCGCCGGAGAGGCGGCCACGGTGAAGCCTTTGGCGCGCAGAGCGTCGTCCAGCATCTGCAAGCCGTGCTTGACGGGTGCGGCCGGGTTGGCGTCGGTGAGGATCGACACCTGGCGGGCGGAAAGGGCGGAAAGCAGCAGCGTTGCGAGAACCGCGGAACGTAGGGGCATGGGAACCTCCGGTTACTTGGGCAACAGGGACAACACGCCCTCGCTCGGGCTGGCAATCACGTGCGCGGCAATCAAGCGGCCCAAACCCTCCACCTTGGCCTTTCCGGCATCGATGGCCGCTTGCACGGCCGCCACATCGCCCTTGATCAGCACCGTGATGTAGCCGCCGCCCAGCTTTTCGCGGGCCAGCACTTCCACCGCGGCGGTCTTCAGCGCCGTGTCGATGGCTTCAAAAACAGCGATGAATCCCTGGGTCTCGATCAATCCTACGGCGAAAGGCGCCTGGGCCTGGTTCTTCATCTTCTTCTCCGGAATCTGCACGGTTGACTGCTCGATCAGCGGATTGTAATCCAGCGGCGCTTCGTAGGCCGCGCTCGACAGCGGGGAGGGCGCCGCGATCACATGCGCCGTCACCGCGGTCTGCATGGCGCGCGCCGTCTCTTCGGCTGCGCGCGCCGCCGCCTGGACGTTGGCCAATGAGCCATAAAGCTTCAGGCACACGCCGGGGCTGTCATTCAGTTCGGACTGCAACACACGCACGCTGGCTGTCTTTTCCATAGCGTCCAACACCACCATGGCCGGCGACCAGCCGCCGATCTCCACCAGGGCCAGGGCGTCGTTGAAAGAAGCCCCGGTCAAAACATCCCCCGCTTATCCAACTCTTGCATCACGCGGCGGACCACCTGTTCCACCTTGTCCTGTTCCGGCTGGCGAATGCGCGGGGCGCACCCCTCGCCGGGCCGGTCCACCAGTTCGAAATCGGCCAGGATGCACTGCAGCACGCGGGCCAGCGCCGTGCTGTCCCGCTCCTGCGCCTCGGTCAACGGCTGCCGGCCATGGCCAAACTGGAAGCCTCGCAACCCGGCGGCGGTGCGGAAACCGTCCGGAAATTCGAACGGGAACAGCATCATATCGAACAGTTCCTGGAGACGGTAATTCCACTTCATGGCCTCCGCGTAGTTGCCGGCCCGGCAGAGTTCGTAAATGCGCCGCGTCACTTCCGGCACCGCATTGCTGCTGGCGTTGGTGCCTCCGTCACACCCCACCATCAACATCGGCGCCAGCACCGCCTCCCACCCCGTGAGGAAGCAGAAATCGGGGCGCAGCGGACGCACGGCGGCGATCATCCGCATCATAAACGCCAGGTCGCCCGTGGAGTCCTTAATCCCCACCACGCGCGGGAATTCCGCCAGCCGCCGGATAGTGGGCACGTCGATGGGGCTGGCGAACATCGGGATGTTATACAGCGTCAGGTCGATGGGTGTGTGGCGCGCGATCTCGGCGAAGTAGGCGTACACCGAATCGGCCGCCAGCCTGAAATAGAAGGGCGAGACGATGGCCACCGCATCCGCCCCCATGCCCGCGTAGGCTTCACAGGCGCCCAGCGTCTCCTTCACGTTGGCTTCCGCCGCGCCGGCCAGAACCGGCACGCGCCCGCGGCACTCGTGGCACACGATCTGGACAATGCGCCGCCGCTCCTCGGCCGTGAATCGCGTGAATTCGCCGGTGGACCCGTTGGGGTACAGGCCGTGTACGCCGCGCTCGATAAGCCACGAAATGAAGCGGCGGAGTTCCGGCTCGTCGATCTGGCCCCGGTCATCCAGCGGGACCAGCGTCGGCGTGAATATCCCTTGCAGTTTGACAGACATTTGTCGAAGCGCCCCCACAAGTTTAACAGTGCCTGTGGGACACGGTAAGCGGCGGCGGATTGGTAATCAGCCTGCCGGCGGTCACAGGCGCTGCCAGCCAGGCGGATTGCCAATCCGCCGCAGGATGCCATCCAGGGATGCCATCCTGCCCCACAGGCCCCTTAGCTGGCTGTTAGAATCGTGTCCAAAGCATGAGTACATCCGACATGAGTACATCCAACATAGGTACGTCCAAGAAGAGCATCTTCGTGGCGGCCGACGGGACCAACCTGGCGTTCACCTTCATTCTGGTGAGCTCCCTGTTTCTCCTCTGGGGATTCTGCAACGGCATGATCGACGTGATGGACAAGCACTTTCAGGAGGAACTCGGCCTGAGCAAGTCGCAATCGGCGTGGGTGCAGTTCGCGCACTACCTGGGCTACTTCCTGATGTCGATGCCGGCCGGCTGGCTGGCCAGCAAAATGGGCTACAAAGCCGGCATCATCGCCGGTCTGCTGATCGTCGCCCTGGGCGGATTCTGGTTCATACCCGCTACCCATATCAACGCCATGGTTCACGAAGGAACCGTATCCCCCACCACCGCGTTTGTGGCCTTCCTGGCAGGTGTTTGTGCCATTGCCACCGGCCTGACGTTTCTGGAGACCATCGCCAATCCATATACGACGGTGCTGGGCGATCTGCGCTTCGCGGCCACCCGCATCAATCTGGCCCAATCCTGCAACGGGGTGGGCTGGATTTTCGGCCCGATCGTCGGCGGCATGTTTTTCTACTCGAAGGATGCCCTGGGCAAGAGCACGGGAAGCCAGACGCTCTACATCCCTTATATGTACATCGCGTTCGGCGTGATCGTTCTGGCCGTCATTTTCTTCTTCGCCAACGTTCCCGACATCAAGATGGAGGACGACTATCACCTGGACGATTCCGCACCGGGGGCTTCGCATTCCATCTGGTCGCAACCGCACTTTGTGCTGGCAGTGGCCGCGCAGTTTCTCTACGTCGCCGCGCAGGCGGGCATCTTCAGCTTCTTCATAAACTATATGACCACGGAGGTTCCGCCCATTCCCGCCTCCTGGCCCTTCGGCCAATTGCACAACTGGCGCCCCGAATGGTTTGAAGTGAGCAACGCCGGCGTTCTGTCGTTCAGCAACAATGGAGCGGCCAGCCTGGCGTCACTGGGTTCCCTCTGCTTCCTGATTGGGCGATTCAGCGGCGCCGGGCTGCTGAAGAAATACTCCGCCCACAAGATTGTGGGCCTGTACGCCCTGCTGAACGTGGTGGCTACGTTTCTGATTTTCTTAAAGCTGGGCTGGGTGTCGGTGGTCTGCGTATTTCTGACCTATTTTTTTATGTCGATCATGTTTCCCACAATTTTTGCGCTGGGCATCTTCGGGCTTGGCGCACGGGCAAAAAAGGCGTCGGCGTTTATCGTTATGGCCATCATGGGCGGGGCCATCCTGCCCAAAGTCATGGGCTATGTTGCCGACCAATACAATATGTCGCGAGGTTTCATCGTGCCCATGTTCTGCTTCGCGTTCGTGGCGTATTACGGTTTCAACTGGCCCAAGTTCAGCAAGGCGGACTCCCTGCGCAGCGTGAGGGCCGGGGGTCACTAGCGCATGAAGACTCCCGTCAATATCGTGGCCAGATAGAAACCGCCGCCATTCTCGCGTTGGTCCGCGGCGACATGATGTGTGGCGAGGCTTCCTCGATCCGTTCCGAAACCGATGGCGGCAGCCGCTTTGTCGACGTCGGCTAGCGATGCTGGGGCGAATTCGAGCAGGTCACCCGGCACTGCAGTGCCGCGCAGATGGCATCGAGTGTGGAGAAGCGGATGGCGCGGGCCTTTCCTATTTTGAGAACCGACAGGTTGGCGAGCGTGTTTCCGCGCCGCCGCCGCCTTCGCGGACAACGGCACCTTTATAGTAGCAGGAGTAGCATGCGGTATGACCTGGTAGTCCTCTTCGAGCATCCGGAATGGCAGAAACCGTTGTGGGCCGCGCTCGACCGCCGCGGCGTTCGCTATGCCGCGCTGGACTTGAAGCGCGCCGCTTTTGATCCGGACGCCGTCCCAGCGGCGCCGCTCTACTTCAATCAGGCCAGCCCCAGCGCCTATGTGCGCGGCAACACCCGCGCCGTGCCTCTCGCCTTGTCCCTCATGCGTTCTTTGGAACTGGGCGGTGCGCGCGTATTGAATGGTTCCCGCGCATTTCTGCTGGAGCTTAGCAAATCGGCGCAGGCAGCCTTGCTGCACAAGCTCGGGATTCCCCATCCGCGCTCGCTGGCCTTTAATGACCCCGAGACCGCCCTGGCGCAATGGACCGGCGGCTGGCCGGCCCTGCTCAAACCGGAACAGGGCGGCAGCGGCGCGCGCATGTTCCTGCTGGGGTCGCCGGACGAATTGCGGAGGCTGTTGCGCGATCAGCCGTCGCTGTGGCTACCCGACCACCTATTGCTGCTGCAGGAGTACTTCCCGGTGGATGCGGCGCGGGGGATCGTCCGCATGGAATTCCTGGGAGGCCGACTGCTCTACGCGATGCGGGTGGTTTCGAACGGTGCGTTCAATCTGTGCCCGTCGGAAGCGTGCAATCCGGAAGGCGGGGGCGCGTCGCACTGTGAGATCCCGGGGCAGGCGCCGGCCAAGCCTGTCGAGTTTTACCCGTACCCGGAGGTGCCTGCGATCGCGGTCGCAAGGGGCGAAAAGATCGTGGTGTCCGGTGATCTGGATGTGGGCGGCATTGAGTATCTGGAGGCAGCCGATGGCCGGCAGATCTTCTACGATTTGAACGCGAATTCCAACCTCCGGTCCACGATTGGCCAGGCGTTCGGATTCGATCCGTTTGAGCGCGTCGTCGATTATCTGACCGCGCTGATCGAGCGCCCCGGCGAAGTTTCGTTCACACCCGCGTTCAAGCCCTAACTATTCCTGAACACGACTACCTGCGGGTTAATTTGTCACGGGCGCCCGGCAAGGGAAACTGCAGCGGGCGGTCCGAACCACTTGGTTAGCGCGTCGGTGAGCGACGTTGACCCGCGCCAAAGCCAATTCGCCCGCCAACATCAGCCCGGTCGGACCTCCTCCGGCGATCACCACCGCATGCTCGGTTATGGCCACACTGCGATCAGCACCAGGGCGCATTGCGCTCTTCCTCTCTCTCTTTTCTTGAGGGTTCATAAGACCAAGGTACTCAGACCAAGGGCCGCCAGCAAGACGTCGGCTGGTGTTTTGTTGGTCTGTATCTTGTGTGTTTTCTTTGCGTTAGACTTTTATTTTAGAGACTTGTTATCCTGAAGGCGGTTGCAATTCGGCGTTCACTGCCTGCCACACAGACGAGTCACCGCGCCTTATGTGTTGGTTCTCGCTGAAATGGACAGCGGGCGCTCACCGTTAGCGACGATAGCGCCGTTTTCGGCGGGCCAGTCTGCAACCACCGTATAGAGTTGGGGCTCAGGGCACCAGGGCCGTGTGGTTTACCGCAGCACGAAACGCATCAGCCCTCAATTTTGGGACTGCCGATCAGGCGGACGTGGACTTTGAAGTGGTAATTTCCTTATGTGGACGAAGCGCAGCGGTTACGGGAAATCGTTCTGGACTCGCTCGATCAAGAGCGGGATGCCAACGGTTTTGCCCGGCAGGCGTATCGAAGCCGGACGCAGTTCTATCGTGTGTTCCGGGCGATGATCGAAGAGACGCCGGTTGCCATGCGCCGCCGGCTGCTGTTGGAGAGGGCGGCGTGGCACCTGTCACGTACGCAACTCTCGGTGACCGACATCAGTCTCCAGGCGAACTACGGATCGCTGGAAGCGTTCACCCGGGCGTTCCGAAAGGCTTTCGGAGCTTCCCCGAGCCTCTATCGGCGCATGGGGGCGACGTTCACTCACCTCCACGCCGCTAATGGAATTCACCACCACACGGGTACGGATAACACGAAAGGAATTGGTCGATTTATGGATTTGTTCGATATCTTCTCCGGCCAGGAGTCCTGGCATACGCGACGTCTTCTGGATCTGGCGAAGGCGCTGAACGACGCACAGTTGGACCGCCCTTTGAACAACCAGATCCATGTATTTCCATGGGATGCCCCGGATCAGAGTCTACGGCAGCTTCTGGACCGGATGGTGCAAACCAAGGAAGCCTGGGCCGCGGCACTTACGGGCGGCAGCACGCCGCTCTTCGACAACGCTCCTCCGGAGGACCGAACTCCTTCAGCCATGCTGGGGCGCCTGGAGAAAGCGGACGCTGCGTTCCACAGTGTACTCACGGATGTCCGCAACCGGGACGCCTGGCTGGACACGTTCGTGGATGCGCTTTGCGAACCGCCGGAGACCTTTACGTTTGGCGGGATGTTTGCGCACGTGATTACCTTCAACGCCTACCGGCGGATGGTTGCGATCGACGTGCTGCGAGGCCTTGGAGTGAAGGTTGAGGGTGTTGGCTGTCCCATGGAGTACGTGGAGAACCTGGCGAGGGCGTGAGACCGGTGAGCCGACAGAATTCCTTGCGACCGAGGTTCGAACGCTCGCGTTTGCCGACAACTACGCCAACGACTTCGTCACCGCACAGCAGCTGCAGGGATCCTGCTGGTATTCGTTCGCGCTGCGAAGCGCTTGCGGACGAGTCCATCGATCGCGAATGGGCCGGAACCGCCGATAGCGAGGGCTGCGAGGCAGGCGATATAGAGCAGGATGACCTCATAGCCCACCGGTCCGAACTTCGCGCCCGTCGCGGTCACCGCGAGGAGCTTGATCGAGCTGAAACCATACGGCAAGTGCACTTTAAACATGGCCATCAATAAGACAGCCGTCATCGGCAAGCTGACAATCGCCACGAATGCCCCCAGCAGTACAGCAAGGCCGCCGAGCAGTTCGGTGAGTACGGTCAACCATGCCATGAGGTGCGGGGCAGGGACGCCCATCCCCTGGAGAATGGCGGCAAACATGCCGGGCCCCCTGGACAGCTTGGCGAACCCGTGTTGCATAAACCCGTAACCGACGATCAGCCGCAGTGGAATGGCGGACCATCGAGCCATTGAAAATGGGCTCAATAGTCTAAGAACGAAATGGCTCAATGCCTTCATAGTGTCCTTTCAAAAGTGCCAATGGCAAAAAATCGATCGCGCAATTCCGGGCGACCATCATTGACATAATGACATCATTATGTCACTATGTCAATAATGAAGATTGATCCGCAGAGCCCGGTGCCTCTATATGCCCAGCTCGAATCGATGCTTGCTGCTGAAATCGCGGCCGGCACGCTTCCTCCGGGGAATCGGCTGCCGAACGAAGAGGAGCTCGTCAAACGACACGCGGTCAGCCGCACCACCATTCGGCAGACAATTCAGAACCTCGTACGGCGCGGGCTCATCGAGATCCGGCGCGGCAAGGGCACTTTCGTCTTACAGCCGAAGATTACGCAGGAGTTGACGGAGTTGAGCGGATTCGTCGAAGACATGCAGTCTCTTGGCCGCCAGGCGTCCGCCCGCCTGCTTGATAAACAGACTGTTCCGGCGAGTGACTCCGTAGCTCGCCGCCTGGCGATCACCGCGGGAACTCCAGTGGTCCGCATTCGACGCGTGCGATTGGCGGACAATTCTCCGTTGTCCTTTGATGAAACCTATTTACCACGGGAGATCGGCGAGAGAATCCTAGAGAACGATCTGGAAACGGAACCGATCTTCTCATTGCTCGAGCAGAAGTACGATACGCCTTTGGTGGAAGCGGAGTACTGTCTGGAAGCTGTATCTGCTGACGCGACAGTAGCGCGAGCCCTCGGTATTGTTGCCGGCAGCCCGATATTCCTGATAGAGCGCACTTCGTACACCAGGGGGCGTCAGCCCATCGACTACGAAAAACTCTATTACCGAGGCGACCAGATCCGCTTCGTAACCCGGCTCGCGCGCCGACCGCGAACGGAAGGCGGAGTCCGCTGAGATGGCTGGCAGCTTCAGCTTATGGCTGTTCGCAGTTTCGGTGGCGGCTAGTGCCCTCGGCGGCATGCTTGGCATGGCGAGCGGGATTTTCATTGTGCCAATTCTGACGATATTCGGCCACATCGAGATTCATAAGGCAGTCGGCGCCAGCATCGTTTCCGTCATTGCCTGCTCGTGCGGCGGAGCAGCACCATTCCTGAAGAATCGACTGACCAATATCCGGCTGGCGATCGTGCTCGAAACGGCAACCACAACGGGCGCTTTAACCGGAGTGTTGCTTGCCGGAATCGTACCAGTGTCGTATCTGTATCTTCTATTCGCCGTAATACTATTTCTTTCCGCGCACCAGATGCTGGCGAGACGCCGTAACCCGGTTCCCGGCTCCGCTCCCGCACCGGCTTGCAACTGGAGTGATCCACTGGGGCTAGATTCGTGCTATCACGATTGGGAACTTGGCCGCGAAGTTACATATCGTGTACGCCGTGTGGCACTCGGTATGGTGCTCATGTATGGTGCCGGCCTGATCTCCGCGTTATTGGGCATCGGCAGCGGCGTTCTCAAAATTCCCGCCATGGACTCGGCGATGCGATTGCCCCTCAAAGTCTCTTCGGCGACATCCAATTTCATGATTGGCGTGACCGCAGCCGCCAGTGCCGGTGTTTATTTCATGCGAGGCAGCATCGTCACCGAGGTCGCTGGGCCTGTAGCATTTGGATCGGTGCTCGGCGCGATTGCCGGTGCGCGCATTCTCCTGCTCGTATCGAACGACAAGCTTCGGCTTCTGTTCGTTGTGGTTCTGGTAGTCCTTGGTATACAAATGCTTCTCACAGTGTTTGGTGTCCACCTGATCGAAGGCTCTCTATGAACAGGGCTGGGCGGCTCGAAGAATTGCTGGCGGCTTTTCTCCGCTATGGCAGTTGGTCGGCCCTCGCAGTAATCGGCCTGGGATATGTTCTCGCGCTGATCAGCTCTCACCGGCCCACCCGGAATCTCGCGGCTCTGCCCAATATGCGACTCGTCAGCGCGGGAATCGTCCTGTTTATTCTGCTTCCCATCCTTCGAGTGTTGTTGATGTTCCTTGTTTTCGTTCGCGAACGTGATTTTCGTTTCGCATTCATCTCCGGCATGGTATTAGCGATAATTCTTCTCGGTATATTTCTCGGAGTTCCTGCAACATAGGGCATGGCCGACGGCTCCGGAGTGGGGTCGGACGCGCCCGACAGTGTCCATCGGCGGGGGCAGAGCAGAGGCGTTTCTCGTCCAGGTGATCATGACTTCTGCCCTATGCTCCACGCAGTTCCCGCCTTGATGTGCGAAAATCCCAGCATGCGCCTTCGACCGCATCTGATCGTGATCCTCCTAGCTGGCCGAGCATGGGCCCAGCCGACCACGCTTGCGGGGTTTTCCGATCAGGGTTCCTTCGTATTATTTGTCAATGAAGAACGCGTCGGAAAACTCACCTTCCAATGGAAGGCAGACGGAACGTTCGATGCCAAGGTGAGCCTGTCCACGGCAGGGCAGACGATCAGCGGCACCGTAGCTTTGACGCCGGACGCCGAGGGGCGCTGGATCAAGGCGACCGTGGAGGACCCCGCTAATAAGCGCGCCTGGGAGCGGGAGGGCAGTACGATCACTCTTACCTCACCAGAAAAAAACGCCAAGGGGATGTTCCCCGAAGGCGTACTCACATTTGAGACCTACACTCCGCCGTTGATCAGTCAGGCGCTCCGGCGGTTCGACATGAGCAAGGGCAGCAAGCAAACGCTACCGGTCCTAGTCTTGAACGCTGAATTGCTCAACCATTTCGATTTGGTCGTGGAGCGCCAGGATACGGTTGAACGCCGTGTGGCCGGCCGGAACCTGAAGCTAACCCGTTGGATTTATTCGCCGCCCGGCCATGAGTATCATGTGCTGGCCGATGCCGACGGGCGAGTTTACCTGGCATCGGGAGTGCCCGGGTTTGGCGGGGGCATCGGGGACAAGAATGCCGTATTCGTCCGTGACGGCTACGAGGAACTCCGTGAGGAAGAATGGCGCGAAGCGCACCGGGATAGCGGTCCGGTTTCGCAGCCAGAATTCGAAGTGAAGGTAAAACCTGCCGTTCCCTTGCCAATGCGCGATGGCGTGAAGCTTTCAACGGATTTATATTTTCCCGCGGGCGCGGAAAAATCGCCTGTTATCCTGATCCGCACGCCATATAAGAAGGAGAACGAAGAGTTGCGTGCGCGGTTTTATACCCGGCGTGGCTATGTGGTTGCCGTTCAGGACGTCCGCGGGCGTTTTGGTTCGGAAGGCGTATGGGAGCCGTTTGTACACGAGGCGAAAGATGGCTACGATGCCATCGAGTGGTTGGCTCGACAGCCCTGGTCTAACGGCAAGGTGGGAATGATTGGAGCTTCCTACCTGGGATGGGTGCAATGGTGCGCGGCCAGCATGCATCCTCCGCATCTTGCCGCAATGATTCCCAACGTCAGCCCGCCCGACCCATTCCACAACTTCCCTTACGATCACGGCATTCTATTACTGCAGCCAGCACTCTGGTGGACCGACGTGGTTGAGAGCAACGCGACGGCTGACCTTTCCGGCGTGAAACTAGCCGCAGCGGCCCGCAAGAATCTCCAGGAACCGCTCAAGGCGCTGCCTGTTGTCGATCTCGACAAGGCTGTACTGGAGAAAGAAAACCCATACTGGCGGCGCTGGCTGGCGCATCCATCACCGGACGCTTACTGGGCCGACTCCATGTTTTCGGACAAGTTGAAAGCGGTCAACGTCCCTGTGTTTCATCAATCCGGCTGGTTCGACGGCGACACGATCGGCACCAAGTTGAACTATCTGAAAATGGCCGGCTATGGCCATACCAACCAGAAGTTGACGATCGGCCCGTGGGATCACACCGACACGGCGACACAGATTTCGATGGAACAGGATTTCGGCCCCGCCGCCAACATTGATTTGCAGCAGGATTATCTGCGCTGGTTTGATCATTGGTTGAAGGGGATGGATAACGGCATCGCCAAAGAGCCTCCCGTCTCGCTGTTTGTGATGGGCTCGAACCGATGGCTGCGTGGAGCGGCGTACCCGCTACCCGAAACCCATTTCGAAAGGCTTTACTTGAGCAGCAGCGGTCATGCGAACACCTCAAAGGGCGACGGCCAACTCGGTTTCGACCAACCCGGCTCCAAACAGAAGCAGGCAGTGGACCGCTATGTATACGATCCCGGCGAGCCTACACCCGAGCCGAATTCCGATAGCGCCGAGCGCGACCGGCTTGCCGCGGCGAGGAAGGACATCCTGGTTTACACGACCGATCGGTTCGAGAAGCCGCATACGATTGCGGGACCGGTCAGCGCCGTGCTCTATGCAAGCAGTTCGGCGCGGGACACCGACTGGTTCGTGCGCTTCGTCGAGGTTGACGAGGATGGCAAGTCCTCTCTGCTGTGGACCGGCGGCTCAGCGGGCCACATTCGTGCGCGATACCGCAATTCCCTGGCGAAGCCCGAACTGCTCAAGCCGGGGAAAGTCTACAAATACACGATCGATCTCTGGCACACGGGCGTCACGATCCCGCCCGGCCATCGTTTGAGAGTCGAAGTATCGTCAGCGGCGTTTCCTCTGTTTGAGCGCAACCTGAATACCGGAGGCAGCAACGAAACCGAGACCCATTTCGTTTCGGCCGAGCAGACGATCTATCACGACGCCCGGCACCGATCCCACATTCTCCTGCCCGTGATTCCGGATAAATAGGAGCCTGCCATTTTGATGCCGTTTCGATCACTGCCTTGATTTCCGTCTACCTATTTTGCCCGCTGTCGCTCGAAGAAGGCCCAGATGACACCCGGTCCGTTCGGTTCCTTGGGCGACGGGCCTAAACCCCTTGGATGCCGCCGGTATGGCTGGGGGGTGCCATGTCCACCGCCGTGAACGGCAACCAGTTCCACCTCCACGTTGAAGTTGTTGCGCCAGAGCACCTGTTCCACGCGAACTCCGTCGGCCACCTGGGTCTCGTTCCTTTCAGGTGTGCCTGTGATGTGATTGAGGTCCGCAAAATACTGGGCTGACTCCCGCGATGACCGGACCTTGCCAAGCTTGTAGAACAAGCCGAAGAGGCTGACCGAACCACCGTCGAACGGGACCAGGGGGTCCTCCGTACCGTTCATGATCATGACGGAAGAAGTGCCTTGGCCCGCGGGCTTGCACTTGAAATTCTCCGACAACGGCACGTTGGCCGATACCGCCGCAACCGCGCGAAACCGGGAAGGAGCTTCGAGCGCCAGGCGAAACGCCATGAAACCGCCACGGGAACTGCCGGCCGCAAACACGCGATCCGGGTCGACGCCGATGTCGCTGACAAGCTTGTCGACCATCCCCGTCAGGAAACCGACGTCGTCGATGTGGAGCCCGTTCGCACTGACGTCTCCGGCAATCGTGCACACGTCCCAGTAGCCCTCATACGCATTCGGATAGACGACCGCAAAGCCATGTTCGTCCGCAAGGCGCTCAAATCCGTATCCCGTCTCGATTCGAATTCGCGCGCCGTTTTCGCCCGCGCCGTG
>DATMNI010000353.1:0-26389 GCA_035570275.1 Candidatus Acidiferrales bacterium | reverse complement strand
GCGGCCCCGCGTACGATTTCGAGGATGAAGTCGCGCTGCAATATTACAAGGTGCAGAAAACCTTCGACGGGCATATCGCCTTACGGCCCGGCGTCGGCGGCACAGTCTCGGGGCCAGTCGCCGTCGGCACGGCCGGTAAACATGACAAAACGGCCGGGCTCTCCCAGATCATCGATCGTCTCAACCAGCGATTCGGGACCAATTTCAAGCAGTCCGACCAGCTTTTCTTCGATCAGGTCGAAAGGCCGCGCTGGAAAACCAAGACCTCCAGCAGGCGGCCACGGTCAATACCATGGGGAATTTCGCCCTGAAGCTTCGCAAGGAACTTACCGGCATCGTGATCGATCGGACAAGAATGAAGCCATCGCCGAGCGCTCGATGAAGCCGAGCCCGAATTCCAAGAAGCGGTCTTCAACTTGCTTCTATCTTCCATTTACTCCAAGCTTCGTGAGGACCCGCCTCCAAAAGAGTGCTGACCTGTCTCCGGTGACGTATGTGCCCAATCTGAGCCCATTCTTACAGCCAAGCCAGCGCGTGCACTCAAAGCTGCGCCCAGGATTATGGCCCAACACTCGGCCTTCCGCAAGGGCCTTGTTCACCGCGACTGCCTCCTCCCTCGCCTTACTCTGCGGCCTCCGCTCGCTCCGCGCTCTCACGTTCTAATCTCCTCATCTCTGCGCTTTCCTCAGCGTCTCCGCGTCTCCGCGGTGACGGTGACACGTTTTTCCAGAAAACAACTCCCTTCCTCCCCACCACTTACCCCAATCCTATTTCAGACTCCACCCCCTCCCCGTGCTACACCTCAGAACGGAGGGCTAACTCAGCTAACCCATGCCGCGCACCAAATCCAAACCCGTATCCGCCCAACAACTCGCCGCCAATCGCGCCAACGCCGCTCAATCCACTGGCCCGCGCTCACCGGAAGGCAAGGCAAACTCCGCCCAGAATGCCCGCAAACACGGCTTCACCGCCTCCACCTTTGCCGTCGTCCGCCTCGAAGACGTCAACGAAATCGCCCACCTCAGAGACGACGCCGTGGCCGTCTACCAGCCCGTCAACTCTCAGGAACTCTTCGCCGTTGAGCGCATCGCGCTAGCCCAGCAGTCCATGCTCCGCGCCGCCCGCCTGGAATCCGGCATCTTCACAACCTGCCTCAATGAGACCGTTGACCAAAGGGACAGGCCTATGGTCCTCATGGCTCCGGAGATGGTAGATGGCGACATGGAAATCACCCGCGCCCAGAACCGCAACTACTGCCTGACGGAAGGCTTCCACAGCATCGCCAGAAAATCCAACGCCATTGGGCTGTTCCTGCGCTACCAGGCCCAGGCCGAACGCCAGTTCCGTCGGGCGGTGGAGGAATTCGACCGCCTCAAAGCTCTGCGCCCGGAATTACCAAACGAACCCATTTTCGAGCCCCAACCCGAACCAACCCAACCCACTTGCCCGTCTTCCGAAACCAACCCAATGAGCCCCGAAATCCCCATTTCCCCATCGGACCTGCCCGCGCCGCCTCCGGAGCCGGCCACCGGCCACCGGCCACCGGCCACCGGCATCCGTTCAAAGTCCCCGGGCCC
The DNA here is from genome assembly GCA_035570275.1 of Candidatus Acidiferrales bacterium. Classification (GTDB taxonomy): domain Bacteria; phylum Acidobacteriota; class Terriglobia; order Bryobacterales; family Bryobacteraceae; genus DATMNI01. Next base: position 24,812 of record DATMNI010000353.1, on the reverse strand, counting down.
CGGCCCCTGGCCCCGTTCAGAACCCCCAGTCAGGCCCCCATTATGCAAGAATTGCAACATAGTTATCTGCCGCCGATGAGTCGAGTCAACCGAGCGTGGCACTACCCGCCCAATCCTGGCGATTATGACGAAATGCTGGCCCCTGACGGCACTCTGCGGCCGCACTGGAAGCCCGTCATCGAGCCCCTGGAAGAAGTGGGCGAAGCCGGATTCGCCCTGCGCTGGCAGGAAGGCCGGCGGCTCATCCACGAAAACGGCACTACTTACAACGTCTATAGCGATCCGCAAAATCTGGAGCGCCGCTGGCCGCTCGATCCCATCCCGCTCGTCCTCGATGGCGCCGAATGGGCCGGTATCGAACGCGCCGTCGTGCAGCGCGCCACGCTCCTGAACACCATTCTGGCCGACCTTTACGGCCCGCGGCAACTCCTGCTGGATGGCAAACTGCCGCCCGAACTGCTATTTCCCAACCCGGCCTTTTTGCGTTCGTGCTGCCATCTCCCCGTGCCCGGCGGCGTCTACCTGCACATCTACGCCGCCGACCTGGCCCGCTCGGCCGATGGCCGCTGGTGGGTGATTGCCGACCGCACGCAGGCGCCCTCGGGCGCAGGGTACGCGCTGGAAAACCGACTGGTGACGGCGCGCGTGCTGACCGATGTTTTCCGCACCGCCGGCATCCACCGCCTGGCGCCGTTCTTCAAGGCCTACCGCGAAGGGCTGCGCAGGCTGGCCCCCGGCGGCACTCCGGGCGGCGGTTCGGGCGGCGGTTCGGGCACTCCTGGCGGCGGTTTGGGCAACCGGGAAAACCCGCGCATCGTGGTGCTTACGCCTGGCCCCTATAACGAAACCTACTTTGAGCATGCCTTCCTGGCGCGCTACCTTGGCTTCACCCTGGTGGAGGGCGGCGACCTCACGGTCCGCGACAACCGTGTCTTCCTCAAGACCCTCGGCGGTCTGCTGCAGGTGGACGTGATTGTGCGCCGCCAGGACGACACTTACTGCGATCCCCTGGAACTGCGCTCCGATTCCATGCTCGGCGTGCCGGGCCTGGTGCAGGCGGTGCGGTCGGGAACCGTGACGGTGGCCAATGCCCTGGGCTCGGGCCTGGTGGAATCCGCCGCTCCCGCCAGCTTTTTGCCGACGCTGTGCCGCCACATCCTCGGCGAAGATTTGAAGATGCCGGCGGTGGCCACGTGGTGGTGCGGAGAAGAATCGGCCTGTGCGTATGTTACCAACCACCTTTCCAACCTGGTGATCAAGCCGGCCTTCCCCACTGCCGGCGTGCAGCCGATCTTCGGCGTACGTCTGACCGCCGCGGAGCGGGAGGCGCTGCTCGACCGCATTCGCGCGGCCCCCGGTATGTTTGTGGCGCAAGAGCAGGTGGCGCTTTCCACGGTGCCGGTCTGGGAGGATGGCCCGCTGCGCCCACGCCACCTGGTGTTGCGCGTTTTTGCGGTGGCCTCGAACGGATCCTACGCCATGATGCCGGGCGGCCTCACTCGCGTCACCACGTCGCTAGACAGCCTGGTGGCCTCCATGCAAGGTGGCGGCGGCAGCAAAGACACGTGGGTCGCAGCCCAGGGCCCCACCTCGCAGTTGAGCCTGTTGCCTTCCGCGCCCGTGCAGTTGGACGTCAGCCGCGCCACGTTCGATCTGCCCAGCCGCGTGGCCGACAACCTGTTTTGGCTGGGCCGTTACATGGAGCGCGTGGAGCCGGTCGTGCGTGTGGCACGCGCCATCCTGCCACGGCTGCTCCAGGATGCCGACCTGGCGGCGGCCGGAGTAGCCACCGGTACCGGAATACTCGCGGGCCTTGGTTACATTCCGCGGCGCACTGACGGCCATGCCGGCTCGCCGGAGCGCGACGTGTTCGCCGTCATCTATGGCAGCGAAACCAGGGACACCGAAACCGCGGACACAGAAAATAGCCTGCCCTCCAGCATGCACCAGGTGCGGCGCGTCGGTTGGCTGCTGCGCGACCGCATTTCCACCGACGCCTGGCGCATCCTGAACCAACTGGACGAACAACTATCGTCGGCGCCCCCGCCCGATCCCCTGCGCCTCAGCGGGGCACAGGCATTGCTCGATCAGGCCATTGGCACGCTCTCCGCATTCAGCGGCCTGGCGATGGAGAGCATGACCCGCGGCGACGGCTGGCGCTTCCTCGATATCGGACGCCGGCTGGAGCGCGCCTGGCAGATGGTGAGTCTGATCCGCCACGGCCTTGGTTTCGAATCCGCCCACGATAGCGGTCAACTGGAAATCCTGCTGGAAATTGCCGACAGCTCCATCACCTATCGTTCCCGCTACCTGACTTCCATGCAGGCCGACCTGGTGCTCGACCTGTTACTGCTGGATGAGGCCAACCCGCGCTCGCTGGCTTACCAGTTGGTGCAATTGCGCGAGCACGTCGAACACCTGCCCGGCAGCCGGTCGCTGATCCGGCGGCCGGCCGAGGCGCGCATCGCCATCTCATTGCTCACCGCCGTCCAACTGGTGGAGATCCGCGAACTGGCTTGCGTCAACTCGCAGGGGCGGCGCAACAATCTGGAAAGCCTGTTGAACCGGCTCACCGGAGAATTGCGTTTGCTTTCGGAAACCCTGACTCGCGAATACTTCAACCAGGCGCTTCCCTCGCGGCAGTTTGGGGACTTCGTGATCTGAGGAAACAATGGTCCTGCGCGCCACCCACACCACCACTTATCTGTACAGCCAGCCGGTCTCGCTCTGCCATACCGACTTACGCCTGAAGCCGCGCGGCGACGGCTCGCAGCGCGTGCTGGAGCATGAGCTTTGCATTCTTCCGGCGCCGGAGGAGACCTCCGAATATCGGGACTACTTCGGCAATCACGTGACTTACTTTTCTCTCCAGGAACCGCACCAGACGTTGACCATCACGGCGGCCAGCCTCATCGAGAAGCCGGACAGCGATCCTTTCGAACCCTGCTTGACGCCGGTTTGGGAGGAGGCCCTCTATGCGACCCGCAATGCCGCGGCCAGCCATGCCGCGACCGGAAATGCCGCGACCCGCAATGCCGCGGCCAGCCAAGCCGTGACCGGAAATGCCGTGACCGGCAATGCCACCGCCCCGCGCCTGGACGATTACGAGTTCACGTTCGAATCGCCGCGCATCACCTTGGGCCCCGAGTTTCGGGCTTACGCGCTGCCTTCGTTCAGCCCGGGCCGGCCATTGCTGGATGCCACGCTGGACCTATGCCACCGCATCCACGCCGGGTTCAAATATGACCGCCGCGCCACCACGGTGTCCACGCCCGTAACCCAGTTGCTTCAATCGCGGAGTGGCGTCTGCCAGGATTTCGCGCACTTCACCATCGCCTGCCTGCGCTCACTGGGTCTGGCCGCGCGCTACGTGAGCGGTTACCTGCGCAGCGGCGATCTGATCGGCGGCGAGGCCTCGCACGCCTGGGTCTCCGTCTTTTGCCCGAGCCTCGGCTGGCTCGATCTGGACCCCACCAACGACCAACTGGTGAACGGTGACCACGTGACTCTGGCATGGGGCCGCGACTACTCCGATGTGGCGCCGGTTAACGGTGTCGCCCTCGGCGGCGGCGAGCACGTAGTGAATGTTTCGGTGGCGGTGACGCCGGCATGATCGAGGTAGGACAAGCCATCGCTTTTCTGTGGCCTGTCGCAGAAGCCGGCGAGAAATCGCGTGGGTAACGCGCTCCGACGGCGAGTTCATGGCTACCCGGGCAAAGTAGGGACCAGTGGCCCGAGCCTGGCGAGAACCGGAAAGGATCTAATGATGACGAGACGGACGGTAAGGAGAGAAACCGTGATTCTGCTCCTGTTCCTGGGCGTTGTGTTCCCAATCGGCGCGCAGCCGGTCTCGCTCGCTCCCAAGACGATGTCGCGGATCGGCACGGTTGAAGGACGTTTCCAGTCCTACAACATCGAAATGGTCGAGGTCACGGGTGGACGATTTTGGAAACCCTATGACCAGGGACACAAAGCCGAAAACCAGCCGCAAGCGCCTGCCCCCCAGTCGGGCGCGACACCCGCCGAGCTACCTCCCGATCTTTACGAGTACCGCTCCCCCATCGATCTTTCCAACGTTCGCTTGCGCAAGTTGGCGGCGGCCCTGGGTCCCACGTATGTCCGGGTCAGCGGCACGTGGGCCAACACCGTCTACTTTCACGACTCCGACGATCCTGCGCCGCACAACCCGCCCGCGGGCTTCAACGCAATCCTGACCAGAAAGCAATGGAGAGGCGTGGTCGATTTCGCCCAGGCCGCGGGCGGCAAGATCATCACCTCATTCGCATTTGGAGCGGGGACTCGGGATGCGGCTGGAGTGTGGACGCCGGAACAAGCCCGGCGCCTCCTTGCATACACGAAAACGATAGGTGGCAGCATCGCCGCGGCCGAATTCATAAACGAGCCGAACTACGCGGCCCAGGGCGGGGCGCCAAAAGGCTACGACTCCGCCGCGTTTGGGCGCGACATCGACGCGTTCCGCCGCTTCTTCCGGGACGCGGCACCGGGCAGTTTGTTTCTCGGGCCTGGTTCGACGGGCGAAGGTGGCGTGCTTGGGAACACCCCCACCCCCGGCAAATTGAAGACCGAAGACCTCTTGAAAGCGGCGGGGCCGGTCTTCGACGTGTTTTCCTACCACATTTACGCAGCGGTCTCGCAACGATGTGCCGGCGCGATGCCCGCGATCGGAACAACCGCGGCGGCTGCGGGTTCCCAGGAATGGCTTTCCCGGCCCGACAAGATTCATGCATTCTACGCGGATCTGCGCGACCGGTACGTACCGGGCAAGCCGCTCTGGGTCACGGAAGTTGCCGATGCCGGATGCGGCGGCAATCCCTGGGCCTCGACATTTCTGGACACGTTCCGTTACGTCAACCAGCACGGAAGCCTGGCGCAACAGGGTGTTCAGGTGATCGCGCACAACACGCTCGCCGCCAGCGACTACGGGCTGCTCGATCAGAAGACTTTCGACCCGCGTCCCAACTACTGGGCGGCGGTGTTATGGCGGCAGCTCATGGGGCGTGTCGTTTTGAATCCAGGGCCTCAGCCGGCAGACAACCTGTACATCTATTCCCATTGCCAGGTGGATCGCCCGGGCGGGGTGACCGTACTGGCAATCAACGCTGGGGCAACCGCCCGGGATCTTGACGCCCCGCTGCGCGGCGAGCGTTACACACTTTCCGCCACGCAACCCGATAGCTCGGCCGTGCAACTCAACGGACACACGCTCCACTCCGGCAGCGACGGAGGCTTGCCGCCGCTTATCGGAACGCCCGTTCGTGCCGGACGTATACCCCTGCCCCCGGCAAGCATCACGTTCGTGGCGTTTCCAGAGGCCGGAAACAAGGCTTGCCGGTGATGTGCAACGCACAACGTCCGCGAATTTGGGCGCGTTGCGGGGCTTCAGATCGAAGACTGGGCGGAAATCCCACAGGCCGCCACGAAAGCCCCCCTTGCCCCTGGCCTTGGTCCCCGGCCCCTGGCCGCCCTCGGAAACAATTCCCCTCCCACGGAGTCTAAAACTCCTGAAAGCCTTGCCATGCTAGATGTTCGCGGCTTGACGAAGAAGTATCGCAACCGGGCGGTTGTGGACCATGTCACATTTACGGTCCCCGACGGCGCAGTCACCGGCTACCTGGGACCCAACGGCTCGGGAAAATCCACCACGGTCAAGATGCTGGCCGGTCTGTTGCAGCCTGCCTCGGGCCAGATTCTGTGGAACGGAAACGACATCCGGCTCGACTTGATCGGCTTCAAACGCCGCCTGGGCTACGTCCCCGAAGAGGCCTTCGTCTATCCGCATCTCACCGGCCTGGAGTACCTGGAGCTGATCGGCCGCCTGCGCCAACTGCCGGAGCGCATGGTGTCACGCAAGGCCAACGAAATGTTGCGCCTGCTCTGGCTGCACGAACACCGCTACACACCTATCTCGTCCTATTCCAAAGGCATGAAGCAGCGCGTGCTGATCGCCGGCGCCCTGCTGCACGACCCGGATGTTCTCATCCTCGATGAGCCGCTTTCCGGCCTGGATATCGCCTCCGCCATGATGCTGCACGAACTGGTGGCCGAACTGGCGCGGCACGGCAAGACCATCCTGTACATCTCCCACGTGCTGGAGGTCACCGAAAAAGTCTGCTCGCGCGTGATCATGCTCTACCAGGGCAAGATCGTGGCCAACGACGAGGTCGGCCGTTTGCGCGACCTGATGCACCTGCCTTCGCTGGAGCAGATATTCCGTCAGTTGGCCAAGCAGGAGGATGTGGGCGCCGCGGCGCGCGAACTGGTCGCGGTGATGCGGGAGACGTGATGGATTTGTTCCGCCTGCTGGTGCGCCATTTCTTCGGCCGCCTCTTCGACAACGAAATCGTCTCGCAGCACGGAGACATGCGCACCAACGTGGTTCAGGCGTTCGGCCTGGTGGCGACGCCGGGTATCTTCGTGCCCTTCTACATGATCCCGCAGCGCGTCCGCTTCAATCACCCGTTCGACCAGGGATGGACTCTGCTCAGCGATTACTATTTCTTCGTCCTGTATTCCATGGTAGTGATGGGCTTCGTCATGGTCTTCGAGTGGGACGCGCTGTTTCCCGACCGCAAGGATTATCTGATTCTGACGCCGCTGCCGTTGGGCGGCGGCACTATCTTCTCGGGCAAGACGGTGGCGCTGCTGCTGTTCCTCGGATTGTTCGTCGTTGACGCGAATTTCTTTTGCACCCTTCTGGGACCGCTGGTCTCGGGCGGCGAGGGCACGCCGGCCCCGGTCTTATATAAGCTGATTGCGATTCACCTGACGGCGGTGGCCTCGGCCGGGGCGTTCGTGGCGCTTTCCATCGCTGCCATTCAAGGAGTGCTCATCAACGTGCTGACGGGCCGCGGCTTCCGGCGCGTGTCGCCGTGGGTACAGATGGCGCTGATGGGCCTGCTGATCGTGGTGCTGTTTCTGACGCCGCTGGCCTGCGCCTCAATCCGTCCGTTAGTGCAGAGCCACAGCCCGCTACTGCGATACTTTCCGCCATTCTGGTTTCTGGCTTTCTATCTGGATATGCTGCCCGGCCGGCCCGCCGGCGCCGTCTTCCATGAAATTGCGCCGCTGGCGTGGCAAGGTTTGTCCGTCGCGGCGGCTGTGTTTGCCGTTACCTATCTCACCGGATACTGGCGTCATTCGCGCCGCGTCATGGAAGGCGTGGAAGCGGGCTTCGGCGCGCCGGGCTGGCTGCGCAGCCGCTTTGACCGGCTGGTGAACCGGTGGTTGCTGCCGCATCCGCTGGAACGGGCGACGTTTCACTTCATCAGCAACACCATTCTGCGCGACGCCCGGCATCGGCTCTTCCTGGCGGCTTACGCTGGAATCGCCCTGTCCCTGGCGCTGCCGGCCGTCATGCACGTCGGCGGCAAACCGGGCGCGCCGATAGTCGCCTGGTCCGCGGCCGGTCTGCTGGCGGTGCCCCTGACGCTCTCGTTCTTCGTCGTCTCCGGCCTGCGCGCGGCCTTCAACCTGCCGGCGGAACTGCGCGCCAACTGGATCTTTCAGGTGTGCGAAACCGAGGACCGCATGGTCCACATCGGCGCCGTCCGAAAGTGGATCGTGGTGATGGGGATCGCGCCGCTGTTCGTGGCGCTGGCGCCCATTGAGGTAGTTTTCCGCGGTTGGCGGCCGGCCCTGATTCACCTGAGCTTTGCCCTGCTGCTTTCGCTGGTGTTGTTGAACCTGCTGCTGGTCTGGTTCCGCAAAATTCCCTTCACGTGCTCGTATTTTCCAGGGAAGACCAGCATGGCGGTGATGTTCTTCCTCTATCTGGCCGGCTTCAGCGTGTATGCCTGGACCATGGCCGACCTGGAAGAGCGGCTGATTTCGAAGCCCGCGGAACTGCCGATATTCTACGTCTGCGGCGCGCTGATTTTATACCTGCTCTGGTGGCTGGAGCGGCGCGAGCTAGGCGTGGACGATGTGCTGATCTACGAAGACGAGCCGGACCCGATCGTGCGCAGTTTGGAATTGGGGTGACGCACCGCTCCCTAACGATCGCGGCTCTGAATGCTCGCGCGGCCGTCTCGCCATCGCATAATAGAACGAATGCGGCCCTCCACAACCCGCACCGCTGCCGTAGTATTTGCGGGTTTCTGCGCCTTCACCACGCTGTTTGCGCCGCAGCCGCTGCTGCCCCTGCTGGCGCGTACGTTTCAGGTCACACCCGCGGCCATCAGCCTGGTGATGACGGTCTCCACCCTGGCGGTGGCGTGCTCCGCCCCGCTGGCCGGCCTGGTGGCAGACCGGTTGGGACGCAAAGCCGTCATCGTACCGTCGGCCTTTCTCCTGGCCATCCCCACGCTGCTCGCGGCGACTGCCTCGGGCTACCACCAGATGCTCTTTTGGCGATTTTGGCAGGGCGTCTTCACCCCCGGCATTTTCGCCGTGACCATCGCCTACATCAACGAAGAGTGGGAAACCGGACCCGGCGCCGCCACTGCCGCCTACGTCACCGGCACCGTGATCGGCGGCTTCAGCGGACGGTTCGTTTCGGCGCTGGTGGCATCGGCTTTTTCGTGGCGGTGGTCCTTCGTCGCGCTCGGCACGCTGAACCTGATAGGCGCCGTGGCCATCCGTGCCTGGCTGCCGCCCGGCCGCCATTTCGCGCGCTCGCGCCGCGGCGGTTCCGGAGCGCGCGCCATGTGGAGGCACTTGCGCAACCCGCGCCTGGCGGCCACCTACGCGGTCGGCTTCTGCGTCATGTTCAGCCTGCTCGGCACTTTCACGTACATTAATTTTTACCTCTCCTCGCCACCGTTTTCGTTGACCACCAGGGCGCTCGGGCTGCTCTTCGTGGTCTACCTGGCCGGCGCCATGGTGACGCCGACCGCCGGAAAACTGATCGATCGCCGCGGTCACCGCCTGGCCCTGGTAACGGCTTTCTCTGGCGGGGCCGCCGGCATCGCTCTCACCTTGATCCACAGCCTGCCCGTGATCGTTTTCGGCCTGACCCTCCTCTGCACCAGCGTCTTCATCGCCAATTCAGCGGGCGCCAGCTACGTCGGCTCCGCGGCGCACGAAGACCGTGCCGCGGCGGTGGGCCTGTACGTGACTTTTTATTATCTTGGCGGCAGCGCCGGCGCCGCCGTCCCCGGCCATTTCTGGAGCACGGGCGGCTGGCCTGCCTGCGTTGCCCTGATCGTCGCCGTGCAGTTGCTCACCATCTCGCTGGCTCTGATTTTCTGGCGCCCGGTCCCCAAAATGGCCGGTCCCGTTTCCTTGACGGCGGTCATTGAGTAGGGTTAAGAGCCGGTTGCGGGTGCCGATGCGGGAGCGGTCGACGTCGCTCTGAACTGCGGAAACCGGCCTCCGGCGCGACGGCCAAGGCATCCCCAAAAAACCAGCGACTCTGGCCGGGCGGGAGCGACGACCCTACCGCCACGATAAATCTTTGTAACCGGCAAGCTCGGCAGTATACGAAGTTCTTAGCGAAGCGGTCGCCTGTGCGACAAGGCTGGCTACCTCGCCGGGTCCGCCAAGAAACGGTTCGCCTGCGAACCGTGCAGCCCTCAGACGCACTTCGTTCTCATATTCATAGAAACGGACTGCCATTTGAATGGCGGGTTCGGTTCCGTTGACTAGCAGAAGATGACCAAAGGGAACCGCTACACGGACGAGGTTTCCGATTCTGTCAAGGTCGTGCGCAAAAGTCACACCAGCCTTGGACGCGAACTTACCGCGGTCGGTTATGTAGCAAATCCTCCGGATGTCAATGCGCGCATCCTTGGCGGCGTCACGAATCAACATCGGCGTCTTCTCGCAGTCCGTCTTGGGGTTGAACTGGGTGTACCTCCCAGGCTGAGCGAAGGCAGTGACGGAGGCGATGAAACAAACGTAAGTCGCTGAAATCTTCACATAGCCCCATTGAAGCGCACTCGCAACAACTGGTCTCAACGTCTGGGCCTGGTCTCTGCCCGCGCCGCGCCAGGCATGCCATCTCCCAGCAGCCGGTAGCCGGCCGGAATCTCAAATAAACTGGAATCGGGGTCGCCGCGCCGGATGTTTCTTAACCGGACTATGGTTTCGCCAAACCTCGCATCGCTATTCCTAATGAGCACCGCCGCGCTCAGTTCCGGGGAATACCAGATTTCGGACGTCATGGTGAGGGTCTGCTCGTTGCCGATGGGCCCGGGCGGGACCGCGACACCAGCCTTCGCTCCTGTTGCCAGGACACCTTCGAACAATTGAGTCCCCAGAGATGTGACCTCGGGGCGTGGGCTCGCAGCCAATGCCGCGCCGGCCCGAGCCGACACCCACGATGCGAGAGACTGACTTGCTATCGACATCGCCTTTTCCTGTACGCCGATTCCCTGAAGGACGCCGATGGCGCCAGTGGATGTCGGGGGTTTGATGCCCGACCGCCGAATCGTTTGCCGATCCGGATCTATCACGTATCTCACTCCGGCGACCGGATCCCGAATGACAGTAAGCACTTTCGGACTGGCGGGATCCAAAGGCGAGAGACTCTGGCCATGTCTCACGCGCCCGTTCGAGTCTCTGGCGACAGTTACGGTGCTCGTCTGCTTGATGTGGTTTCCATCAGCCAGGGTCTGGACAACTTCAGTTACCAATTCGGCCGAAAATGGAGCGCCGGGGACGACTCTTTCCAAGGCCCCGATGACTGTAGCTGGAGTGTCGTTCACTGCGCTAGCTTGCGCGAAGGCCATAACCGCGCTGGCCAAGCCTGTGATCGCTATCGTTCTGCACCGCATCTCATTGCCCTCCTTGTTGATTGGCGTCCGTTCACTCGCGACCCAATTCCTTCTGAACGACCGTCAAAATGGCCTTCGCGCTGCCAATTGTTTGCGCTGCCCTCTCCAGGTATGGCACAGATTCCGGCATGGTGCGCTTGTCCATTGCCAGCACTACTCCAAGCACATAGCAGGCTGGATTGTAATTCGGATCCAGACGCAGCGCCGACCGCGCCGACTGCATCGACTCGGCGTAACGTTCAAGCTTATACTGAGCCAACGCCATATTGGAGAGATCCCGCGCGTTCGGCCCGGCGATGTCTAACGCGCGGGATGTCTCGCTCATCGCCTGATCGTAGAGTCCCATCCCGATGTGCACGGCCGCCAGGGTGCTGTAGGCCTCCGCATAGCCAGGAGAGATTCTAATCGCCTTCTGTAACTCGCCGGCGGCCTTCTCATAGTCACCTGCATCGAAGAACTTTTGCGATGCGCTGAAGGACTGCAACGCCTTCTTGCGAATAGGATCCCGCAACTGTTGAACCGAGACAGTGCCGGAAAGAGGACGCGGCGTTACCTTCTTATTGGGCAACCGGATCATCACCGCCGAGGTCTGCGGGCCGACCGTGATTCCTTGCTCGTATACCGGGCCGCCGGCCCCATCGACGATGGACAGCTTGTATTCGCCATAGGGGACGTTGCGGAAACGCATGGTGCCATCCGGCAGCGTTTCTGCCGAACCGAACTTCTGGCGGTACCGCAAGCCTTCCAGTTCTGCTGTGTATTTTGGCAGCAGCCCTTCGCCGGGGGCCATTACCTCGATGCGCAGCTCGTGCAATTGCTCGTCTTGCGAACGCGCGGGACTCACCGCACCTACAATCATGACCGCAGCGATTATAAGATGAACAGATCCTTTCCGCATAGCAGGCGCCTCCTTCCTTAGTCATAGGAAGAACGAATATGAGAGTGAATTTTCCGGACCGGTCTCTAGGAACTTTTTGGGGACCGGTGTTAGTCAGTCAGGAACTATCAGGAACTTAGGCCAGCATCAGCGCGGCGGGTAGAAGCTCGGATTCGCATCTGCCTTGCGGATGGCATCCGGATCAAAGCGGGAGAAAGAAGAACCGCCCAGAGCAGCTCTCCGACGCAGCTCGTCGACATACTCCGTGTCATCCAGGATGCTGGAAGGGGTACTCTCATGACTCAGCGAGTCGCGAGGCCCGAGATACAGGAAGGCATCCGCGAAGCCCGCGAGTGGTCTGTCCTTCCAGGTCTCCGGCACTTGAAAGAAGTATGCCACGCCGAGATCCCCCAGCCATGTGCCATTAACCGAAATGAGGGATGGTTTAGGCCAGGACGTCATTCGCGCCTCTAACCCGGCATTCTTACCTTCCAGGTTCGAGAACGTGCCAAAACCTCTGTGTGGGATAACGACAAACGTTAAGCCCGGATAGGTCTGCTCATACAATGTGACCGCGGTGGCCCGCATAGGCATCTCCATGCGGGAAGGATTCATCGGCAGTCCGTGCAGAAGATGCATCAGCCCAAACAACATCAAGGCCTTGCGTTTCTTCGCCAATACCTCCTTGATCATGACCGAAACAATGGAGGAATCGCGGTCCCGTGGAATGTCCGGACTACTCTTAACCTGGCTCCAGTCGAAGGCCGGGTCCGCCGCCAGGACACGGATTCGTTTCCGCACCGGCAACCTCTGATTCACTTGACGCACCAGCGGAAATAGCTGCTCGTAGAAGCCCGACAGGCTACACATAAGCTGGGTTGTGTTCCGCCATACCTGCTGCACTTCCCTCAGCGGGACATCTTCGCCGGCGATGTACCGGTCGAGTGTGCCTTGGTACAAGCTGTTCCCGCACTCGACGACGATGTCATTCAACTTACCGGGGAAGGCCGGGTCACGGATCAGCGCCAGGATATAGTCGTCGACATCTTTGCTTCCGTGAGCGGAATGCATCCCGACCACTTCGTACTTGTCAAAGGCGGCCAGGATCGCCTTGGTGGCGTCCTGGGGTGTTGGCTCATTAGCCTGTGTTGTGCCGGGAATACCGAATAGAAGGCTTATAGCGACGATCCGCAGGAGCATGGTCTAGTCCTTACCGCGCCGCGATCCCGGCTCCGATGAGATGCCCGCTCCCGTTATGCGATAGCCGGCCGGAACCTCGAACAGATCGGGACTGGGTTCCGCGCGCAGCAAGTGCGTCAGCCGGAAGGTTGTCTCGCCCTGGACCGGGTCGATGACCCTGCTCATCACTACAATGCCGAGTTCCTGCGAGTACCACGCTTCCGCCCTGAAGATCAGGGGACTCTCGTTTCCGATCTGCCCGGCAGGGATCATGGCTCTACCTCTGGCGCCGGTCGCGACTACGCCCGCGATGATGCGATCGCCGAGCGCTGTCATTTCCGGGTGAGTGTCCCGGGCTAGAGCGGCGTTGCCCCGAGCCGACAAGGCGGACGCGAGAGACTGACGAGCGACCTTGATAGCCGCTTCCTGGCCACTGCCGGGTGGCGCGCTGCTGCCCGTGTCAGCGGGTTTACTGGTCCAACTCTCTTGCCCCTCCGCTGTCCGCTGTCCGTTTCCGGGTGGCTGTCCGTTTCCGGGTGGTTGAGTCCGGATTAACTCGCGCCGGGCGAGTTTCTCGTTCGAATCGATCCAATACCTTACGCCGGCAACCGGATCTCGAATTGTCGAAAAGACTTTCGGTCCGCCCGGCAGCAGCGGCAGAAAAGTCTGGCTGTACCTTGTGCGGCCATTTGAGTCTCTCGCGACCACCGCGGTGGTTGCCTGCCTGACGTGGCTCCCGTCAGTGGCGGTTTGGAAGAACTCCGTCACCGATTCCGCCGAAAATGGAACGCCCGTCACAACCCGCTCCAGCGCGCCGGTGATTGTGGCCGGCGAGCCTATGCCAGGCTTGGCAATGATCCCGGAGTTGACCTGCGCAGCAGCGGTGGCGCACGCCAGGCTTGCAACTACCAATGCTGTGCGCTTCATCATGTGGCACGCTCGCAATTCAATCAGTTAGCCAATCGTACGGCCCGCGGCAATCCGTCCGAACCAACAACCACATCCGCCAGGACTACGGATTCGGATGGTGAACCATCTAGAAATGGATCACCGGCGCCCGACAAGGGCAACTCAACCCGGATCACTTCCGTACCGCCGGCTGACAACTCGGCACTCGAAAACGATCGTGACCTCAACCCGGCCTTGGTTGAGAGGCCGCGCTCCGCGGACCACGGCGCGACGATTATCCAAACGGTCACGGCCACAAAACTCAGACCCGCCAGCGCCACAGACGCCCACTGCCACGCTCTGGCGCGTTGTAGCCAGGCTATCCAGCTTGGGTGTTGGGGCGCCGCCAGTTTCCCAACCAGCCGGACCCGCGCATCCGGACCCGCCGGGCTCAGGCGATCCAGAACCTGGCTGCATGCCAGGAGGCGACTGTCGGTCTGGCGAAACAGCGTCTGTTGTGCCCGGCACGCCGCACATCCCATCAGATGGGTCTCCAGGAGAACCCGTTCATCAGGCCCCAAGTCATCATCCGCGGCCAGAAGCAGCGCTACGGCAACCTGTTCGCAGTCCATCCGGTTGTCATTCTTATCCATTAATACCCTCGTTCAGGCGAACCATCGCCCGCTGGACCAATTCGCCCACGGCCGAAATCCCGATTCCCATTACGTCCGCGATTTCCCGATAGCGCAGCCCGGCCACGCGCAACTGCAGGCACTCGACTTGCTGTGGGGTTAGCCGCTCCATTGCGGATCGCAGCCACAAAAATCTCTCCTCCTTGAGTAGCCGGTCCTCAGGGTTATCGCCGGTTGCCGCAACCGAGGACAGACGCGCCGCATCATGGTCCGACATTACGGCCCGTTGCACCCAGGCGCTCTTACGGTGGTCGCGCGCGAAGTTCCGTGCCACTTGGAAAGCCCATCCCGGAAGGTTGGTCCGGTCACCCCGTGCCCTGAGATGTTTGTGAAGGCGAAGGAAGACCTCCTGGACGCCATCGTCGGCATCGTCCGGTGACAGTCCAAGAAAGATCATGTACCGGCGCAAACGGACATGCATCTCGTCAAACAGCCTCGTGACTTCCCGATCGTACGGGGTAGCTTCACGGCCGGAGCCCTCGCCGTCGGAAAGGAGCGGTGCCGAGTCTGGTCCAGCAGCCATCGGGAAACAGCGGACAGTCCTATCCCAGCCTTCCAGGATCGCGGAACCGTTCGAACTCCTCACAGGTGATCCCTTCCTACAGATAACGTCCCAGCCGCCGAATTTTCCGGTCTGCCCAAGAGTCTTCTTCTTATCAGATCACGAATTATTACGCAAACTTCAGTAGCCGGCCTAGCCGGCCCACCGGGGTGTTTTCCGCTATCATGGTGTCGGTACGAACGGGTTTTTCCGGCCTTTTCCTGTGAAGCGATTCCCTTTCCTCGATTGGATGCGTGGGCTGGCGGTGGTGATCATGATCCAGTGCCACGCGTTCAATTCGTTCGCCCGGTTGGACCTGCGGGATGGCGGCCCCTACGTGCTCTCGCAGTTTGTGGGAGGGATGGCGGCGCCGCTGTTTCTCTTTATGGCGGGGATGACGCTGGCCTTCCAGATGGAAAGCCTGGAACGGCGCGAGCCTAAGCCGCTGCGCCGCTGGTTGATCTCGCTGAAGCGGGCGGGCTACATCCTGGGCATCGCTTTCCTCTTCCGATTCACTAACTGGGCGGCCAGCATGCCGCACGTGGGCACGCAGGAACTCACCAAGGTGGACATCCTGAACTGCATGGGGGTGGCCATGGCGGTGCTCTCGGTGGCGGCCGTGTTCGAATCGTATTCCAGGACGCGCTTCGCCGTGGCAGCCGGTTTGGGCATCGCCGTGATGTCGCCCATCGTGGCCGCGCTGCCGTGGGCCGGCGTTCCGCCGCTGGTGCAGGCCTACCTGGCGCCGGGGCAGGGGCGCGGCCTGTTCCCGTTCTTCCCGTGCGCGGCGTATGTGGCGTTCGGGCTGGCGGCCGGCGCCATTGTCAAGCGCGCCGCGGCGGACCGGTTGGACCGGCTGATGCAGTGGAGCGTGCTCATCAGCTTCGGCTTGATCGCGGGCGGCCAGTATTTCTCCAACATTCCGTACTCCCTTTATACGCACTCGAATTTCTGGACGGACAGCCCGGCGCTGATCCTCATCCGCGTGGGAATTTGCCTGCTGATGATGGCGGGCGCCTATCTGTGGACGGAATACGGCGCGGGAGTGCGCTGGAGTTGGATGCAGGCGCTAGGCAAGAATTCGCTGATGGTGTACTGGATTCACGTGATGATCGTCTATGGCGCCGTAGTGTACCCGATCAAGCGCCAGCTTTCGATCCCGCAGACTACGGCCGCCACCGTGGCGATCACGCTGGCGATGGTGGCGATGTCGGCGCTGTGGTTGCGGTGGAAGGCGCGGCCCGCTAAAACGGTTCGCCCGGAAGCGGCGGTAGCACGGGCGTGATTTTGCCCCAGCCCTGGTCCTTCACGGTCTTCATATCCTTGACCAGTTGATCGGGCAGTTTCGTCTTTAACTGGGGGCGGCCCGCCTGGTTGCCCAGCACCCAGGCCACCGCGGCCACGGTCTTTGAGACCGCTTCGATTTCCTTGTAATCGATCTTCTCCGGCGTGTCGGTGGCGCGGTGGTAGTCCGGGTGCAACCCCACCGTGAAGAACGCGATGGGGATTCCCATCTTGGCGAAATTGTAGTGGTCGCTGCGGTAGAAGATGCGCTGGCCCCTGGGTTGCGGGCCCAGATTGTCGTGCGTGTCATCGGGCGCGGTGGTGTCGTAAAAGTGGTTGAGCGCCAGTTTCCGGTAGCTGTTGTTGACCGTCTCGATCGTCTTCTCCATGTCGTCGCTGCTGATGTTGGGGCCCACCACGAAAACCTCGCCGGGATTGACCAGCATATGGGTGGCATCGGGATCGGAATAGCCCGGCCCTTTGGTGCGGCCGATCATATCCATGTTCAGGTTGGCGACCACCTTGGTGAGATCGATGGGAGGGTATTGGTTGAAGTACTGCGATCCCCACAGGCCCTTTTCTTCGCCGGCGTTCCAAAGGAAAAGGATGCTGCGCTTGGGACGGATTCCCCTGGCCGCGCCCTGCGCATAAGCCCGGGCGATGGCGAGCAAGCCGGTGGAACCGGAGCCATCGTCATCGGCGCCGTTGAGGACGTTGTGGCCATCGGGCAGAGGTGTGGTCAGCCCGTTGTGATCCAGGTGCGCGCTGATCACCACGTACTCGTCCTTCAGCACCGGGTCGCCGCCTTCGAGGATGCCGATCACATTCTCGCCGTGCCCCGGTTCGCTGCGGATGGCCACATGCAGGGTGAGCTTCTTTTCGGCGCTGAGATCGAACGAATCTTGCTTGGTGTTAGAGCCGGCGGCATAGAAGATCTGGGCGGCGTTCTGCTTCTCGCCTTGGAAAATGGCGTTGGCCATACCCAGCGCGGCGGTCACCGAAGGGACGGCGGGGCAGGCCCGCGGCTGGCGCAGCTTGGGCGGCTGGAAGGCCGGGCCATTCAAGGACGGCCCGCGACCGCCGCCACCGCCACCAAAGCCACCACCCCCGGCAAAGGCCGCGTTGGGGTTGGACATGACGCTGAGCTGTTGGAAATTCGCGATGGTCACCACCGCCAGCGCGCCGTTCCTGGCGGCGGCTTCTTCGGGCGTCAGAAAATCGGTGCAACTTTCACCCAACGGATTCGGCGCCGCGCCTCCACCGCCACCTGCACCACCGCCACCTGCACCACCGCCACCCGCACCACCGCCACCCGCACCACCGCCACCTGCACCACCGCGACCGCCCCGGCCAGCAGCGGCGGCTTGTTGCGCGGCCAGTTCCGGCGGCAGCCCGGCCACCACCACAATCTTGCCCTTCACATCCAAGCCGGCGTACGGATTCACATTGGTCTTGTTGACCACGTAGCCGTTACCGGCGAAGACCAGGTTCCCGGCGACCGCGAACGGCTCCAGCGGCGGCGCGCCCCGACCGCCGGCGGGGACGGTCCAATCCTTGCCGTATTCGAGGTCCGTGGGTCGCGGACCGGATGGGGCATCGCCACCACGCGCCCCGCCGCCACCACCGCCACCGCCCCGTCCGCCGCGGCCCCCGCGCCCGCCTCCCGCGGGCAACGTGATGGAGGCCTTGGTCTCCTCGGGCAGCACCTGTTTGCTTACCAGCTCAATCGGCATGAAGTAGGGTTGCAGCGGGCCGTTGGTTTGGCTGGTGCTGCCGCCTGGTTTGAGGCCCCACTCGGCCAGGTGGCTGGCTACGAAGAGGGCCGCGGTATCGTAGCCGCGCGAAGGCAGGTTCCGCCCCTCCAACTGGTCGGAGGCCAGAAAATAGAGATAGATCTTCAGTTCCTCTTCGGTGATGGAATCCGTGTTTCCGTAACCCGCGGCCGCACTGGGCTCCACCTTGGCGGCCTTGGATTTTGATTGAGGTGCGGAGTAGGCATTACGCACGGTGACGAAAACGGCGATCGCAAACAGCGCGGACAGGGTGGCGGTCAGGATGGTTCGGCGCATGGGCCCCTTTGGGAATATAGGGGGATTATAACCCGATTCCGCGGGCGGGCTCGCTACGCATCGTTAAGCTGCGCATCGTCAAGCACCTGGCACCACCGCTTACTCCTGCTCCCCGAGTATCTTGGCATAGCTCTTGCCGTATGGATAAAAGCGATTTTTTTCGCCGCGTTCCCAAGCAGCTTTCATATCGGAACCAGTGATGTCCCAATCCGGGCGGCATTTCTTCGACACCGCCCGCAAGTCTTGTCGAAGCTCTTCGACCGAGGGACGGCCAAAGTACCAATAGCCGTTGTAGATCTTGAATACGATGAGCCCGGGCTCAAGCACGATGGTGTGCGGGATCATCGGATTGTGCGTCGTATCCGTGTACTCGGCGATATCGAGATCCTTCTGCACCATGCGCCCCGCATCGGACAAGAACGGCCAATGCGCTCCGACGCCGGTACGGTTCTCGTTGGTCGCCATCAAGTTGTCCGTGCTGATGGTGACCAGGCCGCAGTAACCGACTTCCATTTCGCGATGAAGTTGGACCAGACCTTCTGCCTGCCGGCGATCTTTCGGGCAGAAGCCTCCCCGGCTGAGCACCAGAATCATCGGATCGGGCCCCTGCAGATCCGAGAGCTTGCGGCGTTTGCCCGCGTGATCGGTTAGCTCATAATCGGGAAAAACGGCGCCAGGTACGATGTCTGCTCGCATGAATCGGAAGCCTCCTTCGGCACGCGGCTCGCTGTGCCAACCGCTCAGGTTCATTTTATATCTTGCCTGTCGATCTACCCAGCGCTCCACTAGCGGGTCTGGAAGCTTGCCGCAGCGACTCAGCGTTCCCGATCGTTCCTGTTGAAGCGTGGCGTGGATATCGCTCCCGTGTTTGACGATCGACTGATCCTGGCGAGCGAGCTGCAAGCCGGCATCGATGAAGACCGGGGGTATACTTTTAAGAAGTGGAGGGCTCGTTAATGGATCATCAACAATGGCTGGAACAGCACGACCGGATGATAGCGGACCACGAGGTGCGTCACGACCGCGACATGGCGGAGTTACGTGCAAGCCAAGCCAAAACGGAAAGCACCCTTCGCAGGGCCATCCGCCTGAGCGTCCAGGATGCCCCGCGCACGCGCAACGCTGAGTTCGACGTGAAAATGACGCAGATCGCGGCGGCCCAATTAGTGAACGAGGAGTTGTCGAAGAGTAACGCAGAGCTGTTGAAAGTGTTCCTGCAACGTGGCGGGAACGGAAAACATTGACCGGAGGAAAACCATGAGGGCCGTGCCCAAGACGATCGCGAAAAGGTATCATATCCGTCCTGGCGATGACATAGATTGGGTGCCGGCCGGCGATCTGATTCGCGTGATTTTTCCCGGCAAGCAGGCGGCGCCCCAAAGTCGAGAGTCACAGCTTCGTTTGTTCGACCAAGCGACCGAGCGCCACCGCAAACGTGCCTCGACCGGCGGCGCAAGGCGTGCCGCATTGCGGCCTCGCGGCAGAGGTTGGAGAAGAGAGGATCTTTACGAGCGTGGCCGCACTCGAAACTGTTCGATCTAGGTTGATACAGCCTTGTCTACCGGTTCGATGGCCGCTTTCCGCCAAGCAGAAGACCGCAACCGGGATTCTGCGGCACCTAACGAGGCCATCGTCCGTGAAGCCGTTCGCGGTTGTGCGGCGTATCAGTTGAACTGGTTCGACGCGTACCTCTGGTCATACGCGGAACACTATGGCTTGCCGGAAATTCTCACTGAAGATTTTCAGCACGATCGGCTTTATGGCACCGTCCGCGCCGTGAACCCATTTGTCGGCTTACGCTAGCTTCTAGCGCCTGGCCGAAGCCAATCAGCGCCGCACCGACAACACCGTCCGGTTCGATGCTACTCCCCCGATGGTCACGTCGAACGTCTGCTCGCCCGCCGGCACGTCCGGCATCACGATATTCATCTGCAGCAGTCCCACGAAGCCGGGGGCCAGGCCGGCGAAGGCGATCGGCGCCGGTTGGCCGCCCACCCACGCTGCCATCGCGGCCAGCGGGATGCAAAATGGCGTGCCGGGCGGCGCCGCACCCGTGGGCACAGGGTGATCCACCGCGCCTTGTCCGGTCAAATAGACGGTCACGTACTGGCCCGGAGCAGCGGGGGAATCCGCCGAATTGAGCGTCTGGTCCGGATTGTTCTGGGCGACGGCGTGGCTGCCGTTCGCCATGGTGAAGACGCCCGCGGCTGCGGCCACCACTTCGAAGGTGACCGGCGCGCCTTTGAAGCCTCCGGCCTGAATGGTCAGCGTCGCCGTTCCGACCTTGGTCTCGAAGGGCACCTGGGCGTTGAGTTGGAGCGGGCTCACGAAAATCAGCGGGGCCGCCGTCCCGTTGATCGTGACCGAGGTTCCGCTCAGCAGGTTCGGTAGCGGCACCCCGGCGGCGGAGTCCGTTCCGGCTGCCAGGTTCATGCCGTAGATGGAGATCAGCGACCCCGGCGCGATGGATGACAATCCGCTGGCCGCGTTCACAATCGCCGCGCTTATGGCGGTGGGCGGCGGTGCCATGGGGGTGGCCGGAGCGATGGTGAAGGCGGCGGCGTTGGAGTCCGGAGCGCCCGGCGTGGTGACGTTGACGCTCCGGACGCCGGCCGAAGACAGCAGGTTGGCGGGCACTGACGCCGTCAGTTGCGTGGCGCTCACCCGCGTTGCCGCGAGCGGCGATCCGTTCCAGACCACCGCCGAGTTGGCCAGGAAGTTGGTTCCATTGACGGTCAGCGTCAGGCCCGCGCTGCCCGCCGGCGTCGAGTTAGGAACGATGGCCGAAATGCTGGGCACCGGCGCCACCACCGCCAGACTGGCCGGATTGGAAACCAGACCGCTGGGGTTGACCAGCGTAACAAGGGCCGTGCCGGCCACGGCGATGGCGTCGGCCGTTACGGCGCCGGTCACCTGTGTGCCGCTCACGAAAGTGGTGGCGAGCGGCGTGCCATTCCATCGCAGCACGCAGTTCAAGGCGAAGTTGAGGCCGCTGACCGTGAGGGTGAACGGTGCGCCGCCTGCCGTGGCCGAGGCCGGCGAAACGGTGTTGATGGTTGGCGGCGGCGACTCGATGGCGAACGTAACGCTATTGGAAATGGCCCCGCTGGTCGCCCCGCCCGGATTGGCCACGCCGATCGCGGCGGACAGCGCGTCGGTCAAAAGGTTGGCCGGCACCACCGCCACCAGCTTCGCAGGGCTGACGAACGACGTGGCAAGCGGCACGCCGTTCCACTGCACCGTGGCGCCGGCGGCGAAGTTAGCGCCGTTCACCGTCAGATTGAATCCCGCGGCGCCCGTGGAAGCGCTGCCCGGGCTCAGGCCGGTGACCACCGGCGCCGGCGGGTTGATGGTGAAGGTTATGTTCGCCGACACCGTGCCCCCGGGGTTGGAGACTGTGATGCCGCTCAAGCCCGCAGCTTGCATCAGAGCCGCCGGAACTGCCGCCATCAATTGGGTGGCGTTCAGAAACGTGGTGGTCAGCGCCGTAGCGTTCCACTGCACCGTGGCGCCGGTGACGAAGTTGCCGCCGCTCACGGTCAACGTGAAGGTCGCGGCCCCGGCGGTGGCACTGCTCGGGCTGATGCTGGTAATTGCGGGGAGGGATGCCGTGATGGCGAACGGCTGCGTGAGTGAGTGGCCGGGTCCGGTGGCGTCGATCACCTGAACGGTAGCCGCGCCGACTAGCCGCAGCGCGGAGGCCGGAACCACGGCCGTGAGGCTGGTGGCATTGACGTAGGCCGTCGCCAGCGCCGTCTGCTGGCCGGCTTCCACCAGCACCAGGCTGCTGTTGCGCGTGAAGCCGGCGCCCGTGGCCGCGATGGTCAACGCCGGTCCGGTAGCGGCGGCCGCAGCCGGGCTGATGCCGAACAGGACCGGCGAAACCGTGACCGGGTAGGCGTTGGATGGCGCGCCGGGCGGGTTGGTGATCCTCAGGTTAAAAGTGCCCGAGAGGCTTCGGGTCTGCGTGGTAATGGCTGCCTGCAGTTGGGTCGGACTGACAAACGTGGTACCCAAGGGCTGCCCGGCCCAGGTCACCATCAAGCCGGAGACGAAGCCGGTGCCGTTGATTGTCATGGCGAAATCCACGCCGCCGGCATCGAAGGTGTTGGGTGTCGCCGAGGTAATCGCCAGCGCGTCGCGCACATCGAACGGCACAGGCAACGAACTCAGGTTGTCCGACGAGTCGAAGACCTGGATGGTCGCGGACTTCACCGCGCTCAACGTAGATGCCGAAATCACCGCGGTCAGAGTTGCGGTGTCCCCGAACATGGTGGGCAGCGTCACTTGCTGACCTCCGGTGTTGAACACCAGTGCCATCGGCACGGTGAA
Source organism: Candidatus Acidiferrales bacterium (assembly GCA_035570275.1). Lineage (GTDB taxonomy): Bacteria > Acidobacteriota > Terriglobia > Bryobacterales > Bryobacteraceae > DATMNI01. The sequence goes on along the minus strand of DATMNI010000353.1, from coordinate 2,214 downwards.
GCCCAGGCCTTTGGCGGTGATGGTTACGTTCGGGCTCCCGGCGACGACTGCGGACGGTGTTACCGTCAGCAGCACCGGTGAAACGCTAATTGCGTAGGCATTGGAAACCGAGCCATCAGGATTGATGACAGTGATGTTGAATTTGCCCGCCAGCGTTCGCAGCTCCGGGATGACCTCCGCCTGCAGCTCCGTGGGACTGACACAATAAGTGGCAAGCGAGAGTCCGGTCCATTTCACAATCGCGTTTGGGACGAAGCCGGTTCCCGTAACAGTCAGCGGGAAGTACGAGCCGCCCGCATCAGTCGGGTTGGGGGAGGCGCCGGTAATGGCAGGAGGCGCTGCGGCGCCAGCGGCGACCATAGCGAGCAGCCCCAGAAGTAGCGCTCTCACAGCCCCCTCATTTCAGCCAGAAAGTGGCCGGCGCGGTAAAGTTGCCAAGCGTCAGTTCGATCGCCGTCGGGCCGGGCGATACGAAGCCTCCGGGCACCCGCGCGTTCACCTGCAAGACGCCGACTCCGCCCGGGACGGCGCCGGCGTAGAGCAGGTCCGCATTCACACCGGCAATCGCCAGGCTGACGGGCAGCACGGGGCGCGGATACGGCGCCGGCGCTGGCTGGCCGGAGATATTGGCGCCATCGGTGAGGCCTTCGCCGGTCGCGAAAAACGTGAGGATAGTGCCGCGCGGAGCGGGCGATGATTGCGAATTGGTGGAGCCGTCCTGGTTGATCGCGATGGTGAAGAGCGCCGGCGCGGCGGCCGCCACCGGCAGATCCAGGGTGCCGGCCGACTGTCCCAGGTAGAGCACCTCCATGTGGGTGAGGGTGGCGCCGGCCACGGTGTAGGGTACCTGGGCGTTGACTTGCGCCGACTGCACATAAAAGAGTGGCGCCGGCACGCCATCGAAGCGAACCTCGGTTCCCCCCACCAGATTCGAGAGCAACCCCGACGCATCGAATGTGCCCGGAACGGCCGTTACAGGGCCAATCCGCAGGCCGAAGATGCTCACAATCTCCCCGGGTGCCACCGGACCCTGACGCTGGCTGGCAGCGTTGACGGCGGTCAAGGTTGGCGACAGCACGATGGGGTCGGGCGGCAGCATTGAATCCGGAACCAGGCGACGCACGCGGTTGTTGTTGGTATCGGCCAGATAGAGGGTGCCGGTAGCGTCCAGGAACAGGCCGCCCGGACTGTTCAACTGGGAACTGGTGGAAGGGCCTCCGTCACCCGCGAAGCCTGCGCCGTTCTGGCCGGCGATGGTGTGGATGACGCCATCCGGGGTAATCTGGCGGATGCGATGGTTGCCAGTATCGGCGATGAAGATATTGCCGTTATCGTCCACCGCCACACCGCGCGGTCCGCTGAGCCTGGAGGCCGTGGCTGGGGCTTCATCGCCGCCGAAAGCCGGGTCGCCAGTGCCGGCCACGGTGGTGACGATTCCGGCGGGTAACGGGGTCACTTTCCGGAGGCGATTGTTCCTGGTGTCCGCGATGAACAGGTTGCCGGAGGAATCGAGGGCGCAGCCGCTGGGCTGGTAGAGTTCGGCCAGACGCGCCTTGCCGTTATCGCCGGCAGCGCCAAGAGCCCCGTTGCCGGCCGCGACGGCCACCTTGCCACTAAGCGGCGCCTGAAGTATCCGATGGTTGGAAGTATCGGCGATGTAAAGGGTGCCCGAGCGGTCCAAGCAGACTGCCTCGGGGCTGAATACCTGAGTAAGGAAAGGCGGCAAGCCCTCGGTGCCGAGTCCAGCCAGTCCCGTGCCCGCGACATTGTGGACTACTCCATCGGCGCCGATCTGGAGAATCCGCGAATGAGCGGTGTCGGCAATTAAGATGTTGCCGGCGGCATCCACCGCCACCCCCATTGGCGAATTCAGGTTGGCCGCAACGGCCGGCACGGCATCCACGTAGGAATTCACGCCGCCTGTCCCGGCAATCGTCGAGATGATACCGGACACCGTCACCTGCCGCACGCGTTCGGTGCCGGTGTCGGCGATGTACAGGTTGCCGCCACGCCCTAGTGCGACGGCGGAGGGTTGGAAGAGCCACCCGTCGGTGGCCGCGCCCCCATCGCCTATGTGGACGTACCCGTCCCCAGCAACGGTCTGGATCTGCCCGTGCCCATCGACTCGGTGGATTTGGAAGCCGTCGGCTATGAACAGGTTGCCGGCTGAATCCAAGGCGGCGTCGTGCGTGGCGGAGACCCCCTGCGCACCCG
>DATMNI010000352.1:0-51480 GCA_035570275.1 Candidatus Acidiferrales bacterium | reverse complement strand
CGAGTATTTCGGCGAGATGGCAGTGCTGAGCGACAAATCGCGCAACGCGACAGTGCGGGCGCGGACGGCGGTGGACGTTCTGCTGATTCCGAAGGACGACTTCGCCCGGCTGGGGGAGAATCTACCAGCGTTCGCTGAGGTGTTCCGGGATCTGGCGCGGCGTCGGGAGGCGGGTTGATATGGATACGGATTCAGATCCAGGTGACGGAAGATCAGTTGACGGCGCTGCGAACCGGGCGTGCGCTTACCTCAATGCAGAGCCGGCTCAGTTGTGCGGCAACTTTGGCAGTCGTCTTGCGCATCCACCACCAGGCCCGTCATTTGGGTCGCCTGCACTGGGAGGCTTTGTGACTAGCCGCCCGGCACCATTTCGTCGAGGCGGCGGACCTGGCCGAGGAGTCGCTCCGCCAGTGTGCGGACGAGCCCTCCTTGTTACAGCTCAAGCCGCAAACTAGTTTCACAGTTCAAGTACCGTGTCGATTTCTCTGGACTTCGGCTCGAAAGTATGTCATTTTAGCCTGGATGGATGTGAGAGCCGCTCGGCGCGCAAGCAGCAAGCATGCAAACGCGAGCCGGCATGCGCACTCGAATCCGCCCAGCCGAGAAGAACTTCAGCGGCAAGTGGAGCGGCAGCAGCGTGATATTGAGAGGCTCCAAGAGCAGGTAACGGAACGGGACCGGCAGATCGCCGAGCGCGAACATCAGATCGCCGATGCCGAAAAACAGATCGCCGATCTGGAGCGGCAATTGGCAGCGCGCCAAAAAGAATTCCACCAACTCTTCCAAACCTCCGTCCTCCGACGGACTGGCAGGGAATTCGCGGCAGCGTGGGCGGCGGAACTGCGGATCGCAATTTGGCTCTGATCGCCACCTGACGATCTCCTGCAGCATGCCGCGGCGGGTGGTGGAAGCGTTGCTGGAACACGTGCTGGGCATCGCGATGAGTGTGGGCAGCACCCAAAAGTGTTGGGAGCAAGCCAGCGCTGCCGTGGCCCAGCCCTGTCAGGAGTTGGAGCAGCAACTGAAAAACGAGCCAGTATTGAACCGCGTCGAAACCGGCTGGCGCAACAACGGGAAACGATACTTGTGGGTGCTGGTGGCCCGCACCTTCGTCTTCTACAGGTGGCCAAGACTCGTAAGTGTTGCAGTGCGGATGCATCTGCTGGGGGCGGTGTTCGCGGTCATCCTGTGCAGTGACCGTTTCAGCGCCTATTTCAAGTAACACAAGGGGTTGGCGCAACTGTGCTGGACGCATTTGAAGCACAACATTCTGGGCATTCAAGACTTCGCCAAGACCACTGACGCGCAGCGATTTTGCCGCGACGCCCTGGCCCTGTATGCCCGGCTGTTCCGCCTCTGGCGCAAGTTCCAGGGCAGCTTAATCGCGACCAATTGATCGCCCGCTCGATTCCGCTGCAAAGCGCTGGTTCGCGCTCGCCGAGCATTACGTGGACAGTGACGACAAAGAAGTGCGCAACATAGCCACCGCCTTGTTCCAGCACTGCGGCAAGTTGTTCACTCTCATCGAGCATCCGGGTGTGGAACCCACCAACAATTGTGTGGAACAAGTCTTACGCATTGCCCTGCAATTGCGCAAGATCATTTTTGGCAATCGCAGCGCCCAAGGAGAGGTGGCCACGGCACGCCTCCTCACGGTTACCCAAACTTGCAAAATGCAAGGCCAAAACGCATCGGGATATCTCACCGAAGCGATCATCTGCTATCGCCGGGACACCAGCCGGTTCCCTCCCTGCTCCCCCAACGGCGGTAGCCCACGTGAACTGTTACGTTTTTGTGTTTAGAGTTTGGGAGGGCCGCCAATCATGTATAATTCTAACGGCCATTGAGCGGACCGGCATTCTACGACGGGTTTAGCGTTGGCAAAGAATTTATGGCAGGAGCGGCAGGCGGGATGCCCGCGCAGATCGGCAGGTACCAGGTCCAGACCGAACTGGGCCGGGGCGGGTTCGGACGCGTGTTTCGCGCCTTTGATCCGACGGTTTCCCGACTGGTCGCGCTCAAGGTGTTGACCGAGGGCGGCAAGGACGTCCTCACGCGTTTCCGGAACGAAGCTACCGTCGCCGGGAATCTGCATCACGAGAATATCACCACCGTTTACGAATATGGCGAGCACGAGGGCCAGGCCTTCCTCGTCATGGAGTATCTGGAAGGCGAAGATCTCCACCAGGTCATCGCATCCCGAAGGCAGCTCACCCTGCTGCATAAGTGCAATATCATGACACAGGTCGCCGAGGGGCTGTACTGCGCGCACCAGCACGGCGTTGTTCACCGCGACGTTAAACCAGCCAACATCATGGTGCTCCGCGACGGCACGGTCAAGATCATGGACTTCGGTATCGCCAGAATCGTCGGTGATACCGAGGCCACCCGCCTCACGCGGCAGGAATCCATGCTTGGCACACTGATGTATATGGCACCGGAGCAGTTTGCCGGCTTCGATACCGACGCGCTGTGTGACATCTTCGCCTTTGGCCTGATCTATTACGAGTTAATCGGCGGAAAACATCCATTCGAGGCGTTTGATTCGCGCGCCTTCATGTACAAGATCAGTTTTGAAGACCCGCCGCCACTGCTCACCCTAGCGCCCGAATGCCCGGAAGCCTTGGAGCGGGTGATCGGCCGGATTCTGCACAGGGATCGTGAAGTGCGGTACCAGAGCCTGAAGGAGGTGATGTTCGACACGGGGCCGATCCTCAACGAGTTGTGCCAATCGCAGGCGGCGCACCTGCTGGTCCAGGCGCAGCAGCTTTATGAAAAAGCTGAGCTGGAGCCGGCTCGGGCCGCTGTACTGGAGGTCCTGAGCCTCGATCCTTACAATCGCGTGGCGCGCTCGCTGCGGGAGGACCTGCAGAAGCAAATCCTGCAGCACGCGCTGCGGCCGAAGATTGAGTCGCTGCTGCGAACGGGCGAAAAACAATTCGCGCAGCGGCGTTTCGTCGAGGCCATCCAGAACTTCGATGCGGCGCTCCGGTTGAAGAGCGGCGACGTGTATATCCAAGGCCGGCTCGAACAGGCACGCGCGCAGATGGAGCGGGGCAAGAAGGCTTCCCTGCTCCTATTCGAAGCCCTGAGAAACTATGAGCGGCAGGACTATATCGCCGCGCACAAAGCCGCCACCGAAGCTCTCAGCCTAGACCCAGAGAATGCGGAAGCTGGGGCCCTCCTGAAGACGATTCAGAGTGCCAGCGAGCGACATGCGCAGCAGCAGAGGATTGAAGACGCAACCGTTCGGGTCGAAGGGCTGCTGGCTCAGCACTCCTACGACGAGGCATTGGAAGTGCTGGCGGCCCTCAGCGCGGATGCGGAAGCTCCCAAGGTGGTCCACCTGCTTGAACGGATCCACACGGAGAAGGCCGAGTTCGAAAGAAACAGGCGACTGCAGGCTGAAACGTCCGTCGTCACCGGCTGGTTACGGGAGGAGCGGTTTGAGCAGGCAGTCCAACGGCTGGAAGCCCTGCAGGCGGAATTTCCGGAATCCCCGGAGCTGTCCCAGTTCTATTCGTTTGCCCAGCGGGAACTCGCGGCCCAGCGACTGACTCGTGCAGTGGAGCGGTTAGCCGCAGACGCCGCGGCTCTGTCGGAAGCGAAGGAGTTCGGCCGGGCGCTGGCCGCCCTCGACGAAGATCTCCGCAACTATCCAGGCGAAGCCCTGCTGATCCGCCTGCTGGACAGCACTACCGCGGCCAAGGCGGATTGGGAGCGCCAGCAAGCCGTGGAGTCGGCTTTGCGTCTGGGCGCGGAATTAGGCTCCCAAGAACAATTTGCCGAAGCCATCCAGGTGGTCGAAGCTGCTTTGCGGGAGTACCACGCAGACAAGGCCCTGTCGGACCTGCTGCAGGCGCTGGAAACGCATCTGGCAGTTCAGAAGCGCACCGAAGCAGTGCGGTTCGCCTGCGCGGGGGCCCAGAACTTCCTCGACCGGCAGCAACCCGAGAATGCCGTGCAGTCGCTCCAGCAAGCGCTGGCCCAGTACCCGGATGCGCCCCAACTGGCCGACATGCTGACTGGCGCTGAAGGGGCGGTCCGTGCCTTGGAAAAGGCGCGCGCGGTGGCGGAGATCGGCCGGGAAGCCGACGCGATGATCGATGCCAGGGCCTTCGGGAGCGCGCTCGATGTGCTGGCCCGCGGTCTGGAAGCTTGGCCGGGCGACGGCGAGTTCCTGCGGCGGCAGCAAGCCACCCTTGGCGCGAAAGCTGCTTGGGAGCGGGAGCAGGCCCTCCAGGAAATGGTGCGCCAGACCGAAGCGCTCACCGCCCAGCGCCAGTTCGTCGAGGCGGCCGACTTGGCCGAGGAGGCGCTCCGCCAGTATCCGGACGAGACCTCCTTGTTGCAGCTCAAGCAGCAACTGGAGGCGGACCGGCGGGAGCACGAACGCCTGGACGCCATCCGCCAGGCTGCCGACGAAGCCGGCGTCCCGATGTCCGCGAGCCGCCTGCGGGCACAGGAGGATGCGAAGCGGCAAGAGGCCATTCAGGATGCACTCCGCCGGTGCGAAACCCTGGAGCTGGAAAACCGGCTGACGGATGCTCTGCAAGTGGCCGAGCATACCATCGCGGAGTACATTGGCGAGAGCCCGGACAACGGGCTAGACGACTCTGCTCTGCGGCAGACGATGCACCGCCTGCGAGCGAAGGCGACCGGGGAGGAGCGGCTCCGCGAGCGCGCCCAGGATATCGGGGAACTCGGGCGGCTAGACCACGAGGCGCGGCAGGCATCCGCACCGGAGCAAGCAGTGGAGTTCCTGGAGCAAGCTCGCAGGATTGCAGGCCGCTACCCGGGAGACGCCCAAGTCTGCGCCCCCGGCGCAGACTTGGTGCAACAGAGCGATACCATCGCGCTGGCACAGCGGGAACTGGCGGGCAAGAACTTCAGCGGCGCCCTCGATATTTGCGCCAAGGCTCTGATCAAATTCCCTGGCCACACCACGATTGGCCAACTCCATGCAGAGGCTGAGCGCGGCCAGAGGGCGGCCTTTCTCGAGGACCTGCGCCGCCGGGTCGACGCCGAAACTAATCTGGAGGTTCGAATCCGCCTCCTTGATGACGCCCTCCGACGCTATCCGTCCGAACTTTGGGCAGGGCAAGAACTTCGGTCTGCGCGAAGCCAGCTCGGCCTCGTCCGTTCGATCGTGGAAAAAGCCCTGGCTCGCGAGAAGGCTGAGCAGTGGGACGAAGCGTTGACCCAGTGGAACAGCCTGGCAGCCCTCTATAAGGGCTATCCCGGCCTGGACGCCGGTATCGAGCGGGTACAGCGTAAGCGGGCGCAACTCTCTGCAGCGGCCGTGGCGCGTTGGGTCGAACTGGTCGGGGCCGAGATCGAGAGGGGCGATTTGCCCAAGGCCAGCGATATGCTCGGCCGCGCCCTGGCGGAATTTTCGGAAGCGGCTGCGCTGCAAGACCTCGGCCAGCGCCTTGAGCAGATCCGGCAGGAGAGAACCCGGGTTCGCGACTTGGTGGCCCGCGGCCAGGAGGAGGGCGACAAAGGCCGGTACGCGGAGGCGCAGGTCACCTTCCGCGAAGCTTTTACGCTGCCTGCCGCCGACCCGGCAAGCCGCAGACTGGCGCTGGGCGCCCTGGCGAAATATGCCCAGGCTGCCGTTAGTTCCGACTGGCGCTCCGCCGAGGCCCTCGCCACGGAAGCCACCGCGATCGACCCAAAGTACGCGCTGCCCCAGGGCCTGCTCGCCGCGATCGCCGACCGCAAGAAGGACGAAATCGTCAACGATTGCCTCGCCCAGGCTGAACAACTGCGCAGGGCCGGCGACTCGCTGGGCGCGCTGGTCGAAGTTGATTGCGGGCTACTGGAATATCCTGAGGAACCCCGGTTGAAACGGCTGCGTAAATCGCTAGCGGCCCAGGCCCGCGAGTTCCGGGAGACGGTGAACCGGGAGTTGCAGCAATGGCGCCAGGCCGCCCAGGCGGCCGCCGATCCTGTGGCGCTTGAACCCATGCTGGGCCGTGCCCAGGAAGTTGCGGCGCGCCACCAAGCCGATGCCGAACTCAAGAGCAAGGCCGAAGAGACTGTCCGCGAACTCACCGCCCGTATCGGCGAGTTGAAGCGAGCCCAGCGCAGCACGCGACTGGCGGTGCAGGGCAGGTGGATGGCTGCCATGGCCGCGGGAGTCCTGGTGGCAGCGGGCGCAGTCTTCGGCATCCGCCAGTTCTTGGGACCTTGGAACCTGGTTTCAGTGGCGGTAACGAGTTCCCCCGATGGCGCTACCGTCAAGGCCGGTGAAGAAGTCTGCCGCACTCCCCATTGCCAATTTAAGCTGAAGCCTGGGACGTACCCGATCGAGGCTCGGCTGGACGGCTACCGCCCGGTGGTGCAGTCGGTCCAGGTGAACGCCGCCAACCATAAGCCCATTCGGCTGGTGCTCGATCCGTTACGGCCCCAAGTGCAGATCTCGACGAATTTCGCGTCCGGGACGGTATCGCTGGATGGGAAGCCTGCCGGTACTTTGAGCAATGGCCAACTCACCTTGACCGACATTCCCTTCGGCAAGCATCAACTGCAGGTGTCCAGTCCCGACGGGCAAACCCGCGTCGCATTCGAAACCGCTGCCGGACGGTTACCATCCGTGGCGGGGACGGTCGAGGCCAGAGACGCCTTGGCGATTGTGGTGAGCAACCTGGGTCGCGATGCCCGCCTGGACTGCAATTGCCCCGATGAAAGGGTGACTCTGGATGGAAAGCCCGTCGGGTCGATCGCGTCGGGCCAGCTTGGGTTGCACGACCTGCCCGAGGGCACCAAAGAGCTGAAGCTAGGCGACCACCCGCTCGTCGTCAGCGTCCGGCCCGAACCGGTGTTGAATGTATTTGTGACTTCGGATCGCAATATTGGCACCTTGGTCATCGAGACGAATGTCGATGATCCCACGGTTCTGATCAACAACCGCAAGTATGCCGGGTCGGCCAGCCAGGGCTTGATCCGCATCCCCCTTGATGTCGCCCGGTACTCGGTGAAGTTGCAAAAGAATGGCTACAAGAGTCCGGAGGCGCAGACCGTGCAGATCCAGAAAGGCGGCACGGAGCGGCTACCGTTCAAGCTGGAACCGCTGAAATCCGCCCTCCAGATTCGCGGTGCATACCCTGGCACCCAGGTCGCCTTCGACGGCAAGCCCCTAGGCGACGTGCAGCAGGACCAGCGCTTCTCGGTAGACATCGGAACCGGACAGCACACCATCGAACTCTCCAAGCCGGGCTATGTCTCTAAGCGCATTCCGCGGAGATTCGAGCCCGGTCAAACCGTGTCGATCGAAGCTGCCGACGCGCTACTGACTCCGGACCAGAACACGATCGACGAAGGGCGCCGCAGGGAAGAACAGGCGGCCTGGGAGGCCGTCAACAAGAATGACCGGGCCGCGCTTCAGCAGTTCGTGGATCAACACGCCAGCGGGAGACTCGCAGAGGACGCCAGGAACCTGATCGCCAAACTCGATCTGGCCCGCCTGAGAGGCGAACAGCAGAAGCAAGACCAAGCGCGGCGCGACGAGGAGCAGCGCAAAGCCACGCAGGCTGAAGAGCAGCATAAAGCCGCGCCGGAAGAGCAGCATAAAGCTGCGCAGGCGGAGTCGCAACGCAAAGCAGACGAGGAGAACAGAAAGGCGGTGGAAGCGCAGCAGCAAGCCGCCGAAAGAAAGGCGATTCTGGATTTGCTCCAGGCCTATGCGGCCGCCTACAACAGCCGGGACGCCGACGCGGTCCGGAAGACGTTTCCCAACGTGCCGGATTTCAATCGGATCCGGGACATGTTCAATTTCTCCCGCTCCATTCAGGTCACGCTGGTTCCCGACGAGCCGCCACGGATTTCCGGCGACAATGCCACCGTACGTTGTCAGTTCTCGATATCCTTAACGGACAACCGCGGCATTAAACAACGCGCCCAACCGAACACCGTCACCTTCAGTCTGCGTAAGAGCGAGGGGCGCTGGCTAATCGCGTCGCGGCAGTGACCGCGATGAAATATGGTCTTCCCGGTCTTCCCGCGGTGCTCAGCTCTTGCAAATGCCCTGCGAGTGGCGTAATCTGAGTCGGTTAGGAATGGTTGCACTGAACATTAACTGGCACCTTGATTCCAGGAGCATTTTGCATGCGGTTTAGACAATTCGCGAAAGAACCCGGGCTCTTCCGAGCAAGAAAACAGATGCAACGGTCCAGCGCGTTACCGTTTCTTTTTCTTCTATCGCTTCCCGGATTTCAAGCAGCGTTGGCGCAAGGTCCGGGTCCTTGCTTCAGCACTAAAGCGGGGACCATCGCCTGTCAATTTATAGATGTCGCTAGCAGGACCTACGCCCAGGCTGGTACATTCCCATCGATAGATACTCCCATCGGCAATGCGGTGCTCGTAACGCCTCTAGCTTCAACGCAGCCCGTCCCTTCTCCGGCTTCGGGTTTCACCTACACGTTCGATCCTACCAATAGCGTATATGTAAGATCGTCCACCAGTTTTGGTCCAATTCTGGCTGAGCGAGCTGACACGATTGGTAGCCATAAATTCTTCCTCGGATTTGCGTTTCAACGTTTCGTGTTTGACAAGCTGGACGGAAGCAGTACCCATTCGTTCCAGGCTCCGGTCCCGGCTCCAGGCGGCCAGTTCAACGAAAACGTCAATTTCGACCTGCAATTGAATCAAACCACCGTATTCATGACGTACGGCATCAGCAACCGGGTTGACGTCTCACTGGCAATCCCAATTTCGACTGTGTATGGGAGTGTAGTCGTCAATAGCGTCTTTGTGCCGACCCAGACTTCGGGGACACCGATACGGCTCTTCGCGGAAGGGGAGCACACTGCTACAGGGCTTGGAGATTTCAACCTGCAGTGGAAGGCGACTGCGATCCGAAAGGAATCGGCCGCTGTCGCAGTTGGGACCACCCTTCGGCTTCCAACGGGTGATAAGTATGAAGCTTTGGGCGCGGGTACAACTGGTGTGAAACCGTTCATCGCTGCATCAGTCTCGTACAAGAAGTTGTCCCCTCATCTGGATCTCGCATACCAATTGAATGGAAAGAGCATCCTAACCGGCAATATTTTTACGGGCGTCAAGCGGCATTTGCCGGATCAATTCCAATACGCAGCAGGTGTGGATGCGGGCGTCACCCGGGGCTTGACGCTAGATTTTGACATACTAGGGGCCGAGGTTGTTCACGGCGATCGTCTCAACCAAAATTTCTCCCAGAATCCGCAACTATTCATCAGAAAATCCTACAACATGACCAACGGCGCCGGTGGTTTCAAAGTGAACATGGGTGGCAACCTTCTTTTCGTTGCAAACTTGCTATTTCGGCTCAATGACGCTGGATTGCGGGTGAAGGTCGCTCCCCTCGTTGGGCTTTCCTATGGGTTTTGAGCCGTTTCGGCCTGGAGCCATTCCATGCGCGTCTGTTTGGCGCGTCCCAGACATATTCTTCTCCTGACTGCCGCGGTCGCGACTGAATTGACGCTGCTGCCGCTGGCTTCACCGGCTTACTGCTCGGGATTGCGCGGGAACTTCCAGTACGGCAATCTTACGCCGCGCAGTATAACCTGATCGGCGCGGAGGGCGTCGGGGGCTTCGTAGCCCTGAGCGCCGCCGGAGGTCACGTAATCGTCCTGCTCCACGCCGTCGCCGGAGACCCCGAGGCCGCCAACCATCTGGCCGTTGCGGTAGAGCGGGGCGGAACCGGGGAAGAACACGATGCCGGACTGATGATTGGGGTCGGCCGGCTGGTGGCCCTGCGTACACGGGTTGGCGATGTCGGCGTTGTACATATCGGCGAACGGGCCAGGCTTGGTGTTGAAGATGCCCGAGGGGTAGTAGGTCTGCGAGGCGAAGCCGATGGTGCGGTTGGTGACCGAAGTCCCCATGGGCACGCCGGGCAAATCGCGCGGATCGCGATTGGGGCCGGAGAAGTAGACTACGTTACGCGCTTTGGTGAGGGCCACGTCGATAGAGAAGATGGTCGCGTCGGGCATGCGGTACAGCGCCAGGATGTTGCCGTTGAGATCGGCGACGGAGATCACCATGCGGGTGCGGCTGCCGAGCGGCAGGCGGATGGCGGCGCGCGTGGCGCTGGCGCGAGCGATCGCGTTCTGCACGATGTTTTGCACGTCGGCGACGCTGAGCGTCGAACTGGCCAGCGGGCCCGCCAGCCAGCCATCGGGCGCGGCGTTGCCATTGCGCGGCGCGATGTCGGGTGTGACGCCGGGGGTGGATGCGGGCGTGGTAGGAACAGGCGGCATTACGATGGCGGGAAGGCGGAAGCCATCGATGTACACGGCGCCGGGGTCGGGAAGAGGAGCGAAAGAGAAACCTGTCCCGATGGCCGCCCGCGCCGCGACGGACTCATCCTGGTCGTCGGTATCCAGGCCGGCGACGCCGATACCGCCGATCACGTCGGAGCCATTGCGGAAAAGCGGAAAGCCGCCTGGCACGGTCGCGATCCCCTGGCTGAATCCGGTGGCAGCCACGTTCTTCTGCGGCGGGTAGGACTGGTTGGGCAGATAGGCGACGTTGAAATCGCAACCCCGATTGGTGTTTTCGATGCCGAACAGCGCGCCGGATGGCTGATTGGGAATGCCTTCCGGAAAGTTGACGCGGCTGATCGAACGCACCGTTCGCGAAGTCAAGGGCGTTCCCCTATTGCTGAAGAAGGCTCCGGTGCGGGCCAGGGACAGGGCCTTTTCGATTTCGACGGAGGTGGCGCCGGGCCGGCGGTAGACCGCCAGCACGCGGCCGGCACGGTCCACGATGACGACCGCGAATCTCAGACCATCGGCCAGGTTCGCAGCCGTCATCGCGATAGTCTGCACTTCGGCGGCGGTGAGTTGGACGGGGTCGGTGGCGCCGTCCACGGGCAGCGACGCGGCATTGCCATCGGCGACGGCTATTTCGACGAAGCTCCCGCCAACTTCCGCGGGCAGAACGAACTGCGCGGTCGTGTCGTCGATCAAGGTAGTATCGGCGGGTGATCCGGCGATGAGGATTTGAGCGCCGTCTGTGAAGCCCGAACCCTGCACAGTCAAGGCCTCGCCGCGCTGGGCGGGCATCTCATCGGTGACGGCGTCGCCGGAACGATGCAGTACGACTGCGCGGGTCACGCCGTTCCGCAGTTCGGTGAGAATCGCGGGCTGCGCGCCAAGCGTCAGGGGTAAAAGCGCCAGGGCGAAGATTCTCATTGGGGCCTCCCGGGAGGGGTGTTGGTCACGGTGTAGAGCTGGCCGTTGCGCAGGTAAAGTTTTTGCATTTCGTCCAGGCGGAACGGGCGCGCGCCGCGGCGTCCGAAGACGGCCAGCTGATTGCCGCTCTCATCGACGGCGCGGTCGCGGTCCAAGCCCTTGGAGAGCGCGATGGCCTCGCCCTTCGTCTTGTACGTGGCAATTAGTTCCGGCTCGGGCTCGGGACTGAATCCCCACAGGCCTTCGGTGCGGGCGGGCGACATCAGTTGCAGAATGCGCAGGCCGTTCCTGCCATCGGCGACATAGGCGAACGCGCTGGCGTTGGTCATGCCGATGCGCACGGCACGGGCATCGCTGACCAGCGTGCAGAACTTTGGGGTGCCGGGTTGCTCGGGCCGTTCGACGTCGATGATGCCGAGCCCCTTTGCGCCGGCCGCGACGTAGGCGTACGTACGGGCGATGTAGATATCGTGCGCCTCGGTCAACGGCACCGCGGTCTTGACGGCGGGCCTTTTCACGTCGGTGATGTCGATCACCTTGAGGCCTTCGGCATCGAGCGCGAACAGGTAGCGGAACTGAATGGCCGTATGCCCCGCGCCCTTCAGCGGGATCACGGAGACCACCTCCGGCTTCATCGGATTATCGATGTTCACGATGACGACGCCGCGGTCGCAGGAGACATAGGCGTAGTTGCCGGCGGTAACCACAAACGTCGCCCCGTTGAGCACGCCATCGGGATTGAAGGTGACGGCGGGCTTCAGGAAGTTGTTGCGCGGGTCGCCATCCAGCAGCGTGGCGGCGTTAATCAGGATCAGGCCTTCCTGCGCGTCGGCGACATAGAGGAAGGCGTAGAGCAAATGGATGGGCTGCTCTTCGTTTTCGGGATTGCGCCGGCGCGCCGGGTCGACGGCGAGAGTGGTCGGTGAGGCGATCCAGCGGGCGTCCTTGGTCTTGACGGAGAAGCGCTGGCCGATGGGCGACACGGGGGCGGTCACCACACGTTCGGCGAAGCCTTTGTTGTCGATGTTGGCGATATCGTAGACGGCGACGCCATCATTGCCTTTGGCCGCATATAGATATTCGCCGCGCTGCTGCAGGCTGAGCGTGTTGCCACCGTGCTCGTAGGCCTCGGTAAGTTGCCGGCCCTGGGCGAAGCGCGCGAAGTTTTCAGGATAGGCAAGCTTGTGCAGATAGCTGCCGATCACGGCCTGAGGCTCGTCGTGTTCGGTAACCGCGACCGCCTCGAAGCCATGACCGCCCTCGCCCACATAGGCGTAACGGCCCAAGAAGTTGACGAAGCTGGTGCCTTGCAGCAGAAGCTGCGCCATCCACGCGTTGTTATCGTTCTCGCGCGAGACATGGCAATCCGTGCAGGTGCGCGTCTCCTTCGTGCGCACCGTGTGCGGGTAGTGGGGATTGAACGCCTGGCCGCTGTAGCCTTCGCTGGAGATGGTCTGCTCCTGGTGATAAATCCACTCGCGGTTAGCGTTTTGCGAACTCACTACCACGGCGCTGGAACTGCGCACGGGCGCGATCTTGTTCTTCTTCGCCGTGCTATCCAGGCCGAGCATGAAGACATCGTCGCGCAGCACCTGAAAGTTGTAGCTGGTGTAATTCCTGGTGGCCTCGTCGCCCTCGTTGTGGAGGTTGGTACGGTTGGCGTTGCTCTTCATCGAAAGGTGGCAGCCAAAACAACTGGTCATCCACGAGGTATGGCAGGCGTAGCAGGACATGCGCTCGTCACTGTGCGCCAGCATCTCGGGCGCGGCGGTGCTGCCCCCCGTGCTGCCCCACGTCCCGCCATCGCGCTGTATCGTCTTGGCGAGGCGCGCTTTTTCGTTGTAATTTGCGGAGCCGGGCGTAATCGAATCCAGCACCTGCGAGACCGGCCACTCCACGTTCTCCTCCATCATCGATCGCTGGATCAGCTTGCCGCCCACATACTCGAAGCGGCGCGTGCCGAACGGCGTGCGCAGGATAGACAGATCGCGGCCACCGTCCGGGGCAGCGCTGTTCGACGTCTTCAAGGTGGCGCGGGCACGTATCGAGCCGTGGCAATCCACGCAATCGACTTCGACGGCGGCGCGGGCCTCGCCGTATAAGTGCCCATCGCCGTGGCTATCCTGCTCGAAGTGGCAATCGACGCAGTGCATCCCCTTGTCCAGGTGAATATCGGCCAGGTGGACGGCTTTATCGAATTTTTGGGGATCCTTAAAATCGACTTTGTTATCGTCCTTGTCCAGCCAGTTGCCTTTGCGGTCGTGCTTATAGACGGCGCGATAGATCCAGCCGTGGCCATTGAAGTCGGCGAACTGCGTCTGCTTGTTATCCTTGTTCACGTCGCGCACGTTGCGCAAAAACGCAGGATCGCTCCAGTTGCCCTTAAGCGAAGCGGCTTCGGGATTGCGAAGCAGGGAAACGGCGGCATCGGCGGGCTTCCAGGTCTTGGTTTTCGCGGGATACATGCGGTCGCCATCGGTTTCGTTGTCCCACCACATGTAGCCGTAATACTGCGACGCGTAGGAGGTGCCGGGATGGATGTGGCAGACCACGCACTGGCTGGAGGGAATGGAGCGTGTCAGGCGGTGCTGGATGGGGTGGCCTTCTTCGTTCTTCTTGATGGTGGGGTCCGCGGTGGAACTGTAGCCGAGGTGCCCGCTGGCGGCATAGTGGCCGGAGTGCGCAGGGTCGCGATCGTTGGCGTATACCACGTGGCAGGCGGTGCAGCCGGAGCTGCGGTAGTCGCCGGGTTGATCGTTGGTGCCGAGGAAGTAGAGCAGCGGATCGAACAGGCGCGTGCGCTGCAATCCCTGGAAGACCGGGTCCGTGCGGGTGAGGGTGCCGAAGCCGCGATTGCTCAGGCGGTCGTCGCCGCGCTCAAAGACGCGCAGGGTATTGCCGGGCTGGGTGGCTTCGAATTGCGGCAACGGCCAAAGCTCGGGAAGCCAGCCCTTCAACTTCATTTCGACGGGCGTGGGCGCCGGATCGGCAGTCAGTTTCTGCGAGACGCCGGTGCGCGAATAGCTTTCGCCGAAGACCGCGCGCTTCAGCGGGAAGGCGCCGTTGTTGTAGAGAGCCGCGCCCCAAAGGAAGGCGCCGTGAGTCATCATGCTGCTGCGAACTTTAGTAACGATCGCTGCGTGGCAATTGCTTTTGCCGCAGGTCTGGTCGGCGATGCGCAGGTCGCCGGGGTTGATGAAGCGGACGAATTCGGGAGGCTCCTGGTTCAGCGCGGCATAGCTGCGCGATGGATTGGCGGTGCTGCTAAAGAGGGCGCGATTGTGCGGCGCCACGTGCGCGCTGAGTTTATCGGTGGTGTCGGCCCGCCCGCCGTGGCAGACCACGCAATCCGATTGAGCGGCGGGAGAAATGTGCATGGGCTCGATACCCACGTGACACTTCGCGGAATCGCACTGGGCGAAGGCCGCCGGCGCGAAGATGAGGGGACACAGAATGGCGAATGCCCGGGGCAAACTGAAGCAAGCCCCGCCACTGCGAGTCGGATGCATTAGAAGACCATCCTTAAATTGACGAACGCGGAGAACAGCGTCCTACCCGTGTAAAGATCCTTGAACCCGCGCCCGGGAGCCAGCGTGCCGACGCCGGCGGTGACGGTAAGGTTGTCGCTCAGCAATGGGCGATACTGCACGCCAATGCCGGTGTCCAGCCCGATGGCGTGATGGATGTGGCTCTGGAAGAGCACCGTCTCCAGGATCTCCGTGCGCACGAACTTCGCCCAGTTTACGTTGACGATCCCGCGCAGCTTTGGAGTGATTTTGGCGTTGAAGGCAGCGTTGAAGAGCAGGATGCCCGGGTTCACGAAGTTGGCCTGGCCTTCGAACAGGCCGGCACGCATTGTGGGCATTAGACTATTCGGCCCGAAAAGAATCAGCGCGGTGCCGGAGAGCGGGACGGCTTCGCGATTCAGGAAGTTGATGCCGCCGCCGGCGAAAGCATTATTGAGCAGGCCGCGGTCGGCCAGCGACGGGTTGCCGAGGAAGCCGCCGCCGGCGAACTGCTGGTTGGGCACGATGCCGTCGAAGCCATTGGCATGCCCGTCGTTGAGCTTCCTGTCGCCGGATGTGTAGAAGGCCGAGGCTTTGAACTCCATCCAGTCCTTCTCGTAGCCGAGTTCGAAGCTGGCAAGTTGCGCGTTGATGTGCTCCGGTTTGGCCGTGATCGGGTTCGATGTGTCCCGCCCGAATGCCTCGTAGAAGGCGTGCGACACGGTGAAGCGCTTGATGTGGCCGTCTCCAGAAACGCCGGCGTATCCGGCGCTGATCTTGTGCGGCAGGGGGAACCCAATCGGCGCGGGGCGCACCAGGAAGCCGTTCTTATCGACCAGGAAGGTGGGCTGATCGTGGTTGTAGAGGGTGCTGAAGTTCAGCGTGTAGCCCTTGGTCAGGAAATCGCTCCAATAAAGATTGGCGGCGTAGACCTGCTGACGGCGCGAGCGCCAGCGGTTCAGGCCGCTGTTGGTATCCTTCTCCAGCATGTTGAAGTATGCCAGATTGTATTGGAATA
Organism: Candidatus Acidiferrales bacterium; assembly: GCA_035570275.1. Lineage (GTDB taxonomy): Bacteria > Acidobacteriota > Terriglobia > Bryobacterales > Bryobacteraceae > DATMNI01. Next base: position 35,779 of record DATMNI010000352.1, on the reverse strand, counting down.
CATTGTTATGGAAGGTGCCGAAGAGGCGCGCTCCAGGTTGCTCGTCGCTGAAAATGAAGCCGCGGAAATCGCTGGTGAAACGCTGTATGCCGACGCGCACGGACGTGAAATCGAAATACGACTTGTTGGCCCATAGCCGTTTCTCGAAGTACATCTCCTGCATGCCGATATTGGTGTCGGTGCGCCGGATGCCGTTAGCGACGTCAACCGAGATCAGGCCGTTCTCGCGGGCCAGCGTGTAGTTGATGTTGAACTCCGGCGTAATCTTGACTTCGAAGTCCACGGGCTTGAAGCCGGCGGCGCCGCCGAAGAGATCGAAACTGAAGCGGAAGTTCTGCTGGATGGCGAACTGCTCGCCGCGCCCGAAGAATCCGAACTCTCCAGGGTCGGCGGAACTCGCCTGCGAAGGCACCGGAATGCGGCGCAGCTCGGTTGTGGTATCGCTCGTGCCGGTAAACGCGAAGAAGAGTTTTCGCCCCATCACGGGGTAGTCGCCCTTGATGGTGTTGCGGTTGAACGGGTCCCAGTAGCGGGATGTGGCGTAGATCGCGTCCAGCGTCTTATCGTTGTACCGGCGCCATGGCGGACTCGGGAAAATCTTCCACCGATAGCTCCAGCGATTGCGGATGGACTCGGCCTTCACCGTGGCCGGAACACCGGCAACCGCGGGCGCGGCGGGCATCAGGCGCGGTAGCGTGCGCGCCAGTTCCATCACCGGCGGTGCGGCAGGTAGTGGTGTGACGGAGCCGCGCACCAGCGACCGTACGCGGTCTTCAGACAGTGCGGGCGCCGCCTGCATGGGGCGCTCCGGCGACGTGGAGGTGGCCGCCAGCGCTGTCGCCACGCCGCGGCGCGGCAGCTTGCGCAGCGGTTCGGCAGGCACGGCTCTGCCGGTCTCGGGCTGACGGCCCTTGTGCGCTAACTGAGCGCGCTGCCCGCACAGCGGCACGGCGAGCAGCAGAATCGCAGTGGCAGGCTTCATTGGTTGGCGGCAGCTTTTTGGAACATAGCGGCGAACTCGTTGGGGCGATATACCGACGGATGCTCCAGATAGTCGTAGAGTGGCTTGGTGGCGTCCGGCCTGGAACCGAGCGCGTCCAACGTCATGGTAGCCTGCTCTGCCGCGCTCACGCCCGCGTTGGCGATGCGCTGAATATTCGAGGTGACGGCCTTCAGCACCGCTGCGGCGTCGATATCCTGCTTCTGGAAGCGATCGGCCAGGGCATCGGCGATGCGCTCGATGGCCTTGGCGGAGGCAGCCGGGGAACTGGCGCTGAGCCGGCCGGCGGCGGCATCGAAGGCGGCCCGTTCCTCGCCGGCGGCCACCGAGACCAGGGCGCGCACCATCTCCAGGCGCGCGGTGTTGATCTGCAGGGTTCCCGGTCTGCGGCCCGCGTACCCGCGCTGGATCCGCCAGCTTTCGGCGCGCAGATCGTGGTGGCACTGATAGCACTCCAGGTCGCTGTATTCGGGCCAGGACTTTTCGTGCGTCTGCACCAGTCGCATGGCCTCAGCCAGACCCACCGCCTCCCCGACCGCCCAGGCGCGCTGGCGCAGGTTGGGAGCGGGCGCACGGTGATGCGCGGGCTGGGCGGCGGTGAATGTGTCGAGCTCGAAGGCCAGGTCCGGATGTCCGGCGGCGATCAACTCATGGTCTACGTCCTGCCCGGCGGCACCCAGATGGCAGGCGAGACACGTCTTGGCGCGTATGTCCAACTTCTTGGTGTCGGTCATGCCGGCCTTCACGCTGGCCTCGTGAGAGTTGGGGCGAGTGTGCGAACCGAGCCAGCCCTCGCCAGGACCATGGCAGGCTTCGCAGGCGACGCCATCGGTGCGCGACTTATCGGGCGAGCCGGCGGCATGGCAGACAGTGCAGCGCTTGTCGCGCGTGGCGTCGGCGATGCCGAGGATTTCGGCCATGCGTTTGCCCCGTGCCTCTTCCAACGCTTTGTAGGTACGCGCGTGCTTGTCGATAGTGCTCCAGATAGCGTATTCGTTGCCCAGAATGCGGCTTTCGCCGGCAGGCGCCGCCGTGGTACTTCCATGGCAGTTGGAGGAAGCACAGCCGCCAGCTCCAATGTATGCATGCGACGCCGGCTGCGCTAGCGCCAGTCCACTAATGCCTAACAGAAACAAGGCTTCTTTCATACGCTTCACTTACTCACTTGGCTTCGATTCAATTCATTTTACTAACAGGAGCACAACCAGTGTTACTGCCAGTAGTACGGCTACAGCCATTGCGATGTAGAGCGGCCATGAGCTGGTCTTGGGCACGAGTGCAACCGGCGCAGCCGCAGCCAGCGGCGTCCCGCAGCGCTGGCACACCGCGCTTCCCGGAGGGTTGGCGAACGTGCACGAGGCGCAATAGCTGTAATGCTGGGCCGGGGGCGGAGCCGCGGTCCTCGGTGGCGGCGTTACGGGCTGCTTTGGCGCAGGCGGCGCAGACGGCGCCGCCACCGGCGCCGTCTGCGCAGGCCGCCGCATCACAACCGTCCTGCCATCGTCTATGAGCGCCGGCGGGTTGGCGGCCAGCGACGGCGCAGCGGAAGGCGGCGACCCAGCGGCAGGCCGAGGGATGACTCGCGGCTTGCCATCGTCTTGCGGGGCCGGCTGCGCAGCGGCGGCCGGACTCTTAATGATTCGCGTCTTGCCCGCGTCCGCGGACGAAGCGGCAGGAGCAGGAGATGCGGCAGCGGGAGCAGGCGGCGCAGCCGCGATGCCCATCCCCAGGGCCATGCGGCAGAGTGCTACGGCATGCTTCAAATCACTCGCGTTCTGTATCCGGCGGGCGGGATCTTTTTCCAACGCGCGATTGAGGATGAACTCCAGACCTTCGGGAGCATCCGGACAGATCTCGGAAAGCTTGGGCGGTTGATCGAACATGATGGCGCTTACCACCTGCACCAGCCCGCGCTCGCGCGACGAGAAGGGGTGGCGTCCCGCAGCCAGTTGGTAAAAGACGATGCCCGCGGAGAATACGTCCGTAGCGGGAGTCACCCGCTCGCCGCGGATCTGCTCCGGCGACATGTAGTTGAGCGTTCCCAGGGAAGACCCGACCTTTGTCAAATTGCTCTCGACGACGCGCACCATGCCGAAATCCAGAACCTTCACTCTCCCCGAGTTTTCCAGGAACAGATTGGCGGGCTTGATATCGCGATGCACGAGGTTGTGATCATGGGCATACTCTAACCCGGCGGAGATCTGCTCCATGATGGCAAGCTTGCCTTCCCAGTCGAACTGGCGGCCCTCGCTCATGACCTTTCCCAGGTCGGCGCCCTCCAGAAGTTCCATCGCCTGGTAGAGCATGCCGTCGGCTTCGCCGGTTTCGAACACACGAATTAGGTTTGGATGATCGAGGATGCCGCAGGTCTCGGCTTCACGCATGAATCGCTCGCGCATTTCCGGCGTGAGGTTGGCAACCGGAGTGGCTTTGACGGCGACCTCCTTGCCGTCCTTGCCGCGGGCGCGGAACAGCGGTTGCGGACCCCGGTGAATCGTTTCCACAATCTGGAACGGTCCAATCTTATCCATGCTTCTCGTTCCTGTATTCCAACAAAATAGCAGTGACGTTATCCGGACCGCCGTTTTCCAGCGCGCATTCGATCAGGGCATCCACGCCATGCAAAAGATCCTGATACGTTCCCACCACCTGCGTGATGGTGGCGTGGTCCACGGATCCGTGCAATCCGTCCGAACAGAGCAGAAGGCGGTCGCCCGGCTCCAGGTGCTCGTGGTGCGTCCGCACCAGGACGTGCTCGAAGGGGCCCACCGCCATGGTGAGCACGTGGCGGTTCGGCATGGTCAGCAGGCGCTCCTCGCTGAAGCCGAGCCTGGTGCGCAGATCGTTGGCGAAATTCTGGTCGTAAGAGAGTTGGCGCAGATCGCCGGCGCGGTAGAGATAGGCGCGGCTATCGCCGACATTGGCAATGATCACGTCGGGACCGTTCCACACCGCCATCACGATGGTAGACCCCATGCCGTCGCACTCGATGTGCAGTTTGGCGGCCGCGATGACCTGCCGGTTGGCTGCGCGGATGGCCTCCTTGACGACCTCCTCGCGATTGAGTCCTTCCTCCGGCGCCGCCAGATATTCCTTAACCGCGCGGACCGTGATCTCCGAACCTACTTCGCCGCAGTTTTCTCCTCCCATGCCATCGGCGAGGATGGCGGCGGAGAGGGCGTCCTCGATATGAAAGGCGTCCTCGTTGTTTTCGCGCCGGCGCCCGGGATGGGTGGCGCCATAGGCCAGCATCATAACCTGGCTCCCGGGACGATCAGTTGGCGCAGACGCCGGTCGCCTTCTTTTTCCAGACTGCGATTGTGATAGAGGTGGCACATGGCGCACTCGTCCAGCGTGGTGCCGCTCTCTCCGTGACATTGGAAGCAACTCTTCATGGCCGGGATCAGGACGTCCTGGGTCTTGGTACTCTTGCGCGCCAGGGTGTGGCAGCTTTCGCATTCCACGGCCCGGTGCGCGCGATGCGAGAATTCGCCGCGCTCCAGCCAGAGCGCGCCTTCGGGCCTGGATTCCACGTAGCGCCCGGCGATCCTGTTCACGTTCTTCACCACGCCATCGCCGCCGGTCTCATGGCAGTAGCCGCACTTGCGGCCGAACAGAAATTGCTCCGATTCGCGGACCACCTTCTCAAACCAGACGGTGGCATTCGGCTGCCCGTCGATATCGTTTTTCAGCGGACGCCGCCAGATGGCTGGGTCCTCAGTCAGTTTGTTTCGGTAAGCCTCTTCGATTATTGGGCGGATGGTCTTGTGATCCTTGGTGTGCGGCGCGGGAACGCTCTTGCCGAGGACCTCATAGATGTCGAACTCCAACTCACGGGTGTGGCACTTCTTGCAGTTCGCGTCGAACGTCACCGGCAACAACTGGTTGGTCGGAGAGCTCTTATCGGTGACATGGCAATCGATGCACTCCACGGGGAGCTTCAAGCCGCGGATCGTCTTTGGCTCAGTGGGCATGTGCTTGGCGTGATCGAGCCGCAGCGGCCGCGCGTCGGGCAGCATCATGGAGGCGTACTCCGGATGCCTGCCGGGCCGGAAGGCGGTCACGTTCTTCACCTTGGCGCCGGTGGAGTGCGCCGCTATGTCGGCATGGCACCCCGTGCAATTGGCGCTCGTCAGCGCGGCCAGCGGCACCTTGCCGCGATGTTCCATGTGGCATTGTCGGCAGCGGATTTGCGTTGCGGCGTGGCCGGTATCCACCAGTTTGGCGGGGTGGGCAGCTCCATCGTGGCATTGCGAGCAGGCCTGGTCCGGAACGCCGCCGAAGGCCTGCGTGTGGCAGACTTCGCATCGCTTCTCAAAGATGGCGTGAGCCTCGGAAAGCGCCCCGTTTTCCACCGAGCGCCGGCTGCCGCCGATTCCCAACATTAACGGGACGCAGGCCAGCGTGGCCCCACCCAGCAACACCCAGATCAGCCGATTCCGAAGCAGCGCCATCAAGGCTGGGCGCTTCAGGTAGCTCAGGTCGAGCCGCTGCGCCACGCCCTTGGTATCGCGCAACCTTCGCTGGTACTCGAGAGGCTTGTTCTCATCTTTGGCCATTGTCAGTACCTCAGCGAGAGCACGGCGTGAACCGCGGTCAGCACCAGGAACGCGAAGGAAAGCGGTACGTGCACCAGCAGCCAGGTGTGCAGCCACAGGTGAAACCGTCGTTGCACCAGCAACTGGCGCCGCTCTTCGGTAATCTCTTCCAGGTCCCGCAGCACGTCGTGGACGGCCACCGGCATGATCGTGCGCAGGTGATTGAAGTACGCGGCCACCAGTTCGCGACTGCCTAGCAGGCGGTTGGAGGCCGGGGCTGGAGAATCCGTCAGGAACGGCCGGATCTCCTGCAGATAATGGGCGCGCACCGCCAGGCGCGCGCTCTCATCGATTTCGATTTGCGGCGACGCTTTGCGCTTGTCGATGAATACCTGTAGCTTTTCGGCGGCGCCCTTCTTCTGGGCGGGGTCGAAGTACTGCTTGATGCCGCCCGCACGGATGAATTCAACGTCCTCCTCCTGGAAGCCAAGATCGGCGGTCACGAACTCCGCGCGCTCGTCCGCTTCCATGCGCAGGCCACGGACTACGGTGGGAATTTGTTCGTAGATAGTCTCTTTCGGCACCAGTTCCGTCATGCGTTTCGGGATATAGTTTTGCATGGCGACGCCGAAGATTCCGCTGACCAGAATCACGGCGAAAGTCCACATCAGCGCGCCGGCCAGGCCGCGGCCCCAGCGGAAGCCGGCGTGTTCCAGAATCAGCAGGAAACTCAGCAGCCCCAGCCAGACGTGCGCCGAGAGCCACGTCTTCACCCGCCCCAGCGGGGAGGCCGGATATTTCTTACGAAGGCTGAGCAGGCATTCGAAGACGATCGCGCCGGTGCCCAGCGCGGCGAAGAAAAGGCCCGCGGCCGACCCGCCGCGCGCGCCGTTCGGAGATAGCAGGACATACACGATGTAGATGGCGAGCGAGACCGCCGCGCCCGCGCTTGTCCCCACCGCCCAACTGGATTGCCGGCGATCCAGGATCATTGGACCTGCCCTCCCAGGAATTCCATCTGCATCTCACCCATTTCGATGATGTCGCCCGGGTGCAGGTCGATCTCGGTGACGGCGTTGGCGTTGACCATCGTGCCGTTGGTCGAGTTCAGGTCGCGCAGCACGAAACGGCCAAGCTCGCACAGAATTACGGCCTGCGTTCGCGACATGACGGTATCGTCGGCGAAACGGTAATCGTTGTCCGCTGACCGTCCGAACGTGGTGGTGGGGAAACGCAACTGCAGGAACGTTCCCGACCGCGGCCCGGAAACGATCTTCAGCCGCGGCAGCATGTTGAGCAATTCGCCCACGTTGGAGTAAATCTTGGTATCGATGTTCTCCGACCGCTCCGGAGCCGCTGGCAGGGGCGCCGGCGCGGACGCCGGCACAATCAACTGCTTGCCGGCCAGATCGCGCGCGAAGAAGGTCTTCGGCTCCACCCGTATGGCGGCATCGTGCGGGCAAGCGCGCACGCAATTCGGTTCCGGGAACTCCGCGCAGAGGTCGCAGACTACCGCTTTCGGTTTGGCCTCCGCCTTCTGCTTGCGATTGGTTTCCGCCACCTGCACCACGTTGATGTTGCCGTACGGACAGTCGCGAGCGCAGTTGCCGCAGCCAATGCACCAATCCTCGATCACAATATCCAGCGAGTCCTTGCGCCGGATCGCGCCCACCGGGCACTGCGTCATGCACAGCGGGTCCATACAGGCGCGGCAACTGGTGGCCACCAGGAAGTTCTCGAACCGCAGTCCGTCGCGCACCAGGCGGGTGACGCCATCGTTGTGCGTGGCGACGCAGGCCTTAACACATTCGTCGCAGCGCGTGCATTTGTCGAGGTCGAGCAGCAGCAGATTCTGGCCCTGCATCAACTCCTGTTCGAGGAAGCTGGAAAGCGAAGCCTGCTGCACGCGGCCCAGAAGCTGCAGATCCATCTGGCGGCGGGCGCGCGCTACTTCCTTAATGCCGCTCTCGACCTCCGGGAAGCGCTCCAGCATCTGGGCGAAGTCCTCGGCCTTGATTCGCACCAACTGGACGAAATCGACGGCCGTGCACGTGGTGGTGCGGCGTCCGGACTGGAGCGGTTCTTCGATGATCTCGAACGTGGTTTCCCCGATCACGAAGGTCTCTCCTGGAGAGACCAATGCGGTCTCGACCGGCTTCATACGGAAGGTAATCGGATTCTTGCCGGAAACCAGCCGGCTGACGCGGAGCTGCTTGCCTTCCACCCGCATCGTGGCATGTTCGCGCGAGATGTACTCGTCCCAGTGCACCGCCAGTGCGCCGGCGGCGTTAGGCGCCCGCCCCAACGTAAGCTCAGCGCTGGAGACGGCAGCCTCGGCGATGTTCCCCGGCTTCGGACCCTTGGCTCTCACCCGGAAGACTGGCGGCAGCAGTCCCATCTCGCCGAAATAGGAGCTTCTCGAAAGATAGGTAAGCACCAGTTCTCCACCGGGGAAGACCTGAGAGACCTTCACGAAGCCCATGCGGATCAGGTAAAAGGAGTCGGCTATCTCGCCCTGGCGGCAGATTACCTGGCCGGGGACGGCGTCCACCAGTTCCACGCGGTCGCGCAGGTGCTCCAGGAAATCCGGACTGAGATTGCGGAAAATCGGAACCGAGCGCAGGTGGCTGTCGAGCGCGCGGAAACGGTAATTCCGATTCAACTTCTCCTTGAAGGCTGCCGCGTTATACAAAACATTATTCAGGATATTCGGCAGCATCTCCAAGACCACGATATCGGTCTTGGCGCGCGCCGTGGCGGAGCGCGGATAGAACTTCGGGCGCTTGAGCCGCTCCTGCTTGAGGGCGGCAAGTGCGGCCAGTTCCCCGATCAGATCGCCGGCCGTGACCTCGGCGATCGGGTTCTCCATGGGGAGATCCACGGAGGCGTCGATGGGAATGTGGGTGCGCCCATGGCCGGTGGCCGCCTTCGGGGCCGGTATCCCTTTGACGTAATTGGTGATCTTAGTCAGCCCGCCAAACCAGTTCCCGGCAGACTTCCGCGAACTCTCCACGTGCGAAACCGGATTGTTGATAAACAGCTCGATGGTGCCGGAGAGGATGTAGAAGGCCGTGGTGCCATTCTCTCCCTCGCGCATCAGGATCTCACCGGCGGAATATTGTTTGCGCGCGATCGCCCCTGGAAACTTGTCCCAGATCTCTTTGCGAATGCCTGCAAAATCGGGAATGCCGGCCAGTTCATCCGCCGTCAGCCGGTCCCCACCCAAATCCGCCGCTAGGATTACGTCCTTGGCCATTTCTACCCCTTGATTTGAGCTAGCATCAGGTTTCTAAGCCATTTGGTGAGGTGTCCGTCACGCAATCCGGCCGATGGTACTCGCCGCATCGCTGCTCGAGCGTTGCTCCAAGATCGCACATTGACATAGGGCACGGGCGCATAACAAATCTCGTGGTTTCGGTCAAACCGCCTCTAGCTGGTACGTTGGTGGCGCTCCAGCCGGATGAGGTAAGCCGAAACTTAGTCCGCCTATGAAAAGGCGCTACGATCTGGGTCCGACGGCAACGTCCGGAAAGCGCTTTCGAGGCCCTTCGGGAATTGCCGTGGAAACCCGACTGGCCGTCCGTGGTCCGCGACAAACTGAGAAGGTCTCCGCCATTCACTGTACTGCTATGTTGATCGGCGGGCTCGTCTGACCGGCTATACTCAACGTTATGGTACCACGATCCCACTTTTACACCGGCAGGCAAGACCGCCTTGACTTTGGTATAGCCCGGCAAATCCTGACGCGAGACCGACGAAAGTCGCTTCAGTGGGCCGGCCCCCGATGAGCAACTGCACAGCGCTTGTGGTAGTCGAGTTCTGCACGCCAGTGTCGTCCCACGGCAACAGGATCGACTGCGCCCAGGCCCAAGCAGCGACCTCACACCCGTATATCCCGCGAGTGCCGGCTCTTCCGCTGTCACCAGGTAAGGCGCCCCCGCCCTCGGATGCATAGATTAAACCGACCGATTGCGGGGACCGCTATTATATTAAGGGGGGTCAGTGTTGATAGGCCCCCTGTCTCCGCGCACAGTACGGTATAGGCGTGGGTAACGCTAGAAGCTAGAGTCCTTACCCAAGAGATTGTTGTAATTGAGTCAAGTTCTTAAGCGACGAGTTTTCCTCCTCGCAGCAGGGCTGTTGACCCTTCTCCAACAAGCGCCGCCCATCTGATGCATCGCGGCACGGATCGCCATTTCGCTGGCTTCCAGGTTCAGGTGTCCCAGACGCTGGCGATCCTGCAACACGCGCCCGACGAGCCGGTCTATTTCGTCTTCCGCTTCTCGGCGAAATGTTTCTGCAGTTCTTTTCCAACTGCTCCAACTCTTTTCATTCTCGATGCTTCGGAGTGGACGACACTGACAGATCCGATCGTTGATCTCGACCAGTTCTTCTCGACCAGTTCTTTAGCCAAGCGGACAAAAGTATGGTATTGTTCCACTTCCTTCTCAATTTCTCAGCCTTTTCCAGTTCGGTCCCAAAGGCAGATTCCGCGCCTGGGTCCTTCCGCCGATACTGACGTTGAACAGATACTGGCGGCCGTGCCCAGGGTGCCCTTATGAGCACATGCGCAGTTGCTTTACCGCACTTGCGGTATTTCACGGAAATGGTGCCGCGGCGGAAATCGCCGAGATGATCGAGTTGGCGGAACAGGTCCTTGCGGCGCAACTCCAAGTCCTGTAGGAATCGATCCTTGGAGCTTTTCATCTGAATGATTATACACCTTCAGATTATCGGCCAAAAGAGCGAGGGCGCAACTTGCGCAACTTCAACCCACAAATCTGCCGCACACTCGCCTGGAAGCCTGGAAGCCCTGGAAGCCGCAGTAATGAGGCTCCCGGCGAAACATCTGTTACAATAAAGACCTGCTTTTTAGAACACCGATCCCCGGAGACTTGTGGTCTCTGCCCGCGCGCTCTTGTTTGGCGCGCTCCTGCTTCCCGCCGCTACCGTGGTCACTCATGGACAGTCGCTGCTCCTCAAGGGGCCGGGCACGGACCTGCCACCGAGTGTCCAGTTTGCTGCTCCCGCCGCCAGTCAAGCCGACAGTCAGGCCGCCGCGCCCGAGCCGGTCGCGGTCGATGCCGCTCTGACCATCGTGTTCGATGGCATCCGAGCACGGCTATTTCGAAGTCAGGATTCCGGCATGGGCCCCTCCCGAGGGCTTTCGCGCCATTCCACCGGGCTTCACGGGGCTTTACCAAGTGAATGCATACGTGCCGACAGGAGTGACTCCTGGCAACGTGCAGTTGGTGATTACTCAGGCGGGGCGGTCCAGCCCGCCGGTTTCAATCTCAGTCAGATAGGAAAATGCCATGAAACGATTCCCGCTTTTTCTGCTTGCTCAAGCAACGTGCTTCGCGCAAGGAATCATCACCACCGTGGCCGGCACAGACTACATTTTTGCCGACGACGGCCAACCCGCGGCACAGGCGCACTTGGTCGCTCCCAGCGGCGTGGCGGTGGACGGCAAGACCGGCGACATCTACGTCGCCGATTTCGGGCTGAACATGGTGCTCCGTATCGATTCCAAGGGCATCATCCACGTAGTGGCGGGCAATGGCCTGCGCACGGACTCCGGAGACGGCGGCCCGGCGCGGGCGGCCTCCATCGCCGCGCCCATCGACTTGGCCAGGAGTGCCGCGGCCCTTTTCATTGCGGATCTATACGGCACTTGCATCCGCTCAGTCACGCCGGCGGGAATCATCGGCACTCTGGTAGGGAACGGCGGCGGATTCTCGGGCGACGGCGGTCCTGCGAGCAAGGCGCTGATTGGGACCCCTTTCGGCGTCGCAACGGACGCCAACAGTGGCGTCCTCTATATCGCTGACGCCTTCAACGCCCGCGTCCGTAAAATCGACACAAACGGCATCATCTCTACCCTGGCGGGAAACGGGCAGAACACAAGTTCAGGCGACGGTGGGCCGGCCGCTGCCGCCTCGCTCGCATTTCCCTATCGTGTTACGGTGGACGGGTCCGGCAATGTCTACATTGCGCAGGTCGACGGCCGGATCCGCAAGGTCACGGCTGCCGGCATCATCTCGACGTTCGCCCAGGGTCTGGCGCAGCCCATGGGTATGGTGGTGGACTCGACTGGCAACCTCGTGGTTTGCGAGCAGAACGCGGAGCGCATCGTGAGCATCGCTCCCAACGGCGCCATTACGGTGATTGCGGGAAGTGGCGGCAACGGCTTCGGCGACGGACCGGCCGCGAGCGCCATCTTTAGCCGGCCCGTCGCCATCGACAAGGATCTCTCGGGCAGCTTTTATGTGGCCGACCAGGACAACGGGCGCATTCGAAAGATCTCGAACGGCTCAGTGCTGACCATCGCAGGCGTGGGCGCCTACACCGGCGATGGCGGGCCGGCTACCCAGGCGCGGCTCAACTTCCAGCAGGGGGTGGTCACGGACGCGACGGGCAACCTGTACATCGCCGACGGTCAGAACAACCGCATCCGCAAGGTAACGCCGGGAGGAGTAATCTCGACTGTGGTGGGCACGGGCCGGCAGGGATTCTCGCCCGATGGCACGCCGGGAACCGCGGCTCTCATCTCCTCTCCCCAGGCGGTTGGTATCGATGCGCAAGGCAATCTGGTCTACGCCGACGGCAACGACCGTATCCGCAGGCTCAACGCCGACGGCTCAATTGTGACGATCGCCGGATCGGGCTCCGGTATCTCGTCTGGCGATGGCGGCCCGGCCACAAGCGCCGGGTTTGGCTTTCCGCAGTGCATGGTGTTCGACAGCGCAGGTAACCTTTACTTTGCCGAAGACACGCGCGTGCGCAAGATCTCGACGACCGGCACGATCACGGCATTCGCCGGCACCGGCCAATCGGGGAACTCCGGCGACGGCGGCCCCGCGACCAGCGCCACCTTCGGTAACATTCGCGGCCTGGCAGTCGACGCGAGTGGTAACGTATACATCGGCGACAACGCCTCCAACCTGGTGCGCCGCGTGAACCCCAGCGGCATCATTACGACGGTCGCCGGAAACGGCAAGAGCGGCTTCGACCCCGGGCCCGGTCCAGCCACCAGCATTCCCCTCAACTATGTCTACGGGCTGGCGGCCGACCCGTCGGGTAATGTGTACATCTCGGAGAACTTCGGGCTGATCGTGCGGCGCCTCGATCCCAAGGGGACGCTGACGATCTACGCGGGCTCCCAGCGCGTGGGCACATCGGGCGACGGTGGGTCGGCGCTCGCGGCGGCGTTCGACGACATCGACCAGCTCTACTGCGATCGCGCGGGCAACCTGTATATCTCGGACGCCCGCGCTGGCCGCATCCGCGTAGTGCAGGCGGGACCCAGCCCATCGATCGTCGCGTCACAAAAGGGTCTGACGTTCAGCGCGGTGGCGGGGAGCGGTGGCGCCCCGCAGACCTTTACCATCGTGAACGGCGGCCAAGGCACGCTCAACTGGGGCGTCACGGCGTCCACCGCTTCCGGCGGCAACTGGCTGAGCGCAACTCCCGCCAGCGGAGCCAGCACTGCGGGTGCTGCCGGTCCGCTGGTGCAAGTGAGCGTGAATCCCGCAGGTCTGGCGGCGGCCGACTACTACGGGCAAATCGCGATCGGCGCCGAGGCCGCGCCGAACACGCCACAGTCGGTGACGGTGGTGCTCAATGTGCGCGCGGCCGGGTCGGCGGGAGGCACCAGCGTGCAGCCCTCGGGCCTATTGTTCACCGCGACTGCCGGCGCTCCGGTTGCGCCGGCCAGCCAGTCGTTCACTCTGACCACGTTTTCCACCAGCGCGCTCTCCTACAGCACAACGGCCACGGCGGCGCAGATTTGGTTCACCGTGCAATCGGCGAGCGGTAGCGTATCCGCGGGCAAGCCGGCGACGGTGAACATACTGCCCAATATCGCCGGCCTGCTGCCAGGGGTTTACAACGGCAATATCACCTTTGCGTTTTCGGATAATTCGGCACAGCAGGTGCAGCTACTTCTAGTGGTTTCTCCCGTAACAACCACAGCGGGCAAGACGGGGAATGCCGCGGGCAACACCTGCACCCCGGCCACTCTTCTGCCGCTGTTCACCTCCTTGGGCTCCGGCTTCAGTCTGACCACCGGCTGGCCTTCACCGGTGGAAGTGCGCGTGGTGGATGACTGCGCCAACCCGCTCACGGGCGGCTCGGTCATCGCCGCGTTCTCCAACGGCGATCCAGCGCTCAATCTGACGTCTTTGGGCGACGGCCGCTGGACCGGCACCTGGCAGGCGCAGAGCGCCACGGCCAACGCCAGCATCACCGCCAACGCCCAAAGCGCCGATCGGCAACTGAAAGGGAGCAGCAGCGTGAGCGGCGGGCTGCAGCAGAACGCCAACCCTCCGCCTTCGATCGCCGCGGGAGGGGTGCTCAATGCCGCCAGCTACAGCCTGAAAGCCTCGCAGGCGCCGGGGAGCCTGATTTCCATCTTTGGGTCCCAGCTTTCGCAAGGCGCGGTGCAGGCGCCGGCATTGCCGCTGCCGACGACGCTGGGCCAAACCACGATCACAATCGCCGGCCGCAAGTTGCCGCTGCTCTATGCGGGCGCCAATCAGGTGAACGCCATGATTCCGTACGATCTGCCGATCAACGCGACACACCAGGCGGTGGTACAGCGGGGCACTACGATCTCGGTGCCGGAGCCGATCGGGGTGCTGTCGTCGCAATCGGGAGTATTTACGAAGAATCTGACGGGCACGGGCGCGGGGATCGTAGTGAAAGTGGCCACGGATGGCACGCAGTCGATCGTGACAACGGACAATCCGGCGCATGCATATGACGCGCTGGTGATTTACTGTGCCGGCCTGGGCGACGTAAACCCGCGGCAGTTGGCGGGCTCGGAGACGCCATTTTCACCGCTCTCGAACACTCTGGATGCTGTGAAGGTAACAATTGGAGGCGTGGATGCCCCGGTATTCTTCGGGGGTCTGACGCCGGGCTTCACGGGCCTGTACCAGGTGAATGCGTACGTACCGACGGGAGTCGCGCCGGGTGACGATGTGCCGCTGCTGATCACGCAGGCGGGCCGGACCAGCCCGCCGGTGTCAATATCGGTTCGATAGATATTCACGGCTTCATGCGCAAGGGCACCTGCAAAAGTAAAGGGCTGCCGGACTGCGCGGACTGCGCTTTGACCCTGTACGGAGTCTGCGGCGGTACGTCGTCCTGCGTCAGTTCGGTTGGCCACCTCCACCACGTCGGGTGGTACATGGCTCTCCGTCGTTACCACGGCCGGGCCGGCCTCGCCTGCCACCCAGGCCGTCCTCAGCGTGTCCGCCGATCCCACAGGGCTTTCGCCTGGTACGTACAACGGTCTCGTGACGGTCACTTCTTCAAACGGCGCAACTTTCGTCAGAGTAGAGATGACCATCAGCGCGCTCGATCAAGCCATTCTTCTCTCACAACACGGCCTTTCCTTCACCGCCGTGGCAGGCGGCGGGGTCGTGCCATCCCAGACATTCTCCGTTCTCAATATCGGTTCCGGCTCGCTTGTGCGGACGGCTTCAGCGTCTACGCTTACCGGCGGGGCCTGGCCGCAGGTCACTCCAGGAGGCGGGAGCACGGATGGCGCGGGGCAGGACTCCTCGATCGTGACGGTGAGTGTAAGCGCGGCGGGGTTGGCTACCGGAAGCTATTACGGTCTCGTGGAAGTGAACGCTCCTTCGGCTGCCAACAGTCCGCAGGCGCTAACGGTCTTCCTGCAAGTGCTGCGCTCCGGCGCTGACCTGGGCGCGGTCGTCCGCCTGGGACCCTGCTCTTCACGGCTGCTGCGGGTGGGGAACCGCCGGGCCCGCCGCCATCGTGGTACAGCCGTCTTCCACGGGTTGGCCCGTGGCGCTCCGTGTCAACGTAAAAGACGATTGCGGAGCGCCCTTGCTGTTCAGGCTCGGTGCCGGTAAGTTTTTCCAATGGCGACCCGCCGATCATGCTGCAGCCGCTCGGCCGTGGACGATGGGAAGGCACTTGGCCGACCCGCAGCGCATCGCTGGCCCTGGTAGCTCTGAAACTGCACGCTGCGAATCCGCAAATGCAGATCGTGGGCGATCAGCAGGTTTCGGGCGACATGCAGTCGCAGCAGCAGCCGACGGCCTTCGATCAGGCAGGGGATTGTGAACGTAGCCGGAGGGCCGCCATACGTAGAGTTAGCTCCGTGTGCGATGATCTCGATTTACGGAGACCGGTTGGCAGAGAATGCGTCGCCTGCGCCGGGGCTGCCGCTTCCGCCGCAATTGGCCAACGCCCAGGTATTCAGGGCAGGCTTGAAACTGCCGCTCAATTTCGCCAGCCAGACCCAGGTGAACGCGACCGTCCCTTACGAGCTCAATGTGAACCCTCCGCTTCAGGTACTGGTGCAGCGTGGTTTGACCTACTCGCTGCCGGTACTGGCGAACGTGGCGCCGGCAGAAGCGGGGATCTTTAATAGCGGCCCGCCACAGTCGGCCGGGTTGATCTACGCTTATCCAATCGACGGGAGCGCGCCGTACCTGGTCACGCCGGCTACCCCGGCACGTACCAGCGACACAATCGAGCTGTTCTGTTCGGGACTTGGCGGGGTGAATCCTCCCGTTCCGGCCGGCTCGGCACAGGGAACCCAAACCTCGATCACCGCCAACACCGCACAACTGCTGATCGGGAACCAGACGGCCCAAGTTCAGCAGCATATGCCTCCGAAAGCAGTCCCGCAGTGACTCTTGCGGGCCTCGCGCCGGTGCTTTACTGGGCTCTATCAGCTGAATGGAATCGTGCCTCAGGGTATAGGTATCAGCGACGCTGTCCCCGTAGTAATGAGCATCGCGGGCGAAACCAGTCGACAGATCACCATGGCCATTCAGTAATTGAGGTATGCGGGTTTGTGGGGCGCATTGCCAATCTGATTGGCCCCACACGAAGGCTGCGGTGGGTGTTTCCCGGTGGCCTGCCGATGTTTTCGGCTCGTGGCTCGCGCTACCTTGCCCGCAACGCCTGGCGGATGCGCTTGCGCGCAGGGCCATCAGTAGCCAGCAGCAGCGCTTTCTTCCAGGCGGCTTCGGCTTCGGCTCTGCGGCCGGCTTGCGCGTAGGCTTGGGCGGCGCGCTCCAGCGCGTCGGGGTTGTCGCCCTGGGTCTTGAGAACTTCTTCCAACTGGGCGATCGCGTCCGCGGGTTTGGACGACTTCAGGTCGAGATCGGCAAGCGCCAGGCGGGCCGCCGCGTAATCGGGGCGAGCGGCGACGACGGTTTCGTACTCCTTCGCTGCGTCGGCGGGGCTGCCGGCGGCTGAGAGGTAGCGGGCCAGGGCGAGGCGCGAAGGCAGATGCTGCGGATCGCGCCCCAGGTTATCGCGCCACAGGGCGGGCGCCTCGGCTGCACGTTTGGAATCGCTCCCGAGTAGCAGCGCCAGGTTATGGCGCGCGGCCAGAAGCGCGGGGTCGCGTTCCAGTGCCTGCCTGTAGAACTTCTCGGCCTCGGCCTTGTGTCCCGCTGCGGCGTTTAGCGCACCGAGGGCGTTCAGCGCCTGGGCGTTGCCGGCGTCGACGGCCAAAGCCTTGCGATATTGCGCCTCGGCATCGCGCGGCCGGTTCATCCTTTGATAAAGCAGGCCGAGGTTGTACGGCAGGTAGGCCACGCGCGGCGCCAGCTCCATGGCTCGCAGGTAAGTGCGGATGGCGCTTTCGAAATCGCCCTTCTCCATGTAGGCCAGTGCCAAATTGTGCATCGGGTAGGCCCAATAGGGCGCGCGGCGGCTGGCTTCGCGGAAGGCGGAGATGGCACGGTCGTAATCGGCTCCCTCCAGAGAGACAATACCGAGCGCATTGTAGGCGTAGGCGCGCTCGGAGTCGAGCCCGATGGCGCGCTCCAGCAGTGTGGTGGCGCCGGTGTAATCTTTGCCGAAAATGGCGGCGCGGCCCTGACAAAAGAACATGCGGCTCTGCAGGTACAGAGAATCCGGCGCCAGCGGAAGGGCCGACTCAAAGTAGATCTGCCCGCGAAGGAAATCCTCGGGTTTCTGCGGCGCCGCTTCGCCGGCCAGATACCGCAGGATCACCTGCTGGCCTTTGTCCTCCAGCGCTACCCGCAGTTTTTCCGCCGCTGGACGAAAAGCGTCCTTTCTGCGAGATTGGATGGCGTCCAGGAAGATGAACGCGCTTTGATCGTCCGTTGGCAGGATACGGCCCTGGTCGATGGCGTCCTGGAATTGTTGGAGCAGCCCGCCGATGTCCTGATACTTGAGCATGGTAGTATCGAACCCGGGCGCGGGCGCATTCAGCGCCCGGCGCGGGACCAACGGCGTCAAGCTGCGCGAGGCCACCTGGATGGGGCCGGTGTAGGCCTGAAGCTCGATGCCCGGTTTGCTCTTCAGCGCCAGCGCACGGTTGTTATCGATCTCGCCGATCTGCTTGGGAACCTGCTGTCTCACCGTGGACGCCTTCACGTGGTCGGTAACGTAGTCAGCCAGTTCCGACATGCTGACCCTGCCGTCGCCATCAATGTCGGCCTCTCCATTCAACCCGCTCATGAGGAAATAACTGAACGCTCCGTGGCCGCCACCATAATTGATGCCTTCGTAAGCCACCTGGCCCCCCTGCGCAGCCAGCATGCCAAACATCTGCAGATCTTCGGCAACCAGCGAGCGCTCAGTCAGCCGGTCGTCGGCTTTGGTGGAGATCTGGCCGACCTTCCCGGCATGACAGACGTCCACATAGAGGTACAGCCGTTTGACGCTGACAAGCTGCGTCTCGAACAGTCTGCGGATGTCATCCATGGGGATCCCGGAAGTGGCCACGTCTTGCGGATTGCTGTCATAGGCGACGATGAATCCTTTTTTCCCGACCATGACGCCGTGGGACGCGATGAAAAGCAGAATGGTATCGTTCTTGCCGGCGCGGCCCTTGAGCTGGGTTTCGATCGCGCTTTGGATAGCACCGCGCGTAGCTTTTTCGTTGGTCAGCGTGACTACGTTGTCATCCGGAATCGCGCCCGCACGCGGGCTCTTCAGCAGACGCGCTAGTTCGATGGCGTCCGCGTGGGCGAAGTTCAGTGAAGGAATGCTCGTATCCTGGAAACTCGAAATGCCTACCAGCAGCGCATAGGTGTTGCCCTCGACTTCGGGCTCGGGCGGCTTGGCCGCGGCGGCGTTCTTACCGCCCTTTTCCTCCAGCACGAAAAGGCGGCTCTTGGCCCATCCGGCGTCGGGCCAGATATTGCTCACCTGCTTCATTTCTTCGGCGGCGTCAAATGCCAGCCCCGCACTGTCGAGCGCGGCCGCACGTTCCAGGCGTCGCACCGCATCGTTCGGGTTTGAGGAGAGTGCGGCGTCGATGGGCGCCAGTGCAGCCCCGAGTTGGCTGCGCTGCGCATCGGGCAGTTGCTGGAGGCGTTGCTGGAAGGTTTGGGAAACAATCTCCCGGGAAGCTTCGATAGCCATCGCGGCGCCGGCATGCTGCTGGCTGGCGACGATGGCGCGCGACATCGGTGGCAGGAAGCAACCGGTCGCGGGTTTGGTGTCCGCAATCTTGCCCGCGCGCAGTTTCGGTCCGCGCGCTTCGAACAGCAGGTCGGCGTCGGCGGAGAGGGTTTGCTGAGACTTGGCGGTGCAGGAGAGAATCGTGGCCGAGCCGCCATCAACGCGGAGGTCATCGCCCGCGAAGAGGATCTCGCCCGGACGGGCCGAAAGCGGCAGTTCCGAGCCCGCGCGCAGAAGATGAGCGCCGCTGGCGGCGAGGATCAGCGCGTGCGGCGGCTCGGGGGCGTCTTGGGCGCGCAAGACCAGCAGGGAGGCTGAAACCAAAGCCAATTTCCAAGAGCGAATTCCGAGACGTATAGTGAGCATGTGGCCTGCCTGGTGGTAACTGTCGGACATATACGCTTTCTAAACGACACGTCAATTCAGTTGGACACGCGTGTTACACTTGTTAATCTACCATGGTTCGACTCCGGAGTTCCAGAATTACTGCACTTCGTGCCGGGTTTACCGACTGCCGCTGCCGCAGTGTTGGTGTTCTTCGTGGCTGGCATCGGCTTTCGGTGGCCAGACCACCCACAGCAGTTTCGGCGCCGGTATCCGATTTCGGTTAGGCGTTGGGAATGACGCCGGGGCGTTGCCGTTCACCGCGACTGCTCGGCAATCGCGTCGCAGAGGGCCCCTGATGGGCCCGTCTACTTTGGTGACAACGTGAACGTCGCCGTCTTCAAGGTGGATCCCTTCCGGCTTCGTCACTATCGCGGCCGGAAGCGGTTTGGTGGGATCCTCACGGATAGCAGTCCGGCTACAAATCTTGACACATCATGATAGACTCGCATGAAAACACACAATTCGCAGAGGGACGAATACCGCCAGGCTCAATCATCCTCCTAAGTTTCATGTTTGCGGCTGTCTGTAGCGCCCAGACCGGCACCCTGGTCGTTTTACCCAGCCAGTTGCTCTTTGCCGCCGTCGAAGGGCAGGTCGCGCCAGCGCAGAATATCTCGATCAAGTCCACATCCGGAGCGATCGCATTCACCGTGCAAACGCCGGATACTCTGATCGCGTCGCCGTCAAGCGGAACGGCCACGCCTGATACTTCAGTTACGGTGGCCATCTCCCCTAAATCAGCGGTGCCGTCGTGCACGGCCCTGTCCTTTCAGTGTTCGCCCCAGGGGTTCATTGATGTTATTGATGTGAGATCCGCGGCGCAAGATGTGGAGGTGTCCGTGGAAATGGATATCACCCCAAAGTATACCTCCACAGGCCTGACTGCCACGGTCGCGGGGACTGATTACTCCTTCCAGGGCGACGGGAAACCGTCAACCAATGCGCAGCTTGGCGATGTGAGAACCCTTGCCGTGGATGCGGCCGGCAACGTCTACTTTACCGACAACCTGAATGCCGCCGTCTTCAAGGTGGACGCCGCCGGCATCATCACTCGGGTTGCGGGTAACGGGTTGAGCGAGTCGGGATACCCCAGGGGCGATGGCGGGCCGGCGGTGGCGGCTTCGCTCGACACCAGTTCGTACCTCGGGGTGGGTTTGCTGAAGGTGGGCCTGGGACCGGACGGTTCGATCTACATCGTGGAAGGATCGTATCAAGCTTTCAGAGTCAGGAAAGTCGACCTTCGCGGCATTATAACGACGTTGTATGCCGGTAACGGCCCTGCACCGAGCACGGTCGAGATTCCGACGGCAGTGGCCGTCGCTCCGAGCGGTGTTGTTTACCTGCTCGATTATGGCGGGGTACGCTCGATTGGAACCGACGGCATCATTCGACTCTTCGCCGGCGAGCCCCCGACCTGCTGCTTTAGCGGCCTGACTGCGCTTGCCGTTGATCCGCAAGGCAACGTTTTTGTCGCGGACCAGCACACGATTTTCAAGATCACGCCGAGCGGAGCCGTCAGCACGTTCGCCCGAGGAGCGTCGAGCACTATAGCGGTGGCCGGCATGGCGGCGGATGCGCGCGGTAATCTCTATGTTGCAGACGGGATTTCCACCGTTAGCAAGATCGCGCCATCGGGCGTCATCACCGCCATCGCCGGCAGCAAAGTTCAAGGCTTTGCCGGCGATGGCGGACCGGCCGGCGCCGCGGTCTTTAACGCTCCGTCCGGGGTGGGAGTGAACGCGGCTGGCGATATCTTCGTGGCCGATTCCGGGAACCACCGCGTCCGGAAGATTTCCGCCCAGGGCGTGGTGAGCACTTTCGCCGGCAACGGCAAGTTCCTAGGGTTTCCGGATGGCACGGTTGCGACCAGCGCGACATTGTATGGGGCGCGAGGCATGGCCATTGACGCCAGCGGCAACCTGTACACTGCGGATTATCTAAGCAGCGATGATGGAAGCGGCCGGATTCTGAAGGTGGACCGGCGCGGCTTGATCTCGGTTGTGGCAGGCAATTCGCTTTGTTGCTTCTCGGGTGACGGACAGCCGGCCAATCAGGCTTCCATAAACGGTCCTTCCGGCGTAGCGGTGGATTCAGCCGGCAATATTTACTTCACGGATACCAACAATTTCCGCGTGCGAAAGATCGACACTTCGGGCATCATCAGCACCATCGCCGGAACCGGCGTTCAAGGGCGATCGACCAATGGGCCGGCCGTGAAGTCGCCGCTTTATGCTCCGGCCGGCATTGCCATCGATGCCGCAGGTATTGTGTATTTCACGGATAACGGCTGGGTGCGGAAGGTCGATAAGACGGGACTGCTCACCACGGTGGCGGGCATGGGCGTGCTCGGATACATACCACCCTGTCCGGACGGCACTCTCGCTCTTTCCTGTTATTTTGATGGTCTCAACGGAATCGCGATCGACGGGGCGCAAAACATCGTCGTTGCCGTGGGGAATCCTCTTTACAGTCCTAATGATGGCCGGTTCCGGAAGATCAATGCGTCCGGGGTGGTTTCCACACTGCCGGTAACGATACCGGAAAGCGACTTCATTCCGTATGGCCTGGCCTTCGGGCCGGATGGTTCGCTTTGGATAAACGGATGCAACTGCGGCATCGGCCCGGGCGGAGTCCTTCCACCGAGCATCGGCGAAACCATTTATAAGGTATCGGGGGGTACGGCCACACGCGCCGCGCCGGCGAACTTCGCGTTCGGGAGTGTGACTTTTTTGGATACTGCCGGCAACGGGGGTTTGGCGGTGGATGCTGCCGGCAACGTCTATTTTAGGTACGGCGGCACGATACATGAGATCCTTGCCCGAAATCCGCAGCTCCTGGTGTCGGCCGCCGCGTTCAGCTTCACCGGCCAGAGCAAAGGCGCACCGGCCCCGGTCCAGAGCTTTAGCGTCAGTGCGCTCATGCCCGACAGCGCCCTGAGTTTTCCGGGCCTGGCGTTCTCGGTTTCCGTAGACGACAAATCCGTCAACTGGCTGTCGGTCACACCCCTTAGCGGCGTCACGCCGCGCCTGGTGGACGTAGTGGCTAACCCGGCGAACCTCTCGGCGGGCGTCTATCAGGGCACTATCACGATCAGCGCTCCGAATGGTAATCCGGCCTCGGTCACCGTGAACGTAACCTTCACGGTGGCTCCCAGCGCGCCCGCTGCTCTCTCGCTGGATCGTCAGAGTGTCTCGTTTTCGTTTCCACGCAGCGCGGCGCCACAGACGCAGAGATTGACGGTCGCCAACTCGGGCAGCGGCGCACTGGCTATCGCTGCAACGGCTGCCATCACCACACCGCCGGGCGGAAAGAAGTGGCTCTTGCTTTCGGCGGCATCCGGGCAGGCACTTCCGGCAGCGCCTTTCGCGCTCAACGTTACCGCCGACCCCAGCGGACTCCCGCCCGGAACCTACTCCGGCACGGTCACTATCACTTCTCCAGGCGGCAACGTGGCGGTTCCGGTAGTGATGACAATCAGCCCATCGGATCAGGCGATCCTGCTTTCGCAGCGCGGGCTTTCGTTCACCGCGGTGGCTGGTGGTGGAATCGTCCCGCCGCAGACGTTTTCCATCCTGAACATCGGGACCGCCAGCGTTGCCTGGCAGGTTTCCACCTCCACTCTTCCGGCTGGGCTGGGTTGGCTGCTGGCCACGCCAAGTAGCGGCAACACAGGTCCCAATGCCCAGTTCGCTTCCACCATCACGGTGAGCGTGAACCCGGCTGGCCTCGCGCCGGGATCTTACTATGGCTTGGTCCGCGTGGATGCCGCACTGGCGGCCAACACTCCCCAAGTGGTCACCGTGTTTCTGCAAGTATTGCCGCCGGGAACTGACACTGGCGCGGTGGTGCAGCCTGGCACGTTGATCTTCACCACCTCGCTCTTTGGGGAATTGACCGGATCGCAAACCGTATCGGTTTATAACATCACGGGCGACCCCAAGAGCTTCCGCGCGACCCTGGACGGCACGGCCGGTATCGTCTTGCTGCCGGCCGACGCCACACTCGATCCGCGGCAGGGCACGTCCATCGTGGTCCAGCCTCAGGCGATGTGTGGGAAATATTTGTATTGCTATGTCGATCCGGGCACGTATACCAGCACTCTGAGCTTTCAGTTCAGCGATGGCCGGGTGGCACAGGTGAATGTCAAAGTAATCGTTCCCGCACCAGGTGCACCGGGCGTCAGTCCGGCAGTGAGAATGCGAGGGAGCGTTCCCTACGACGCCGCCTCGTGCAGCCCCACCAAGCTGTTTCCGGCGCTGAACACGCTGCCCAATTCCTTCCAGGTTTCCGCCGGATGGCCGGTAGCACTGAGCGCCGCAGTGAAGGACGACTGCGGCGCGCCGCTTCTCTCCGGAAGCGTGATCGTGAACTTCTCTAACGGCGACCCCTCCATCGCACTTCAGGCGCTGGGCGACGGCCGCTGGGAAGGCACATGGCCCACACAAAAGGGCGCAGGCTCTCAGGTAACGGTGAAGCTCCACGCGGAGAACCCCGGATCGCAGATCTCGGGAGATCAGCAAGTTTCCGGCGGTCTGCAAACGCTTCAGCAACCACCGGCATTCGACTCTGCGGGTGTGGTCGCCATCTTTGGAGGCCCATCATTTGAGCCGCTCGCGCCAGGCAGCGTCATCTCCGTTTACGGTGACCGGCTGGCGGAAAGCGAGGCGCCGTCGACAGCCGTGCCGCTGGGGACACAACTCGTGAACACGCAGGTCTCCCTCGCCGGACGGAAGATGCCGCTCTACTACGTCAGCCAGGGACAGGTCAACGCGATCGTGCCTTACGGGGTCAACACCAATGTTCCGCAGCAACTGCTGGTGCAACGGGGCCTCACGCTCTCGCTTCCCCTCTCCCTGAACGTGGCGGAGACGTTGCCGTCCCTTTTACCTCTGGCGACGGATTACCCGGCAAACGGAGGCGTGCCGTACCCGGTTTCAGCGGACGCGCCGGCCCACGCGGGCGACACGCTGGTCTTCTATAGCAGCGGCTTGGGCGCGGTCACTCCGGCGGTTGCGGACGGAGCGGCGGCGGGCGCGGCGCTCTCGAGTACCAATAACGCGGCTCAGCTATTGATCGGCGGCCAGCCCGCGAAGGTGGTGTTCTCGGGCCTCGCGCCCGGATTTCCCGGCCTCTACCAAGTCAATGCCGTGATTGCGCCCGGCACACCGACGGGCAGCGCGCTGGTCACGCTGACCATTGCCGGCCAGACCAGCCAGCCGGTGACGATTGCGATTCAGTGATCCTGACAACTGTGATTAAACTCAATGCAAAACACAATTCGCACGAGAATAAATAGCGCTCCACATGACGGTCCCTTAGGTTTTAGGACTGCTGCTTTCGTTGCGTTTTTGTTGGTTCTTTCAGCATTGGCGCCAAGTCAAACCACACAGGGGCTAATCTCGGGACGCGCCGTCGATTCCCTGAGCGGGCGGCCGGTAGCCGGCGCGGAAATCCGTTGCACCATTGCCGCGGGAGGCTCACCCATCGTGGCTCGAAGCGGGGCGACCGGGTACTTCGTCCTGCCACTGCTCTCCCCGGGAGCCTACCGCCTGCGCATTGAGGCGGCAGGCTACCAGCCGGTCGAAGTTCATCAACTCGATGTGCCCGTGGCCGGGCGCCTGGACTTCCAGTTCCGCCTGCGGCCGCAGTCCGATGTGTGGCAGGCGGGGCAGTATCGCAGCGTGTTTCTGCCCAACAGCGACGCGATTCTTACCTTCTACGGGCCGGATGTGGACACCAGCCGGTCGGCGTCTTTCACCGCGCCGCGCGGCAGCAAGGGAGCGCTGGAGGCCTCGATTTCGCAGGTTGTAGACCCGGAGCAGGTGCGCTACCTGCCGCTGGCGGGCCGCGATGTCTTCACCACCCTGATCCTGCAGCCGGGCGTGGCGGCGGGCACGGCCAACTCCCGCGGGCTGGGTCTGGCCGTCAGCGGGCAGCGCCCCACGGCATCCAACTTTTTGCTGGACGGCGCGGAGAACAATAACTACCTGGTCAGCGGTCCTTTGAACAGCGTGGCGCCGGAGGCCGTGCAGGAATATCGCATCTCGACCAACAACTTTTCGGCTGAGTACGGACGCACCGCCGGTGTCTTGGCGAACGCGGTGACTCGCGCCGGCGGCAATCAGTGGCACGGCGTGGCGTACTTCTACCTTAAGAATGGCGTGTGGAACAGCAACGACTTCCAGCGCAACCTCGCCGGAATTCCGCGCCCGGCACTGCATGAAGCGCAACCTGGTTTCCAGGCTGGCGGGCCGATTCGCAGGAACCGGCTGTTCGCTTCCGCCTCGCTGGAGTACCTGCGCAGCCGCGGCTATGGCGATCCGGTTACCGTCCAGTTGCCCAGCACCGGTTTCTATTCGTACCTTGCCAGCCTTGTCCCCGCGTTTACTCCCGGGGTTGCCTACACGAAACAACTGCTGGCGGATCATCCGGGCCCGGCGCCGAATAGTGCGGCCCTCTCCGCGCCCATGGACGTCGCACTGCCCAACTTCGTGAACCGGTGGCTGGCTCTCGAGCGGATCGACTACGCTGCTCCCGGCGGCAGGCACCGGATCTCGGTGCGAGCCAACGAAGCGCGTCTGGAGCGGCCGAACTTCATCTGGTCGCCTTTCCAGGGATTCAACGCGCCGCTGAACGATAACACGTTTGGGTTGGTGGGCTCAGTGACCAGCAGCCTCAGTCCGACGGTCACCAACGAGGTGCGGGTGAGTTTCAACTCCGACGAACTGTCCTGGGACCGGCCGCATCCCGAGATCCCAACGCTGGCATCGAGCGACCAGACGCTGCTGCCGGGGAGCCTTGCGTTCTACGCTTATCGCAACCGCAGCCGCACCTTTGAGGCCAGTGATGGGGTTGTATGGTCGCGCGGGCGGCACCTGATGCAGTTCGGCGGTGGGTTCCTGTTGCGGGGCATTGACGGCGCTCTGACTGCCGGGCGCGATGGGCGCTATACCTTTGACACCGTGCTCCAGTTCGCGACGGGATCGCCCTCCAGCTTCTCGACGGTTCTGGACCGCGGGGCGTTGCCTGCCTACCGGCTTCCCGGATACGACAGCACTTACCGCTACAACCAGTTCCAGTGGTACGCACAGGACACGTTCCGGGTCACGCGGCGCCTGGTGTTCAACTATGGGCTGCGCTACGAAAACTTCGGCGCTCCTACCAATACAGGGGCCGTAAAGGACGCGTTGTTTCAACCAGGCACGGGATCGACACTCTCCGCGCGCATTGCCGCGGGCACGCTGGTCACGCCGAGCGGGGGATCGGAGCAGATCTACAGGTCCGACAACGGCGGCTGGGCCGCGCGCCTGGGCGGGTCCTACGACCTGAGCGGCCATGGCAACCTGTTGCTGCGCGGGGGCTACGGCATCTTCTACGATCGCCCGTTCGACAACCTGTGGACCAACACAGGGCTCAACAATAGCGCGCTGGCCAACTTCGACATCCCCGCCGACACTACCAACTTTCTGGCTCTGGCACAGCTTTCCACCTACCTGCTGCAGCGCGGCAATTCCGGTTTCCCGAATATTACCTGGGTGGATTCGGGCTTGCGCAACGCCTACGTGCAAAATTTTTTCCTGGGTCTGCAACACCAGGTTGCCAGAACTCTGACGGTGGAAGTCAACGGCACGGGGGCACTGGGCCGCCGCCTGCTGACCACCGACATGTTAAACCGCGGGTTCGCCGACAACCCGGCGCTGCCGGTGATACTCTACCGCGCCAACCAGGGCAGTTCGGACTACAGCGCGCTGCAAGTGCTGGCCCGCTACCGGACGCCGGCGGTGCAGTTCCAGGCGGCCTACACCTGGAGCCACAGTATCGATAACCAGAGCACCCCGCTGGCCGGCGATTTCTTCGACCTGGCATTCGTGCGACTTACCTCAGGCCAGGCCTACGAAGCGCCGGCCGCGTTCACGCTGCAGGGGAATAGCCGCGCCGACCGCGGCAACAGCGATTTCGACCAGCGCCAGAACGTGGTGCTTTCAGCGACGGCGAACCTGCCGCGTCCGCGCGGAAATGCGCTCTGGACCTGGATTGCGCGCGACTGGCGGGTTTCCACGCTGGCCAGTTTCCGCACCGGCTTTCCCTATACAGTGTATTCTTCGTCGCCATCGTCGGGCGGCGCGGTCAACCAGCGCGCCGACTTCGTGAATCCTGGCGCCATCTTCCAGCCTAGCGCCTCGGGCGGCGGAGTGCTTCTGCTCAACCGCAATGCCTTCGCCGATCCCTTATCCGGCGCCGGCAATCTAGGCCGCAATTCGCTGGGCGGCCCCGGACTGTTCAATATCGATCTTTCCCTGGACCGCTCCATCCCACTCCAGTGGCTGGGTGAAGCCGGCCGCCTGCATTTCCGCGCCGACGCCTTCAACTTCCTGAACCACGCCAACCTGGGCAATCCCGACCCGCTGTTGGGGGACTCCGGTCCCACCGGCTTCGGCTACGCCCAATTTGGCCGTAAGGCCGCGCCCACGGGTTTCCCCGGGCTGCTGCCGCTCAACGAAACGGCACGCCAGATTCAGTTGATGATCCGCATTGAGTGGTAAACCTGTCGTGGACAAACGTGCGTAGATCATGATGATGAGTAGATGGTTTTGCCTGCCATTGAGTCTCTGCGCTTCCAGTTTTGGCCAGGGTATCGTCACCACCGTGGCCGGCACCGAGATCGACGCCAACGGTGTCATCAACACGGTCGCTGGCGGTGGGAGGCAACTCGTCCAGCGATGGAAAGCTGGCGACGCAGGTCTTTTTTGAGCGGACCCGTAGCGGTTGGGTTTGATCCCGCCGGGAATCTGCTCATTCTGGAGCGCGTTCC
Organism: Candidatus Acidiferrales bacterium; assembly: GCA_035570275.1. Classification (GTDB taxonomy): domain Bacteria; phylum Acidobacteriota; class Terriglobia; order Bryobacterales; family Bryobacteraceae; genus DATMNI01. The sequence continues at coordinate 7,614 of DATMNI010000352.1, read as the reverse complement.
CGGGCGCATTCGCAGCGTGAAAAGGATCTGATTGGGCATGGCTTGGGAATCATGGTGAAGGTGGCGGTGGATGGAACGCAGGCGATTGTGGGGCCGGACAATCCGGCCCATGCATACGACGCGACTGTGATCTACTATGCCGGGCTGGGGAACCCGCGGCAGGTAGCGGGCTCGGAGACGCCATTTACACCGCTCTCGAACACGCAGGCTGCGGTGAAGGTAAGTATCGGAGGCGTGGATGCCCCGGTTTTCTTCGGTGGCCTGACGCCGGGCTTCACGGGACTGTACCAGGTGAATGCGTACGTACCGACGAAGGTCGCGCCGGGTGACAATGTGCCGCTGGCGATCACGCAGGCGGGGCGGACCAGCCCGCCGGTGTCAATATCAGTTCGATAGGTATTCACTGCTTCATGCGCAGGGGCACCTGCAACAGGAAAGGGTTGCCGGACTGCGCCTTGACTCTGTACAGCGTCTGCGGCGGTGCATCGTCTTGCGTCAGCTTGGTCTTCCCGTCGGCGCCGGCGCGCTTTTCCGTGTCGGTCCAAGCTTTTCCTGCGCCGTCGTTCAGTTCGAAACGCTCCGCTTGGACGGTCCATTTCTTTTCCAAGTCGGCGTAAACGGCGGCGTCGAGCTTCAGAGGATCGTTGCCGATCTTCAGGCCGGACCAGGGTTCGGGCATCACCAGCAAAGAAAGCACTTCCGCCCTCTGGCCAGGATGGCTGGGTTTGACCGTGAAGTGGTTAGGGTTGTCGCGTTGATCCGGGATCTCGATCAAGCGGCCGGGGGCCACAGCGTTGTCGCCGGGGCGTGTGAGGCGGTTCGGATAGATCAGGAACGGGGCGCTCATTGCGCCGTCGTGGTATTGCTCGCGGTCTATGACGTAGAGGTAACCGGTGTGGGGTACTTCCACCGTAAGGCGGACGTGATCGCCCTCGGCAAGCTCCGTATTGGCTTCCACGCGCTCGGGGATCATATCCCGTTTGTCTCCGGCTGGCTCTATCACCAACAAGCGCGTCCCAGGCGCATCGGCCGGCTTGGCCAGGCGGAGCCGCCAAAGCGTCACGCCCAGCATGGTTCCCAAGCCCGGCGCGCCGGCTGTCTCGGGCTTCACCGCATCCGCTACCCGACGATAGCTGATCCGGTTAGGCTCCACCGCGGTCTTGGCAGCCGGTCTCTTTTGCAGGAATTCCGTGTTCCAGAGTTGCCTAACGGATTCCTCCTGCGCCAGAGCGGCAACTGCGGCGAAAATAATTGGAAACATGAGTCCTCTTCTCATCTCGTGCGCCTCGCCATCATTAAGATACGCTACTGGTAGATACGCTATTGGTGCTCCAGCTGGATGAGGTGGACCAGAACCTCTTGCGTCGAGGAGAGAATCGTCATCCGAGTGGTTTCGTCTTTGCGAATCTGCGTGGGGGGAATCAAGTATTTCGCCAACGCCGCCCGAAGCGGCGCCAGCCGCGCTGCGCCTTTGATGACCACCACCCCTTTAACTACGAAATCCGTTTGGTCCTTGGCGGCTTCGAATACCGCAACCGGCTCCGCGCTCCACACGAGGTATAGTTTCTCCGTCCCTGCGCCCTGATCGAACACGAACCACTCTTTTGCGGGAATCCGCACCGGCTGCCCGGTGGCAAGCTGCGCTTTGGCGCCGGGTTGCGGGTGCATCACGTTGATGCTGATGGCGCCGTCCTCCAGCGGTCCTTCGTTGAGCACGTATAGACAGCCGGCTTGCGACGGGATCACGTTGACCGCGATCCGGAAATCTTCCTGGAACAGCATCTCGCCGGCGAGCTGCGACGGATCCCGCAACGGCTTGCCGTTCTTGTACCGTTGCACCGTAATGAAATAGTTCAACGCCAGTTGGGCAGCCGCGGGCGGTTTGTCGTTTTGCTTTAGCCGCAGAATAAGGGCGGTGGCCGCCCCGCCCAGCAGAACCACCGCCCCTCCTGTGAGTATTCTCCGGCGGCTGTCAAGTGCCGCCCGCTGGGGCGGCTTTGACCATTTGGAGGGCCAGGCGGGGTTGCCGGCGTCCTGGCTGCATAGGTTGTAGAAACGAACCACGACACCGTGCTTAACGTCGTGTTCGCCGAGGTCCGAGAGACAACCTCGCCACTGCCCGAGCTGCGCCAGCACGTCCGCCAGTCCGGAGGAGACCAGAATGTGTCCAGCGTCGCCGGCGTCCATCACGCGTTGGGCTCCGTTGATCCCACCCCCCGAAACGTTCAGGTTCTTATTGATATCGGCTACCCGATAAACCGGGCCGCTGTGCAAACCTATTCGTAGCTGCAGAAGTGGTTGCTTTCGGATTGCCTCCGCAATCTCCAAGGCGCACTGGGCCGCCACCGTGGGGTCACCGAAGAAGACCAGAGCCATCCCATCACCGGTCGGCAGGGCGATCACGGTTTTGTCACGCTCCGCCTGGATGAAATGCGGCGCATGGCGGACAACGTCTTCCAGACTCTGCAGTCGCTCGCGCTGCTCCTCCATGGGGATGGTCGAGTATGCGACCAAGTCCATGAACAGAACGTGTGCGATTTCGAGGTGTTCCCCGGCAGGCTGCCGCCTCGCGTCTGGATTCTCTGGCCGGATTCCAGCTTCAGCCGCGGCCTTTGGCGTTCGCGCGGCATGCAGAGAGTCCGCCAGAAGTTCGCCCATCTCTCGCGCGCTGGCATACCGCTGTTCGACGTTGAAAGAGAGAGCTTTCAAGATAATGCTTTGGGCCGTCTCTGGTATTTCCGGCCGCAGATTCCGAGGTCTTACTTTGAGGCCATCCACGCCCATCGCGATCAGTTGCAGTGGAGACTCGACGGGAGGCCGTCCCGTGAGCACTTCGTATACCACGGCGCCGAATGAGTAGATATCGCTCTGTGAGCAGACCTTCCCTTCGAGTTGTTCCGGGGGCATGTAACGGAACGTGCCCGCGATCCGCGTGGATTGGTTGGCAGAGTCGTAAAGCGAATTGGCGATCCCGGCGATGCCGAAATCGATCAAGCGGACCCGGTCCTCGCTGTCGCAGACCTGAATCATGATGTTCTCCGGTTTCATATCGCGATGGCAGATTCCCTTGTCATGCGCGGCCTGCAGCGCGCTACCGATCTGCCGGCAGATCTCCCCAGCCCGGCTAAGAGGCATCCCGTCTGGGCAGATGAGACTTCGCAGGGTCACACCATCCACATATTGCATCACCAAAAAGGGGGTCCCTTGAGGTGTCTGCCCTGCGTCCAAAACCGCGACGACACCCGGGTGATCAATGCGTGCGAGTGCCTCTTTTTCCTGGTTGAATTTCCGCAGAAGCCACTGATCGGCAATAAGGGTATGCAGGACTTTGACCACCACCGCCTTCGAAAGAAGCTCTTCGTCGTAAGCAAGATAGGCAGTCGCAAAGCCACCCCTACCAAGTTCCTTAACCACTCGGTAGCGTTCTTTGAGCAGAATTCCTGAGTAGTCGATGTGTTGAGGAGCCTTTTCGGCAGCGGATGTCGCGACGGTTGGGATGGCGGTCATTCCTGGCAAGGGCTCCTGGTTGCCCTTAGTGTCTATGGCGGATCCTCCTCGTAAAAGCAAGATAATGTAGTCCCATAATCTAAATTTACCACGGGAAGTGAGCGGCAGCTGCGGCAGCCTTGACCATTCCGAAGCAACTTGCCGTGGATGGCGCCGGAAACTGCACATCGCGGACTGGGGTTCGCACGGGATTCGTGTGGACCAACGCGCAAAGGAGCACGCCACCCTGTTGGCCGGAGCCCTTCTCAAATTGTTTAGTTAGCAGGATAAAGGGATAGTGGCCCCACTGTAGGCAGCCCTGCGGCCCAGCTAGGCCGGCGAGGAAGAAAACCCACCTGGAGGACGCCAACAGTTGGTAGCTGAGAACGTGGCGGACAGAATCTCGGCGCAAAGTGTCCGGCGCATCCTCATGGATCATCGGCTCAAGCCTTGGCGTCATCATCTATGGCTGTCGCCCAAGGTTCCGCGCGACGCCGCCTTTCGGGATGCGGTGTGGCATCTCAGCGATCTCTACAGCCGCCCCCTGTGGGCCAACGAAGTGGTGTTGTGCCTTGACGAGAAGACCAATATAAAGTCCCGCACGCGTAAAGGGTAAAACCCAGTCATACTGCAGTTACTGAATCGCCATGGTGACCTCTGGACTGATTTGACCCCCGATACTCAATGACACGGCGACTGCTCCGCCTGTGCCTGCACTCTGAGGAACGATGGCATTCACCTGGTACAGCCCGGCAAACCCCGGTGCCAATCCTGCAAAGCTCACTTGCGCCGCCTGGTTTCCGATTAGCACTTGCAGCGTGTTCGTGGTGATCGAGTTTTGAGAACCCGGTGGCGACCCGTCTGGCACAGCGGGATTTACCGCACCCAGGCCGGAGCAGAACATCTCGACGGTGTAACCGGCGCGCGCCGGTGTGACCGGTGTGACCGGGTAGGGTGCGCTCCCGTCGGTTGGATAGGCGTAAATCAACCCGGCAAATTGAGGAGAGCCGGTGTTGAAGATGGCCGGCTGCGTCGGTGCCACGTTTACCAAAACGGGCAGCGAGTAGGTCAAACCCCGCTGCACCAGCAACTGGAGCGGGGTGTTCACATTGAGTCTGTACGGGACTATCGCGTTTACCTGCGTTTGGCTGACGTAAAACAGCGGCAGTTTCAAGCCAGCCATGAATACCTGGGTATTCATTAGTGACGCCGGCAGGGGCAAAGACGGTGCCGACGCGGCGCTCTCCGCCAGGCGGTCTCCGTAGATCGAGATCGCGCCCCCGGGCGCAACGGCAACGTATGAAGGCCCCCCTGCCACACTCACAATCCCCGATTGTTCGAACACCGGCGGCTGCTGCTGCGACTGCAAATCGCCCGAAACCTGCTGATCGCCTGCAATTTGCATTTGTGGATTCTCGGCGTGCAGTTTCAGGGTTACCTGCGAGAGCGACGCGCTTCGGGTCGGCCAAGTGCCTTCCCATCGGCCGTTTTGCAATGACTGCATCACCACTGGAGGGTCGCCGTTGGAAAAACGCACCGTCACCGAACCGGACTGCAAGGGCGCGCCGCAATCGTCTCTCACGCTGACCCCCAGCGCCACTGGCCATCCTGCCGATACTTGAAAGGAGTCAGCCAGAGTAGTCAGGGCGGGCAACAGTTTGGTGGGCGTACATGATGACGAATCGAAAGGGCCTGCAGACTTCGTCCTCGTCGAGTGCGCGACGCTTCCGGAAACGCCCGAACCCCCACTCAGAACGATCACTTTCACGTTCACGCGGCTCACCCGCCCGTCGCTAAACTGCAAGGTCAAAACAGACGAGTAGACACCGGACGCAAGCCCATTGGTGAATGGCTGGACCACGATTTGAGTCGGTTGTTGAGGATCGAGCAGGGCATCGGTGGGCAGGACGACGAAGGAGAGGCCCTGGTCTGCCGTCACAGCAGCGTGAAAACTCTTGGCTTTGGCAGCGATGTTATAGACCTGCACGGTCTGCGAACCAGGAGATTCTCTACCCGCCTGCGCCGTGAAGAGCAAGGTTCCAGGCTGGACCACGGCACCGACGTCAGTGCCAGACGGCAGCACCTGCAGGAAAACCGTCAGCACCTGGGGGCTGTTGGCAGCCGATGGAGCAGTGACAGTGACGATGCCGTAGTAACTTCCGGCCACCAAGCCGGCCGCGTTGACGCTCACCGCCAAGGGGGAGGAGGACTGCACCGCACTAATGGCGTTCCCACTGTCCGGTGCAGCCTGTAGCCAAGCCCCGCCTGCGAGTGTCGACGTCGAAACGGTCCAGGCAACCGAACCGGAGCCGATATTCAACACAGAGAAACCCTGCTGCGGCACGACGCCGCCGTTGACCACCGCGGTGAACGATAATCCCCGCTGCGAGAGCACAATGGCCTGGTCCAGCGTGCTGATCGCCAAGGTGACCGGCACGGAGGCGTTGCCGCTCGCCGTGTTCACCATAACTAGCCCCGTATACGTGCCGGGCGCGAGCCCGGCGGGATTGACGGTCACGGTTAGAGAGGCCGGATGGCTCGGCTGCGCAGAGCCGACCGCTGGAGATATCGATAGCCATGCGCCGCCGGTGCTGGTGGCAGCAACGGCTGTGAAGTTCAACGTATTTCCCCCGGCATTGGAGATGGTCAGCGGCAGACTCCGAGCCGAGCCTGCACGCGGGAGGGAAAAGGACAGGCTCTGGTTGTCCAGCGCGAGAAGTGGCGCAACACTGGGCGCTACCGTGAACGCTACGTTGACGGTGGTAAACGCGGGCTTGGCATCCGGAGCATTGATAGTGATGGTGGCCTGGTAGGTTCCGGGAGTGAGATGGGTAGGGTCGGCGACCACGTCTATCTGGCGCGTCGCCACGCCGTTTAGCGGCGAGACTGACAGCCAGTTGCTGGCGGCCGGGCTGACAACAATTGAAAAGGGCACGCCGGGAATGGTCGCGGCTACATTGAAGTTCTTCGCAGGCGGAAGGGCGCCGAGGCTTTGGCCGTCGAAGGTCAGGTTACTGGTGGAGACTGCGATGCCGGGCTTACTGGCAAGAACTTTGCGAATCCGGTTATTGTCGGAGTCGGCGATATAGAGGTTACCGGCGGAATCGACTGCTACTCCATACGGGCCCGCGAGCGACGCATTGGTGGCGGGTCCACCGTCACCGGAGAATCCGCGTGTTCCATTGCCCGCCACGGTCGTGATGGTGCCATCTGGAACCACCTTCCGAACGACGTTGTTGCCCAGGTCGGAGATGTAGAGGTTGCCGGCGGAATCGACTGCCAGCCCATGCGGCGCCCCAATCGATGCACTGGTGGCGGGTCCTCCATCGCCCGAGTAGCCCGGGCTGCCGTTACCTGCAATCGTCGTGACAACGGCGCCGAAGGGAGTTACTTTTTGGACACGATAGTTACCGGAGTCGGCAATGTAGAGGTTGCCGGCGACGTCTACCGCAACGCCGGATGGCCTATTCAGATCATTTCCAATATTATAATTCCAGGCGCGAGTCACGGTTGAGATGCTAGTTACCGTGAAATCGAAGTCATCGGCCCAGTAGAGGTAACCTGCGGCGCTGACAGCGATGCCAAAACCGCTGAATAGCCTTAAGCCATCAAGTAGTTCCAGTGGCTCATGCGCGACACAACAAGCGTTGCCGAGCAAACCACCGTAGATAGAACCGTCCGGCGCCACTCTATCAATGTCAACAAAGCCGAATTGGTCTTCACTGACAAAGTAGAGGTTGCCGGCCGCATCCAGGGCTACCGACGCGAGGGGCGAAATGGGTGTGCCCACAGCCGGATTCCCGTCGATGGTGGGGGTTCCTGCAAAACCGGGGTTCGGAGGTGTAAGACCATTGCCCGCAAAGGTCTGGATTGTGCCCGTGAGCGCCAATTTGCGAATGCGGCGGTTGCCAGAGTCCGAGATGTAGACATTTCCCGCAACATCCACGGCTACACCAAACGGCTCATTGAGCTCAGCGGTTATTCCCGAGCCACCGTCCCCTGAGAACCGATTGGTAATTGATTAGCGGTTAAGCGCGAACAAATCTGGCCCGTCCGGTCACCCTGAAAGAAAAGGCTGGACAAGCTGGGGATCTCATGCCACGATAGAGAGCAATGGAAGGCTCCCCT